>CAZIJQ010000021.1:0-39433 GCA_964539785.1 uncultured bacterium | reverse complement strand
TAAAGCTTGGGAAGCTTTCGTTCTACCATTGAACTACACCCGCATTGCTATGAAAATTTAACTTTGCCAGCATATATTAGACAGTCACAATATTTCATTTTTTAATTCGAGTTCGGTGGGGAATAATGGATCGAATGTAGTACTTTAAATAACCTGCCTGAGGAGTATTTTTAGCCCAAGTTAGACTCTATAATAATATTATATTTTGATATTTTATTTTGTTAATATTTTGTGGATAACTTATGGAATATTTATTTTTCTCGTCGACAATTATCAATTATAACTTTTACAACTTGATTGGAATTTTGTGCTCGTAATATATTTGCCGTGCCAACCCACGTACTTTTTTTTGAATTGACCTGTCAGCCATTTTTAACAATTAAATAGCTTAACATTATTTTGAGGATTTTTTATGGCTGAGGCGATTGAACTGGACTTCACAGTCCCTCAATCAGTAACAAAACCGGCTGAACCAATTGTAGAAAAAGCGCTGCGGGAATTTTCCGATGCTGTAGCCGATCATGCAATAAGTGATGATACACCTGAAGCATACCGGCTAAACAATTATTATAATAATGACAACCTAGGGAAGGATGTTCTACATTCTAAATACCTTGCTCCCTGGGAACAGCATCCGTGGGATTTATGGAAGCGCCTATCTGCAGCAATAGCCTCTGTTGAAAAAACAAAATCCAAGCGCAATAAATGTACCGAAGACTTCTTTTCTATTTTAGAAGATTTCAAATTCGTACCAGGCGGTCGGATTATGCATGGCGCTGGCCGGGATGATATCAAATCCACCCTGAATAATTGTTATGTGGTAGCAATTAAGACCGATTCGATCGAATCTATCTACCAAACCATCAATGAAGAGGCAATGACTTATAAATATGGCGGAGGCTGTGGTCATGACTTGTCGATCCTTCGTCCCGCGGGGGATCCAATCAATGGTACCGGAGGTGAATCCTGTGGTCCGGTAGGTTTTATGAATTTATTCAGCGAGAATACCAATACCATCGCCCAGCACGGTCGTCGTGGTGCGAATATGCAAACCCTGCGCGTAGACCATCCCGATATTAAAGCTTTTATTGATATCAAGAGAAATAATCTCGACAATATTAAATATTCCAATATTTCAGTATTGATAACCCATGAATTCATGGAAGCAGTTGAAAACGACAGTGAATTTGATCTTCGCTGGAATGATAAAGTTTATCAAACAGTTGATGCCAGGAAACTATGGAATCGAATAATCAGTTCGGCTCACAGCAGTGCCGAGCCCGGTATTATATTCTGGGATACCATGAAGGAATACCATAATGCGGAATACTGTTCACCTCTGATTTCAACAAATCCCTGTGCGGAACAACCCTTACCTGATGGAGGCTGCTGTAACCTTGGTTCTATTAATTTGGAAAGATTTGTCGACGATCAAGGTAATTTTATGATTTCTGAATTCAAGGAAACTGTAGTTCACGCGACCAGATTCCTTGATAATGTGATCGACTACAATCTTGATCGACACGCTTTACCGTTGCAAAAAGATAATGCAGTTAATGATCGCCGGATTGGATTGGGTATGCTGGGATTAGGCGATATGCTGGTTAAAATGGGAATAAAATACGATAGCGATGATGCTCTTCAAACAGTTGAACAGGTCTGCCAGATTTTCCGTGATACAGCTTACGATGCCTCAATCAATCTTGGCCGCGAAAAAGGAATTTTTTCAAATTTCGAGTTGGAACAATACAATAAAAGTAAATTCATAAAGACTCTACCAAAATCCATCCGGAGTGATATTGCCGATTCAGGTATTCGTAATGCAACTGTTTTAACTGTACCACCCACCGGCAGTGGAGCAATCGTGGCCCGCGTTACATCAGGCATTGAACCGATTTTCAGCACTTCGTACACCCGCCGGGTTAAGAATAATTCCGGCTCTGGCGATCGATTTAATGAATATCAAGTGTACCATCCAATTATCGAAAAATTATTTGGTGATGATAAAAATCTACCGGATTATGTTGTATGCGCTCATAATATCGATCCGTTTTTCCGGGTACGTATGCAAGGTGTGATTCAAAAGTATATCGACAGTTCAATTTCATCCACAGTCAATTTAGCTAGTGATATTTCGGTGGAAACCGTAGCGGATATATATCATTCAGCTTATAAAGCAGGCTTAAAAGGTATTACCGTTTATCGGGAAGGCTCCCGCGAAGGGATACTAATCTCCGACAAGAAGGATTCTGCCAATCAAAAAACCAGTATAACCTCCAAAAAAGAAGAATCACTCAATACTCCCCAAGTATCTGCGCGACCCCGGCACCGTCCTTTGATCACATCGGGGGTTACCCGCAGAATTAGAACTGGTGAAGGTACCTTATATATTACTATCAACGAAGATGAAGACGGATTATGTGAAGTTTTCACTACAATTGGCAAAGCTGGTGGTCATGCGGCTGCCCAATCAGAAGCCATCAGCCGTCTGATCTCCCTTTCATTGCGCTCCGGAATCGAACCGTCAGCAATCGTAAAACAGCTTAAGGGAATATCTGGTCCCAATCCAACCTGGGAAGATGGGCAACTTATTCTCTCCACCCCCGATGCCATTGGGAAAGCACTGGATGATTACCTGAAAGCTCGAAAACTCAAACCGGAAGAGAACTTAAATACTCACCCGTTCGCTTTTGTGGATAAATCAATTGCCAAGGATTTTGGAGAGACTGCAGCGGAAGAAACTATCCCAAAAAATATGCCATTTAATTTTGAAGTCTGCCCAAAATGTAGCGGTAACAGTCTTAAAAGTGAAGCCGGTTGCGTTGTTTGCCACGATTGTGGTTACTCCAAATGTGACTAACGATACCCCAATTAAATAAAAAGCCCGGTTATTACGAATGACCGGGCTTTTTATTTAATTAAGACGGTTAGCTAAAATTCTATAATTTCTTTTTCTTTCATTTCCTGGATTTCTCCCAATGACTTTATCGAATTATCAGTTAAATCTTGAATATTCTGCTCTGATCGTTTTATTTCATCTTCGGAAATGTGCAACTCTTCCATCGCTTCTTTGAGTTGATGATTAGCATCACGCCGAACATTCCTGACGGCGATGCGACCTTCCTCAACCATATTATTAATATACTTTATTAATTCTTTTCGTCGATCTTCAGATAGTGGCGGAATCGGTATCAATATGCTATTACCATTGTTGCTTGGCGTCAAGCCCAGATTGCTTTCCATAATGGCTTTTTCAATTACAGGAATAAGTGTTTTCTCATAAGGTTGAATTGAAATCAGTCGTGCCTCCGGAATGGATACATTGGATAATTGATTCAATGGTGTCATCTGACCATAATAATCCACCATGATTGAATCTAATAATTCCGGATTAGCACGTCCGGTGCGAACACGGTTAACTTCCATTTGGGTGTGCTTAACCGTTTGTTCCATACGGTGATCGGCATCCTTCTGAATTTCATCAATCATTTTATTACTCCCTAACTATTGTACCGATTTTCTCCCCGGAAATAATCTTCTTTAAATCGCCTTTATTATGGATATTGAAAACAATTAACGGCAGGTTATTTTCCTTGCAAAGTGTCATTGCCGTTAGATCCATTACGCGTAAGTTATCTTTAATGACCTTACTGTAGGTTATTTCAGGGTATTTCACAGCATCAGGATATTGCATAGGATCCTTGTTATAGACGCCGTCAACCTTAGTTCCTTTTAAAACAACTTCAGTATTCAGTTCTGCGGCGCGTAAAGCCGCCGCTGAATCAGTAGTAAAATAAGGATTACCGGTGCCACCGGCAACAATAACAATTTTCCCCTGATCAAGCGCTGTTAATGCTTCAGCCCGATTATAAGGTTTAATCATCTTATCAATATTGATAGCAGACATTGCTATAGCAATACAGTTAGCAGACCGCAATGCCTGTTCAAAAACAATAGCATTCATTACCGTACCCAGCATCCCCAAATAATCACCGGTTACTCGATCCATTCCTGTTTTGCTTAATTTAATACCACGAAATATATTCCCTGCCCCAATGATGATTCCGATGCCAATTCCTAAATCATAAATGGATTTTACTTCCCGGACTAATTCATCAACACTGTCATTATTAATACCAAAACCCTGTTTACCGGCCAGTACTTCTCCGCTCAGTTTGAGCAAAACACGTCGGTAAACAGGGTTCGACATTTTAAATAAAATTAAATTTAATTTTTACTATCAGGTACAGCTTCTCCGACCTCATAACGGGTAAACCGATTAACTTCAATCTTTTCACCCAATTTGGCTACGATTTCCGTTAGCAGATCGGATACTTTTTTATTGGGATCTTTGATAAACGGTTGCTCAAGAAGACAGTTTTCCTGATAAAATTTTTCAATCCTGCCAGCTACAATTTTCTCTAATATATTAGCGGGTTTCCCGGTATCCTTGGCTTGAGCCAGGAAGATATCTTTTTCGCGGTTAATAATACTAACATCGATACCATCACGACCGATTGAAATTGGGTTGGTGGCAGCAATCTGCATTGCGACATCTTTGCAAAGTCTTTGAAAATCCTCGGTTTTTGCAACAAAATCCGTTTCACAACCAATTTCCACTAGAACTCCCAGACGGCCACCGGGATGAATATAAGGAAATACCAGACCGTCTTCAGCCTGACGTACACCTTTTTTCTCAGCCTTCGCGATACCGGATTTTCTAAGATTCTCGATTGCTTTTTCCAGGTCGCCATTAGCTTCCATAAGCGCCCGCTTGCAGTCCATCATTCCTGCACCGGTTTTCTCACGTAAGTCTCTTACCTGTTTTGCGTCAATATTCATTCTATTTCTCGTCAGATTTACTTTTGGTACTAGGTTGGGATTTTTTTCCAGCGGGTTTCTTTATCGTTTTTTTCGGTTTTACAGGTTTTTTTACTACTTTTTTAGCTGCTGGTTTGGCTGCTTTTTTAGGTTTCTCAACGGATTTTTCAGGAGTCTCTTCAGCTTTCTTGGTAGCTACGGCTTTTGTTACCTTTTTCGGGGCAACCTTATCAACTGCAACTTCATCAACCACTGCTTTTTTAGCTGCTGGTTTGGCTGCTTTTTTAGGTTTCTCAACGGATTTTTCAGGAGTCTCTTCAGCTGCCTTGACTTTTTGGGCCGCTGCTTCTTCTGCTTCCTTTATCTTAGCAGCCTTTTCAGCTTTTTCAGCCTCTTTAGCCTCTTTGATTTCTTTAGCTATCTGAATTTTCTCTTTGCGAACTCCAATAACAACTTCGGCAAGACTTGAGATAATCAACTGGATTGTACGAATTGAATCGTCGTTTGCCGGTATCGGATAGTCAACTTTGGTTGGATCAGTGTTACTGTCTACTAAACTGACTACCGGGATTTCCAGTTTTTTTGCTTCAGCTACTGCTGTAACTTCAAAATTGGAGTCAACCACAATCACAGCATCTGGCAAGCGCCGCATATCTTTAATTCCACGATGCTGATCCGCTAATTTAATTCTTTCGCGATTGAGCATCTGAACCTCTTTTTTGGTGAGGTTTTCATATATACTGGAGCCTTCTTTCTCGAGCATATGCAGACGCTTAATACTTTTTTTAATGGTCATGAAATTAGTGAGAGTTCCTCCAAGCCAACGCTCAACCACATAAAACATTCCACAACGGTCAGCTTCCTGCTGAACAATTTCACGAGCTTGTTTTTTGGTACCGACGAATAATACCTCGCCACCCTTATCAACAATACTCCTAATAAATTCAGCTGCTTTTTCAAACTGATGAACGGTCTCCTCCAGATTAATAATGTGAATTCCGTTCTTTTCCATTAAAATATAAGGTTTAAAACTGGGATGCCACTTTCTGGTCACATGACCAAAATGAGCACCAGTACTCAGTAGATCTTCAAAATTAATTGATGCCATAGATTCTATCGTTTTGAGAATTGGAAATGTTTACGAGCACCAGGCTGGCCGTATTTCTTACGTTCAACCACTCTTGCATCGCGTGTGAGTAAGCCGGCTTTTTTTAATACCGGTCTGAAATCTTCACTAACCTGAATCAGGGCTCTGGCAATTCCTAAGCGAATTGCTCCTCCTTGACCCGTCAGCCCACCACCATTGACATTTACGGAAATATCATATGAATCGCGTTGTTCAACGGCTTCAAGTGGTTCAACCACGGTACGGCTAATAGTGTCCCGGCAGAGATATTCCTGGTAGGGACTTCCATTAACCAGAATATTTCCTTTGCCAGGCATTAAATAAACCCGTGCCACCGCTCTTTTGCGGCGACCGGTTGCCTGATATACTGCTTTTGTCATTTAAATATCCAATATTTTTGGTGTTTGGGCTTCATGCGGATGTTCGGCACCGGCATAAACCTTAAGATGGTTCAACATCTTGCGGCCTAAGCGATTATGAGGCAACATCCCTTTAACGGCGTTTATCACAATCCGATCAGGATGGGTACGGCGTAAATGCTGGAAATCGGTTACAGTAACACCACCGGGATAACCAGAATGACGAAAATAAGTTTTATCGTATTCTTTATTACCACTTACATGAATCTTCTCGGCATTGATCACAATAACATGATCGCCCATATCCATATTTGGACTGAAATTAACTTTATGCTTACCGCGCAGAATCTGTGCGATTTTGCTGGCTAAGCGTCCTAAAGTACGGCCGTCGGCATCAGCGACAAACCACTGTCTTTCAATATCGTTTGCTGAAATTGTATTTGTTTTCATATTATCCACTTCGAAAATAGCTGCCAAAAATATGATTTATTAGAATATTAAGGCAACTGATATTCTATTAATTATTTACTGTTTTCTTAATTCCAACCCATATTCAGAAATTTGATTAAATATTCGCGAAAATGAATCATGCTGCTGCAAACAGCGGGGCATCAAATTGAGTGGGTCATCTTTACTATAACAGCAAGCTGCATAGAATTAAATCCTGCAGATTTGACTACGCCCTTCAAATGAATACAGAAATCTGTGTAACCTGCGATAGCTGGGAATTAAATTGTAGCTATTCGATCCTTACTGATGGTATACCGGATCTTGCCAATTAATTCGTGACCAAGGTATGGCGAATTTTGAGATTTGGAATGAATATCGTCTTTACTGAAAATTAGTTTTTCTTTTCGGTTAAATATCGTCAATTCTGCTTCTTTTCCAATTTTTAACAAATCATCATCGAAGCCCATTATCTGGCGAGGATTTACTGTCAATAGCTTAATCAAATCAAGAAATGGCAACGCATTTTCTTCTACTAATACCTTGTTAACCGCACCAAAACAGCTTTCCAAACCAATCATGCCAAATGGTGCCAGATCGAATGTGCCTTCTTTTTCTTCGATTGTATGGGGAGCATGATCAGTTGCGATACAATCAAAAACACCGTCTAAAACTGCTTTTATCAATGCCCGGCGATCTTCTTCACTGCGAATCGGTGGTGCAACTTTTAAATTAGTATCAAATGATTTCAAGGCTTCGTCATTAAAGAAAAGATGATGGGGTGTCACCTCGGCAGTTATCAGTGGGGATGCAATCTTAAATTTCTTTATCAGATTTGCCGCACCAGCCGTTGAAACATGGGGAACGTGCAGTTTGGATTTTGTCAAGGCTGCCAGTTCAAGGTCACGGTAAACCATCGTTACTTCTGCCAAAGCCGGATTTCCCGCCATACCAAGTTCAGTTGACACCAGTCCCTCATTCATGAGTCCGTCATATCGAAGTTCAACATCCTCGGCATGATTGATAAGTGGGACGCTAAACATACCGGTATAATCGAGCGCCATACGCATGACATAACCATTTGTTATTGGCATACCATCGTCACTGAAAGCAACGGCTCCCGCCTTAAACATACCACCCATTTCAGTTAATTGTGTACCCTTTTGTTGCTGAGTGACAGCACCAATTGGATGAATATGCACAGGCAGAGACTGCGATTTATCAACGATAAATCCAATAGTTTCGGGATTATCAAGGGGTGGATTGGTATTTGGCATTACACACACTCTGGTGAAACCGCCTGCCAGCGCTGCGTTGCTGCCCGATGCCAAGGTTTCCTTATCTTCCCGGCCCGGTTCGCGAAAATGGACGTGAATATCGCAAAAACCAGGCGTAATTGTGTATCCATTGCAATCCAGGATATTAACATCATCCTGGGGATCAATATCACCAATTTCAGCGATAACACCATTTATCAATAATATATCGCCAGCGTATTCGCGCTCTGTCTTGGGATCAACAATTAGTCCTCCCTGTAACAATATTTTTTCCGGTAGTTTTTTTATATTCATTATTAATCCTTTTTATTCCGGTTGATCGATTTTGCCACCCAATAACAAGTACAAAATAGCCATGCGTGAAGCGACCCCATTCAGTACCTGGTCAAGAATAATAGCCTGATCTCCATCTGCTACCCCGCTGTCTATCTCCACTCCGCGGTTCATCGGCCCAGGATGCATTATTACAATTTCCTTTTTATGGTGTGCCACCCGCTCGCTAGTTATCCCAAATAAATTTCGATATTCTCTAATCGACGGAATTAGTCCGATTCCCATCCGCTCCCGCTGTATGCGCAATACATTTACCGCATCAGCCCATTCCAGAACTTCATCGATATTATGATTGACTTCCACACCAAGCTCAGTAACAAACGGCGGTATGACGTTAGCCGGTCCACATAACATTACCTGAGCGCCCATTGTGATTAAACCATAGATATTACTCAACGCCACTCGACTATGTAGAATGTCACCGATTAAAGCAATTTTCAATCCTTCGATTCTACCAAATTTTTCATGCAGACTCATCATATCCAGAATTGCCTGCGTGGGATGCTCATGGGTGCCATCACCGGCATTGATAACTACTGCATCAATGTATTTTATCAAATGCCAGGGAGCACCAGGTGTTGGGTGACGCATTACGACGGCATCAATTTTCATTGCTTCGATATTCTGGGCTGTATCTTTGAATGTTTCACCTTTTTTCAAACTGGAAGTGGAAGCAGAAAAATTCACAGTATCCGCACTTAATCTTTTTTGAGCCAGTTCAAAACTGATCCGGGTTCGGGTGGAATTTTCAAAAAATAGATTTACTACTGTCTGCCCCTGTAAAGCAGGAACTTTCTTCACCGGACGGTCCAGCACCTCCCGAAAGCTGAAAGCGGTGTCGATGATGGTCTGAATATCTTCCCTGGGATAATTTTTCAATCCCAGTAAATGTTTGTTCTTCAGCATTATTCAGCTTCCTTAAAACTGGTTAGAAAAACTCCTTCTTCACTATCCGTTTCCTGTAAACGCACACTGACATGCTCTCCTTCATGGGTGGGAATATTTTTACCGACATAATCAGCTTTTATCGGTAATTCCCGGTGGCCGCGATCAACCAGAACCGCCAGCTGAACTGCTGCCGGTCGACCATACGTGACCAGCACATCAAGGGCCGCTCGAATGGTGCGGCCGGTATATAATACATCATCAACCAGTATTACTGTTTTACCATCAAGTGAAAATTGAATATTGGTTGCTTTAACCTGCGGGACCAGCAACCTGGTTCTGAAATCATCTCGATGGAATGTTATATCAAGTGACCCCAGTGGTATTTCCCGCTTGAGCTGTATCTTTAATAAATCATTCAAACGTATGGCAAGTGGTTCGCCACGTGATTGAATTCCAATTAAGACCAAATTTTCAGGATCAGTATTTCGCTCAATTATCTCAAATGCTATTCTGGTCAAGGAACGCGTTATATCACTTTCGGCAAGCAGTGGCTTTTTTTTAATTGTCATTGCAGTCCTTTCAATAAAAAAACCTCTGGGCAGAATCCCGACCATTTTGGTCGGACTGACCGGAGGCTCAGTCTCTGCCCTTTCCATCTCACTGGATTGGTTTAAAGGGTTATTTAATACCTAAAATTAGGACTACTGAACTTTATTTGCATTAGTAAAAATGAATGATTTTACAATTCCCACCAGCACTCACCGACCTCATCGGATGACAGTCATTTCAGCCTACATTGAAACGAGGACGATATGAGGAACAATATCACATAAAATCAAAGTTGATCGTTTTTCTAACAGGCTATAATCTTATCAATATTATCCGATAGATTGAAATTGTCAGACAGGTTAATAGTCAGATCTAATGGTTCTTTTTTAAACCAGGTCAACTGACGTTTGGCGTACTGGCGGGTTCGGAGAACAATCAGTTCCACCATTTCTTCGTGACTGAGTTTACCATCCAGGTGATCCATAATTTCCCGGTAGCCAATGGAATCCATAGCATGAAATTCACCAGCTTCACGATATTGCATTAAGCGCCTGGTTTCAGTAATCCACCCACCCTCCAGCATCTCAGTAGTCCGATTGCGAATGCGTTTCTCAAGATCTGCCAATGGGCGAGTTACCAGCACAGTAAACAGATTAAATTGATATTTTTGTTCCGGTTGTTTTTTAAAGTGAACACTGGGCGCCACACCGGTTATTTCAAATATTTCTAGAGCACGAATTAAACGTTTCCTGTTATTTATATGCACTTTTTCTGCATATTCGGAATCAATTTTTTTTAGCCGGTTATACAATAAATCAGGATTTTCAGAATATTCAAGATCGAGTCGTTCACGAACGTGCTCATCGCTATCACTACCACTGAAAATACCATGATTAATTGCTCGAAAATACAAGCCGGCTCCACCACAGAGAATTGGCGTTCGGCCTTGCTGTGTTAAATCCTCAACAACTGCGGAAACCAATTCGGCATACTCGCCAGCAGTTATTTTCTGATCGGGTGACCGGAAAGCGATCAAATGATGCGGCACAGAAGCTTGTTCCATTAATGTCGGTTGAGCAGTACCGATTGCCATCCCCATATAAATCTGGCGCGAGTCCAATCCGATTATCTCACCAGTTAAACGCTGAGCCAATTCAATTGCGAGACCGGTTTTTCCAACCGCCGTTGGCCCAACTATTGCCAGTATTTTATTTTTAAGCTGCATTAATAGTGTTGGAGCACAAATCCAACCGGGATATCAGCGTTCGAAACGCTTATCCAGTTCACTTAGAGTCAGCTGAACAATTATAGGGCGTCCGTGGGGACAGTGGTAAGGATTTTTAGTTCCGAATAATTGATTGACCAGGGCTTGCATTTCTTCCTTGGAGAGGGCATCTCCGGCTTTTATAGCTGCATGGCAGGCAAAAGAAGCTGCAATTGCCTCCTGGTAGGAGCTATGCTCTTTTTGATGCTCAAGATAATGATCCAGGATATCACTGATTATTCGTTTTTCATTTCCCCAACTCATTACTGAAGGCACAGCCTCAATCATTACTGCTTGTTTCCCGAATTCCTGTAACCTGAAACCAATTTTTTCCAAAGCCGGCAAAACATCAAGCAATCCCGAAAATTCATCTGCCGAGAACTCCAATACTTCGGGAAATAACAAGGTTTGAGCGGACATGGGATGCTTATCAAAAGCCTCCAGCGCTTCCTCGAATAATACTCGCTCATGCGCCACGTGCTGATCAATAATAACCATTCCGCTGGTAATCTGAGATATGATATATTTATTATGAATTTGCCAGATATTATCGATATCGACGAAAGATTCCTGCGGTCCCTTACGCTCAGCCAGCGAAGATGCATAAGATTTAGCTCGTTCTAATCCGGCATTCTGCCTGAATTGGCTGAAACCGGGTGTCTCATGCTGAGCGCTGAAATCCATTCCCCTTTGCTCGCCGGTGGTGGGTTTACTTTGAGCTGGACCAGAATCGGGTACAATTTCAAATGCCAACCCTGGTTTTTCCAGCGACGGAATTGTAGCCACAATCTCCTCAAGGGCTTTTTCAACACCAGACTTAAGAACATGATAAACACGCCATTCGTCCTTGAAACGTACTTCAAGTTTCATTGGATGAACATTTACATCAACCTGGTTGACTGGTAGGTTTAGATTAATCACAAAAAACGGATACTCACCACGCTTGACGAGTGATTGATAACCGGCATAAATACCGGAATTCAACAGCCGATCCAGTATATAGCGACCATTAAGAAATATATATTGTTCACCGGGACGAGATCTGGTGAGATTGAGATTCCCCAAATAGCCTGAGACATTAATATCTCCCATGGAAAATTCAATTGGTTGGATATTTTCCCGATAAGTAGGATCCAGAATATCCGCAATTCTATCGGCCAGCGGTTTAGGGGTCAGATGTAATAGTTGTCGATTATCGGCATTTAATTTGAATTTAATCTCAGGATGGCCCAAAGCAAATCGCCGTAGCATTTTTACGATATGCCGTAATTCTGTACGAGGAGTTTTCAGGAATTTTTTTCGTGCCGGTGTATTATAAAATAAATTCCTTACGGTGACCACTGTGCCCGAATTTATCGCCGCCGGTTGCAGGTGGCCAGCGCGACTGTCCCTGAAATTTATAGCTGCCCCCTGCTGGTCGGATTGCTGAATAGATTCGACCTGCACTTCTGCTACCGATGTGATGCTGGCTAAAGCCTCACCACGAAATCCCAGGGTATTAATATTGAACAAATCATTGGGTTTTGCAATCTTACTGGTTGTATATCGTTCAAAAGCCAGCGCCAAATCTTCCCGGGCGATTCCTGTTCCGTTATCAGCAACCTGAATTAATTGCTCACCTCCAACCTCAACAACAGCACTGATGCTGGTAGCGCCGGCGTCAATACTGTTTTCGATCAGTTCTTTCAGAACCGATGCGGGTCGTTCAACGACTTCGCCAGCGGCGATTTTATTGCGTAAATCTACGCTTAAGGCCTGGATTGGTTTGGTCATTACCCCTTTATGACTCTGCAGGTAGCGGCAAATATTTCTAGCCGAAGTTGATTGGCCTCGGTGGTTAACCGATCGACTTTGGCTTTGAACTTGTTGACATAATCTTCATCGCTGGTAATTCCAGGAAGATTGATTAGCACATTTAGACAGGCACCATTAACTCCGGCAGCGCCAACCTCACCGGCAACACCGGCATCACTCACTGAATTGGGGTTACCCTGTTCAACTAAAGTCACCGCTAATCGCATCACTTCTAACGATAGTTCAGCTACTTCAGCCGGGATATCGATGGCATATTTGGCAGCAGCCAGAGTTTCAGCATCTTTGACTATCTTTTCTTCAGGGGACTCTGCTGGCATACGCCCGGCAGACATGACACGGTTAAATGCATTAGTATCTTCATCGATAAGAAAAATTAGTCGATCTTTAAGCTGCTGCGCTTTAATCCCAATCCTTTTCATGGCAGGACGACGGTCTTCCATCCCCTTTTTCTCGTGCGTTAAAGCACCTACCATGGATGCCAGTGCAGCTCCCAGGCCACCGGCCAAAGCGGCAATACTACCACCGCCAGGGGCAGGGCTATTGGACGATGTTTCGATAATAAAATCCGTTACAGTTCGGTTGGCCAAATCACGGGGTGGACCGCTAACTACATAGTCAATTATTTTCTCGTGCGGTACGAAAGGTGTAACATCGTTCAATCCAAGAGATTGTGCGGCTACATCAACTATATCAGCCTCCGGAACACCAGTAGTGCGACGTTGTTTTTCGAGATAATGACGACCGGCCAGGAGCAATGCTTCCAATGGTACCAAACCCACTAATTCACTACCGGTAACTCGAATACCCCGTTCGGTGGCCAGCTCGCAGGCGGCATCAAAAACATCATGAATCGCTGTTATTTTATAATTAGTGAAATTGATCGAAATCTGTGCCCTTTTGAATGTATCAACATACCAGCCAACAGCTTTCACATCTTTAAACAGCCCCGGTTTCTTTAGCGGTTTCCGGTTGAGGTTTTCCTTGCTATAGCCATTTTCGCTCCAGTTGGCAACAAGATCGTAATTATGTTCAGTCTGATTATGATTGATAATTTCATCGACTGAAGTCCCGATAAAATCACAAAACGCGCAGGGATATTTACCATCCTGGTAGCGAACGATGGTTCCATCCAATAAATTGGGCGATTCGGGATTCAAAATCCGATGTGAGCGGCCTTTTTCCCGTAATTCAAATGCAATATCGGTGGCTAATCTATGATCGCGAGTATTTAGATTAATATTATAAGCAATCAGAAATTCACGACAGCCCATTACTGTTGCGCCGGCACTCGGATTGAATTCAGCCGGACCAAAATCGGGCTGCCAGCGCGACTGGGTAAGCTTATCAGCCAGTGCTTCATATTCACCGGAACGGACCACTGCCAGATTGCGCCGCTCGGGAATTCGGGCAGAGTGCTCGTATAAATAGACCGGGATACCAAGCTCAGCTCCCACCCTTTCGCCAACCCTTTCTGATAATGACACACACTCCTCAATACCAACGCCACGAACCGGAATAAATGGGCAAACATCGGTGGCTCCCATCCGGGCATGGGTACCGGTATGATTGCGCATATCGATTACTTCGGCAGCTTTTTTAATCGCCTGAAAAGCAGCTTCTTCAACGGCTTCTACCGTACCAATAAAAGTTACAACGGTCCGATTTGTATCGGCGCCCGGATCGACATCCAACAGGGTGATACCTTCCACCTGCTTAATGGCTGCGGTGATCTGATCGATTTTGGACAGGTCGCGTCCTTCACTGAAATTTGGCACACACTCAATTAAAGTACTCATTTGGATAGCCCCACAATCATCTATTACATAGTTTTTAGTAATACCATAATTGCAATCACCATGATCGCTACTCCTATCAGCCAGATCATCGATCGCACTGGTTTATGGCGTTCTATCAAACGACGAAATTTTATTCTATCAGCACTCAAAACAAACCTAAAGTAAATATTTTCATGAAAAAATTGATAAATGGCCGAATGACTGTCCCAATTATTGAAACCCGGGTAACCATGCCAATTAAGATTATAGCAAACAAAATTTTAGGACCATAAAGTTCCATATTATACAAAATATTCTGGTGGCGGTTTGGTATTAACCCGGCCAGGATTTTTGAACCATCCAGGGGGGGAATCGGTAAAAAATTGAACAATCCCAGCATTAAATTTATCTGCAGACTCATAACCAGGACCATGGTCAGGGCGCTCCCACCACTAATCATTCCCGTTGTCCAGAGAAAACGCAGTAATAAACCGCTGATTAAGGCCATAGCGAAATTCGATGCTGGTCCCGCCAATGCAATCCACAGCATATCCTGTTTGGGATTCTGCAAGTAGCGATAATCGACTGGAACCGGTTTAGCCCAACCAAAGCCAATCAAGTACAGCGCAATTGCGCCAAATGGATCGAGATGAGCCATTGGATTAAGTGTCAGCCGACCCATGGCGGAGGCCGTGGGATCTCCCAGACGATAAGCAGCCCAGGCGTGAGCATATTCATGAAATGATAAAGCAAATATTAATACCGGAATCAGTAGTATCTGAACCGATGGATCAAGGCTAATTATTCCCATAGTATTGTTATCAGAATTAGCGACTACACGTTATTAACGTCAGCCGAAACCTATTTATTTAATGTTTCCAGTAATTGTGATTTGTGCTATCTGCATCGTGTTTAAAAAGGTTGATTGATTAAAAGGTTCCACTGGTAAATCGACAATCTCGTTATATTCTCATTACCAACGGGGATGAAATGTACGATGTACTTCTTTGAGATAGGCCTTATCCAGATGAGTATAAATCTGGGTGGTACTTATATCAGCGTGACCTAACATCTCCTGCACCGCTCGTAGGTCTGCTCCCCCTTCTAACAGATGGGTGGCAAATGAATGGCGCAAAGTATGGGGACTGATCTTCTTGGTTATCCCGGCCGCCTCAGACCAGCGTTTCAGAATGTTCCAAACCGACATCCGTGTGAGCTGTTTTCCGTTTCGACTGAGAAAAATATAGCCTGGATTTTTACCTTTCCTTGATAATCCCGGCCGTAAATACTTCAGGTACTCTTCCAAAATCTTTCGGGCGGCGTCTCCCAGGGGCACAAATCTTTCCTTTGAGCCTTTCCCAATAACACGGATCATATCGGAATCAAACAATAGTCCGGTCAATTTTAATTCGCACAATTCCGAAACCCGTAACCCTGCTGAATACAAGCATTCGATAATTGCACTATCCCGTAATGCCAATGGGTTTTCTTCATCAATAGTGGCCAGGATGGTATCAATTTCATTGATTGTCAGCACTTCCGGTAATTTGCGTGGTAGACGGGGAGCATCAAGCAATTGGGCGGGATTATTAGTACATAATTTTTCAGCAATCAAGAATACATGAAAGGACCGGATCGAAGAAAAAATCCGGTTGATACTGGCAGCGGCGAGATGGGTATCGCTCAATGTGCGGATAAACCCGCGAATATGCTTTGGTTTTATGAAATCAAGATTTTTTAACCTTGTTTCAGTATTTAAATATTTTAAATAGCGTGTCAAATCACGCTGATATGCTTCGATCGTATTTGACGCCAGATTTCGTTCCACCTTCAAGGTAGTAAGAAATTCTTTCAGATGATCTTCCATTAACTGATTAACCGCTAATGGCACGCTCGATCAAATCACATAAAATATGTCCAACCAAGATATGGCCTTCCTGGATTCGTTGAGTGTCATCACTGGGAATACGAATTTCGATATTGGCAGTATCTTTTAATTTCCCACCATTTCCGCCACTAAAAACAATAGTATCCAGATATAATTCGCGAGCGGTAGCAATTGCTTTATGGATATTTGGCGAATTCCCACTGGTTGAAATGCCTATCAGTACATCGCCCGGTTTCCCGAGCGCTTCAATCTGTCGGGAAAAAATATCGGAATAATCGGTATCGTTAGCCCAGGCAGTTATAAATGATGTATCTGTGGTCAGGGCAATGGATGCAATTGCCGGTCTGACATGACGTAATTTACCGACCAATTCCGCCGACAAATGTTGTGAATCAGCGGCGCTGCCACCATTTCCACACCACAGGATTTTACGTTTATCGAGTACAGCATTAATCAGGATTTCAGCCGCCCGGTGGATATCATTACTACAGGCATCCAACATGATTTTCTTGGTATCTGCACTGGCCTGAATCTGATTTTTAATTATTTCAATATTATCCATGTCAACCTTTAATATGTACTGCGGAGGCGAAATCTTTCATTATTCCAGCGTCGGCATTTTCTTCGATGATTGTTCCGGTCACAATTATTGAAGCGCCGGCTAATACTCTCTGATTGGCTGCTTCCGGAGATCGTAAACCGCCACCTACAATTACCGGGATTTCCAGGCAGCTGGTAACCATTTTCACCATCTCTACCGGGATCGGATTCTGTGCCCCGCTACCAGCTTCGAGATAAACCAGTTTCATACCTAAGTACTGGGCCGCCAGAGCATGGGCGACTGTAATATTCGGACGATTAGCCGGTATTGCCGTCGTATTACTCATAAATTGAACGGTTGTGGGTATATCGCCATTGACCAGCAAATAGCCGGTAGGGATAGTTTCTATGCCCATATCATGGACGATGGGAGCAGCCATGACCTGTTCACCAATCAGATAATGGGGGTTGCGTCCCGAAAGGATGCTCATAAACAGCATGGCGTCAAAATGCGGACTTAATTGACTCAAACCACCGGGAAAGAAAACAACCGGAACTGCCGAATTTTCTTTAATGCGCCGGGTTCGGTCATGACAGCGGCTGTCCATCATCAAACTACCGCCAACCAGTATTAAGTCAACATTGCTGGTGTTGACAGCTTCTACATATTTTTCAATATTTGCATCATTTTTCCGATCAGGATCAATCAGTACAGCATAAACACCGCCACGGTCTTTTATTTTTTCCAGTAAATATTGATAAACAGATGAATTAATCATTGGTATAACTTTAAGAATTTTATAAGATTATCAATCTCAGTACGGGTTCGTTTTTCTGTAACTGCAATCCGTAATAATGAAGGTTTGTCAGCAACAGAAGTGCCAACATACAGATTTTTCTCTAAGCCATCAGAGATTAATTGGATGGCAGGCACCGGACAGCGCACAACAAATTCTTTGAAAAACTTCTGATCATAAACAAGCTCATAACCATCTAGAGCAGCGATTTGATCCGCACAATAATGTGCTTTCTGGAAACATAAATCAGCAAGCTTTCCGAAGCCCGACTTCCCAATCAGGCTCAGGTAAATTGCCGCAGAAAGAGCCATGAGTCCCTGGTTAGTACAAATATTGCTGGTAGCACGCTCACGGCGAATATGTTGCTCACGGGTTTGTAAGGTAAGCACAAATCCTGGTTTGCCATCCACGTCAGCCGTAGCACCAACTATACGCCCGGGCATTTTTCGAACATGTTTGTTTCTGGTGGCAAATAATCCTAATGCCGGTCCTCCCAGAGATTGGGAATTACCGAGTGACTGTCCCTCGCCGGCATAAACATCCGCGCCACATTCGCCGGGAGTTGCAAACAGACCCAATGCCAGTGGATCACCGACTGCAATAAACCAGGCTTTATGATTCTCACAAATAGAACCTACTGCAGCCCAATCTTCGATTAATCCATATCGATTTGGTGATTGTACTACAACCGCGGCAACATCATTAAAGGACCTATTTCTCAAATCAGCTAAATACAGCCGGCCAGCTTCTTCTGGCAATATTTCTATTTCCAAACCACTGTATTGTAAATATGTCTCAACCACCTGTCGATAGTTAAAAAACAATCCGGGGCTGATCAACAAACGATTATTTCTGGTTGAGCTACCCGCCATCAAACAGGCTTCAGCAACGGCCGAAGCACCATCGTACAAAGAAGCATTGGCAACATCCATACCGGAAATTTCACAGATCATCGACTGGTATTCATACATGGCCTGCAACGTTCCCTGACTGACTTCAGCCTGATATGGGGTATAGGCCGTGTAAAACTCCGATCGCATAACTAAAGCGGGGATTATGCTGGGAATGAAATGATCATAACTGCCACCTCCAAGAAAGGAGATTATCTTGGAAGCCGGTCGGTTTTTTTGGCCAAGTTCGGCCAGCAACTTGCTTGTTTCAAGCTCAGACTGTGGTTTACCAACTGGTAAATCAAATTCCTGTAGCAGTCGACTGGGTATATTATTCAGTAAATCAGTATAAGATGCAACACCAATATCGGCCAGCATTTCCGCCTCGATTTCAGCCGAATTGGGTATATAACGGTTTTGATTAGCCAAGGCTCTCCTCATATGCTGAGGCGGTCAGTAATTCGTCCAACTCTTCCGATTCCAAAGATTTCAGCCTGACGATCCACCCTTTTCCATAAGGATCGCTATTGATCAATTCTGGGGTTTCCTCCAGCTCTTCATTAATCGCGACTACTTCACTGGATATGGGGGCAAATAAATCAGCAACTGTTTTTACCGCTTCAATTGTACCGAAAGGATCTCCTTTGCCATATTCATTTCCTATTTCAGGCATTTCCACGAAAATAATATCACCCAGTTCCCCCTGGGCAAAATCACTGATTCCCACGGTAAGGATATCGTCTTCTTCAGATACCCATTCGTGGTCTTCAGTGTATTTTAAATTTGCCGGTATATTCATGGTTGTTCTCCAAATACAGAAGTTAAGTTAATTAATCTTTACGATCTGGTTGATAGTCAAATGTTTCCAAAAATCCGGTGTTATAATCACCCGATTGAAATTGTTTATCACGCAATATAGCCTGCTGAAAAGGAATAGTCGTTTTTGGACCCTCGATAATGCATTCTTCCAATGCGCGTTGCATACGATTAATTGCCCCCTGTCTGGTAGTTGCCCGAACGATCAGCTTGGCAATTAATGAATCATATTGCGTGGGAATCCGATAGCCGGCATACACGTGGGTATCGATTCGCACATCTTTCCCACCAGGCATATGGAAACTTTCCACAACGGCTGGCGAAGGACAGAAATTGTTATCAGGATCTTCAGCATTGATCCTGCATTCTATGGCATGCCCACGTAACTTAAGATCATAAAAATAATCGGGAAATTTGTCCCCGGCATGCATACGAATCTGTTGCTTAATCAGATCGCAACCAACAACCATTTCCGTAACCGGATGCTCAACTTGAATCCGGGTATTCATCTCCATAAAATAAAATTTATTTTCTTTATCGAGCAAAAATTCCACGGTACCAACACCAACATACCCCGCCGCTTTAGTGCCTTTAATTGCTACTTTTCCCATCCGCGCTCGCAATTCCGCATCGACCACAGCTGAAGGTGATTCTTCAATTAATTTCTGATGCCTGCGCTGCACAGAGCATTCCCGCTCACCGAGATGGACGGCATTACCAAAGGCATCGGCAATAACTTGAATTTCAATATGACGAGGATTTTCAACAAATTTTTCGATATAAACAGCACCGTTTCCAAAAGCTGTCTCGGCTTCAGCAGTGGCAGTATTGAAAGCTTTTTCCATTTCGCTGGAATTATGGACGATGCGCATGCCCCGACCGCCTCCGCCTGCTGTTGCTTTTAAAATTACCGGATAACCTATTTTATCAGCTTCTTTAATCGCTACAGTTATATTCGGTACGTTGCCATCACTACCAGGAATTACCGGAACACCTGCTGCCTTCATGGTTATCTTTGCCTGAGATTTATCACCCATGGCATCGATGATATCCGGACCCGGTCCGATAAATGTAAAACCATTATCATTACAAATTTGAGCAAATTCAGAATTTTCGGCTAGGAAACCGTATCCTGGATGAATAGCATCGGAATCGGTAATCTCCCCGGCGGCAATAAGATGCGGTATATTCAGATAACTTTCTTTGCTGGCTGGAGGACCAATGCATACGGCTTCATCAGCAAATCGAACATGCAGGGTTAATTCATCAGCGGTCGAATAAACTGCCACAGTTTTTATTCCCAATTCGTGACAGGCGCGGATTATCCTTAATGCAATCTCCCCACGGTTGGCAATCAGAATCTTATTAAACATTAATCATCTGAAGTGTTATTCGATCCGGAAAAGTGGCTGGTTATATTCTACTGGTTTTCCATTTTCGACCAGAACTTCTTTTATCACGCCACTCACGCTGGATTCGATTTCGTTCATGATTTTCATCGCTTCCACGATACACAGAGACTCACCTTTGGTAACACGATCACCAACTTTGACGAAAGCGTCTGCCTTGGGGTTAGGCGAGCAGTAAAAGGTCCCTGGCATTGGTGATCTAACCTCTGATAGGGAATCAACTAATTCGCTATCAATGGGATTCATCGCTTTAGTAATGATATCGCTGGCAGATCCTTGGGGGATTACAGATTGTCCGGATTCAAGCGTGGTATTTATCATTGGTGAATTTTTTACAACGCGATATTTTCGTCCCCAGAAGCTGGCTTCGATCTCATTTATCTCGCTGTTTTCGAGTGTATATATTAATTCCTTGAGCTTATTTTTCCACATAAGCCTCCCTCAAAAGTTGTGTCAAGTTAATTGGAGCGTACTCGTTCGATATAAGCACCGCTGCGAGTGTCAATTTTTAAAACATCGCCGATATTGACAAACAAGGGAACTTGAACGGTGTAATCAGTCTCAACCGTGGCTGGTTTGGTAGCACCGGTTGCGGTATTACCTTTCATACCAGGTTCAGTATGGATAACCTCCAACTCGACATGGGCTTGGATCCTTGCATCAAGTACTTCTGTACCATCAAAAAGTAGATCCACATTCATCCCCGCTTTAAGATAATTTTTTCCATTCCCAACAACAGCAGCCGGAACATTGATCTGATCATAGGTATCATTATCCATGAAAATAAAAAAGTCGCCGTCTTCATAAAGATACTGCATTTCCCGTGCTTCGATTCGTATCACTTCTATCCGGGCACCGGCATTAAAAGTTTCATCAATTACTTTCCCGGTTTGAATATTTTTTAACTTGGTTCTGACAAAAGCGCCGCCTTTCCCTGGCTTAACGTGTAAAAACTCTACAACTTTCATTCGTTTTCCACGATGTAGAAGCACTACACCATTCTTTATTTCAGCAGTTGTTGCCATAAATTTTTCGCTCCTTTTAAAACCAAAATTTACGTCAGGTCGAGCTAGTTTCAAATTTGGAATCGCCCTGATCCGATAACAATTCAATCTTCCAATATTTCAATGTTTCGGCAATAAACCGATCAGCGAAATCAAGATCAGTCATACAGGATGCAGAATCCGGAATCTGACGAGCAAATTTTACCAGATCAGCCCTAGTCATTAGATCAATCCAGTTTGCTGTCAGTTTTTCATTAAAAGGAAAATGATCATTAATACTTTCGATCTCAGCAGTAGTCATTTCCAGGGTTTTAAAGAACAATGCATTTTCCACATATTCTTTCAATGTGGATGTAAGGCCAAGATAGAAGGTCTTATAGTCGCCCCGGTCCCAATTTTTTGTGGTACGAATATTTTCTAAACGACGCAATGCAATGATATCAGCCGGCTCAACTGGCATTACTTCAGTGGTGGGAAAAGCGATTCGATTTATTCTGCGACGCCAGAGAGTAAATATGGTGATTATCAAGGAAATTAATAAGATCAACAGGATAATCATACGCCAGGGGATCAGTATGGGGATGGCTACCGGACCCTTGATTGGTCGCAGTTGCGGTTGTCCCTGATGATTCAGCAGTGATTTCACCGTTACATAAACAGGATCGGTGTACAATGTAAAACTATCTCGGGGACTGGATTTAGTAATGATTACCGGAAATCCCGGTATTTCTATCCGACCGGTATCCCATAATGCAATTTCCAGACTAATTCCCATATCATCAGCTTTCGGTCCATCAAACAATTGGCTTCTGCGAACCTGAATCTTTGAAGAATCCTGCCCCCAGTTTCCGAAATCAATCTTTCGGTTTCCCCGACCGTGAACGGTAATCTGGAAATTTACTATGTCCCCGATTGTGGCTTCGGTAGTATCTACAATCGCATCAATTGAAAAAGGCGGTAAATCCGGTGGCTGGCCACAACCGTTTACTAAAATTAATAAACTACTTATAAATAATCCCGCGATTCCGAATCTAGAATGCATTAGATACGTTTTACCCGTTTTTTAAAATAGCTCATAATCGGTTCTACGAAATCATCGCGGGTGGAAATCTGAATCAAATCAAAATCAATTTGATCACATGATTTTTTGAATAGCTCATAATAACTTTTTTGCTCAGATTGAAATGCTATGCGTTCCTGGTACGAATTTGTATCAATCCAGAATTGCTCGCCTGTTTCCGGATCGTGTACTTTGATAAGCCCCATTTCAGGTATTTCCTGTTCAAAGGGATCGTAAAGCTGAAGACCAATAATATCATGCTTGCGATTGGCAATTTGAAGGGATTTCATAAAATCTTGATCAATAAAATCAGAAATTAAGAATACAACACTTTTTCGTTTTGAAACCTGTAAAAGAAATTCCAAAGCAGATGAAATTGAGGTGTTTTTTCCCTGTGGGCGATGATACAATAATTCTCGAACTACCCTTAAAACGTGGGAACGTCCTTTTTTGGGAATAATAAATTTTTCAATTTCGTCGCTAAACAGGATCAATCCGACTTTATCGTTATTTTTTATGGCGGAGAAACCCAAAACGGCGGCGATTTCGGCACCAATTTCGGTTTTAAATTTGTCAACACTACCGAAATGACCTGATCGACTGACATCTACCATGAGAAAAACAGTCAGTTCCCGTTCTTCCTCAAATATTTTGATAAAAGGACTACCGGATCGGGCGGTTACATTCCAATCTATCAATCGGATATCATCACCTGGCTGATATTCCTGAACTTCGGAAAATTGCATCCCCCGACCCTTGAAAACCGAGTGATACTCCCCCCCAAATAATTCATTTACCAGGCCACGGGTTCGTATTTCAATACGCCTGACTTTTTGCAGGATTTCCTTTGGAATCATACCGACCCAAAAAAATTAGGGAACTTCGATCGAATCAAACAGCCTTTGTATGATATCTTCGGTAGTTAATTCTTCTGCTTCAGCTTCATAAGTAAGAATGATTCGATGGCGCAGCACATCAGCGCCAATATACCGGATATCTTCAGGCGTGATATAACCACGGTGTTGCATAAATGCCCGCGCTTTAGCCGCCAGAATCAGATTAATAGAGGCTCGAGGCGAGGCGCCGAAAGCAATCAGATTGCTGAGATCGTCAAGTTTGTATTCTTTGGGCGATCGGGTTGCAAAAACCAGATTGAGCACATAATCCTCGACTTTTTCGTCAACGTAGATATCATTTATAGTACTATGGGCATGCAATATCTGGTCGGAGGTAATAACCGGATCGATTTTTATTCCGGACTGAATCCGAGTGGCCTGCCGGATAATGTCCCGCTCTTCATCAAATTTGGGATAATCGACTTTTATTTTTAACATGAACCTGTCGACTTGAGCTTCAGGCAGTGGATATGTTCCCTCCTGCTCAATGGGATTTTGCGTTGCCAGCACCAGAAAAGGCAGATCCAGAGGGTAGGTAGTGTCACCAATGGTTACCTGCCGCTCCTGCATTGCTTCCAGTAATGCACTCTGGACTTTGGCAGGGCTACGATTAATTTCGTCAGCAAGAATTAAATTTGCGAAAATCGGTCCCTTGCGGGTTTTAAATCCACCGGTTTTTTGATCATAAATCAGAGTCCCAATCAAATCGGCAGGCAGCATATCAGGTGTAAACTGTATCCGCTGAAAACCAGTATTAATAACCTGAGCAAGGGTTTTTACTGTCAGGGTTTTCGCAAGTCCGGGAACACCTTCCAACAGTATGTGACCATTGGCAAGTAAGCCGATTATTATTTTATCGAGCAGTTCGGATTGTCCGACAATTACTTGGCGTAACGCTTTTTTTAGATCGTCAATAAAAACTGATTCGCGTGCGATTCGTTCGTTGACTTCGGTTAGACTAAATTTCATATTTTTCAATTATTCGTGCTCAAGAAGTAATGTGTTTTAATTCATCAATTTCATTAATGTCTTTCCCCATCCATTTCATTTCGAAATTAACCGAAGGGGTTAGTTCATGATCCGGATATTTTTTGAGGAAGCTTTCGTATTCTCGCCGTGCATTTTCGTATTGTGACAAAATATTACTGTAGATATAACCAATCATGAACATAGCATGCGGTTCTTCAGCAGCATTATCAAAATTGTTGATTACTTTCCGATAGGATTCAACTGCTTTATTAAAATCACGCAAGTCATTCATATAGATATCACCAATTACATATTGGGATTTTGAGGCCATCAGATCAGTGTTAAAATGTTCGACTAACAAATTCAAATCTTTGATAGCCAGCTCAGTTTCCTTAGCCTGACGATGTTTTTCCGCCCGGTTAAAAAGTTCCAATGATGTCTTTGGAATTTTTTCACCACAGGCAGACAATAATAAAAAAGTTATCAATAATAAATAACCGTATTTTGTGTTCATGATTCCTCTTAATAGTTATAATTGTGATTATGAAATTTATTAGTTATTATTTTTTTAGTCCAAGGGAAATCCATTATCCAAATCAGAAAGCATATAGTACGCCAAATACCAGAGTTCTGTTCCCAAAATCATGCAAGTGGACGGCATAATCAACTCGAATCGGCCCCAAAGGCGATTGGAATACCAATCCGGCACCACCATCCCATTCCATTTTATTAACTGAAAATGACTCAAATGAATTAGCCAGGCTACCACCATCAATGAACAATTCGCATCCAATTTTCCAGATTAAGGGGATACGCAACTCCCAGTTGGTAAGTATCCTGATTGGTTCACCCTGGGGATTGTTTTCATCATCCTCTTTAAAACGATAGGTTTGCCAACCGCGTAGACTGGTACTTCCGCCAAGATAGAATTTATCATATTGAGGATCCGGATAATCACTATCCCAGCCATACATAAAACCATATTTTATCCTGCCAGCCAATATTATTTTCCAGAAAATAGTGTTATAGGTAGAAATGGCAAAATCCAATTTCAGAAAAGTACGATTTCCGCCTAAAATCCCTCCTGCATTGACTACATTCAGAGTAAATATTGATCCACGACCAGGGTTAAGTACATTATCGGTCCCGTCCCAACGAATGTCAAAATTGATTGTACGTTTCTCAATATCAGTGATTTCTTCGGTTTCAGGATGGAGAAATTTTTCCCACTGTAGACCAGTACGAATATATGACAGCAAATTTAGACGATAATTGTAATTCAAACTTGATCCATATTTTTGAATACGGGGATAATTCTTGTTACTGATATCAGTATAGGTTTCATAATAGCCTGAAAGGCTGGTAGGAATTCTGAAACCGGCAAACCATTGAGTGGATATTGTCATTGCACTGCTGAATTTAACAAATTTAGTTTGTTGTAATTCTTCCGTGATCGGGAAATTTGCAGCAGATTTAGCGCTAAAGCGATAAAAGGAATCAAATATATCACGATTTCGCCACTCGATGGTCCCACCAACGGTCGGAATTTCCAACTCTGCTTCCAGATAGCGTATTGGATAAAAACCACCCTCGGAAATTATTTCCCGCTGCTTGAATCGTCGTAGCTCAATTAATAAATCCACAGTCGCAGTATCAGCACTCGACCGCAAGGGATTCGTTTTTACAAATGAGAAGATCCCTGTTTCCAAAATTCTCTTCTGTGATTCATCAATATCTGCTTGTTGATATAAATCACCGGGTTTTATCTGTAACTCACGATAAACAAACTGAGAATCAAGTTCACTGGCAAAATTGAAATTAATTTTATTAATATAAACATCAGGGCCTTCTTCAATATCAAGCAAAACGCTGAAAGTATCACTGGTTGATTCGAATATTTTAATTGATGTAAATAATTTACCATGCTTGGCAAATTCATTTTCTAACGCCGGAATATTGGAGTTCATTCCGAGAGGATTGTATGGCCGGTTCAGCTTAAGTCCAAGAATATTTAAGATTTTCCGTTTACTGATTACAGAATTTCCGACTATATCGACCGCTGCTAAAATGGTTTGTTCACCTTCGGAAATTAGATAAAACAGGTCTACTTCGCTATCATCAATGGAAAAGGAATCTTTAACAGTCGCATTCAAAAATCCGCGTGTAACATAATAATTTTTTATAATGATGGCGTCAAGCTTGTGGATCCTGCGATCGTAATCAGTCTTGCTAAACAATTGCGGTTCTTTTAACCGGAGCAAGGATCTTAATTCCCGCTCCTTAATTGTTTCATTGCCGTTAATATCAATATTGCGGATATTTAAAATCTTGTTCTGTGCACAAATGAATGCACCAGGGACCAGGAAAATCAGAATTAATCTTTTAATGGACATTAGCTCAGTATGAATATCTAAGACGGTATTTCACCTGCAAATTTCCAGCATCATCGTAGTTACCTACAAGTGAAAGATAGCGATTTAATTTATACTCAACTCCTACCAGTTGCTGGGTGGGATTTGTCAGGGAAAATGACCGTTTATATGAATAATTCAGCGCCAGGTTAGTGGATAATCGTCGTTGTGCACTGATGGTCATATCCTCAGAATTATTGTCTCCCAATAAACTGCCAGCTCCACTGATATCGACCTCGTCAATTAAACCCAATTCTCGCGTTACCTGCGATAGGTTTTTCTGCAATTGATTTTCGAACCAGGCTCCTACAATTGTTAATTGTCCCAAACCTTCGCTGGCAAAATCGTAATCTTCCCAGCGTTTGCCAACGGTCATCAGAGATAAAATATCAGTTTGTGAAAGAAACGGAGTGGATTCAAACAAAAGTGTTGGATTATCAATTGGTCCCGACAAACTGGCAGTGATAACATAGTCACTGATATTGGTATTAGCCTGAATATTTAAATCACCATTAAATCCGGTTCCGGTAAAGATCAAAGATCCCCCTTCGTTAATATTGAAAACAACTCCGGTAGTGTAGAATTTCCCTCCCATCATGAATAATTCACCAGCAAAATCCATATCCTGTTCACCAAATTGTACCAGACTTAATTCCCCAATAATATCTGCGTCCAATTGAGAATTAATCAGTTTAAAATCACCGGTAATTGGGAAGGTTATTCTATATTCTGTTATTATCTTACTTTGTTTATGAGTCGATTCATCTACATCAGATGGTGCAAATTCCTGCCTCATCTCAACATTTACGGGTGTAATAATACCGGAATAAGTAATCGTATCGCGTCCTGACATTGAAATGTCACAATCAACGATGCCTTCAATATCACCAAGTAATGTACGGATATACGCATTTTGTGCGCTGATGCCAAGATTGAATCCTGGCTCAAAGAATTTTGAAAAATCAATTGTTCCGCTGATGTCAATATTGTTATCAACTTCAGCCACCTGACCAGTCAATGCCGTACGAATGCTAAGACGTCTACTGTATTCCGGTGTTGGTCGCAGCGTGCCTTTGAAATTTTCAACTGTCATTAGATTATCTGTTATTCTTAAAGAACCTCTGATATCATCAACAGTATTGTCCAATAATACTGTATATATTTCACCATCTGCGACATTCAACCAGCCATCACGAATAATTTTTTCCGGAACTCCGGATAAAAAGAAACCTATATCAAAATTTCCCGCTAAAGAATCAGTAACATCAAGATAAGCACTTAAAAATTCAAGATTAGTTGTTTGTCCATACACATCAAGATTTAGAGAATCGCCTGGAATCATTTTACCAAAATTGTCAGATGATAAATTGTAGTCTAACGGCAGAATACCCTTCCCGTGCAAATAATTATTCTTATATTTTGACTCAAAATAGCTGAAAGTGAGTTTTTCATCTAAAAAATCACCTTTACTTTTAACTAGACCGAGTGGAATTCGGTCGTAAACCGCATCGGCAATTGATAAATCAAAACCAAAATTCAGATCATTAGTCGTCCCCCCAAAATCAAACTCACCGGAGATATATCCTTTCATTTTCGGAAAATTGGGAGCGAATTGCCTGAATAAATCCAAGTTAACCGATCTTAATTCAGCCAGCATTTCGATTTGAATTTTCTGCTCGACCTCCTTACTCATGGGAATAACACCACTAAATTGAATTCCAATGTCTTTGCCTTTGGTAAGCGTGAATTCATCAATATGCAGCACGCTGTCGTAAAACACGCTGGAAATTACTAAGTCATCGAATTGCTGGCCCACAACCTGACCGTTTTTAAGTGATAGCTCAATTTCGATGGATTCGTCGCCTTTATTACCAAATAATGTGATTTCACCAAAAACAAGTCCATTCCAAGAATATTTTACATTAGGAAGATGCTCCAGCAGTGCATCGGAATTAAAATTGGAAAATTTTAGTCTTCCTTCACGATAATCCGCAAAATTTATAAATCCTTCAATTATACCATCGTCAACATGGAGGGTAAAGGGATTCAAGCGAAATGAATTTTTCTTCCAAGTCAGGTTAATCGGTTGGGCATTTACAAAATAATGTAAGTTATAGCCCAATCTAAATTGGTCAAAAGTCAATTTACCATACGGATCTAAAATTCCACTTAATTGTAGAAAATTGTCTCTATCCTTTAGATAAATACTGCTAATTGCAATAATATTACTGTCTATCGATAATTCAATAAATCCTTCGCTGGCCTGGTAATTTGGCCAGTTTGCGTCAAAAATATTTACCACCAAATTTCCAAAAGGTTGAGATTCGATCCATTGTATCTGAGATTTTATATCGGCCTCCGCAATTGTTAAATCACGGTATCTTAGTTTATTGAAAGCCGCATCGATATCAAGAACTGGAGCACCAAGTGTTCCCCCCCATTTCACATTTCCCCGCACAAGCCCATTCAAACTGTCAATACCCAGAATTTTGGCCGGCAGCGACAGACGGGTATCGTTTAAACTGATATTAAAATCCGAATGACCATTATATAGGTTAATCGCCCCGGTAATGGTAGCCAAACCCTCTTCGGTAATGATTGTAAGTGGATTTTCAGTCGATACAACACTATCCGATAATATCAATGTTCCGGACAGAGAAGTATTCTCGCCAATGAGAGTTCCCGCATCCAATAGCTCAGCAGCCACAAGTGTATGATGTCGACCCGATTCAAGTATTGCCGTTTCCCATAAAACGATGCCGGAAATTTCAGTCTTCGGAGCTGAGTTCAAATAATTACTGATATTATAATTGGATAACTCAAATCTCCCGTTGAGCCGCTGTCCGGGCTCATACAATCCGGTACCATTAATTATGGAATTATTTTTAGCCAGGATAAAATCGGTTATTTTAAAAACATTATTCTCGGTGAGTAAATTGAATCGAACCTGAATAGAGTCAATATCTGAATAAATATTTGAGTTTATTTGGTGTTGTCTCAAATTAGATTTAAAATCAATATCAATATCAGCCGAGTGCCATTTAGGATGTATAATACCGGATAATGTGCTATCCATTGGCAACGTCAGATTGTCAAGTTTCAGGTTGCCGATAAATTCCGGGTTGTTCTCGATAACACCAGCTACTGTAAATGAAAAGGGGTATTTATTATAGCTACCCGTTAGATTATCAATCGATAAGTTATTATCAAATATTTGGATTCCTGAATTTCGTACAATCAGTTGATCGCCCGTAATACGCTTGATATCCATAGTATCGATGTACACAAAAGAACTACTTACACGATATTTCAATCGACCAGTAAATGAAAAATCGAATTCCTGTACTTCACCCTGAATATTTGAAACTACCCGATTTTTCCCAGCAATAACCAGTTCTTTAATAAAAATGCCAATATTGTTCAGATTATTAGATTTTATACTGCTTCCTGTGGTATCCTCAAGTTTATGATATATTAATGAATAATCATCAATTATCAATTTACGTAAGCTGATTTCCTTAAATACCCAGGGTAATGGGTTAATATTGAAAGTTATTTCCGGAGCGTGAAAGGATACTAGAGAATCATTCTTAGTAATATTAAGATTTGTGATTTTCGTGGTCGTTAATAAATGACCAGAAATTTTGTCGAAAGTAATATGCCAGATATCCTGCTTTTGAAGCTGATTCACCAGAGTTTTGCTCCAAATTGCAGGTGTCAGTAAATAGCTGATTGATACTGTAAACACAGCGAAAACAATCAGCAAAACCAGTATGGCGATCTTATAACGTTTTTTCATCGGTTACTAAAGCAATAAAGTTAACTTGCAATAGTTCCAAATACAAAAAGAGCGGGAAAAAATCCCGCTCAATTAAACTGTATTTCAGAAAGAATTAATCAACGACTTCAAAGTCAGCATCTTCAATCTCACCATCACCTTTTTTGGTTTGCTTGCTGCTCGGGGCATCTGTCTGCGGTTCAGCCTCTGGTGGGGTCTGATCTTTAGTAGCCTCATACATTTTAGAAGAAATATCACTCCAGGTTTTTGTCAGGTCATCCAATGTACGTTTTATATCGTCACTATTGGAACCTTCGCTGGCTTTCTTAAGTGCTGCAACTTTGTCTTCCAGTTGCTTTTTATCATCTTCACTGAGTTTATCACCCATATCGGTAATATTTTTCTCAGTTTGATATACCATCTGATCAGCCTGATTTTTCAAATCAATTGCTTCTCGTTTTGACTTATCCTCTACCTCATGTTTCTTGGCATCATTCATCATTTTATCAATTTCAGATTCACTAATTCCGCTGGAAGCTTCAATCCGGATACTCTGTTCTTTACCAGTGGCTTTATCTTTAGCATGAACTTTTAAAATACCATTGGCATCGATATCGAAAGTTACCTCGATTTGCGGAATACCACGCGGGGCAGGCGGAATCCCATCCAGATGGAACCGGCCAATTGTTTTATTATCAGCTGCCATTTCACGCTCACCCTGCAAAACATGAATCTCTACCGTGGTTTGGCTGTCTGCGGCTGTACTGAATATTTGTGATTTTTTACTGGGAATAGTAGTGTTCCGCTCAATCAATTTGGTGCTAACACTGCCGAGCGTTTCAATGCCAAGTGACAATGGGGTCACATCGAGCAATAAAATATCATCGACCTCACCAGCCAGAACTCCACCTTGAATTGCGGCACCTAATGCTACTACTTCATCAGGGTTTACACTTCGATTCGGTTCTTTTTTGAATATTTCCTTGACCTTTTCCTGAACCATGGGAATTCTGGTCGAACCACCGACTAAAATAACTTCATCAATTTCCGAAACTTTCAGACCGGCATCTTTTATAGCTTTCTTACAAGGTGCAATTGTCCGTTCAACCAAGTGCCGGACCAGTTCTTCAAATTTTGCCCGTGTGAGACTGAGATTCAGATGTTTGGGACCAGCAGTATCAGCGGTAATAAATGGTAAATTGATTTCAGTCTGCTTTGAACTGGATAATTCTTTCTTGGCGCTTTCTCCGGCTTCTTTTAAACGCTGTAAGGCCATGGGGTCTTTTCTTAAATCAATGCCATCGCTCTTCTGAAATTCATCCGCAATCCAGTCGATCATCACTTGATCAAAATCATCGCCACCTAAATGAGTATCGCCATTGGTGGACTTAACTTCAAAAACACCATCACCAAGCTCAAGAATGGATATATCAAATGTTCCGCCACCGAGATCAAAAACGGCGATTTTTTCATCTTTTTTCTTATCAAGCCCGTAGCTCAAAGACGCGGCAGTCGGTTCATTGATAATTCGTCTGACATTCAGACCTGCAATCTTCCCGGCATCCTTGGTAGCCTGGCGCTGTGAGTCGTTGAAATAGGCTGGAACGGTTATTACAGCATCAGTTACTTTCGTTCCCAGATGCTCTTCGGCCATTTGCTTAAGCTTTTGTAATATCATTCCGCTTATCTCGGGGGGAGTATAATTTTTATCTCCGGCTTCGACCGAAAGACCGGCACCCGATTGTTTTTTCACTTTATAAGGAACTTCACCAAGTTCGGTACCTACTTCATCAAAAGCTCTACCCATGAAGCGTTTAATAGAAAAAACCGTATTTTGTGAATTAGTAACCGCCTGACGCTTGGCTGGTTGTCCCACAAGTCGCTCATCATTCTTAGTGAAAGCAACCACTGATGGGGTTGTCCGGCCACCCTCTGGGTTAGTTATTATCGTTGGTTCTCCGCCTTCTAATACGGCCACGCAGGAATTTGTGGTTCCCAAGTCAATTCCAATTATTTTTGACATAATGTTTCTCCTGATTCGAATTCAAATAAATTTTAATCATGTCAGAACAATAAATATGCCTCAGTACATTTTGCGTCCTTTTGTCAGAATAATTGATAAGGTGGCTATATATGGCAGAAAATCATCATATTTTTATTATTACTAACAAAAAATGAATTTGTATATCTAAACCTTATTCTTACGGGTCTTCTGCACCTTCTTTTTGTCAGTAAAAATAAAATGGTCTTTTACAAAATCAATTTTTATGGCTGAACCGGCTGAAAACTTTTTTCGCAGGATTTTTTCTGATAGAACATCTTCAATTGATACTTGGATTTCACGCCTTAAATAGCGGGCTCCGTATTCATGATTAAATCCACGCTCTAAAAGTTGTGTACGCGCCCGTTTAGTTAAGAAAAGTGACATATCCATTCTAGCCAGATTTCCAAGCACGTCCTCTAATTGTATATTAATAATATTCTGGGCATTTTCTCTTGAGAGAGCATGAAAAACAATAATTTCATCAATCCGGTTGATAAATTCAGGATTGAAGTGTTTTTCAACATGATCGAGTGATTTTTGCTTCAAGCTTTCATAATCAGTCTGATCAGATGATTCAATAAAACCAATATTGGAACCAGCCATTATTTCCCGCGAACCAGCGTTGGAAGTCATAATAATTATAGTATTTTTAAAATCGATTTTTCTTCCAAGACCATCAGTCAGTCGGCCTTCATCAAATAATTGTAATAGCACGTTATAGACGTCTGAATGAGCCTTTTCGATTTCGTCAAATAAAATCACGGAATAAGGATTTCTCCGAACTCGTTCTGTCAGTTCGCCCCCTTCCTCATAGCCCACATATCCGGGCGGGGCTCCAATCATCCGAGAAACCGAGAAACGTTCACCATATTCAGACATATCCAATTTGATCAATGCTTCTGACTGAGTGAATAAATATTTTGCCAGTGCTTTGGCCATTTCAGTTTTGCCTACTCCGGTTGGTCCCAAAAAGAGGAAAACACCAATTGGCCGCTGTGGATTTTTTAACCCTGCTCGTGAACGCTGAATTGAGTGTGTCAAACCCTCGATAGCCTGATCCTGACCGACAATATATTTATGCAAACCAAGCTTCATTTCCAGCAATTTCTCAGATTCATTTTGAGCAACTTTGGTTAACGGAATACCAGTAACTGCCGACACAACTTCAGCAATTTGCTCTTCAGTGATTATGACCGGATTATTTTTATCCTCCTCGACCCATAGCTTCTGTTCGTCTGCTAATTGTTCCTGTAATTTTCGTTCCCGGTCCCGCAGTAAGGCGGCATCTTCGAAACGTTGATCGGCAACCACCAATTCTTTTTTGATCCTGACATTTTCAATTTTTTTTTCAATCTTAATAATTTTATCTGGTACATTGACATTCAGCATATGGGCGCGAGCACCGGCTTCATCCATAATATCGATGGCTTTATCCGGGAGATATTTGTCACTGATATAACGATCAGATAAATGAACACAAGCCGCAATCGCCTGGTCTTCAAAAACTACGTTATGATGCTGTTCATAATGTGATTTTAATCCATTCAGGATTTGCAATGATTCTTTAACCGATGGTGGATTAATCATTATTTTCTGGAAACGTCGTTCAAGGGCTCCATCTTTTTCAATATTTTTACGATATTCGTCCAGCGTAGTCGCCCCGATACAATGTATATCGCCACGGGCCAAAGCAGGCTTGAACATATTTGAAGCGTCTAACGACCCGGAAGCGCTGCCAGCTCCCACCAGAGTGTGTAATTCATCGATAAACAGAATTAAATCAGAATTTGATTCTAACTCAACCATAATGGTTTTCATTCGTTCTTCAAATTGGCCGCGGTATTTGGTACCGGCAATGAGTGCTGCCAAATCGAGTGAAAGAATGCGCTGATTGTATAACAGGCGTGGTACGGTTTTGTTGATGATCCGCTGAGCCAAGCCCTCGATTATAGCGGTTTTTCCAACTCCCGGCTCGCCAATTAATACAGGATTATTTTTCTTACGGCGGGTTAATATCTGGGCCACGCGTTCAATTTCTTTTTCACGTCCGATTACCGGATCTAATTGGTTTTCCCGCGCCAGCCGGGTGATATCCCGGGAGTATTGGTCAAGCGCTTTGGTAGTGGTTTTTTCAGTTTTGTCAGATGTAACAGCTGATGCAATACCCGCCGGTTGAGTACTACCTTTCTTTATATAGCCACGAACAGAATTGTAATCGATATTGAAAGCTGTCAAAACATCATAAGCGATTCCATCGGATTCTTTCAACATTGATAGCAGCAGATGTTCATCTTCAGCTTTTTGAGCTCCCAGATCAATAGCTTCCGCATAAGCATTTCTCAAAATTCGTTCCGCACGTCTCGTTAAAGGGATATGCCCCAGAGTCATGGTACCGCCAGCCGATTTCACCAAATCGATTATTTTAGATCGAATTGCATCCTGTTGGCAGCCAAATGCTGCTAAAATCTTGATCGAATTGCCATAACCTTCCCGAAACAAACCCAGCAATAAATGTTCTGATCCCACATAACTATGTCCCAGACGAATCGCCTCTTCGCGGGCATATTTCATAATATTCTGGATTCTTTTGGAAAAATTTTCTTTCATTGCTGATTTCTTAACGGTTAAGGTTTTTGATTCAATTTAGCCTGTTTTTATTTTCCCCGCCTCTAAAGTAAGGTTAACATTTCCAATTTGAGCAACAACCGGATTATGAGTTGTTAATATTATCGAATGCTCAAAATCAGTATTTATTTTTTTTAATAATTCTATCAATTTGGACGCATTATTTTCATCCAGGTTCCCGGTTGGCTCATCAGCAAAAATGATCTTGGGCTGGTTGATCAATGCCCTGAGCACTGCAATTCGCGAACGCTCCCCCCCTGACAGCTCGGCCGGGTAGTGATCCATACGCTCGGTCAGCCCTACATAATCCAATAATTCCAAAGCCCGTGATCGATCAGGCTTGGCTATCCCGGATATCATCAACGGAATTAATATATTTTCCAACGCCGTGAATTCCGGTAGTAAGTGGTGAAACTGGAATACAAATCCGATGTAATTATTACGCAAAACCGATATATCTCTATCAGGCATGGCAGAAATATCATTGCCATCGATAACCACAGTGCCTGAAGTTGGTTTATCCAACGTTCCCAATATATTCAATAGAGTGGATTTCCCCGATCCCGATGGACCCATGATTGTGATTATATCACCGGCCCCGATCGATAAATTAACACCATCTAATACTGTCAGACGTTTAATACCATTAGTATAGGTTTTTACAATATTTTCCGCTTGTAATATCATTTTTCCAGTTGAACCGCATCTTTGGGTTGAATTTGAATTGCCCGTTTGCCCGCTACATTTGCGGCAACAAGTATGAGTGAAAAAGCAATCAACGGGACTAAAATCAGATCTTTCAAATACAGTACCATGGGTACCGCTTTGATCACATATATCTCGGCCGGTAAGGGAATGAATCCAGTCCATTGCTGAATAAATACAATAATTAAAGCTACGCTTATTCCAACAACAGCACCAATACCACCAATCATTAAGCCTTGTATCACCAGCACATTTCTAATTCCGATTTTAGTCATGCCCATAGTACGTAATATACCAATTTCACGTACTTTCTGGTAAGTAATTAAAGCTAAAGTTGAGGCCAGATTAAATGAGGCTACAATAATGATCAGACTTAATACAATTATGGCGCCGATTCTTTCCATCCGCATGGCACTGAATAATCCCTGGTGAATCTCCGCCCAGCTTCGAGCTATTGCACCTTGTGGTAAATTAGCCTTTATTTCATTTGTTACGGTAGCGGATTGGGCATTAGGCATATAACGCAAATCAATCCCATCAATTGTCTGTTTTCTGGTAAAAATATATCTTCCAGCAGACAAAGGAATGAAAATCTGCTTATCATCGTAATCCAGTACTTCAGCCCGGAAAATTCCGGCCACCGGCAAGCGTAAGATTCTTGGCAGACCAAAACCCATGGGAGTATCGATGGGACTCATGATTTTTATGTAATCACCAGTCAATATATTCATTCTCTGGGCAAGTAAATGGCCAACCAGAACACCATTATCAGCCTCAATAGTATCCAAGCCCAAATCATAAAATTCCAGGATCTTATCAAATTCTACGGCTTTTATTGTGACCATCCGATTAGAATTGTAATCGTTGATAATTACACCCTTGCGCTCCATGTAAGGCATTCCGGCCCTGATAATCCCCGAATCGACCATCTGGTTCACATGGGCAGCCAGATCCAAAGCCGGATCCCGCACACTGATTCTTAAATCACCCTCAAAACCAATGACCTTACCAGTGACACGAGATTCAAAACCATTTAAAACAGCAAGTGAAATAATCAGGGCAAAACAACCGACTGCCAACCCGATAACGGCAATCAAGCCGGTAAAACGACTTGGACCTGCTCCTTTCCCGCCTAACATAAAACGCCGGGCTATTAAAGTTACCAGTTTCATTCGTAGCGAACAGCTCCGGCCGGATTGATTACCGCCGCTTTGTTGGTAGGCCATAGAGATGCAGCTAATGCTGCAACCACACCGGCAACAATAAATATAGATACTGTACCAATATCAAGATATACCGGCACATGATCCATAAAATATACTTCCTCGGGAATTGTAAGTATTTGAAATCTGTGCTGTACCCAGGCGATTAAAACAGCAGTTAATGCACCGCCACCGGAACCGGCCAATCCAATTATTCCACCTTCGATTAAAAACACTTTCCTGATTGTTTTACGGGATAGCCCCATGGATTTAAGAATACCAATTTCGCGTATTTTCTCAATTACGATCATGGCCAAAGCTGAAATTATATTGACCACCCCAACGAGGGCAATCATGCCAAAAATTATTAAAATTGGCCATTTCTGCACCGATAGCCATTCAAAAAGGATGCGATGCTTCTCCAACCAAGTCAATACAAAATAAGGATAACCCAGATAATTTTCCAATTGCTGGGCAACCTCACCAACTGCTGCCACATCTGTTAAAAAAAGAACCTGACCAGTTACTTTATCTTTCATTCCGAATAATCGCTGGGCGGCAGACAAAGCGATATAAACCATGGTTTCATCATATTCCTGTAAACCGGAATGATAAATACCAATTATCTCATATTGTCCCATTCGACGATTGCTGGACACATTTTGCAAGTTACTGATATCGAATAAAACTAACTGGTCATTGATGTCCAGATCGAGCTTAGTAGCCAGTTCCTGCCCGATAATTATCCCATCCCCGGAATTCAGATTACCGCTAACCAATCGAGTATTAAGACCGGGTATTTCATTGAAATCGGAATAAGCTTCAACTATTACTCCTTCAGCCTGCTGACCCCGTCTCAGGATGGCCGGTTTCTGAATATATTCCAGCGATTGAAACTGTACCGCGATCTGGCTTAAAGCGCTGTCTAACATGGGATCATTCTGTAGCACTGGTGCATCCATGAAATGCTCGATGCGAATGTGACCATCAAACTCGGTCAATTTATTCGACAGGGTGCGCTCAAAACCATTGAGAATGCTGAATGTGAGGACTAATGCCGCAATGCCAAGTCCCAATCCAACAATCGCCATTACCCCAGCATAACGGGTAAAGCCAGCTTTTTGAGGCGTCTTCAGGTGGCGCAGAGCGATTCTGAGGGGCAGATTCATCTATCTACCTAACCAAGCATTTCCTTTGGGGAAAATTGGTAGCAATTCTGAAGGGGTCACCATTCTCACGGTTGCCAATCAAATAAAAAACATTTCTCATACGACAGACCGTATTTAGCAAGAAATTCCAGGTATTCATCCTGGAAGGTTCGTTCTTGGTGGTGTTGCTCCTGATTATTAATATATTCGTAAACATTTTGAATCTGGGTATGCCCATAGGAAAAGGCTCCGTAGCCAGCCTGCCAGGAAAATTTACCTCTAAGCCACTTATTTTCATTTATAAAATTACTACTATTATTTTTCACATCGCGGATTAAATCGGAAATGGCCTTGGCCGGTTTTAATCCGAAAAAGATGTGAACATGGTCTTGCACGCCATTCACGATAATGGGTTTGTGTCCCTTGTTATTGATGATACCGGAGATATATTTAAAAACATCTTCGCGCCAGGGTTTTTTCAATAAATTCGCTCGGCCTTTCACAGCAAAGACAGCTTGGATATAAATTTGGGTAAATGTTCCAGCCATAAGTATTCCACCCTTTCGGATTTGTATAATTTGATTATATCTTTAAAAT
>CAZIJQ010000020.1:0-41993 GCA_964539785.1 uncultured bacterium | reverse complement strand
TTTGATTTCAGAATGAATTGGACGACGAAATTACAGCTACAGATAATTTACCTATAATGATTAATGCATAAAATCAAGTACTGGTCAGATTAAACCAGGGGGATCTACTAATCATCTACTGGTGATCGTCTACAAAATTAAATTATGGTATAAAATGATCAGGTTTTTACAGGTAGGCTGACACTACGCCAGCTTGCTCGGATATATTTGCAGGTATATATTATGCTATGAATTATGAGATCAGATCGATGGTCACCAACATTATTCGGAGCCTTTCAGCGTTAATAATACTTAGCGTTTGCTCCATCAATGCCCAAACCGATCTTTACGATAGCGGCGGTCCGCTAATGCCTGAACAAGCGGCCTATGATGTTACTTTTTATGACCTGGATTTAACCATCAATCCAGCGTCCCTATCAATATCAGGGCAAGTCACAATTGCCGCTAAGGTTTTGGCCGAGCTGGATACTCTGGTTTTGGACCTGGCACCGACCTTCACAATCGATTCTGTTTTTTCCACTCAATCCGGCCTGGCATTACTGCATTCATGGCAAGGATCGAAATTATTGATAGCATTACCGGATACGCTGCTAGTCGGCGATTCGCTGGAAATAGCGATGGCCTACCACGGACAGCCCCATGTAGCCGCCAATCCACCCTGGAGCGGTGGGTTCAACTGGTCGACCACACCCACCGGTCAACCCTGGTACGGTGTTTCCTGCGAAGGCCAAGGTGCTGATATCTGGTGGCCCTGTAAAGAACACCCTTCCGATGAACCGGACTCAGCAGCTTTGCACTTTACTATTCCCACCGGCTTGTCCTGCATTGCCAATGGCCAAGCACGGGGAATAACCGTTAATACGGATGGCACCAGCACCCACCACTGGTTTGTTTCCACTCCAATTAATAATTATCACATGACCTTCAACATCTGTCCTTTCGAGGAAATCACCGGCACTTATTCCAGTATCACCGGAGAAACAGTCCCGGTTTATTTCTGGTCAATTCCAGAAAATCTGTCGGCCGCACAAACCTGGTTTCCTCAATTAAATTTGACCCTGGAAATGCTGGAGCATTATTTCGGTCCCTATCCATTCCGAGCCGATAAATATGGCGTGGTTCAAACCGATTATCTGGGAATGGAGCACCAGACCGCAATCGCCTGGGGTGATGATTTTGAGTTAAACGGCTACGGCTTTGATTATATTCTGGTGCATGAGACGGCCCATGAGTGGTGGGGCAACATGGTTACGGCGACGGACTGGAAAGACATTTGGATTCACGAAAGTTTCGCCACTTACGCCGAGGCGCTATGCGCCGAATATCTTAATAATCATCAGTATTATCACTATTATACCGATCGCTGGGGCAGTTATAACTGGCTGCCGCTGGCGCCGGATTCTTCCCAGACCTTCGATCAGATTTACGGTATTGACGTTTATCATAAGGGGGCGTTGGTATTACACAATTTGCGCTATCTGCTGGGCGAGGCGGATTTTTTCACACTGCTCAGGCGCATGGCTTATCTGACACCGGCCAGCGAAAATATTACTTCTGGAGCGCAGTGCAGGTTGGTCGATTCACAGGATTTTATTGATCTGGCTGAAAATATCAGTAGCACCGAACTCGATTGGTTTTTTGATATCTACCTGCGCCAGCCCGGTTTGCCAACCTTAATTTATTCGCTGGCTAACGGAGAGCTGGGATTACGCTGGGAAACACCTAACAATCAGCCTTTTTTCATGCCAGTGGAAGTGGCAGTCGGTACTGACACTTTGTTGGTCCAGATGAATAACGGCACGGGGTCGGTATTCGTGGGAACTCAATCGTTTGAAATTGATCCCCTGGATTGGATATTAAAAAGCGGGATTGTCATGCATACGGATGATGGGCAGAGTGGCGCATTACCACTGACCATTGCCTTGCACCCCAATTTCCCTAATCCTTTCAACGCTGGTACGACCATAAAATATGATCTTCCGGAGCAATCACAGGTAAGGCTCACGGTTTATGATCTGGTGGGACGGACGGTAGCTACGCTGGTGAGTGAAATGCAGCCATCTGGCAGACATGCTATTTATTGGAACGCATCAGGAATATCAAGTGGTACCTATTTTTACCAACTACAAACAGCCCATAGCCGTTTGACAAGTAAACTATTGATCATAAAATAAGTTGCTACCAGATCAAGCCCTGGGAATAGTCAGCAACGCCTTAAGCCCGCCTTTTTCGCGGTTCAGGAATTCCAACTTCCAGTGGTGAGCATTGGCAACCCATTGAACAATTGAAAGCCCCAACCCACTTCCCGGTACAGTGGGGCTTGATTTACTACGGAAAAACCTTTTGCTTAAATTTTCCAGGTCAGCATCAGCTACACCGGGTCCTTCATCAGCAACCCACATTTCTACTTCATCCCGACCATTTTTAATTATTCCAACATCGATAGTGGATTCTGGTGGTACGAATTTCAGAGCATTATCGATCAGGTTAGAAAGCATGATTCGCAGCCAGTATTCATCGCCGGTAATTTCAATCGATTGCAAATTGCTGGTGTTAAAAACGATATTCTTACCACGGGCGATTTTGTTGAACCTGGACAGCTCTTCATAGACCACATCATTCATCCACACCCGGTTCTTTTCCAGTTTAATAGTGTCGGAATCGGCTTTCGCCAGGGTCGATAGATTATCAATGATCCGGGACATTCTTTTAATTTCGCCGCCAATATCCGAGATAACTTCTTGATCAACGTCAGATATATTCAATTTTAATTGTTCGATCCGTGAATTAATAACTGACAAGGGTGTTTTCAATTCATGTGATGCATTGGCCGAAAACCCCCGAATTGTCACAATACTTTTCTGGATTCGATCCAACATTCCGTTTAATGTCTGTGATAAGTGGGCAATTTCATCCTTAGTGGTTGGTTCCGGTAGCCGTTCATTCAAATTTACCGCCTGAATTGCTCGTGCTTTCTTTGATATCAAATGGATTGGAGCCAGGGCCCGCCGCGCCAAAACTGCGCTTCCTAATAGTGCCAGAACTATCATAAAAGGTAAGCCAACCAGGTAAATTCTCAACATGACTGCCTGAATATGATTAATACGTTCAAACGACATACCAACGATGATCCAGCCGTATGATTCCCCATGAAAATTCATTGGCGAGGTGACGAACCGCCAGTTTTTACCTTCCAATGGAATTGTTGACGACCCGTCGCTAAATCTGAAAAAGGGCAGACTGGCGACTTCAATTGGTTTGTCAATACAATTGGATGAACGGCGAAATTCATGTAAATCCGGGTCAACAATTATTATATATATTGGTAATCCTTCGTCCTCTTTATGGTGCTCCTCTTCCCATTCGATTTGCTCGGTTATCATAATATTGCCATCCAAAAAAGATAGGGAACGCGATATATCCACTGCTTCACTATGTAGGCGGTTAGTCAATTCTTCCGTGAGCTTGGTACCTACAAACAGCAATGATCCAGTACCAAATATGAGGATAATTGTGATTACAATAGCAACCGACAGCAGGGTGATTCTTTGATATACGGAGATTTTAATCATTATCCCTAAAGCGATAACCGTAGCCGCGCACAGTTTCTATATTTGATGGTTGGTCTTTATCTATGTCGATTTTCTTGCGTAAATAGTTGATATAAACATCTACCATATTGGAATCCGCATCCATATTATAATCCCAGACATGCTCCAGAATCTGGCTCCGGGTTACCGGTCGACCGGCATTTCGCATCAGATATTCAAGTAATCGGAATTCCCGGTTCGATAAAGACAGCACTGTGCCGTCAGCTTCAACCTGCAAACGTTGGGTATCCAACTTGATAGACCTGATAACAAGCTGAACCTGCTGCTTGAATGAAGCCCGCCGAACCAGGGCATTGACTCTGGCTATCAGCTCATCAATGTCAAATGGTTTAGTGAGATAATCGTCGCCACCCGAGTTCAACCCCTTAACCTTTTGATCCACGCCGGATAAGGCCGTCAGGAATAGAATCGGTACACTAAGGTCATCATTTCTGATATTCCGGCAGACTTCCAAACCATCAAAATCCGGCAACATCCGATCCAAAACAATGCAATCGAATTCTTCAATGGCACACAATTCAAGAGCTTCTTTTCCAGTGGTTACCCATTGACAGGTGAACCCACAATCGCGTAGACTGGTTTGGATGTGTTCACCAATCGTTTTTTCATCTTCAACAATGAGGACTCGCATTATATGATTCCGTTTTAATACTAATAGCCTTGATTATTCAGATATTATAGTTATTAGAATATTCTAATCTATCCTTAATCTGATTCTAATCTTCACTACTTACATTTAATTGACTAAAAAACTAGGTGAAAACTACATTTAATTAAGCGTTTGCTCAAGTAGTTGAGAGGAAATAATTATGAAACCATTGTTAAAGATAGTTTTAATTGTTGTTACAGTAACTGGCTTGCTTTTTGGACAAAGTTTTGTGGGCTCGAGTTCCTGTCAAGCCTGCCATAGCACCAAGTACGCTGACTGGGTTGATTCCGGTCATCCGTATAAATTCTCAGTTATCGAGAATGATCAGGCACCAACCTACCCAGCTTTTGTCAACAACTTCCAGAGCACGTGGATGGATAGTCTCGGTGACGGAACTCTGGGCTGGTCAAACATTGCCGGTGTTATCGGCGGATTCGGTTGGAAAGCACGCTTTGTTGGTACCGATGGTCATCTTATTGGAACCGGTGGCAGTACACTCCCTGGCGCTCAGGGTGGTCATAACCAGTTCAATTTCCGGGGTGGTGAAGCTCATGGTTGGGTCAATTATCATCCCGCCGATACAAAAATCTATAACTATAGTTGTTTCAAGTGCCATACTACCGGTGGTGACACAACCGGTACCTGGCTGACTGGCGTTGATGGCCTAGGCACTTTCACTGAAGGTGGCGTTGGCTGCGAAGGCTGTCATGGTCCGGGCAGCGATCATATCGCCGCTCCCTCAGCAGCTAATATCGACAGGGTTTATGAATTTGCTCATCAGGATAACAGCATTGGTGGTTTGGACATCAATGGAACTGTGCAGACACCTAGTGCTACCAGTGACGATGTAAACTTCCTGTGTGGTACCTGTCATAATCGCAGCTACACCAGCCCGATCAATGCCAGTGGTGGATTCGTCAAACATCATGAACAGTGGGATGAACTGGTGGCAACCCGGCATTACGAATTAAATTTTGACTGTACTACTTGTCATGATCCACATAAACGCACAATCTGGGACGGTGATGCCATTACTACTACCTGTGAAACTTGCCACTCAACTCAGGTGACAACCAACAATCATCCTGGCACAGCCAACTGCGTTGACTGCCATATGCCTTTCGCCGCCAAGTCCGGTACGACTCGTGGTCAAAGTGGTTATAAAGGTGATGTGCGCTCACATTTATTCGCCATCACTGTTGATAATGCCTCTATGTTTACTGATGATGGTTCGGCGGTTCGGGATGACGATACTCGTTCCGCTTCTTTGAGCCCGGCCTATTCCTGCCTGGGATGTCATAACGATGATCCATCCGATTCTACTCCGGATATGACCCTTGATCAAGTTGTCGGTATAGCGGCTGGAATGCATGCTACTCCCGTTGATGATCCCGCTTATGTCGGATCAGAAACCTGTGGTGCCTGTCATACTGATAAATACGGTGACTGGGTTGATTCTGGTCATCCTTATAAATTCTCTGTTATTGAAAATGATCAAGCACCTACCTACCCAGCTTTTGTTACCAACTTCCAGGACACCTGGATGGACAGTCTCGGTGACGGAACCCTAGGTTGGTCAAACATCGCCGGTGTTATTGGTGGTTTTGGCTGGAAAGCACGCTTCGTTGGTACTGATGGTCATCTTATTGGAACCGGCGGCAGTACACTCCCCGGCGCCCAGGGTGGTCATAACCAGTTTAACTTCCGTGCTGGGGTAGCCCATGGCTGGGTTGACTATCATCCCGCCGATACAAAAATTTATAACTATAGTTGTTTTAAATGCCATACCACCGGTGGTGACACAACCGGTACCTGGCTGACCGGAGTCGATGGTTTGGGCACCTTCACCGAAGGTGGCGTTGGCTGCGAAGGCTGTCATGGCCCGGGTAGCAATCATGCACAGACCGGTGGAAATACCGATTTTATTGATCGCGTTTACGAATACGCCCATCTTGACAATACCATTGGTGGTTTGGATATCGATGGAACTGTGCAGACACCTGATGCAAACAGTGATGATATCAATTTCCTTTGTGGAACCTGCCATAATCGTAGCTACACCAGCCCCATCAATTCCAGTGGCGGATTCATAAAACATCATGAACAATGGGATGAACTGGTGGCAACCCGCCATAATGAAATCGGATTCGATTGTACCACCTGCCATGATCCCCATAAAAGAACTATTTGGGATGGCGAAGGTATTTCACAGACCTGTACCGCAACTTGTCATGCGACTCAAGCCGCTACTATGAATCATAGCAGCAGTGCTACTTGTATCGATTGTCATATGCCCTTCGCTGCTAAATCCGGTACTACCCGCGGTGCCAGTGGATTTAAAGGCGATGTACGGTCGCATCTGTTTGCGATTACGGTAGACACTTCCTCTATGTTCACGGATGACGGCTCAGCTATTCGTGATGATGGTACCCGCTCAGCTTCTTTGAGTCCGGCTTATTCCTGTCTTGGCTGTCATAACGATGATCCTGCTGATGGTGCACCGGACAAAACACTCCTTGCCGCAGTTGCTGATGCAGCCGGAATGCACTCAACATCGGCGGTTGATCCTGCGGCGGAAATACCCACGGAATTCGCGTTACATCAGAACTATCCGAATCCCTTCAATCCCAGCACACGGATCGTCTTTGATCTACCGGATAATATCGAAGTAAATGTGGCGATTTTCGATGTCCAGGGTAAAATAGTTTACGAAATTGCCAATGACTTCATGCAGGCCGGAAAACATACTGCGGTATGGAACGGCCGTTCATCGGATGGTAAAATACTACCCAGTGGTATTTATTTTACCAGAATGTCAACCCCCGATGAAAGCCAGACAATTAAAATGCTACTTACAAAATAGTGTCTTCCATCTAATGGAGAAAAAGCCCTTCTGTCTCAGGAGGGCTTTTTTATTGCGGATAGAATTGTTTCCAGATCCTTATAAGCTTCCACAAAAGTACTAATAGGCCCACTCCCCTCACGGATAGCAGCGTAAAAATCGGCAAACTCACCTTCATAACCACCATCATCCTCAATTGCTTCTGATCGATCAGCTTGCCCGCTGCATTGCACGGTAATTTTATTATCTTCTAAAACCAGGCTGCCGGTCGATCCCAGAATAGTCAGCTTGTTTTCGGATTGACCAACGGCACTGAGGAAAATATTCAATACACCTGTCACAGCCCGGTTTGTTTTGAATTGGAAGCTGAATGTATCGATTTCACCAATTGCCGGATTTATCTGGTGTGTGAGTGACTGTCCCCAAGTTATATCACCAAACAAGTCCCGGATTGCAGCAATATTATGAATCCCGCCATCGGTGATGAATCCACCGGAATATTTATGATTAATTCGCCAAATAGTTTTAGCCCAGGGATTGGTATCATCCACCATCGACAGATTATTCCATAATACTGAATATGGGACACCAATTTCCCCCCTTTTCATTATCTCAGCGATCCTCACCAGCGAGGGTTTGTAACGAAAGTTTTCAGCTACCATCATGACCAGGTCAGGATAAATCTCTGGGAAGGACAGCATCTTCTGGGCTTCGCTTAAATTATAGGCCAGTGGTTTCTCGACTATTACATGCTTACCGGCAGCCAGTGCTTCTCGGGTTACTAGGTGGCTCAACTCAATAGGCAAAATTATATTAACCGCTTCGATCTGTGGATTATTCAACAAATCATGATAATCCAATACATAAGGCACGCCGCCCACCAACCGGGCAAAACTCCGCGCCTTTTGTTCGGTATGATTACTTACCATAGCAATTTTAAACTTAGCCGATAACTTTTTCAGCGCCGGCCAATGCAACTTGCGGGCGGCCAGACCGGTCCCGATAATACCCAACTTTATTGGTTGCATTTATACCTCAAATTTCATTGTTGATTGCTCTCATATATTTAACCACCGCAAACTATTTTCCCGCACCGGTTTCCACCGCCCGGAAGACACGCAACAGGTTAGCACCCCAGATTTTTGTGATATCTTCTTCCGAGTAGCCCCGCCGGACTAATTCCAATGTGATATTTCCCAACTCACTAACATCATAACAATCCTCTAATCCGCCGCCGCCATCGAAATCGGTGCCGATTCCAACATGGTCGATACCAGCCACTTTCACCATATGATCGATATGGTCCACGGCATCAGAAACTGTGGCCAGTCTTTCCGGAATTTTTTGTTCCATTTGATGGTAATCAATTCGCGCTAATCTTTTTTGTTCATCCGTACGATCGGCATATTCACCCCACTTTTCTTTATAAACCCTATAAGCTGAATCACGTTCAGCTGTCTGTACGACAGCTTTTACATAATGACTCAGGATACACATTTGAACCACACCTCCATTAGCTGCCAGGGCACGCAGCATATCATCATCCATATTACGGGCGTGATCGCGAATCGTTCGGGCACAGGAATGTGAAGCAATGACCGGAACGTTGGTCGTTTCCAACACATCATAAAATGCCTGATCACTAATGTGGGATACATCCACCATCATGCCGAAGCGATTCATCTCCTGTACCACCTGGCGGCCAAAATCACTAAGTCCATCATGTTCGGTCGTATCGGTGGACGAATCACAAATATCATTATTGTTGGTGTGACAAAGTGTGATGTAGCGAGCACCCAAATCGTAGAAAGTGCTTACTTTACTGATATCCACACCGATTGGATAACCGTTTTCTAATCCGATGTAAATGGCGCGCTTTCCGGCAGCAGCCGATTTTTCTGCATCCGCGGCAGTGGTGGCGATCTCAGCCAATTCCGGGTATTGCTCAACCGACCGGTAAATTGCAGCCACTATTTTCTTTGCTTTGCGGTAGGCCTGGTCGTTGCCTTCCGGACTGCGATCGCCCTGGGCCAGAAATACGGCGAAAAAAGATGCATCCAGCCCTCCCTCCGCCATGCGGATGAAATCTACCTGGCCACCGTTGATTTTTCGGGCATCGCCACGGATACCCATATCGTCGTTAAAACGCATCAGTAGTAGTGGAGTATCGGAGTGAGTATCAATAGTTAATATTCGCTGATGCAGTGATATTTCCGGCTGAGTTTGAATTGCCTGTTTATTCATTGAAGCGCATCCATTAATTGTTAAAAAAAATACTCCGAGCAGTCCAAATCGACTGGTTGCTTTAATTATTGGAAACCGATTAATGTTCTGAATTCTCAAGTGCTGTTCTCCATTTTTCAGCCGCCATTTCCAGTGTGACCGGCTGATAATCAAATAATTCCTGTAGTTGTCGGTGGTCTTCCGGCACGGCCTCTGCCAGATCCGGGGGGAACAAATTAAGCATTGTAATACTCCCCGCAAGATAGCGTAAATATGGAGTAAACGGCCAGGCAAGGATAGATGCAATCTTGATTGGTAAAATAGGTATTTTACGGAATTTGATATCCCGGTTGGTTGCTTCCCCGATCCGTCGCGCTGCAGCGGGGAATGACAGAGCCTCCGGTCCGGCTAATCGAATTCGCTGACCATTTAAATCGTTCCTTAGAGCGGCTTGAGCGGCAATTTCGCCTACATCGTCGGTAGCCACAGATGGTAGCGCTGGCGGACCACCACCAGGCACCATCATTTTATCATTGCGAATAAATGCAAAAAACATATCCAGGGCCGGCGGCGCACCCAGCACCGTCCAATTAAAAGCAGATTGAGCCAAGTAATCTTCGACCGCTTGTTTAATTAATGCAATGGCAGCAAATTGTTTGTTGGCCTTTGCCACTACTTCCTTGCGGATATCATAAACCGAAATATATATCACGCGCTCCACACCGGCTTGTTGAGCTTCCTGCAGGACTCGCAGTACCGAATCATATTCAATCTCATGCAGACGGCGAATCAATTTAAGACTGAAGGCCGATACGGAAATTATCAGCGTGCTAACCCCGACCAACGCCTTTTTGGTTGAATCCGCATCGGTAATGTCACCGATCACTATTTCCACTTTTTCATCAAATAATTCCCTGGCGTTGTCAGGATTGCGAGTCAACACCCGCACCGCTTCATGGCGCTTACACAAACTGCTGACAATATGGCGGCCATAATGGCCGGTACCGCCTAATATAAGAATTGATTTCATGATTTACTCCCCGATTGATTACTAAAGAAATTACCAAATTTCAATTTTGTGGATCGCAGTTAATCGAGCTGAATTCGCTGGAATCTTTTTAATAGTATAGCCAAATAGATACCATGTACCGCAAATCCAATCAACAAGTTGACCAGCCATTGAGGGTCCCCGGACAGACTTTGCCAGAACGCCAGTACCGGCCAATAGGTTGGAAAAATCCCTGCTATAATTTCCCAGCTTGAATCAACAAAAAACACCGCCAGCGGCGCCAGAAAAAAGAGACTAAACCCCTTGTACATGTCCAATCCCACCACTTTATTGCGGGCAAAGGCTACCAGAATCAGGGCAAACAACGGCGCTTCCAGCGCTGCCATTAAGGTGCATAAAAGCAGCGGCAGGAAGTCAACTCTAACCAGCCCGGCCATGGGAAAACAGATCAAAGTAATTAAAACGCTGATCACCCAGGGTGTCGTAATTCGATACAATAAATATTCGGTCGGTTTCAAGGGCGTAACCCGCAAAGCCGTCAAAGTGCGGTCGTCGCGTTCATCCAACAATAGAAAGCCAATCACAACCCCTACCAACATGGGAATGAACAACAGGAAAAAACTCATAATCAGGGTATAATAAGGCGTCAGATCAAAACCGTAATCCAGCTTCAGCCAGTCGTTCAAAGCCGGTATTCCCCAGCGTACAATCAGCGCCGGTAAAAACGGAATTACGAGCATCCATTGCAGCAGAGAATCGCGGAGCACGCTGCGGGCATCCACCGGACCCAAAGACCGATATATACGAATAATGTTCATCGCTGTCCCCTTCCCAATACAACAAATTGCGCAAAATCCCGGCGTGCCCAATTGAACAATAATCCAATCCAGATCAGTGAACTTATCAAACCCAGCCAAATACCCGCCTCGGCACTACCGGTAAATGCCGCCCCCATTAATTTCAGTGGCGCCGTCACCGGGTGAATGTAGAATAACCAGTGTTGGAACAGTCCCAGATAATCCACCAGTGGTACTGCGAAAATCGTCATCAGCAAGGCTCCGGGGATGATGAATTCGTTGATCGAATCGAATCGGACAACCACGATAAAACCCATCAGCACCATGATAGTCGCATTAAGGAGTAAACCAGTGGCCAACAGCGGTAGATTAAAACCGAACCAGGTTGTAATTCCGGCAATCAGTAGTGTCTCTACCAGCGCTAGAATAGACAGACTGATTATCTTGGCTGTCAGATAAGCTGCTGGTGGCAAAGGCGTCACCACCAGCGCTTCCAGGGTGCCCTCGCCTTTTTCGAACAGGAGCAGGCCGGCAACAAAAAAATAGGCCGTGATCGTCAGGTTGCTGAGCAACAGGAGCGGTAAAATCAAACCCAGGCTGTCTGCCGGTAATTGGCGAATGATGACGACATAGATCAACGCCACAAAAACTGTGGCGTAATAGAAGCCATAACGGACCTGCAGGCGTACATCTCTAACTACCGTACTGACCAGTGAATTCATTTCAATTTCCGCCCGGTCACTTCAATAAAAATGTTTTCCAGAGTCGTCTCTTGGGAGTGGATAGTCTGGATATTGTGTTCACGCAGCGTTTTTAAAAACACTTCATTTTCAGCCAGTCCGTCCAATTCAAAATCCTGGAACTCTATTTTACCATTTTTGCTGTATTCTACCCGCACCAAGTGCCGACCATATTCCAGCTTCAAGTCACGCGGTACATCAATCAGTTTTATTTCACCATCAACGATAAAAGCCACCCGATCGCAAAGCAGATCGGCTACTGTCATATCATGGGTGGTCAGAAATACAGTTTTACCGTCAGATTTTTTCTGCTGAATAATTTCCTTTATCATTCGAGCGTTCACAGGATCCAGGCCGGCGGTGGGTTCATCCAGAAAAATCAGATCCGGTTTAGCCAGCAGAGATCGGGCAAAACCCAACCGGACTTTCATCCCTTTGGAGTACTGCCCCACCGGCATATCCGCATCAGTCAGGAGTCCAACCATGTCCATTAGTTCATCAATATTTTCGGTCTCACCGGAATACAGTGAGCGGAAGTAATTGAGATTTTCCCGTCCGGTTAATTTCAGGTAGTGATTAGGCACCTCAAAAGCCACCCCTACCCGTTCGTAATAATCCTGATGCCAGTCATGGAGATCGCGATTCCAGATGGAAATATCACCCTGGTAATGGTCGTAAAGTCCGATCAGGATTTTCTGAGTTGTGCTTTTCCCGGCCCCGCTGGGACCGAGAAACCCAAAGATTTCGCCCTGCTCAATGTTAAAATCAATACCTTTGATGGTCGGTTGGGAATTCCCAGGATAGGTGAATGCAAGCTGTTTGATTTCAATCATATTCTAAATTTGATTTTGGTTATCGGTTGTAAACTGTCAATAGAATTTAGACACGGACATTATTTGAGTGAATGTTTTACATTATTTATATTCTTTCCAGGAAATAATATATTCAGTCAATTCCGGTAAATTGAAGTTTGGTTCAGAATCAATCCACTCACCGGCGAAGCCGGCCTCTTGAGCCGCTAAATCAAAGTGACACATGGCGATGCCCATATCAACCCGCTGCAAGTCCGTCGATTTGGTAAAACCGCTGTAATTAGGTGTGCGTTGCAGGTAAAAATGAAATATCCCATTGTCGCGCACAATCCGCCAAGGCTGGCGATTGGAAGCAGAAGGCGCCAGGCGGACCATTTCCAGCACGTGGTCAAACTCTCCGGCATTAGATGCTGACAACGGCAGATTGAAACCACCTTCAAAAAACAATACTTCCCAGGGGCGGCGGGTGCGTGATTTGGCGCCCCAGCGAATCACCCAATCCCGGACAGCACGGCTGGCGGTACCATAACCAACCGGAGTAATTGCGGGAATAACTTCCCTTGTCCCCACCTTCAAAAGTGGACCAAATTCACTGCGTTTGAATGTTCCCCCCAGCCAGCAGGTGCCCAGGCCAAGATCGGTCATTTTCAAGATTATCTTTTCCAGATTGTAGCCGTAATCCTCCCAGTGCCGAGTTCCTTTTTCTACTGCCCCGGCGATAAAATTGCGGGCGTTCTTAATAAAACCATAAGTACCAAAACTGGCATTATCGATGCGCAGCGGGTCGTCTTTTTCGATTAATTGAAAACGGGTAGTATGACCAAGCGGACCCTGTGCTTGCTGGTCAATATAATCAATAATCTGACTGCGCAACTCCGGTTTCAGCGGTTTCGATGTATAACTGCGCCAGGAGGAACGTGATTCAATTAATTCGGTGATCGGTTGTGAGAATTCCATATTATCCAATTTTTTCAGAAATATTTCAGTCATCTGCATGTTGAAAAACATGAGAATTCCAAGGCCAAGGTTTGAGATTCTTCTCCCGATAAATCGGGATCAGAATGACAACTATTGCTTGGTTAACCAAGTGCTACGTCGAGGCTCATCATTACCGCAAAACCCAGCATGGCCCCAAGGGTAGCCGTATCGGTGTTTTTCTGTAGCTGAGATTCGGGGATTAATTCTTCCACCACCACGTAAATCATTGCACCGGCAGCGAAAGCCAGGGCGTAGGGCAGGATCGGCCGCATCAGTATTACAGCCGCCGCGCCAATCACTCCGGCAATGGGCTCCACTGCACCCGATAGCTGTCCGTACCAAAAACTTTTCAAGCGCGAAAAGCCTTCCCGGCGCAGGGGCACCGATACGGCGGTTCCTTCCGGAAAATTCTGGATTGCGATACCAATCGCCAGAGCGATGGCCCCACCCAGCGTAGCCGAGGGAATATCTGCCGCCAATGCGCCAAAGGCCACACCAATTGCCAGTCCTTCGGGAATATTATGCAGGGTTATAGCCAACACTAATAACACGCTGCGTTGCCAATTGGTTTTGATTCCCTCCGCTTCTTCATCAGGAAATCCCAAATGCAGGTGCGGTAAAATTTTATCTACAACAAACAGGAACCCACCGCCCATTAAAAATCCAATCAAGGCCGGTATCCACTTAGATTTTCCCATTGATTCTGACATTTCAATTGCCGGCGCCAAAAGTGACCAGAAACTGGCAGCAATCATAACACCGGCGGCGAAACCTAACATGCCGTCCAGCACTTTTTGATTGATAGTTTTAAAACCAAAAACCAGAGCTGCGCCCAAAGCGGTGATAAACCAGGTAAACAGGGTTGCAACTAAGGCCTGTATTATTGGACTCAGCTCACTAAACCATTCAAACATATAATTTCCTTCATTGTTTTGTCAAACAAGATATTATCAATAGCACAACGATTAGTTCCCCTACTCATCGGCGATCAGACGTTTACTCAGCACACAAACAGGGTCTTTTTTATAGCCGATCCGCTGATAAAAATCAATCACCGGTTGATTAGTATCCCTTACCATCAAATCGATCTTGGGGCAGCCCAGCGCCTTTAATGCAGCTTCAGCATGTTGCATCAGTTGTGCAGCCAATCCTTGCCGACGATAATCAGGATCAACGGCAAGATAGTAAACCCAACCCCGGTGACCGTCGTACCCGGCCATGCAAGAGGCAATCAACTTATCATCTATTTCACCAACGAAGAATAAATCGGGGCTGTCCGTTAATTTACGTTCAATATCACGCTGGGGGTCATTCCAGGGAACCACCAGATCGCAGCATTGCCAGAGATCAATTACAGCTAAAGCATCTGTTGGATAAAATTTGCGAATTTTGAAATTTACCATTTAATTTTAGCCAGATTGTTTTCAATACAATAATATCATCAATTCAACCGAAATTTAAATACTACAATACTCGAATTCAGAATGAAAACAGCGAACCACCAACTTTACACCCCAACCTTTTTCCTGGCCCTTATTCTGAATTTCACAGTTGGACTGATTTTTACCAATAACGCCATTTACCCGCTATATGTTGAAAGTCAGGGTGGTTCAGCCGCCCAGATCGGCTTGTTTGTCAGCGCTTATGCCATTGCCGCTGTTTTAAGTCGGCCGCTGGTGGGAATGCTGATTGATCGCTTCGGCGTACGATTGGTGCTGATCGGCAGCAGTCTGCTGATGGGATTAGCACCTCTGGGATTCTTAGCTATCCTTGGCGATGGACTAACGACATTATCCTGGATATTGCGCGTGGCTCAGGGATTTGGCTTTGGAGCCTATTTTTCGGCGTTTTTTACCCTGGCAGCCCAGATGGCGCCTACAGCAAGGCGCAACGAGGCGGTGGCAATGTATGGCATCACCGGTCTGGCAGCCAACCTTGTGGGACCGATTATGGGTGAGCAGATTGTCCGCATCTGGGGATTATCCGAATTTTTTATTGTGATAGCTGTAGCCGGTTTATTGGCAACCATGATCGCTACGCGCCTCAGGACAGCTAGCGCTATGGAACCTATATCGTTCAGTCTGCGAACATTTGTAGTTACCCTAAAAACACGACAACTCCATTTTCCGCTTATCCTGGCTATGTTACTCGCAATCTCATTCTCCACACCGTCGGGATTTCTGGCTCCCCTGGCTGGAAATCGGGGAATCAATGGCTTCGGATTGTATTTCACCGGCTATGCCACCGCCGGAATTATTGTGCGCCTGATCGGCCGCAAATGGGCAGACCGTTTCGGCTGGCGCCGGATTTTAGTTCCCATGTTTTGTCTGTACGGCTGCGGGTTAGCAGTAATTTATTTCAGTTACTCGATATCAGGCTTGATTCTGGCAGGGAGTCTCACGGGCAGTGCCCATGGACTGGCCTTCCCAGCAGTGACTGCCCTGGGTTACACCATGGCACCTACAAAGGGCAAGGGCACGGCAATGGCACTAGTGACCGGCATGATGGATTTCGGTAGCTTCGTAGCAGGGATTGTCCTCGGGCAAATTGCCCAGCTAATGGGTTTTGCTGCAGTATTTCCATTTGCCGTAGTGGCACCATTGACCGCAGTAACCTTGCTGGTGATCCATGTGGCTCGTAATCCTCAGCGTTTTGCGCGGATGGCAAAAACATAATTTATTATGTAGAGACTCGACATGTCGCGTCTCTACAAAAAATTAACTTTATATTTCGATAAAAATAATATTAATTTCGGTTGGTTATTGAAATCAGGGGTATCATATATGAAAAAATATCAAAATAAATATCGTATCAAATCCACTCGTTTACCGGATTGGGATTACCGAAATGAAGCCGCCTATTATGTCACAATTTGTACTCAGAATTATCAACCATTTTTTGGGGCAATAAATCATGGTTCAATAACATTATCTTTAAGCGGCAAAATCGCAGATAGGCATTGGCAGGCAATACCCCGGCATTTTGATCATGTAAAACTTGATGCTTATATAATTATGCCCAATCACATTCACGGCATTGTTATACTAGATTATTCCGTAGAGACGCGACATGTCGCGTCTCTACCAATTGGTCGTGCAACAAACTGCTTTGGACCGCTATTACCCGGTTCATTATCTAAAATTATCCAAGCTTATAAATCATCGGTAACCAGAAAAGTACGGCAAACAATCAATACCAATTTTGCCTGGCAACCAAGATTTTATGAGCATATAATGCGTAATGAACAATCGTGTTTAAATATAGCGGAATATATCATCCGCAATCCAATTAATTGGAAAAATGACGCAAATAATCTTTAATTTGAAAACACCAAAAACCAAAATAATTAAAATGAACAATAAAACCGTTCTCATAACCGGCGCTTCCCGGGGGATTGGCCGTGCTACCGCAATTGAATTTGGCCGCTTGGGATTTAATGTGGTCGTTCACTACAACTCCAATGAATCTGCTGCGGAAAAAACGATCAATTCCGTGTTGGCTGCCGGAGCTTCCAAAGCCATCGCAATCAGTATTGATTTGCGAAACAGTGAATCGGCCGACGATTTGATCAAGCAAACCATTGATCAGATCGGGGCACCTTCTGTGCTGGTACACAACGCTGGATTATGGCTGCCGACACCGATTGATTCATTCGATGGCAAAAACCTGCGCGACCAGATTGAGTGCAACCTTGTTTCAACCTTTTATCTGGTTCGGGAATTCGTTAAACATACCGAACAAGGGAGTGTCGTACTGGTATCATCCACTGCTGGACAACGGGGCGAGGCCGGCTATTCCGGCTACGCTGCCACCAAGGCCGGAATAATTGGGATGACCAAGTCACTGGCAGTCGAACTAGCGCCTAATTTCCGCGTCAATGCCGTGGCGCCAGGCTGGGTGGATACGGACATGGCCTTCGACAGCATTCATGGACCTGACCAGGAACGGATAATCAATGAAATTCCCCTGAAGCGCGTCGCTACTGCCGAAAATGTGGCTGATTCAATTGTCTTTCTGGCTGGTGAAAAAAGCCGTCACATCACCGGTGAGGTAATAAATATTAATGGAGGATCGGTTTTGTGCGGGTAGTTTTGTGTCCTTAACCTTGCGAAGGGTTGCAACCCAGTACCTTTTGATAATAGCGGTCGGTACCAATCTGTTGAATTTCCTGTACACTCAGAGCCGAAATTGATTCCTATAATTATTAAATTCGATCAGACCGAGGAATGACAAAACTTATTCTCTGGGCCTTAACTACAAGCTCAGCACCACTAATAATGTGGGTGATTTTGGGCTAGTCTGGCATAATAATAAAAATGTTTTCAATCGCAATCTTTGCTTTTTTTCTTATACTATTGGTAATTAATCTTGCTGAGTGTTACAGCATTATTTTTCTCGATTTCAATACTACAACAACACTAATTCCATAAAACATGACAACTGGTAATAACCAGTCCAAAGTCACCATTATCGTCGGAGCCCAATGGGGCGATGAGGGTAAAGGGAAAATTACAGACTTTTTTGCCGGCCAATCCGATTACGTCGTTCGTTTTCACGGTGGCAACAATGCCGGTCACACCGTCATCGTCGACGGTGATGTTTATAAACTCCACCTGATCCCCTCCGGCGTTCTTTATGACCGTCCCATCAGTATCATCGGCAACGGCACAGTCATCGATCCCTGTGCTCTGATCAAGGAGTTGGATAAACTGAAAGCTCGGGGGGTTAATCCGCGACTGAAAATCAGTTATCGCGCCCATGTTATCATGCCCTATCACATCGCTGTAGATGAGGGTCTTACCGGTCATCAAGGTGCTCTAGCAGCCGGCAGCACCAAACGCGGCATCGCCCCCGTTTACGCCGATAAAATGTACCGCCACGGAATCCGGATGATCGATTTGCTGGAACCGGAGATCTTCCGGGAAAAACTGGAAAAATCATACAGCTTTAACGTGGAGTTAGTCAATAAAGTTTTAGGTGTGGAATTTGACACACCCATAGATGAGATTTACCGGGATTACGTTAAGTACGGCGCACGACTGAAAGAATATCTGACCGACACGTCGCTGGAATTGGGTCAGGCGCTAAAAGCCGGAAAACAAATTTTATTTGAGGGCGCCCAGGGACTCAGCCTGGATGTGGATCATGGTATTTATCCCCACACCACCAGTAGTAATATGGTGGCGGGCCACATCGCTGCCGGCGCCGGTTTGACGGTACGCTCCATTGATCGGATCATTGGGATTGCTAAAGCCTATGTAAGCCGGGTAGGAATCAGCCCATTTCCCACGGAGTTGGAAGAAACTGAGGCCAAAGCTCTGCGCGATAAAGGCGGCGAATACGGCACAACTACCGGTCGGCCGCGACGGGTGGGCTGGTTGGATCTGGTGCAATTACGCCAGGCGGTACGAGTCAACGGGCTTACCGAACTGACCCTCACCAAACTGGATATATTATCAGGGTTTGAAAAATTACCGGTTTGTGTGGCCTATGAAGCCCGTGGGAAACGGTTGGAGGAAGTACCCGCCAGCCTGGAGTTATATCGAGAGGCGAAACCTGTATACAAAACTTTTACCGGTTGGGATGATCTGGCACCTGATCAGATAAATTCAATGCTAAAAGCGGGGTTCAAAGGTCTACCACAGACCATGCAAAATTATATTCGGTTTATTGAAAACGCTCTCGATTGCCCCATTTCGATTATATCGATGGGACCAGAGCGCCATCAAACCATCGTGAGATGATATGGCATTCACGGATGAGATAATCGACTTTTCCGTTCTCTCACACAAAGAAATCGCGCGCACCCTATCCGAATATAAAATTCCTCTGAGCGTGGAAGAAATTCTCCGTGTACAAAACGAATTTCTCGGTCGACCGCCATCGCTGGCGGAATGCGTGTTGTTTTCGATCGAGGGTTCGGAGCACTGTTCCTACAAAAGCAGCCGAAATTATCTCAAAAAATTTATTACCAGCGGACCCAATGTCGTGCTGGGCGCCAAAGAAGATGCGGGAATAGTCCGGGTGGCAACCGATAAGTCTGGCCATAATTACTGTATTGTCATGAGCCACGAATCCCACAACCATCCCTCCCAGGTAGTTCCCTACGAAGGCGCAGCCACCGGCATTGGTGGCAATGTCCGCGATGTTCTCTGTATGGGGGCCGAGGTAATCGCCTGCACCGATTCCCTTCGTTTCGGTGATATCAAAACCAATAAGACCAAGTGGATTCACGATGGCGTGGTGGCCGGCATTGCCGGCTATGGAAATCCGCTGGGCGTTCCCAATATCGGCGGCGACCTCTATTACAATAAAGATTATAATGACAATTGCCTCGTCACACTGGTCACCCTGGGTATATTGCGGGAGGATGAAATACTCCATTCCTACGCTCCTGAAAATGCAGCCGGTCACGATATTATTTTAGTGGGTAAGCCCACCGATAACAGCGGATTTGGCGGGGCCAGCTTTGCATCGCTGGAACTGGAAGAGGAAAAGAAAGAACAGAACAAAGGTGCGGTACAGGAACCTAACGCATTTCTGGAGCGGCATCTGCTGAAATCATCTTATGCCCTGTTCAAAATTTTGAAGGAAAAGGGATTGCTGAGTAAAGTCGGTTTCAAGGATCTGGGGGCTGGCGGTGTTTCTTGTGCCAGTGTGGAAATGGCCGACACTTCCGGTTACGGCGCCGACGTGTGGATCGATAAAGTCCACATCAGCATGGACAACCTCCATCCTTCGGTCTACCTGTGTTCGGAAACCCAGGAACGCTTCATGTGGGTGTCGCCTCCGGAAATTACGCCTCTGATTCTGGATCATTACAACAAGACTTTTGATTTACCGGGAATATCGGAGGGGGCTGAAGCGCGGGTTGTTGGTAAAATTCGAGCTGATGATAATTATGTAGTTCACGCCAATGGTGCCGAAATCGTTAACGCTCCGGCACCGATGGTCACCAAAGGTTTTCTTTACAACCGTCCAGTGAAAGCACCCCAGCGCAAATTTACCGAACCGAATTTACCAGAACCAGATGATTATAATTCAATCCTGCTGAATTTACTGGCCCATGAAAACATTGCTTCCCGGGAACCGGTCTTCGAAACCTACGATAAACAGGTTCAAGGTCGCACAGTTGTGGAATCCGGCATCAGCGATGCAGGGCTGCTACAGCCATTCAACAGTGAGCGTTACCCCGAGGAGATTCGCACAACCGGGATTGCCCTTTCCACCGATCACAATCCTAGTTACGGCAAAATCGATCCCTATTGGTGTGCGGTGAATGCGGTAGTGGAAGCAATGCGTAACGTGGCTGCTTCGGGTGCTGCGCCCCAGGCTCTCACCGACTGCCTCTGTTTCGGCAACCCGGAAAAACCGGAGCAAATGTGGGAATTCGCCGAGGCCACTCGCGGCATCATCGATACCTGTGACACGATTCACTTGAAAGATCATCCCGGCTCACCGGTACCGATTATCGCAGGTAATGTCAGTTTTTATAATGAATCGCGCAATGGCGCTATTCCAGCCAGCCCGATTATCAGTTGTCTGGGAAGGATCGACGATATCGACAAAGCGGTCACCCAATCATTCAAGCAGGCCGATTCATTGATTTATCTGGTTGGTGCACGCAAAGATGAATGCGGTGGTAGCGTTTATTACTCACTGTTTGATGAACTGGGATCCAACTTACCTAAGCCAGCCCTGGAAGAAGTTCGACAGCAGATTTATGCCGTCATCGACGCGGTTGACGGTCAGATGATTCTGGCTACCCACGATATTTCAGAAGGTGGTGTTGCCGTGGCATTGGCAGAAATGACTTTCGAAAACGGCATTGGCTGCGAAGTCGAAATACCCGGCAACCTGCGTGCCGATAAAAAATTGTTTTCCGAAACCGGCGGCTTTATCCTGGAAGTAACTCCCGAAAATACTCAAGCGTTGGAGGCGCTCTTTCAGCGACATCAATTGCAGGCGTTAAATATCGGTAGCACCACCGAACATCAGGCACTGATCATCAGTGAAAAAATCAACCTGCCCATCAGACTTGCCCACGACGTCTGGCAAAATGGACTACGGGACAAACTGATCTAATGGCTAAAAATACCAAAGTTGATTACAAATCCGCCGGTGTCAATATCGACGCTGGAAACGAAGTGGTGGAGCGGATCAAAGCAGCTGTTCATAGCACTTACACCCCATCAGTATTATCCGAATTAGGCGGCTTCGGTTCATTTTTCGACTTGTCCCAGATTGCCAAAGATTATACCCATCCGGTCATGGTTCAGAGTATCGACGGGGTTGGTACCAAAATCATTATTGCCCGATTGATGAATAAATATGATACCATCGGCCACGATCTTGTAAGCGCCTGCGCCAACGATATTCTGGTCCATGGCGCCCGGCCGCTGACCTTCCTCGATTATATCGCCAATGATCGTTTAAACCCAGAGATTGTGGAAAACATCGTCACTGGTATCGCAATCGCCTGTCGTGAAACCGGAATTGCGCTGGTAGGGGGTGAAACAGCCGAAATGCCCGATACTTATTTGCCCGGAGAAAATGATCTGGTGGGCATCGTAACAGGGGTTGTGGAGCAAGATAAAATAATCAACGGGTCAGCCATTGAGTTAGGCGATGTACTAATTGGAATTGAATCCAGCGGTTTGCATACAAATGGTTATTCTCTGGCTCGAAAACTATTTTTTGAAATCGGTAAATTTGATGTGAACTCCCACCCTGATAATCTAGACAGTACTGTTGGGGAAACACTGTTAGAGCCCCATATTAATTATACTAATTTGGTGATGAGCCTGGTCGGTTCTAATAGTAATATTCATGGGATCGCCCATATTACCGGCGGTGGGTTTATCGATAATATTCCCCGAATATTACCGGAAAATTGTGATGCTGAAATCCGTTTGGGCAGTTGGGAAATGCAACCTGTTTTTCCACTAATCCAGGAACTGGGCAATCTGGATTCAACTGAGATGTACCGTACCTTCAATATGGGCGTTGGATTGGTGCTGGTGGTACCGGAAGTTGAAATTGGATCAATATTTAAATCGATTAATGAATCGGGCTTTCAGGCTTGGCAGTTAGGCAGCATTATTCCCGGACACAGACAGATTCATTTGATATAATATGCATTTAATCATAAAAATTCCAATACATGATGGATACCATCCCTCGCAGGATTGGCATCCAGAATTGCATGTCAAAATCAATTAAAATTGGTATAATTCAATTTCCCGGTTCGAATACTGAACGGGAAACTTTTATGGCTGTTCGCCGGGCCGGGATGGAACCGATGGAAATCCTTTGGAATGATCCGGTTGATAAAATTCATGCTTGTGACGGTTATATCATTGTTGGTGGATTTTCTTACGAAGACCGTTCCCGAGCCGGCATAATTGCCTCCCTGGAACCGATCATGACCCCTTTGCAGGCCGAAGCGGAGACTGGTAAACCTGTGCTCGGTATTTGTAACGGCGCCCAGATTCTGGTGGAAATCGGAATGGTGCCGGGCTTGGAAAACAATATACCGGGACTGGCGCTAACCGACAACCGGCGTATCAAGGATGATCACGTATTGGGCACTGGTTACTACAATACCTGGGTCAATCTACAACTCAGCATTCCATCGGAAAAGTCTGCCTTCGGTCGCCACCTGAAAATCGGCGACTGGATCAACGTGCCCATCGCCCATGCCGAAGGCCGGTTTGTCACCAGCGATGAAATCCTGCGGGCTATGATTGATAACGACCAGACTGCTTTTCGCTACTGCGATGACCAGGGCAATATCATAAATGAATTTCCGGTCAATCCCAACGGGTCACGCTATAACCTGGCGGCAGTCTGCAACCCCGCCGGCAATGTAATGTCAATCATGCCCCATCCGGAGCGGACACCAAAGGGTGATGCCATTTTTAGCTCCATGCGCGATTATATCGGCGCCCGACCCCATTTTAATTATCGACCTTTACAAATACTTGGCATTTCGGAAACGCAAGGTATTTCCACTGAAATTCAGGATTTTCAAAAATCTGATAAAACTCTGGAACTAACAGTTGAGCTGATTATCTCGGATAATACTGCATCTTCGGTACATAACGCCCTGGTCCATCATAATATTCCTGTGCAGGTGCAACGGCGTATCCACTGGGAAATTCATTACGAAAATGTCAATCCGGATAAACTGCTGGAACAAATCAAGGTCAGCGGTGAATTGTTTAACAGCAACAAGGAGCGGGTTGTAATCGTAGAACCTGCAACAGATGCCACTACCCTGTTGATTCGCAGTCGTGACGATGTGCTGGGTCAACAAAAACTGGAAGCTCTGACGAAACGCTTTGAACTTGATTCGATCACAGGTATTGAGTTTGGGGTGCTGTGGACTATTATTCCGCAAAAGGGTGATCCGGAAACGGTTCTGCAGCAGGTTCTTGACACCCACATTCTTTTTAACCCAATTGCCCACAAATGCTACTGCTATGACCAGAAATGATTATACCGATCTGATTAAAAAGCAGATCAACAATTGCTTAACCGAAACCATGCTGTCCCGGGGTGAAAAAATCACGGGGAAAGTCCGTGACACCTATCTATTCGATGACAAAATAGCCCTGATTTCTACTGATCGCCAGAGCGCGTTCGATCGTGTTCTGGCTGCAATCCCCTTCAAAGGTCAGGTTCTGAATCAGACCAGTGCCTGGTGGTTCCAGCAAACCAATCACATTATTCCCAACCATGTCATTTCAACACCCGATCCAAATGTTACGATTGGTAAAAAGTGCAATGTTTTTCCCATTGAATTTGTGGTTCGGGGTTATATTACCGGTTCCACCGATACGGCCTTGTGGACACATTATAAAAATGGTTCTCGGAATTACTGTGGTAATGAATTGCCTGAAGGCTTGTTAAAAAATCAAAAACTGGAAAAGAATATTATAACACCTACCACCAAGGAAAAGGAGCATGATCGACCGATCAGTCCCGCTGAGATTGTGTCCGAAGGGTGGATGGATGCAGCCAATTGGGAATTCGCATCGGCGAAAGCGCTTGAGTTATTCATGTTTGGTCAGAAAACAGCCGCCCAACACGGAATGATTCTGGTGGATACAAAGTACGAAATGGGTAAGGATGCCGAAGGGAATATCTTGTTAATCGACGAAATTCATACCCCCGACTCCAGCCGTTACTGGATTGCCGACACCTACTCTAAGCGGATGGCGGCGGGAAATGAGCCGGAAAATGTGGATAAAGAATTTCTGCGATTGTGGTTTCGCGATAATTGCGATCCCTATAATGATAAGGAATTACCGTCGGCACCGGAAGATCTGATAATCGAGTTATCGAATCGCTACATCTATTTATACGAAACCATCACTGGTGAACAATTCGTTTTCCCCGATGCCACCCAACCTATCAATCGGCGAATTCAAGAAAATATCACCCAGGCTTTAAATAATTAGCATTCAGGAGATTTTATGCGCGCAATAATTATAGCCGGCTCAACCAGCGATAAAGAGCATGTTACAAAAATTACAGACCAGCTCGACAAATTGGGGGTTCCCTGGGAAGACCATGCTGCTTCGGCTCACAAGGATCCACTCAAAGTTCTGGAAATAATCAATTCATTCGAGGGTCAAACCGGGATTGTATTTATTACTGTGGCTGGCCGTTCAAATGCTCTCTCAGGATTTGTTGGTGCCAATAGTAACAAACCCGTTTTGGCTTGTCCACCATTCAAAGATAAAACCGACATGCTGGTTAATATTCATTCAACCTTGCAGATGCCCAGTAAGGCACCGGTATTAACCGTACTGGACCCTGGTAACTGCGCCTTAGCAGCCCAGCGGATTCTTCAAGTTGGCAGTTAACGAGGATTATTGTGACTAAAAAAAAGTACCTTTTTTCCATTACCACAATTGACGGACGTTACCGCTCGAAACTAAAAGAACTGGGAATTTTCTTTTCCGAATTCGCTCTGATCAAGTATCGTTTGCGAGTAGAAATTGAATATCTGATTGCCCTGGGTGCCGAAAAAAAATTCACGGCTTTTGCTGCTCTTTCCACATCATATCAATCGCAATTACGTAAGCTCTATCAGGATTTCAATGCCGCTGATGCCATGCGGGTGAAAGAGATCGAACAGAAAACCAATCACGATGTCAAGGCCGTGGAGTATTGGCTGCGGGAGCAACTGGCAGAAACGCGTTTGAAAAAATTCAGCCCATGGATTCATTTTGCTCTCACTTCCGAAGATATTAATAATCTGGCTTATTCCCTCATGTGGCAGGATGCCATGAAGCATATTTATCTGCCCGGTTTGAAATCATTGTATCGAAATCTGCGCACGCTGGCCCGACGCTATAAACAGACTCCTCTTTTATCGCTGACTCACGGTCAACCGGCAACTCCGACGACAGTTGGCAAGGAATTGGCGGTCTTTGCCTTTCGCCTCCAGCAGCAGATGCAGTTGCTCCAAAGTCAAACTTTAACCGGCAAGCTAGCCGGCGCAAGCGGGACCTGGGCCGCTCACCAGATTAGTTTCCCACAGGTGAATTGGTTGGCCTTTAGCACCCGCTTTATCAAATCATTGGGCTTGGAGCCAATTCTGCTGACCACCCAGATCGAACCCCACGATAACCTAGCGTCCAGCTATCACGCACTGATCCGGGTCAATACTATATTAATCGATTTATGCCGGGATATGTGGGCCTACATCAGTCGGGGCATTTTCCAGCAGAAAAAGCTGGCCGGTGAAGTTGGTTCCAGCACCATGCCCCATAAAATCAATCCAATTCAATTCGAGAATGCTGAAGGTAATTTGGGGATCGCCAATGCGCTGCTGAATCACCTGGCAACAAAACTACCAATTTCCCGCCTGCAACGCGATCTTACTGACAGCACCGTTTTGCGCATCCAGGGTGTGCCGCTGGCCCATTCCCTGCTGGCCGTTAAAAATATTATCAGTGGTTTAGAGCGACTGGTAATCAACAAAGTCGGAATTGAGCAGGAGTTGAACCAGCACTGGGAAGTTTTGGCGGAAGCCATTCAAACAATTTTACGGAAAAACGGTCGCAACGATGCGTACGAGCAATTGCAAGAACTCACCCGTGGCCATTCTATTGACAAAGAAAGTATTCGTTCGTTTGTCGCCGGTTTGGACATACCGGAAAATGAGCGCTTATTGCTTTTGGACCTGCTGCCCCAGAATTACATTGGCCTAGCACCTCAACTGGTGGAGTTGCTAAAATAATGTGTGGCGTAGTTGGGATTAAATCCGGCAAGCCAGTAGCGGCTGAGCTCTATGAAAGCCTGATCCAACTTCAACATCGCGGGCAGGATGCGGCTGGCATCATTACTTATAATAAGCGTTTTCATTTTAAAAAAGGGGTTGGTCTGGTCAGAGATATTTTTGATGAGCATAATATGGCTCGTCTTCAAGGCAATATCGGTATCGGTCAGACCCGCTACCCAACTGCTGGCGGGTATGGCCGCGAAGACGCCCAGCCGGTTTGGACCGGAGTTCCATATGGTATCGCCATGGCCCACAACGGTAATCTGGTAAATCAGGAAGAAACTACCGACGATCTTTCGAAAAATCATTTTCGGCATCTCAATTCCTCTGTTGATGTTGAGGTAATTCTGCATTATTTTGCTGATACCCTCAACCGTCTTGCCACCAATTCTGAAACAAATGATTTTTTCGAAAATATCTGTACAGCAGTTGAAGATGTTTTTAGCCATGTCAGCGGTGCGTTTTCGGTTATTGCAACGATTATTGGAAGGGGCATGGTGGTATTTCGTGACCCCAATGGAATTCGGCCATTGACCAAAGGAGAGCGTAAAAATGAAGATGGTACCACCGATTATATCTTCTGTTCCGAAACCTCGGTTTTTTATGCCCTGGGATTTAAACACACGGGAGATGTCCAGCCCGGTGAAGTAATCTTTTTGCCTGAAGACGGACCAGTTCAAAGCCGTATCATAAAAAGAAATGGTTTCACCCCCTGTGTTTTTGAATATGTCTATTTTGCTCGTCCAGATACGATGATGAATGCTGTTAGTGTTTACCGAGCCCGTCTGCGTATGGGGCAAAACTTGGCATTCCGCTGGCAAAATAAATATCCCGATGAACAGCCCGATATAGTCATTCCGGCGCCTTCCACAGCCAATACCGCTGCTCTTTCGGTAGCACAAGCGTTGGGAGTCCGTTATTCGGAAGGTTTATATAAAAATCCTTTTATCGGGCGGACATTTATTATGCCCGGGCAGGAACAAAGAAAAAAATCCGTACGCTTCAAGCTGGTTCCACAAGAACTAGAAATCCGTGGCAAAAAGGTAATGATCGTAGATGATAGTATCGTTCGCGGTACTACCAGTCGGGAGATCGTAAAAATGGTGCGGGAGTTCGGCGCGACGAAAGTGTATTTCGTTGTCGCTTGTCCACCGGTCCAATTTCCCTGTTTTTACGGTGTGAATATTCCCACCAGACAGGAATTAATTGCACATAGACTGACCGAGCAAGAAATCGCCGAAAATATGGGTGTAGACCGCCTGCTTTACCAGCGCCAGGATGATTTGTTGGAAGCCGTGACTCGTAAAGGTGATCACGGCATTGATCGCCCCTGTATGGCCTGTCTGGACGGGAAGTATGTAACCGGCGATGTAGATGAAAACAAGATGCGTCAATTTGAGGCGCAGCAAGCAAACAGAGGACAAGATTAAACTATGAATATCTTGCTGATCGGTTCCGGCGCCCGCGAGCATGCCATTGCTCGTGCTGTAAATCGCTCACCCCAACGCACATTGCTATACTGTATAGGAACCAGTAAAAATCCTGGTGTCCAATCACTATGTGACGGATATAACGTAAATGACATTAATGATCCAGGGCTGGTTGTCAAATATTCTTTGTCTTGCCAAATCGACCTTGCAATAATTGGTCCCGAGGCACCCTTGGCAGCCGGTATTGCGGACGCTCTTTGGGATAATGGAGTACCCTGTGTCGGACCAAAACAAAAACTGGCTCAAATCGAAACCAGCAAGGCCTTTACGAGAAATTTACTGGCTAAGTATAATGTGCCCGGTGGTCCGCTATACCGATTCTTCGATTCAATGGAAGGTGTTCATAATTATCTAAAAGAACTCGGCGATTTATACGTGGTAAAATATGATGGTCTGATGGGTGGGAAAGGTGTAAAGGTCGCCGGTGATCATCTACACTCGCATGCTGAAGCCTTACAATATTGCCGTGAGCTGGCTGATGCAGGTAAATCATTTGTTATTGAAGAAAAACTGATCGGTGAAGAATTCTCATTAATGAGTTTTTCGGATGGGAAAAATCTAGCTCATATGCCAGCAGTACAAGACCACAAACGAGCTTTCGAAGGGGATACAGGCCCGAATACTGGTGGAATGGGGTCATATTCTAACGCTGATCACAGCTTACCATTTCTCAACTCCAGTGACATTGACGCTGCCCGGGCAATTAATTTGGCCACAATAAATGCGTTGAAAAAGGAGTATGGCGAAGGATATAAGGGTATCCTGTATGGTGGTTTTATCGCAACGAAAGATGGTGTCAGGCTGATTGAGTATAATGCTCGGTTTGGAGATCCGGAAGGCCTGAATGTACTGGCAATACTTGAATCTGATTTTGTGGCGATCTGCGAAGCCATAGTTAACGGTACACTCAGCCAGAATATGACCAAATTCAAACCGCTGGCAACGGTGTGTAAATATGCTGTTCCGGCGGGCTATCCTGACCAGCCTGTTAAAAATCAACGAATTGATATATCAAAAATTAAGAATCCCGGCCAACTTTATCTGGCAGCAGTAGACCAACGTAAGGAGGGTTTGTACGAAACCGGATCTCGGACAGCGGCAATTGTTGGTATAGCGCCAACGCTCGCAGAGGCTGAGGGGATCGCCCAGACTGAAGTCGAGTTTATTACTGGACCAGTTTTCCACCGGAACGATATCGGCACAGCGCAATTGGTCAAGAGAAGGATCGATCACATGCACCAATTACGGGGGAAAAATTAGTGGCAACCGTAAGGTTGGGCGTTCTCGGCTCCACTAAAGGCACCGACCTGCAGGCTATTATTGACGCGATAGCTGAGGATCGGTTGAATGCTGCGGTGGAAATTGTCATTAGCAATCGTTCTAAAGCCTATATTCTGGAGCGGGCAGCAAAACATAGGATCAAATCTTTCTTTATCAGCCACAAGGGCAAAACCCGTGAAGAATTTGATCGCGAAATGACTGTCGAATTGAAAAAATACAAAGTTGACCTGATTCTCCTGATCGGTTTCATGCGAATTCTATCGGGAGAATTCTGTCAATACTGGTCTGAGAAAGTACTCAACGTGCATCCATCACTGCTACCCAAATACGCTGGCGGCATGGACACAAACGTCCATGAAGAAGTATTAGCCAATCACGACACCGAGACCGGCTGCACTATCCACATGGTCACAGCCGAAGTGGATGGCGGACCAATAATCATCCAGAAAAAATGCTCCGTGAAGCCTGACGATACACCAGACACACTCAAAGCCAAAGTTCAAAAACTGGAAGGTGTGGCTTTTATTGAAGTCATTGACCGCTACTCCAAGACCGGCATGTTGGAATAGGTTAATATAGGTTATTAAAAATATATGTATTTATATCTTAACTCCTAAACAATAAAACACAATGCTCAAAAACCCTACTCTCAACCAAACAAATATTAAAATTACCCGCGTATTGATTTCGGTCTTTGACAAACAGGGCTTGGAACCTTTTGCCAAAGTCTTGCACGAAAATGGCGTGGAGATTCTCTCTACTGGTGGGACGGCACGGGCGCTTCGTACCTTTGGTATCCCAGTTATTGACGTTTCAGATTACACTCAATTTCCGGAAATCATGGACGGCCGGGTAAAGACAATCAACCCGCTGGTGGAAGGTGGTATCCTGGGACTACGCGACCAACATGGGAAAGAGGCGGAAGCTCATGGCATCAAATGGATCGATCTGGTGGTTTGCAACCTCTATCCCTTCGCGAAAACGATTTCACAGTCTGATGTGATGCTTGCCCGGGCACTAGAGAACATAGACATTGGTGGTCCTACAATGATCCGTAGTGCGGCTAAAAATACAGGCTGGTGTGGTGTAATTATCGATCCAGCAGATTATAGTACGGTAATAGCTGAACTAACCCAACAAAAGGGACTCACCTTTGAAACCCGCCGAATTCTATCAGCTAAAGCATTTGGTCACACTGCTCAGTACGATGCCTTGATCCACAATTATCTTAAGGATGAGCCTCTTTCTGATGACTATTCAATAACATTCAATAAATTCTACGAGTTACGATATGGAGAAAATCCGCATCAAAAGGCTGCTGCTTATAAATTACCAATTACTACAGGCAATAATATATTAACAACAAAAATTCATCAAGGCAAAAAACTATCATACAATAATATCATGGATGCGGATGGAGCTCTGGCCTGCCTGGCGGAATTTTCCAAACCGGCCTGTGTGGTTGTAAAGCATGCCAATCCCTGCGGAGTGGCCACGGGCACCGATATTGCCGATATCTACAATCGTGCTTTCAACGCTGATGCCCTTAGTGCCTTCGGTGGAATTATCGCCTTGAACCGCACCTGCACGGAAGCCGTAGCCGAAGCAATAAATAAAGTATTTGTGGAAATCGTTTTAGCGCCGGACTTCGAACTAACTGCACTGAAAATCCTGGCGAAAAAGAAAAACCTAAGGGTTCTGGAGTTAGGTTCTATACCACCCAAAGAGGCTAAGTTACAGTATCGTTATGTTGACGGGGGCTTGCTGGTTCAGGAAACTGATATTAAAACCATCGTGCATGATGATCTTGAGATCGTCACCGAAACCAAACCAAGTGAAACAGAAATTGAGACGATGTTATTCGGCTGGAAAGTGCTAAAGCATGTCAAGTCCAATGGAATTTTGATAGCCAAAGATTTTACTACTGTTGGTATTGGCGCAGGACAAGTTTCCCGGGTGGACGCCGTCGATATCGCTATTCGCAAATCTGGTGCCCGGGCAGCTGGTGGAATCCTGGCTTCCGATGCCTTTTTCCCCTTCCGCGACAGTATCGATAAAATCGCTCCCAGCGGAATACGAGCCATCATCCAACCCGGGGGTTCAATCCGCGATAAAGAAGTAATCGAAGCCTGTAATGAACATGGAATCGCCATGGTATTTACAGATAGTCGTTGTTTTAAACATTGAAGCAGTATGAACAACCAGCCTATGCTACAGCTACAGCAGGCAAGCAGATTACACTGATTTTACGGATTATCTATTTAATGAAAAAATATTGATTTTTTGTTTTTAATCTGTGTAATCCGTGGTAAAAAAAGAGGAGCTATGCAATACACAAAATTAGGTAAACGCGGTCCTAAAATTTCAGTGGTGGGTTTCGGAGCTTGGGCCATCGGTGGCCGAGACTGGGGTAAAACCGATGATGCCGTTAGCAAAAAGGCTCTACACACGGCCTTGAATGAAGGTGTTACCTTTATCGATACTGCCGATGTTTATGGTTTCGGTCATTCGGAAGAGCTGATTGCCTCCGTGCTAAAAGAACGCGGGAAGGGTGACGTTATCATCGCTACCAAGGCCGGTAATGATTTTTACAATGCCGGCGATGACGATGACAATGGCTATGGCCCCATCAAACAGACCTACGACAAGGATTATCTGATATGGGCAGCCGAACAGAGCCTGAAGCGGTTGGGTGTGGAGACTTTGGATATCCTGCAGCTACACAGCCCCGATATCGAAAAGCTTAACCGCGATGAACCCTGGGAGGCACTGGAAACACTGAAGCGCGATGGTAAAATTCTAAATGCTGGACTAAGCATCCAATCGTTTAAAGAAACCGATCAGGCTTTTCTGCTGGATGACCACCACCATATCCTGGATTGTATCCAGGTCCGCTACAACCTGTTGGAACGGAAGGCGGAAAAGGTGTTGTTCCCCAAGGCTCAGCAATACGGCATCGGCGTAATCGTGCGGATACCACTGTTATTCGGCCTGCTGACCGGAAAATTCAACCGTCAGTCCCGGTTTGGCGAAAATGATCACCGCCGTATGAATCTGTCTTCTGAGAAGCTGGACCACTATTTAACCGAGCTCGACGAAATCGAACCGGTTTATGATAAATATCCCGGATATTCCAAAGCTCAGACTAGCCTGGCCTTCTGCCTGAAGCACCCAGCCTGCCACACAGTGATCCCCGGTGGAAAGACGCCGGAACAGGTAGTGGATAATTGTCGGGCTGCAGATATTAACTGGTAAAATGAGCCCCTCCAGTTGGTGAGATTATATTTCACCCCGACTCATCTCCTTTCTTAATTATCTTACATTGAGAGAAGTCATCTAACCATCTCTCCCGGTTAATATGCGCCGATCCGGTCTTGTAAGCATTCCGAGATAAAAAAAGATCACATGGGCTGTTCTTAGATGATGTATTTCGCCCAGACTGATAAATATGAGATCATCAGAGCCATTGATGAGTCTGGTTTGCCTGCTAGGTAAACCTTACAAATTAAATATGCCCAAAACATGGGCATTAAACCAATAAACCAGGTAAATTACCCCCAAGCTTTAGATGCTAAAAGTGCACCTTAACTTTTCAGTTGAAAACTCCGAAAGATTAAAAAGATTTACAATATGAAGAGGGTCAAATAAATCTAGGGTAAAAAGATGAATCGAATATTTTTAATCAGTCTGTGCCTGTTATTCTTTAGTTGCAGTAAAACTGATTCCCAGGGTGGTCAGCAAGCCAGATTAGATCCAACTGGTCAAAAAATCGTTCCCGGCGGTACTCTGGTTGCTGGTATCATTAGCGAGCCGGATGTTTTGAACCCACTGATGGCCCTGTCGCGGACAGCACAAAATGTCCTGGCCGTTCTATATCGCCAGCTGGGCAAATTAAATACCGATATGGTTTCTTATTCACCAGAGCTGGCTAAGGCCTGGTTTTTCTCAGAGGACAGCCTGGCAATCACCTTTCAACTCCGCACCGATGTATTCTGGCATGACAGTACTTTATTTACGGCTAATGATGTCCTTTTCACCTATGCCCTGCAGACTGACCCTACGATTGGTTGGGTAGGAATATCATTAAAGCAAAACATCAGGGTCATCGAAGCACCCAATGATTCAACTGTAATCTTCCGTTTTACCAAACGTACTCCAACCATGCTTACGGAAGCAATCGAAGGTTATATCGTCCCCCAGCATATCCTTGGCAAGCTGGATCCGGCGGAAATTCCCAACAGTCCTTTCAATCGCCAGCCGGTAGGGACCGGCCCCTTCAAATTCAAGGATTGGACCAGCCAGCAGACCTTGGTTCTGGAGCGTTTTGAAGCATATTATAAGCCTGGTAAGCCCTATCTGGATCGGATTATATTCATGGTTGTCTCTGATAATATTAATCTCTGGCTACAGGTTAAAAGCGGCGATGTTGACTTTATGGAGGGCGTACCGGCCCGGGATTTCAACAACCTTGTCTTAGATTGGGAGGTGGGTAATAGTAACGTCAGGCCACTTCGTTATCCCGGGCGGCAATATGATTTCATCGGTTGGAATTTAATCGATTATGATAACTACAGCACCAATTTGGCGGCTGCCGATGATAACCAGCCGGAAATCAGTGCCATGTTAGAGCCCAACACCTTGTTTGGCTCGCAAAAACTTCAGGCTGAAAACGCCGGTGCGGTGATCGCCGTTGGACTGGAAGAAAAACCAATGATTGATAAATTTTATCGGCTGGGGGCGCGCTTTTTCATTGTTGATGTTGCCAACGGATTCAATGCGGCTGTAGAACCTGTGGTTAAATATTTACGGAATCTGAATGATGTGTTTATCATCTGCGGAAACGTCGATTCCAAGGAAGGGTTTGCCTATCTATCAAATCTGGGGGTTCAGGCCATTAGAGTCGGGATCGGCACCGGATCCATGTGTACAACATCAATTATGACCGGTGTGGGGCAGGGAATAGTATCATCCATTGTTGAATGCAGGGCAGCTAAAGATGAGTTGAGATCCGAGGCTTTGCTGATTGCCGATGGCGGCATTCGCACGGCCCGGTGATATTGCAAAAGTCCTGGCGCTGGGCGGCGATCTGGTGATGGTGGGACGGATGCTGGCCGGCACTAAAGAAGCGGAAGGAAATATCCTCAAATATGATGGTAAGCTGTATAAGGCCTATCGGGGCTCGGCCTCCTTTGCGGTACAACAGAAGCGTGGTAAAAACCCCTATTATGTGGAAGGTGATGAAACTATCGTTGAGTATAATGGAGGAGTTCAAAACATTCTTGATCAGATTGAGGCGGGTTTACGCAGTTCCTTCAGCTATATGGGTGCCGCAAATCTGAAGGAATTTTATGAAAACAGCTCCTTCGCCGTTCATCATTCCCGGGATTAATTGGATCCATTACGATTTCTCCTGCAATAAATTATCTCTCAGAAGGTTAAAGTGAAAAAACGCTTAATCTGGCTTATTCTATTTGGAATTGCTTTCGGTTTTATCGAGGCGGCAATAGTTGTGTACTTGCGGAAACTGCATTATCCCAGCGGGTTCAGCTTTCCGGTTATTATTGCCACCAGCAATATTGCTACCGTTGAAATTCTGCGTGAAATTGCCACCATAGTTTTAATTTGGTCCGCGGCGGCATTAACAGCCGGCTCGAGACTGGTTAAACTGGCGGCTTTCAGCATCATATTCGCCGTCTGGGACATATTTTACTATATTTTCCTGAAACTGGTTTTGGGGTGGCCGGAGAATCTTTTCACCTGGGATATTCTGTTTCTAATTCCCTATCCCTGGGTAGGACCGGTCTGGGCGCCGATGGTAATTTCGTTGGGATTGATTTACGGAGGGGTAGTGCTGCTATGGGCTGATGAACGCAGCCGGGTACTGGTTCTAAGCATAAAATTCTGGTTTTTAGAAATACTGATGGGTATCGGGATTATCGTAACTTTCCTGATTCCCGGCCGCGCCGTAATGTCTCAAACCGTGCCCGAACATTATTCCTGGTATCTCTTCTGGCCCTGCTTCATCATCGGTTTAGCGCTCTTTATCAAGGTCCAACTCCAAGCTCGGACGGCAGTGGACAATATTCCGGTCGGTCGGTAATTATTCCATTCACACCTTTTTTCACCAGCCAATCAATTGCCGGCTTATTGTTGACCGTCCAGACATTAACCGCCATTCCTTTTTGCCGGGCGTATCTAAGCAGGTCGTCGGTGACCAGGGTGGATTCCGGGTGTAAATAATCAGGATGAATCAGATTAACAAAGCGTATTAACCTTTGGGTTTTTGGTTCAATTATAAAACCAGTCACGATTTGGCGATCAATCAATTTTATAATCGGTAATATCAGTGGATTAAAACTGGATACTATCACCCTCTGTTGTAAGCCCAGGCGGCGAACGAGCCGTGCAACCTGAAAAGCTGTGCTAATATCAAAAAATGTCCGGGTTTTTATTTCTATATTAATCAGGTAGGGCTCAGGAAAAAGCGCCAGAATATGCGATAATAATGGTATTTGTTCTTTTGTGGGGAGTGGAAAATTAATTCCGGCATTTACTAACAATAGATCTTGGTATAAAATATTGTAAATATACCCTTTTCCATCTGTTTCCATTTCCAAGTCGAAATTATGCGAGCATACCAGATGACCATCTTTTGTTTTAACAACATCAAGTTCGGTACCATGGAGGCCAGCCTTTTTAACCTCCAGAAATGCCGATACCGTATTTTCGGGAGCTCGATGCTTGGCCCCGCGATGTCCCAGATAAACCGATTTCGCAATTAAGGAATCGCTAATGGGACAGGGTTTCCATAAATACAAATAATACAGAATGAAGAAAATTGTTACTATCATTACTGTCAACATTTCACTGTCAAATCTATTTGTTAATCATTTTAGGTTAAAAAGATTTATCCGCACCATTATCAGAAGTTCACCAAATTGCAGATAAATACAAATCGATTTATCGGATATTTTAATAGCAAAAGCCCTTCGTATTACCAAAGGGCTTTGCTTATAGAGAAACAGCCAGATTACAGATAATATGTAGCAATGAACCACCCAACCTTCTGTTGGGCTGATAGAACGTAAGCTTTTTTAAAAAATTAATCAATATGCCATAATGTGTATTTTTTATACTTGATATTGTGTATTAATAAGCATTGTGCCACCCTACTTGTATAATATTTTTATAAAGTATAACCGGTATCAAGGAGGTTCTCTTTAAATTTGGTTATGGGGAAAATTCTATTACGTAAACAATTAATGAAAAAACAGATAACGGGGCTAATCTTTGTATTAACTTCTTTACTTTTCCAATGTGCGGCGCCCACCGGACTGACGCCAGTCTCGGGCGTTGAGGGACAAATATCTATACCTGATTCAACGTTTGCTTCGGCTGAGATCACGGCTGTTGTGCTGGGTGTGCTCGACCGATTGGATCTGGATAATATTGCAGATCATCTGATTGCCTACAGCGAACCGATTTTACCCTGTGATGTAACCGCCAGCGATTGTGATCCATTAACAGAATTTTTTATCCAGTTGAAACCTGGAGGTTACCAGATTATACCCGTAGGATTAACGATTCCACCAGAGACTTTTATCGTTAAAATCGATTCTGTTCTTAATGCCCCTCATTTGCCTGTGAAATTACCTGGTACTGAAATCATTGACATTCTCCTGAATTCAAAATCAATTTTGATTCATGAGCAACAGATAACAAAAATTGACGATCTCTGGGAAATTGAATTTTAAGATGCCGGCATTTTCAGCAAGAGTCGTCTGTTTTATAACTGTTATTTTTTTTAGCATTATTGGCGCTACTGAAACAGTCATTCAGGGCAGGGTAATTGATTCAGTTACAAATGAACCGCTGGCCGGTGCCAATATCCTTTTACGGCATTCCTACACTGGTGCTGCAGCCGGCAACGACGGAGCTTTTTCCATCAACATCCCGGTCGATACTGATTTTTCTCTGATTGTGACAATGATGGGTTATAAAAGGCAAATTATTTCATTTTCCGGCTTGGATGATACCACGGCTGATTTCATTGAAATTGGAATGACCGCCGACGTTTTAGCATCGCCTCAAATTATTGTGACGGCCACCCGAAAAGAACAGGATATTTTTACAGCTCCCGTTGCCGTCACCGTTATCGGCCCGCGCCAAATTCAGGATCGGGCTGCTTTGAGTCTGGAAGAGGTGCTGCCGTTCGAAACCGGAATCTCGATTGTCAAAGATCAAATTAATATCAGGGGGGCCAACAGTTATTCCCTGGGGGCCGGAAACCGTTCCTTGTTGTTACTGGATGGACTACCATTATTAGGCAGCGCCGCCGGCAATATCACCTGGGCCGTTATCCCTACTTCAGAAATTGCCCGGGTGGAGGTTATTAAATCCAGCGGATCAGCCTTGTATGGCTCCAGCGCCATGGGTGGTGTCATCAATATTATTACCCGCAACACACCCGCCACCCCGGAAACGCGGTTGCAGTTAAAGGCCGGGCAATACAGCGCCCCCAAATACGATCAATGGCAATGGACCAATCAACCTAACCGATTTTATGTGGCTGAATTGAGTCATGCGCAACCGTTTGGTCAACATGGTTACTGGGTACGGTTACAGCAGCGCCGGACTGACGGCTATTATCGCCTGGGATGGAAGGAAGCTTTGAACCTGACCGGCAAATTAAAACTGAATTTCGGCTCGCGCTACAGCACCACATTGTTTGGAAATTTTCTTTCAGACCAGTCTGGCCTCAGTTCGCTCTGGAAAAATGCAGCCGAACCCTTTGAGGCTCCCGGCGGCTATGAAAACGACCGCTCCGAAGGTCACAAACTTAATCTCAGCAGCTTGTTCAATTATATCCATTCAGCGGCAACAATAATTAAAATTAAGGCTGCCCTTTACTCAATCAATTGGGAAAACAGCGGACTAACAAATAATGATTTCTCAACCGAATCAAAATATTATGGTGAAGTACAAGTTTCAACTAATTGGACCGAATCCTTCAATACAACTGTCGGGCTGGTCTTTCAGCAGGCAAAGATAGACGCCCGCATCTTTGGCGACCATTCCAGCAATTCGTCTTCATTTTATCTTCTGGGACAAAAACGTTTGTATAAAACAGTTAATCTTTCTCTGGGCGGTCGTTATGAAATATATCAAGTCGATAATCGCCTGGTTGACCAAACATTTTCGCCGCAATTGGCGCTAAACTACAATCCAGTTGAGGGTTTTGCCCTGCGGGGATCGATTGGACACGGTTTTCGTGTGCCCACCATCGCTGAGCTGTATTCGTCATCCCAGTTGAGCGTTTTCAAGGTAATACCAAATCCGGATCTCGTGGCCGAAAACAGCTTATCCGCAGAAATCGGGGGTCTGTTAGCCTGGCAGGGAAGGGGTTTTGTTTCCGGGCTAAAAATGGATTGTTCATTGTTTACCACCAGCTTTAATCAGATGATCGAACCAGTTATTTTCACTTCTGGTACCATTCATTTCGAAAACCTAACCGATGCCCGAATTTCCGGTGCCGAGTTAGGTCTGTCCGGAGCATTCTTCAATAATTTGTTTCAAACAAGCGTTGGTTATACCTGGTTGAGCCCGGTGGAGCTCGATTCGAACGGGAAAATATCGGATACATTATCATATCGTTTTCGCCACAGTTTTAGCGGACAGGCACGAGTTAACTGGCAGGGCGTCTTCGCTGGCATTGAGTACCGTTACGCCAGTAGAATTGAACGGGTCGAGTTATTCCAGGAAGATCCAAAAACCGGAAGCGATCGACGTGTGCCAATCCATTTGTGGAATATGGGGATTGGTTATCGAACCCGGCAAATCGAACTGCAATTACGAGTTGAAAATTTCTTCCAGTATTATTTTGTCGACCTTGAGCGTAACATGGGACCGGAACGAAAAGTGGTTTTTTCGGTCAATTATATCCTCTAAAAGAAGATAAATATTTTTTTTGCATTCCTGCCTGATTCCGTTCTATTTTAGTCTTAAGGGAATATTACTATTCAATAACATTAATCAGATTTCATACTTAAAACGGAGAAACAATGAAAAACACATTTAAACTAATTACACTTTTGTTGTTAGGTTTCAGCGTTGTCTTTTTTATCGGCTGTGAGGACGATGACGATGAAGATGTAAGCGCATTGGTTGGTACCTGGACTATGACAAATATGGTGCAATCAGCCTCTTATGCAGCTACAGTTGAAATTACAGCTTTGGGAATTCCTGCAGGTACGGTTTTAGGCGGTGGAACAGTGCCCTGGGCAGCCTTTAGCGGTTTGGGTGTAACTGCTGAAGCCGAATTGTTTGATGATGGAACCTACACACTCACTGGTACATTTCCAGATGCAAACGATACCCTTGGATTTGATCTGGGAACAGTTGATTTGGATGATGCTGGCGAATGGTCGGGAGCAGAGGATTTCAGCACTCTGCTGTTGGATGGTGCAATTTATGTAATACCTCCGAGTGGTGTAGCCGGTCCTATCACCGTAGACGATGTTGATAGTCCAACTACAATTGACATGACTTACGCAGACGTAGAAACAATCACGGTTGTATTGCCTGTTGATGCTAATAGCGATGGTATACCCGATATGTTTGTTCCCGGAGTGTCGGTAATCAACACCAGTTCTACAACCCTTGGTTTTACTAAACAGTAAACAAGGTAATAATAGTAATTAGACTTGCTTAATTAAATAGGGCAGATTGATCAATCTTGATTCAATCTGCCCTATCTTAAATACACTGGGATAATAATTATGATAATAAACAAAAGATTGTTGGCATTCGCAATGTTGTTTGTTTTACTATCCATCTGCTCTGCAATGATCACAAACACCAATCAAAGTTCGGAATATATGGGAACGTTGAATCGTAACGCCTCCACTGATCTGGACGCTGTCCTCTATAATCCCGCTGGTCTTTCCTATCTGGATGATGGTACTTATTTGTACCTGAGCAGCCAAACAGTTTGGCAAACCCGCGAAGTTACCGTTTTTGATGATGCCTATAATAAGGATTCGTATGTAGGTGATACTTTTGTACCGGTTTTTCCAAATTTCTACTTTGCTCATAAAAAGGATGCTTTAACAATCTTTGGCGGATTCATGCCCATTGGTGGTGGCGGTAGTGCTGCCTATGAGGAAGGGCTACCATCCTTTGATGAGCTTTTGGCTGTTTTTGTAGGCACTCAGGGCATCACTGATTATTCCGTTGATGCATCATTCACAGGAAGTTCAATCTACTTTGCTGGTCAAGCCGGTGCTGCTTATGCTTTAAATGACAAAATTTCTTTAGCGGCAGCCTTTAGATATGTAACGGCAACCAATACATATGAAGGCCACTTATTAGATGCCACTTTAATCTTACCTGATACATCGGTTAATCCAGTTCCTGATATTTACGTTGACTCCAAGCGTTCCGGCAGTGGTTATACTGCTGTTTTTAGTTTAAATCTCGTTCCCAACGACAAACTACGAATTGGTTTACGCTATGAACCGATCACCAAACTTGAGCTGACATCCGAAACAACCACAGATGGCACTGGTGCCGTTTTAGATCCACCTATGTTCCCAGATGATGAAGTATATAGCGAAGATATACCCGCCCAGCTTGGCATTGGTGTTTCCTATCAATTGTCCGAAAAATTACGGACCGAACTGGGTTTTAATTACTGGTTCAATACAGCCTGTGATTGGGATGGAGATGAAGAACTGGTTGTAAATGATTTTAATGCTGGTCTGGCTGTGGATTATGCTCTGAGTGACGCCTTGTCCGTTAATGCCGGCTATCTATTCGCTACAACCGGTCCAACTGAAGACTATAATACTGATCTGGATTTTGGAGTACCTTCCAATACGGTTGGTGCTGGTATCAAATATATTTTAAATCCCAAAATGTCTATCGCCCTGAATACCAGTAATACATTCTATGGAACTACATCAAACGGTAAATCAAATCCTTTCTTTAAACAAGAATATGATAAATCTGCCTTTGTTGTCTCCTTTGGAATTCAGTACAAGCTTAAGTAAAGCTGAATTACATAATTACAGAAAAAAGGCCGCTGTTAAAGCGGCCTTTTTGATTTTACATTAGTTATTGTTTAATATAAATAACCTAATCCAATATACAACCCGCTGCTGCCATCCTGCCCATCGGCAGCCATACCATAATCTACTGCAATAATAAAGTTTTCATTCAATGCGATCCGAAAACCACCACCATATGATAGGTGCAATTTTTCTT
>CAZIJQ010000019.1:32683-42323 GCA_964539785.1 uncultured bacterium | reverse complement strand
TCTCTGTGTTTCCGTGTTTAGAAATAAAAATGCCCGCGCTCTTGGAGGATAACACGGGCTTTGACAATTATAATCTGATTAATCGATTGGTTCAAATCGGGCCTGGAAGAAGCGCAGTAATTCCGGCTCGTAGGTGAATCGTAGACCCTTGATACTGTCCCGTCTGGCGTAAACATCCGCAATCGATTCGGCGGTTACATCCATATGGGATTGAGTGTAAACGCGCCGTGGCAAAGTCACACGAACCAGCTCCAGCTTGGGACGGTTGTGATCGCCGGTTTCTTTATTCCGGCCGGCGGAAACAATACCGCGTTCCATAGTGCGCACACCGCCCTGGATGTAAATTTCCGCTGCCAGCGTTTGGGAGGGAAACATATCCTGGCTAAGGTGCGGCAGGAATTTCCTGGCATCGATAAAAACGCCGTGACTGCCTATCGGCTTGACAATCGGAACGCCAAATTCCAACAGTCTTTCGCCTAAATACTGGGTCTGGCCGACCCGGGCGCGCATATGATCATCCTGGACTGATTCGGCAATTCCTAATGCTACCGCTTCCATATCGCGGCCAGCCATCCCACCGTAAGTGTGCAAACCCTCGTACATCACAACCATATTCTGGGCTTTAAGATAAAGATCTTCATCATTAGTGGCTAGAAATCCGCCGATATTGACGATGGGATCTTTCTTGGCACTCATGGTGGCGTGATCGGTTAGGGAGCAGATTTCATAGACAATTTCAGCCACGGATTTATCAGCATAACCATCTTCCCGTTCCTTGATGAACCAGGCGTTTTCGGCTACCCTGGTCATATCGTGAACAATCGGAATTTTATATTTCAGGGACAGCTTTCGTAATTCCTTTAGGTTGCCCAAAGAAATTGGCTGACCACCAGCCATGTTTACAGCGGTGGCAATAGCAAAATAGGGAATTTTTTCAGCGCCAACTTTGTCAATCAGAGCCTGGACTTTGTTCAAGTCAACATTGCCTTTAAAGGGATGTTCACTTTCCGTGTCGTGGGCTTCATCGATGATAATATCCACGAATGTCCCGCCAGCTAATTCCTGGTGCATGCGGGTGGTCGTGAAATACATATTGCCAGGCAAGTAATCACCATCTTTGATCATGATCTGCGAAATCATGTGTTCCGCGCCGCGCCCCTGGTGGGTCGGAATCAAATATTTATAGGTGTAATAATCCTGAATCGCTTTTTCCAGATGATAAAAATTGCGGCTGCCGGCATAGGCTTCATCGCCCATCATCAACCCGGACCACTGGCGGTCACTCATGGCGTTGGTGCCGCTATCGGTAAGTAGGTCGATGTACACATCTCTGGATTTAAGCAGGAAAGTATTGTAACCGGCTTCCTTGATAGCTGCCAATCGTTCTTCTTTGGTGGTGACCCGTAGATGTTCTACCATTTTGATTTTCCAGGGTTCAGCCCAGGATCGTCTTTCAGTCATTGTAATTCCTCATAAAAGTGTTAAGGTGCTAAAGTATTAAGGTATTAAAGTGTTAAAGTTGTTAGTTCTTGGTTCTCTGCTCCATGCTCTTAGCTCCACGCTCCCTGCTCCATCAAAGATTAAAACAAACCACTTTCGGTTCGGTCATTTCCTGGAGTGAGAATTTAATGCCTTCCCGGCCCAGACCGCTGTTTTTCACACCGCCGAAGGGCATCAGGTCAATACGGTAATCGGTGGAATCATTGACGATAACGCTGCCAACATCCATTTTTTTAATGGCGTAAAATGCCTGATTCAAATCCTGGGTGAAAATTGCTCCGTGCAGACCGTAATCGACGGCATTGGATTTTTCGATTGCTTCATCCAGCGTTTTAACCGGGTACAGCGACACCACCGGACCGAATACTTCCTGGCAATCCAGTTTGGCACTTGCAGGCATTTTTTCAAAAACCGTTGGTTGCACCAACGTACCTTCACGGGTACCGCCCGTGAGCAAGTTGGCGCCTTTTCCGACGGCATCCTCAACCCAATCAATCACCCGGATGGCTTCCTTTTCATTGATCATGGGACCCATGTCGGTGTCCTCATCCAATTGGTAGCCGGTTTTGTATTTCTTGGTACGGGTCACAAATTGATCACGGAACTGCTCGTAAATATTTTCCTGAATATAGATGCGCTGGACACCGATGCAATTCTGTCCCACAGCCCAGAATGCGCCGGATATGCACGATTCAACAGCATTTTCCAGATTGCAATCGTCCATAACAATCACCGGTGAATTGGAACCCAGTTCCATGCCGACTTTTTTCAGACCTACCTTTTTCATAATCTGGCTACCAGCATCTACGCCACCGGTGAAAGAAACCATCCGCACGCGCTTATCAGAGACCAGAGCATCGCCGATTTCACTGCCATAACCTGTAACCACTGACAGAATTTTAGGTGGCAGTCCCGCTTCCAGCAGAATTTCCGCCAATTTCAATGCCGATAGCGGCGTGATCGTAGCCGGTTTCAACACCACCGAATTACCACCGGCAATGGCCGGTCCCAGTTTGTGAGCTACCAGGTTCAGGGGGTCATTAAAGGGGGTAATGGCGGCAATAACCCCAATCGGGAAGCGGTAGTAATAACCAACGCGATTTTCTGAACCGGGGGCACTATCGAATGGCAAGGTTTCGCCGCAGATACGCCGGGCTTCCTCGGCGGATATCATCATCGTGTTAATAGCCCGCCCCACTTCTTTGCGGGCTTCAGTAATCGTTTTCGACCCCTCGGTAGCGATTGTCTTTGCCAGTTCTTCGTAGCGGTCTTCCATGATCTCACAGGCTTTTTTCAGAATCGTGATCCGCTCATGTACCGGCAGATTACGATTGATTTCGTAGCCTTCCACAGCAGTCTCAATCGCTGCTTTGACATCAGTGGTAGTACCAGCCGGGACAGTATCGATAACCGTGCCGTCGAACGGATTGATCACATCAATGGTTTCAGCTTTAGCGACCCATTGGCCGTCAATCAACATTTTCATGATTATCCCTCAAAAGTTTAAAGTTGTTGATAATTATCATATCAAATCAAGGCAGCGAGCCAGGTCGTCTTCCAAATCCTGGACATCTTCGCAGCCCACAGAAAGGCGTACTAATCCGGCGGTAATTCCGGCTTTTTCCTGGCATTCCTTACTCATTCCGGCATGGGTCATGGATGCTGGATGCTGGATTAACGATTCATAGCCACCCAGCGATACCGCCAGTGTTGGGACCTGAACATTGTCCATAATGGTTTTACCTGCATCAGCGCCGCCGACTACGCCAAAACTAATCATGAAGCCATAACCTTTCATCTGTTCCTTGGCCAATTGATGCTGGGGGTGGGATTTGAGTCCCGGGAACCGTACCCACTCCACTTTCGGATGCTGCTCCAGGAAATCCGCCAGCCTAATAGCATTAGCCTGAGCTTTCTCTACTCGCAACGCTAGCGTTCGCAATCCCCGCAGCACTAACCAGGACTGATGGGGATCCATTGTACCCCCCATTGACCGTAGGACTGGCTTAATCTGATTGTACAATGCTTCATTTTTGGCGATGATAATTCCTGCCACCACATCAGAATGACCATTCAAGGCTTTCGTCATGCTATGAATGATCACATCGGCGCCCAAGTCAAATGGCCGCTGCAGGATGGGGGTCATGAATGTGTTATCAACCACCAAAATTGCACCATATTCGTGGGCGATATCGGCACAAGCCCGGATATCGGATAGCTTGATTGTGGGATTCGCTGGTGTTTCGATATAGACCATTTTCGTATTGGGACGCATGGCTTTACGTATTTCATCCTGATTAGCGGAATCGACAAAATCGCATTCGACTCCAAACCGAGAAAATTCTTTTTCCAATACTACTCTGGAAGGGCCATAGACCGAATCAGTACTTACAATGTGTGATCCCTGACCCAATAAAGTCATATATACTGTAGTCACTGCGGCCATTCCAGTTGCGGTTGCCAGGGCGCCGTACCCACCCTCCAATATAGCTACTGCTTCTTCCAGCGCGTTAGTTGTTGGGTTACCAAGACGGGTATAGATGTAGCCTGATTCAGTTCCGGCAAATCGCTGAGCACCTTGATCGGCTGATTCGAAACTGAAAGTGGATGTTTGATAGATCGGCAACGCAGCACTGCCGTAAGTTTTATCAGGGTTTGTTCCGGAATGTGTAACTTGCGTGTTAATTCCTTTTTTCTGTAAATCTCTCATTTTTTCCCCTGTTTTATTAATTATTACGATGAATTGCCAGAATGTCAGTCAAAATTGAATAGCCGGTTTCGGTCCGTCCGGCGCCGGCACCGACGATGGTAATATCGCCCATGAGATCGGTTTCGAAGGTTAAGGCGTTAGTGGCGTCCATTATTCCTGCCAGCGGATGGGTCATGGATATCATCTCCGGTTTTACCGCTGCTTTGACACCGTTAACGGTTTTTTCGATTGAACCAATCAATTTCCAGCGGGCGTTCCTGGCCTTAGCCTTATCGATCATTGCCGAGGTGATTCCGGTGATGCCTTCCCGCTCCACATCTTTGGCAGTGATGGGCGCGTTCATTACCACATTGGCTAAAATGATTACCTTTGCCATGGCATCGAAGCCTTCCACGTCTCCGGTGGGATCGGCTTCAGCATAGCCTAATTCCTGAGCCTTTTGGAGGGCGGTGGAATATTCCATGCCGGCTTCCATTTGAGTTAAAATATAATTGGTGGTGCCGTTCAAAATTCCTTTAATGGATGAAATTGCGCAGCCAGCCAGTGGTCCATCTGCCAGATTGATAACCGGTGTACCTGACACTACTGTTCCTTCGATCATGAATTTGACATTGTTTTTATCAGCCAGAGTATGCAATCCGGCGAAGTCGACGGCAGCGGGACCCTTATTACTGGTGACAACATTTTTACCGGTTTCAAAAGCCGCTTTGCAGTGGTCGATAGCCGGCATTCCGGTTTCAACATTAGTGAAAGCCAGTTCGCAGATCGTTTCTGCATTAGAATCCCGGACTGTTTTCAATGCATCCCAACCGAATTGGGCTGGTGCTTTATCGCATTTGCAATCATATTCTTCCAGCGACTTCCCCGCGCCAACCAGCTTCAATAATTTCTCAACATTTAATCCGTCCGGACAGTAAACTGATCCTTTAACCGGATCAGATACAGCAACGATATCCCAGGAAAAGTCATACTTAGATTTTAAATACTCCTTTTTATCAATCAGGATTTCACACAATCCCTGACCAACAGTACCAAAACCAATTAATGCTATTTTATGACTCATGTCAATCTCCTAAATTTGATTTAAACCATTTTCAAGATCAGTTATAATATCATCTGGATGTTCAACGCCGACGGCAATACGCACGGCATTTGGCTTGATCGAGGCCAACGCACGGCCTTCCTCGCCCTGCTGCTGGTGAGTGGAAATGGCATTCATGGTAGCCACCGTTTTAACTCGACCCAGATCGGTAGCCCGCCAGATCATATTCAAACCATCGTAAAATTTACGGGTTTTGATATTTTCACCATCCCGCGCTTCCTTGATTTCAACCATTAACATATAGCCATAAGCATTTTTTTCACTGTCGACCAATTTCATGTATCTTTTAGCCAAATCGCGGGCATGGTAGCTTTCCAGTCCCGGGTAGAAAACGCGGTTGACTTTGGGGTGAACTTCGAGAAATTTAGATACAATCAGCGCTGTATCGCTCATTTGAGCGATTCGCGGTCGCAGCGTGCGTATGTCATTCAGCGTCATTATAGCACCCATGGCATGCAATCCGGGACCATTATCCCGGAAAGGCCAGAATTTGGTCCAGGTGGCAAAATCGGCTTTCATCTCATCGATCCCAACCTTACTGACAATATTGTGCTTAGCAATCAGCAATCCGACGACAGTCGTTCCACTGGCGGCCATAACTTTGGTGGCCGATTGAACAACTATATCGGCACCTAAGGTTAGAGGTCGTGTGAGGGCTGGGGAAGCACAGGTTGAATCTACGATCAACGGGATTCCATTTTGGTGAGCCAGTTCGGCCACAGCTTCGATATCGAATATATCCACCGATGGATTGGAGGGGAACTCACCATAGACAAAGCGTGTACCAGCATCGATTTTTTCAGCCCATTCATTCAAATCGGTAGGATCGGTAACCCAGCGGACATCAATGCCCTGCTCCTGTCCTCGCCTAACGGAAAACTGCTGAAAAGTGCCGCCGTATACTTTGGCCGAGGCGACTATATTAATTGTTGGTAAGGAATTATCTTTGATCAGGAAAGGTTCGGTGGCGGTACGGATGGCAGCCATTCCACTGGAAGTTGCTACACAACTGGCCTGTAAATCAGTGCCGTAGGTTTCCAACAGGGCGGCGGTTTCTTCCAGGAAGTAGGTGGATGGATTGGCAATTCGGGAGTAGCACCAGTTAGGCATCTGGTATGATAAACCAGCTTCCATGTGATAGGAATCCTCGTAGGCCTGGGCCGTACTCATGTAAACCGGTTCCATTATGGAACCATTATTCATTTCCAGGGCTTGAGTCAGATCATAGAGTCCGTGAGTGGCAACTGTATCAAATTTCCAGTTTTTTGCCCGTTCAATGCGCTGCTGGCGATCAGCAATCATTTCCTGGCCGATCTTAATCCAGTGCTTCAGATCTTTTTTTGACATTTTTCCCTCGCTAATTTTAAGTGGAAGTGACAGGCAATCGGGTTTCCTGCTTAATGGTAGATAAAACAACCAATGTTTTCAAATGTTGGACATCCGCTAAGGCAGTCAGTTTATGAATAATAAATTCCTCGTAAGCAGGAATATCGTGAGTGGCTACCTTCAGTAAAAAATCAGCTTCACCGGTGATGTGATGGCATTCCATTACTTCATCCATTTTCAATATTGCATCTTTGAAACGTTCCAGAGGTGTACTGCCGTGACGAACCAGAGTTACTTCTACGTAGGTAAAGCATGTGACACCAATTTTCCGCGGATTCACCAGCGCCACATATTTGTTGATATAGCCGCGGCGCTCCAGTTTTTTAACTCGCTCTAAGGTAGGTGGCGGGGACATTCCCAATTGTTTGGCGAGTTCAGAATTGGTAATCCGTCCGTGCGTCTGGAGTATCTGAAGTATTTTATGGTCGGTGACATCAATATCTTTATGATTATTTGGCATTATAATGAAATTCCCTAATATTATTTGGTAATTGAATGTATATATATAATATAATTTTACAAAATAGTATTTCAGATTTTGGTGGGCTGAATTGTTTTTGTCAGACTTTGTTGTCACTAGTTTTCCCTCGTTACACCGCTCTGCAGTATAGTTCTAATGAAGTTCCATCGCAGGAGCGATGCAACTAGCAAAACTGAAAACTAAATCGTTACTTGCCACCCTCAATCGAAGATGGGTATTTTGTAGGCCTATGGGAAAGCAAATAACCTGCTTGATTTTTATGATTACTATAACGGTTGCTGGTTTTGCGCAAGCTGATTCACAGCTTGACTCCGCATTATTTGTTGAAGCGCTGATCAATCATTATGATGCTGCACCGAAGACTGCATACCTGCCTGGTTACAGGTTTGATCGAACTTTCCGCCAACGGGAATTTCATCATCCGGTAACGGTAATTCCACTGGAATTACATTACGGAGTTGGATTTTATGGTGGTGCAGGTCAAAATAACAACAGCATGCCAGGCAATTGGATTTCTTATGAACAACCGGTAGCGGAATTGTCCAGTGTCCAGACCCAGCGTATTTATCATAGATTAGATCTTGACCTGTTAAAAATTAACCTGAGCAATTATATATTAGGTGCCAGTTGGGCTGACATAAATACTGGCATCAACCTGAGCTACAGTACAATGTTTGGGGCACCGGATTTACCTGCCGGCCCGTGGGGAAATGTACAAGCCAGTTGGAATGTTGGTGAAAAGCAATTTAGCCCCAGGATTTTGGGGATTGGGATTAGCAATTCGATGATTAGCCAATGGTCGGACTGGTGGTTTGTTAATTTGCGTTATACCTATGGGGTTGCCAGTGCAAAATTTTACCAGGATGGTGAAAGCGGATATGATCCTGCACCTAGTGGTTGGGGACCGGCAGTTGGTTATGATCTGGGAGTGCGATTTATATTAGACCCGGGAGAGAAAATTCGTTATTCATTTGGCTTTGATTTACATCATGATTACACCAAAATAAACCGAATCGATGATCCCGGCGATGTGACACCGATCAGCAGGTTCACAATGACGGGCTATGGATTATTTTTAACGCTGTCGGCTTACTATGGCGGCAAGCTCAGCATGGGTGATCTTGGGAAAAAATATTATTATCGGCGAGATTATGTCACCGCCCGGGAAAAATTGTCTGATTTTCTTGAGCGAAATCCGCAGCATGCTAATCGACGGCGAGCAATTAAACTGATTGATCGATGCAATTTGAATATACCGGAGCAATACTATCGTGAAGGGCGTCGGTTTGAGGCTGAAGATCGTCCTGAAAAGGCACTGGAGCGGTATCGGATGGCAGAGGTAAATGCTGATTCTAATCTGATACTGGTGATTTATGCTGCCTATGAAAGATTGGCCGAAAATCCCCTGGCCAGGGCGGCTGAATTATCAGATCTGGATCAAGTTCAGGCTGCCCTTGATATGGTTACTGCAACCGCCGATTATTCGCGAACGGGACGACAATTAGTACCGGCCTATCAAGCGCGGGCGGCCATATTTCGCGGAAAGGCAGCAATGAAATATGGATTTTATTCCAAAGCGCTGGAACAATATAATCTGGCCATGGAGTTGGACCCAAGTCTGGGAGTAGAAATAAAGCAGCTTAGATACCAGGTAGCCGCCGCTCTCATAGGAGAAGCAAATGAGGTTGAGGATCTGGCGGCTGTGCAACTGGCGATTCAATCGCTGGAACAAGCTGAAGAATTAATGGGCGGACTTGGAAAAACCAGTGCTGAAATTCTAGAGCAGCTAAAAGAACGTTTATCAATCTATGAAGCAGGACGAATCCAAATCCAAATTGATAAACGGATGACCGCTGCTCGGGAAAGATTGCGTCGCGATCAGGTTTATGCTCAAGTCGGGATGACGGTGCCGGAGATCCAAGCATTGTTAGGTGAACCAAACGAAATTGTGTATAAAAGCAACTCTGGCGGGGTGGATTACCAGCTATGGATTTATCAGCTTAACGATGCAGATATACTGGAACTGTCATTTCAGGATTATATCCTGTTTAAAATAGAACGCCCCTGAACTAGATTATTAAAAAAAGCCACCCTGGAAAGGATGGCTTGATATTAAGTGTATTTGGCTTGGCTATAGTAAATGGGCATTCCTTGACACGAAGGAAACTTCCTGGGCAATGACCTTGATAATACCGGCAGCCGGTACAGCCAGCAACATCCCCAGGGGACCAAGTAGGGTTCCGCCGATCAGCAAGGCGATCATTACCATCAAGGGATGCAAACCGACACTTTCACCCACCAGCTTGGGGGTAACAATATTATTATCCAATTGCTGGACGATGATGAACATCAGGATAATATCTAAAATGTAAAAAGGTGAAGGGATAACGATCAGTTTATGGGCGATAGCAGCCTCATTTCCCAGATTATTCATAATGGCAATCAGAATCGCCGGAATCAT
>CAZIJQ010000019.1:0-32583 GCA_964539785.1 uncultured bacterium | reverse complement strand
TAGCAGCCTCATTTCCCAGATTATTCATAATGGCAATCAGAATCGCCGGAATCATTCCCACAAACGGACCGACCAGCGGGATTAAATTTGCCAGACCAGCAATAATCCCAATAAATATGACTAGTGTCATGTTGGCGCCCAAAGCGTTCAGAATTAACAAACCAATAATTGACATGACGGCGACACTGGCGGCGGCCATGAACTGACCACGCAAATAATTTGAAACCTGACGTTCAATATTGAAAGTCAACCGCAGCCCAACTTCAAAATATTTATTGGGTATAAAATGGACCATAGAGCGTTTGAAATTGTGATAATTCTGCATAACGATGATCGTAAAAATGAGCACCAACAAACCGGTGAAAAATCCGCTGGCGATAGACCCAGCCATGAAAATCAGATCCTGGAAGTAGGTTGTAACATTACTGGCATAGCCGGTGGCATAGCCGGTTAACAATTTGGTTAGTTCGTCGCCCTGGGGTAGCATATCAGTTAACCAATCAGGCAATATATCAAAAAAGTTTGCCACCATGGATTTGACGCCTTCTTCGATATTATACTGGGATACTTGCTCGATAAATGTTTTAGCCTGGCCGGCGAATTGAGAAATAAAACTGCCAATAAACAGACCGATACCACCGGTTACGGCCACAGTAATAATCAGGACTCCGAACACGCGTTTTCCCAATTTACGCTCCAGCAAATCAACGCTGGGTAGTAAAACAGTTGTGAACAGGAAAGCGAAAACCAGCATAATTACGACCGAAGAAATATAGGGCCAGATAATTGTCAGGCCGTATAGCAACAGGAGCCCTACGGCAAGGCGGTAGAACTGAGACCAGGAATCGGTTTGTTTAGGCATCGGAAGCCTGCTTCTGCGCTTCGGTTAATAAATTATTAGTATGTCTCAGACGTTCCACCACTACTTTTGCCAGATTGAGCAGAATCCGATTGCCGAGTTCCGGATTACGATCCAGTATGGACATTAAATCTGATCGAAAAAATCCCAGCAATTCCGAGTGGTCGATTGATATAGCTGACGCGGATCGGGGTTCGGCATCCAGCAGAGACATTTCGCCAAAAAAATCGCCTTCATCAAGAACTGCAAAAACATTGCGGCTGCCGTTGGCATCTTCCGCGTAAATTTCCACCCCTCCGGACAAAATGATGTACATGCCTTCCCCCGGAGCCAGGCGTTTGAAAATGAATTCTTGTGGTTTATAAGTCCGCTGATGAATCAATTTTTCGATTTCACGAAATTCGCGATTTGAAAAATCTTCGAAAATAGGGACTTGTTTCAAAGTTAAGACTGTGGCACTTTCTTCTTTTTTCCAGCCTTTGAAAATATTTTCCCATAATGCGCTTTTCAAAATACTCTCCTGTTATAAATCAGTCGAAAATAGTCAGGGGTAGTTGATATGTCAATGTTAATTGTTTTGTAGATTGAAACCCGTTGCCGTCTCGTAAGAATACAAGGTATTTTCACAGGTTGTGAATAATTATATTATCAAGATTTGCCTGCTCTTCTGTTCAATCGGATTGTTGGCACAGACTAATCAATCCAGTGTCCAGGATTATGAGGAAGAGATTGAATATCAATCCCAGACTATTGAAAGCCTGAAAAAAGAACTGGAAGCAACCCAACGGCGGATTAGAGCTGAGATTCAAAAAGAAGAATCCGCTGTCAATCGTGTCTCCAGTCTTGAACAGGAGATATCTCTACAAGATCGATTGATTTCCGAAATAAAGAAGGAAGAAACAAAAATAGGACGAGAAATTAGTCGAGTAGAAGAATTAATAGGGGCAAATCAAGAAAAAATGAAATTGTTGCAACAACGTTATGCAACTCGGGTCGTTAACATTTATAAAAAAGGGACCCTGTCATCCCTGGAACGAATCTTAAGTTCCAATTCCTGGCGACAGGCTATTTATCGTGCTAAATATTTGAAAATTATATCTGATCATGATAGGACATTAGTAAATGATTTAGTGGCTGTAATTGCTGAGATCGAACGGCAGAAAGTTAATTTGCGCATGTCGCTACGTAAGAGTAACCAGTTAAAATCCGATCGCGAACGCCATATTACCGATTTGCGGGACGTTCGGCGTAAAAAGGAACAGGAACTGGTCAAGATCAGAGATAGTCGGGGTGAACTTGAAAAACAATATCAGGAGCAGGAAGAAGGCATAAAACAATTGGAAGCGATTCAACGGCAATTACGGGATGCAGTAGAATCAATTCAACGAGCCGAACGTATTAAACGCCAGCAGCAGGAATTGAAACTAGCTAATTTCGAATCCTTGAAAGGAAAACTACCCTGGCCGGCGGAAGGTCGGGTTATAACTAAATTTGGAAATCAGTGGAACGCCAAACTAAAAACCCGTACTGAAAATCCCGGAATTGACATCAAAGGGCAGCCGGGTTCACCAATAAAATCCGTGAAGGATGGCGAAGTTACAACAATCACTTATATTCGTGGATTTGGTACGACAATAATTATTGATCACGGCGGTGGTTTTTACACTGTGTACAGTCATGTATCCAATATTAGGGTCAATGTAGATGATCAAGTTTCTGTGGGAGATGTATTAGCTAGCATGGGGGATTCCGGATCGGTAAGCGGCGCCAAATTGCATTTTGAGATCTGGGGACAGGGCAGCAAGCTTGATCCGGAAAAATGGTTGGCTAAATGAAGCAATTTACCCCTGCGGAACTGCAACCGGTAATTTGGGATCGCCTGCAAAAAGCTGTTGCTGGCGGGAGAATTGGTAGTGCTTACCTGTTTTCCGGTCCGTCTGGTAGCGGGAAAGAATCACTGGCAATTGAATTTACCAAACTGATCAATTGTGAAGCCGATTCCGGACAACCCTGTGGTGTTTGTCCTTCGTGCCAGCGTATCAATAATCTACAGCATGAAAACCTGGCGCTGATTTTCCCACTGCCCCGCGAGGGTAGCAGCAGTATTGATGATCCTTTAATGGGATTGAGCGGGAAAACCCTGACTGCAATTAACGACGCAATCGAATCCAAAGCCAAAGATCAGTTTTACAAGATCAAGCTATCCCGTGCTAATACAATCCCAATCAGCGCAATCAGGGATCTGCGAAAAACCGCCTATCTGAAAACAGCCGTTCAGGGGCGTCGGGTAATCCTTATTTTTGATGCTCATTTACTGAGCACAGGTGAAGGCTCAACGGCTAATGCTTTGCTCAAGATTTTGGAAGAACCGCCTCGCAATACTAGTTTTGTGCTGGTCACCGATTATAAAAGCCATCTGCTGCCAACCATATTATCACGCTGTCAGCAACTGGATTTTCCACCCTTGTCAGAAAATGTAATTACGGCTTTTTTGGATTCTGAGAATGCGCAATTGGTGACCGGGATAGCCCTGGGAAATATGCATTTGGTACGCAAATTGGCAAATCTGAAATCTGCTGAAATACTAAATACTATTAATGGCCTGATAAATTTAATTTTGAGAAAAGATGGGGGAAACTGGCGCGAATTTGTGAATAATTATTCACGTATGGCTTCGTTTGAACCAGACCAGTTTCAATTTAATTTTTGTCTGTTGCAATTATGGTTTCGAGCCGCCTACCGGCAGAGGGCTGGATTATCGGACGTCCTGCATAGAGACCAATTATTACCGGTCATAAAAGAATTTAATAAACTATACCCCACTGTTGATTATCTGGCAATAAATGAAGCAATCACCGATGTTACCAGGGCACTGGCACGGAATTACTATATACCGTTAACTTTAACAAATTTTTTGACTACGGTACAGCGGCGAATGCAAGGCCGTTGATTTCTTTTTCACTTAGTACCAAATTTTAACAAACGAGTTTAGCATGGCGGACAAGCAAATATTTTACATTACGACACCAATCTATTATGTCAATGACCGGCCCCATATCGGGCATGCCTATACCACAATTCTGGCTGATGTACTGGCCCGCTACCACCGTACTACCGGCGCTGACACATTCTTTTTGACCGGACTCGATGAGCACGGTCAGAAAGTCCAGCAGGCGGCTGCCGATCGGAATGTCACCCCCCAGGAACATTGCGACAGCATGGCACCCCATTTTTTGAAATTGTGGGATAAACTGCATATTCAAAATGATGATTTCATCCGGACTACCGAAAAGCGGCATAAACAAGTCGTTCAGGATGTGCTGCAGAAAGTATACGATGCCGGTGATATCTACCACGGCGAGTACGGCGGTTTCTACTGTGTAGGGTGTGAGCGTTTCTATACCGAAAAAGAATTGGAAGACGGGAAATGCCCCCAGCATCAGAAGCCGCTGGAATATATCACGGAAAAAAACTATTATTTCCGGATGGGCAAGTATCAGCAGCAATTAATTGATTATATCAATACTAATCCGGGTTTTATTCAGCCGGAACACCGTAAAAATGAAATCCTGGGTTTTCTGCGCCAGGAGCTGGGTGATCTGTGCATTTCCCGGCCTAAATCGCGGATGAGCTGGGGAATCGACCTGCCTTTTGACGACGATTATGTCACTTACGTCTGGTTCGATGCATTGTTGAATTACATCACTGCCCCCGGTTATGCTGCCGATAATGAAAAATTCACCAAATGGTGGCCTGCTGATTATCACCTCATTGGCAAAGACATTCTGACCACCCACGCCGTTTACTGGCCCACCATGCTGTTCTCCGCCGGGATTCCCCAACCCAAAACGATTTTCGCCCATGGCTGGTGGCTCACCGCCGATGCCAAAATGAGTAAATCGCTGGGTAATATTGTCAATCCACTGGATTTGATTGATCAATTCGGTGTTGATCCGGTCCGTTACTACCTCATGCGCGAAATGGTACTGGGACAGGATGCCAACTTCTCAGTGGAATCCTTTATAAAGCGCTATAACAGTGACCTGGCCAATGATTTTGGTAATCTCCTGAGCCGGGTCAGCAAGCTGATCAGTAAAAATTTTGATGGGGTAATTCCAGACCCCGGCGATTATACTGCGGCTGAGCAAATCATCTTGGAATCTGCAGCCGGAATTGGTGAAAAAGTGCAGCAGTTGATCGAAAAACTGCGCCTGAACGAAGCTATCGAAGAGACCCTACAATTTATTCGTGGCGTCAATCGCTATCTGGAACAAACCGCACCCTGGAAACTGGTACGGGATGATAAATCCGCTGCCGGACGAGTACTTTACACCGCCGCCGAAGCGTTACGAATCGGGGCAATTCTGCTGAATCCGGTGATGCCTAACCGGACTGCGACAGTATTGGAAGTACTGAATACTACCGGCACTAACCTGACCTGGGGCGGACTCACCCCGGGTAATAAATTACAAGAACATGAGGCTCTTTTTCCGCGGATCGATCTGAAAAAACAGGCAGCCGGGCAACAGAAATCACCGGAGGAAAAATTGGTGAATGTGATTACCATCGATGATTTCGCTAAAGTAGAATTGCGAACGGCCGAAGTTCTGGAGGTGGAAAAAGTTGAAGGAGCGGATCGGTTGCTAAAACTGCAGATTCAAATTGGTGAGGAAAAACGACAGATAGTGGCTGGTATCGCCCAATTTTATACCCCGGCCGATTTGATCGGGAAATTCATCGTGGTAGTTTATAATCTCCAACCGGTTAAAATTCGTGGCATCGAATCCCGGGGCATGTTACTGGCAGCCAAGAAAAAGAAACGGCTCAGCCTGATTGTACTGGATAAATCGGAAGTGGGCAGCGGAGCGTCAATTTCGTAAGCAGGTCAACTGAATCGTTGGCTCTCCAGCAAATATTGGCTGGGGTGGGTTGGGTCTATTGGAAGTGTGCAGCCCTGACCGTAATTTTCATTATAATAGAATCAGGAAATAAATATTATCAATGGAATTAGAATTACTACCCCAGTATAGAGTAGTTTGTTTGATGATCAATCCATTAATTTTTAGCGGGTTTGGTAATTTTGACTTTTGAGATAGTCTTTGTTTTAACGCTGCTGGGCCTGGCAGTCCTGTTCTTTGTAACCGAATGGCTGCGGGTCGATCTGGTGGCTGGACTGGTCCTCTTGACTTTAGCGGTTGCCGGAATAATCAGCCACGATAATGCCTTGGCCGGTTTTAGCAATCACGCTGTTGTCACAATAGCCTCCGTACTGGTGCTAAGCGCCGGGCTGAACCGCACCGGAATTGCCCATATTGTGGGACATCAGATTATGCGCCTGGCTGGGACCAGCAAGGTGCGTTTGCTGGTGATTATGATGGCTACTGTGGGACTGTTCTCGGGGATAATGAACAATATCGGTGTGGCGGCTTTACTGCTGCCGGTTGTACTGGAAATTGCTAACAGGACTAAACAATCACCGTCCAAACTGCTGATTCCCCTGGCCTTCGCTTCGCTGCTGGGTGGCTTGACTACCCTGATCGGAACCGCGCCTAATATATTAATCAATTCCACCCTACAGAAGGCGGGTTTCGAAGGCTTCAACCTGTTTGATTTCACACCGCTGGGGTTGATCGTGTTAGCGTCCGGGATTGCCTATATGGTGTTTTTTGGACGGCATTTGCTACCTGATCGCGATCTGGGTCGGGACACCAATCTGGCAGATATGTTGAGTAGTCATTACGCCCTGGAGCAACGCCTGATTACCCTGCGGTTACCGGCAAAATCTCTCCTGGCCGGTCGCAACTTGGCTGGTAGTCGTTTGGGCGCTGCCCTGGGATTTAATGTTATGGCGATCATTCGCGGTACTACCACTTTTCTGGCACCGGGACCGGAGGCGGAGATTCATGCCAATGACAAATTATTGGTGGAAGGCCGACCGGAAAACCTGGAAATGCTGCGGGATTGGAAACAATTGGAATTGAAGCGCGGACTGCTGGTGGGTGAACAGAAATTATCGGCAGCTCTGGCTTTTATCGAATTGCGGTTGACGGCCCATTGTCCATTACTGGGAAAAACCCTGAAGGAAGCCGGATTTCGCCGAGAGTTCAATGTAAATATTCTGGGGGCGGTGATTAAGGGTAAAGCACAAGTGCTGAAACTTTCACGCTATCGTCTGAATGAAGACGATAAGCTGATCGCCATGGGACACCCTGATGATATTGAAAAATTGGCCAAAGAACGACAATTTACTGATTTCAAACGGGTGGGTCCCCGGGAATTGACACTAAAATATAAACTGCATCGCCAGATGATCGGAATTGGTCTACCGGAAGGGTCCCAATTGGCTGGAAAAACAATTGCCGAAAGCCGGATGAAAGATGCCCTGGGTATTAATGTCTTGGCTGTGCAGCAGTCCGACACTACGATTTTTATGCCCGGTCCCGATCAAATAATTGGCGAAGGCGCTACCCTGATCGTACTGGGCCAACCGGAAGTTCTGGATACCTTGAACGGCCTGCAATCACTGGAAATGGATACTGAAATCGAGTTGGACCTGGAACAATTGGAATCGGATCAGGTGGGAGTAGCGGAAATTACTTTGGCACCGCGAACGGCTGTGGTGGGGAAATCGCTGGGATCACTACAGTTTCGCGATAAATATGGACTGTCGGTGCTGGCAATCTGGCGCCGGGACCGGGCATTTCGCACCAACCTGAGGGATTTGGTACTGGAACCGGGGGACGCCTTGCTGGTTTACGGTCACCGCGAGCAATTGGTTCGGCTGCAAAAAGATTCCGATTTCCTGGTGCTAACCGGGATCGATCAGGAAATCTATAATAAGGAAAAAGCGCCCACGGCCAGTGCCATCGAAATTGGAGTGCTGGCAAGTGTTGCCCTGGGCTGGTTGCCGATCTACATCGCGGCTCCCCTCGGTGCAGCAATTATGATCCTCACCGGCTGTCTGTCCATGGATGAAGCCTACAAGGCTATCGAATGGAAGGCCATAATTCTGATCGCCGGCATGTTGGGTCTGGGGCAGGCCATGCTGGACACCGGCGCAACCGAGTTAATCGCCCGCAAACTGATTAGCTCCCTGGAATTCATGGGTCCCCTGGGCATCGTGGCTGGAATATTCATTATCGCAGCTATTTCTGCCCAGATCATGCCCACTGCGGCAGTGGCAGTTATTATGGCGCCCTTGGCGCTGAGTACAGCCATCGATTTCAATCTGTCACCGTATGCTCTCTCGATGGTGGTGGCATTGGGCAGTTCCAGTGCTTTTCTGAGTCCGGTGGGGCACCCGGTAAATCTGCTGGTCATGGGGTTGGGCGGTTACCGTTTTACTGATTATACCAAAGTGGGTTTGCCGCTGGTGATCCTGCTATTGTTGATTGCCCTATTCGTCTTGCCGATCCTGTGGCCTCTGACGGGATAGAAAGTGAATAGTGAGAAGTAATGAGTGATGAGTGAGAGACGTGAGGCGGCCTTCGGCCGGTGAGAAGAAAGGATTAGCAAAAATCAATCAGTGAAATCCGTGTAATCTGTGGTTTATGAATCCAATACATAGATAACATTTTGATTTATAAACCTTTTTTTGAGATTAGCGCTAATCAGGCCTGAAACAGGCCCAGCAATATCAGGATCATTACCACCCCGAACAGGAGATATTGGGGTACTGATTTGGTGATCAGCTTGACTTCGCCCTGCTTCCAGCACAGAATGGTGAAAATCACCAGATTACCAATAGTCAGTAGTAGAACAAAAACGGCTACACTGGCAAATCCCTGCTTCCAGATCGCAGCCAGAAACATGAACAGGCCGCTGAGAGTCAAAATCCAGGTCAACTGCTGCTAGGGCACGTAAACCGATAGGTAGGTTTCACCGGAAAACTGTTCTTTAATTAACGGAAAGACTTTTTTCTCACCCCAGCGGGCATGGGCTAAGGCTAGCAGTAACAAGAGTAGAGCTGCTAGAAGGAAATAAATATTCATGATTATTGTTCTCGTTAAATTGTATTTTAGTAAAGTGTTTTCGCTTTATTATTTCCTCAGCTAAATCTTGCTGTAAATTAGAGCTAAATCAAATTGGTAAGCAAGCTGGCCGGATCGGTGATTCACCGATCATCGACACCTGTACCGAGGTCGATAATCGCCTGGCGCAGCCTGCGCTATTGGAAGATTATTTATTCATATTATTTATGCCGAAATTCAGGCTAGAAATAAGTGAGGATGTTCATGAATAACAACAAATCCCTTTTATCAGTTATACTGGTTCTTATGGTTTTCAGTATTTTGACGTCGTGTGGGAAACAATCTGTATCGGATTCCAATTTCGGTCTGGTAATCCATGGCGGGGCCGGTACGATTAGTCGTGACAAACTGACCGCGGAGCAGGAGCAGAGCTACCGGGCAAAACTGGAGGAAGCCCTAGGAATTGGCTATGCTGTTTTGGCTGCCGGTGGTACCGGTCTCGAGGCGGTCGAAAAAACAATTATTATTTTGGAAGATTCGCCCTTGTTCAATGCGGGGAAGGGCGCTGTTTTCGCCTCGAACGGCACCAATGAATTGGATGCCTCAATCATGGATGGAAAGACCCTCCAGGCCGGGGCGGTCTCCGGTGTTAAGCAGATTAAGAATCCGATCAAAGCCGCCCGGCTGGTAATGGAAAATTCACCCCATGTTCTGTTCTATGGGGATGGTGCGGAAACCTTTGCCCGCGAGCAGGGTCTGGAATTCGTGGATCAGTCCTATTTCTATACAGAACGACGCTGGCAGTCCCTGCAGAAAGCCCAGGCTAAGGAACAGCAGACAGAACCGAAAAAGCATGGCACCGTTGGCGTGGTTGCCCTGGATAAGCGTGGTAATTTGGCGGCCGGGACATCAACGGGAGGCCTGACTAATAAGCGCTTCGGACGGATTGGTGATTCTCCGATAATCGGCGCCGGCACCTATGCCGATAACCGCACCTGCGCCGTGTCAGCTACCGGGACTGGTGAATACTTTATGCGCACGGTGTGTGGGTATGCCATTTCCGCCCGGATGGAATTCGGCGGTGTTTCACTTCAAACCGCAGCTGAGAATGTGATCCACAATGAAATCGGCAGACTAGGCGGTACGGGCGGTGTTATTGGTATTGATAAGGGCGGCAATATCACAATGGTCTTCAATACACCCGGCATGTATCGCGGGTATAGGATGTCAGACGGTCAGCCCGTTATTAAGATATTCGCTGATCAATGACAGTTACTCAGTGCAATTCTTAGAACCGAATTAAAGTAATTATTTATAATATGAATGGCTGTTAGTGAGTTCTGATCTCCAGCGTTGATAATTGCTAACGATTGATTAATTTATGCTCAATCAATCGTGAATCTATAGATAGGTTGGTTACCACATATTAAAGGATGAGGAAGTGAGCTATGGCTGTACGTACAATGGCTTTGATTGTAAATCCAATGGGGGGATTAAAATCTGGGTTAGAAATATTTCACAGGGTAAAACCAATCCTTGAGGCTGGCGGTTATAAACTTGATGTTATTGAAACCCGCTACGCCGGTCATTCTAGGGATATCTCCCGTTCCATCGATTTAGAACCCTATGATGGTATCTGTGCAATAGGTGGCGATGGAACAATGCATGAGGTTTTAAACGGATTATTGTCCAGAGCTGATGGAAAGATGGTCCCCCTGGGCTTGATACCAGGTGGTACCGGAAATTCACTCATGCACGATCTGGATTGTCTGGACCCGGTTGAAGCAGCAAAAATTATTGTACAGGGACATACCCGCACAATAGATGCGGCAAAAGTGCAGATGGATCATAAGGTTGTTTATGCCTTTAATATAATCGGCTGGGGATTGGTTACTGATCTCAATGTTCGGGCGGAAAACGTGCGTTGGATGGGAGAAACCCGTTACACCTATGCGGCTGTGATGGAAATTATGAAAGCTCGCAAGCGCCACGTCAAGCTGATTATCGAGGGAGAGGAATTCGATGATGATTTAATTTTTATTTTGGGCAGTATTACGAAATTCGCTGGCAAAGGAATGATGATGGGACCCAAGGCTAAATTAAATGATGGTCTTATCGACCTATCCGTCGTTCGCGATACTACCCGGAAGAATTTGCTGAACCTGTTTCCAAAGATTTTTACCGGTGATCACATTCATTCCGATTTACTGGATTACCGCCAGGTGACTGATTTTTCCATCATTCCCGATGAGAACGATGCTCTTAATATCGATGGTGAAATACTTGGCAGTACACCGATCCATGTTACAATGCAGCGTGATGCCTTTTCCATCTTTATTGACCAGAACCATAAACTGGATTAAATAGGAGTTCTAAACTGTAGAAAGATTTCTCAGTTCACTTTTTTACTTCCAGGGTTTATACCTAAAGATTCATTTTAAGTAAGGCTGTTTACATGCTCTGAATCACTCAGTTGATTCTTTAAACCAGGCGGGCTTTTACTTTATCCGATTGGTCGTGAAGGCCTACATTTAACTCTCTTAAATAAATAGTTAACAGGTGATTTAAATGATCAAGATGGTAGCTAGTCTGGCATCCATGCTGGCAATCTGGAGTATCATTGGTAATTGTGTTATGGCAGCTAAAAACTCTTCCGAACTGACCTCTCCTGATGGAGTCAACAAGCTAAGCTTAAAGCTGATCGATGGCATTCCCCATTATCGGGTTAGTCATGGCGAGCGTCTGGTTGTCAATTGGTCGCGTTTGGGTTTTACACTCCAGTCAGATATAAATCTGGCTACGGAACTGACTATGGGGGATGTCCAATTTGATCATTTTGACAAAACCTGGGAGCAGCCCTGGGGTGAAGAGCGGGTGATTCGTACTAATTATAACGAAATGCGAGTGCAACTGGTTAATTCCGATACCCGGGTTTGCAATTATAATGTTGTTTTCCGCGCCTTCAACGATGGGATCGGTTTTCGTTTTGAATTTCCTGAACAGCCCAACCTGGACCGTTTTGTGATAATGGATGAACTAACGGAATTTGCCCTGCCCGCTGATCATCAAGCCTGGTGGATCGGCGCTTATCAGTGGAACCGCTACGAGTATTTGTACGAAAATACAGCGATCAGCGCCATCGATATGGCTCACACCCCACTGACAATGCAAACTGCGGACGGACTTTACCTCAGCATCCATGAAGCAGCCCTCACCGATTATGCCAGCATGACCCTGACCAATCTTGGTGACAATCTGCTCAAATGCGATTTGGTTCCCTGGGCTGAAGGTGATAAGGTCAGGGCTGTCGTGCCTCACGTATCGCCCTGGCGCACAATTCAGATTGCTGAAACTCCAGGCGACTTGATCACTTCATATCTGATTCTCAATTTAAATGAGCCCAGCCGGATTGAAGACCCATCCTGGTTACAACCTGGGAAATATGTGGGTATTTGGTGGGGCATGCACATTGGTAAATACAGTTGGGGCTCCGGCGATAAACATGGCGCCACTACGGCAAATGTTAAACAATATATCGACTTTGCAGCCGAGCACGGTTTTCCCGGTGTGCTGGTGGAAGGTTGGAACACCGGCTGGGATGGGGACTGGATCGCCAATGGAAATATCTTCAGTTTCACCGAGACACATCCTGATTTTGATCTGCCGAAACTGAGCGCCTATGCTGCGGATAAAGGTGTACGATTAATCGGCCACCATGAAACCAGCAAGGGTGTTGGTAATTACGAGGCACAGGTGGAAGCGGCTTTTGATTTATACAAAAAATATGGAATAAATACAGTTAAAACCGGATATGTTGGCCACGGACAAAACGTGATCCGCTATGAAAATGGTCAGCCTACCGAACACCGGGAGTGGCACCACGGGCAGTACATGGTTAACCATTATCGTAAGGTTGTGGAAACGGCCGCTCGTTATAAAATCATGCTCGATGTCCACGAACCCATTAAAGACACCGGCATCCGGCGCACCTGGCCTAATATGATGACTCGCGAAGGCGCTCGCGGTCAGGAATTCAATGCCTGGAGCAAGGATGGAGGCAATCCACCGGACTACACAACGATTATTCCCTTTACCCGTTGCCTGGCCGGACCGTTCGATTTCACACCAGGTATTTTTAATCTCCTTTTTGAAGCCGCCAACCGGCCTGATGTCCGCGTGAGTACAACGCTCATCAAACAACTGGCGCTCTACCTGACTATATACAGTCCTCTGCACATGGCTGCCGATCTGCCGGAAAACTATGTTGGTCATCCTGCCTTCCAATTCATCAAAGATGTTCCCACTGATTGGGAAAAGACAGTGGTTTTGAATGCTGAAATCGGACAGTTTTTGACAATCGCGCGCCAGGATCGTAACAGCAGCGATTGGTATCTTGGCAGCATTACCAATGAATCAGGTCGTGTGTTGGAAGTTCAATTGAGTTTTCTGGAACCTGGTCGGCGATATGAGGTTGTAATCTATGCCGATGGCGCCGATGCGGATTGGAAAACAAATCCCTATGCTTATGAAATCAGCAAGCAGACTGTTGCCAGTGACACCAATCTAACACTTAAGCTGGCTCCCGGAGGCGGACAGGCAATCCGGTTTATACCACTTGCCGATTGATTCTCGAGGAAATTTACCTTAGGAACAAATTTGCATATATTAGCAATTTCAATAAATATGATCATTAAACGGGAATTACAATGAAATTAAATCTTCAAATATTTTTTCTATTTGTTATTATTACGTTCTTTTTAACCGGTTGTAAGAAGAATGTGCTAAACAGTAGTTGGACTAATGGACAAATCGTGGTTGACGGTATGGATCGCGATTGGCAGGGTCACCAGATTGTACCCAAAGGACAAAAAGTAGCGGTTGGCTTAATGAATGACGACCGCAATCTGTATTTGTCGTTTCGGACAGCCGACCAGCGGACGATCATGCAAGCCCTGACTCTGGGACTCACAATCTGGGTTGATCCGAAAGGTGGTAAGCGCCAGACGTTGGGTGTGAAATATCCTATTGGTGGCGGATTCGGTGAAATGCGGGACCTGTTGCCCGATCCGCGATCTTCCTACATTGATCGGGATGACCAGATTGAATTATTGATACGCTCAGAGAATACGGCTGAGGTATATGGCCCCGATGAATTTCCGATAAAACAAATTTCATTATTGGAATCCAGTGATATTGTCGTCAAGTCCGGTTATACCCTGGGGCAGTTCATAATTGAAATGCAAATTCCTTTCAGTGAAATGGAAGTATACAATAAGGGTATATTAATTGAACCGGGATCGATAATCGGTGTTGGCTGGGTAGCAGGCGATATAGACCGTGAGGCTATGATGGCTGAAATGGGTGAACGCAGAGGGCAGGGCGGTGGTATGGGTCGTGGTGGTGGTATGGAAGGCGGCTCACCAGCCGGTGGCGGTAGAGGCGGCCGTGGCGGAATGGGCGGACAGGGTCGTAGTGGTGGTAACCGTCAATTAGCGGAGTCTATGAAGGTCTGGGTTAAAGTAAAGCTGGCCGGGCAGCAGTAAAGTATAATTGTTCGATTAACACTTTATTCAAATCTGCTAGTATTGTTTTTGATTGACTATGTATAGAAATTCATCGCGATAATTAGGAGTGCTTAAATGTTTATCAGACTAATATTGAAAATTTCAAGTTTGGCTCTGTTAATTATACTTGCCGGCTGCGCCACAACCGTTCCGATTGCGACCGGGGTAAGAATCTCCGAAGATCAGGCCAGAGTTGTAACCGGTATTGAACTGTTAAAGCAGCAGGATTTTGCCTTGTTGGAAGGCAAGCGGGTTGGGTTGGTTACCAATGCTACTGGCGTTGATTGGAATCTGAAATCGACTGTCGACCTGTTGTATGAAGCTCCCAATGTCAATCTGGTGGCTTTATACGGACCCGAACATGGTGTACGCGGTGCCCAGACCGCCGGTGAGCATGTCGGATTTTATACTGATGAACGCACCGGTCTGCCGGTTTTTTCCCTCTATGGCAAAACCCGCAAACCAACCCCTGATATGTTGAAGGGCGTGGACGTGCTGGTTTATGATATCCAGGGAATCGGCTGCCGCTCCTATACTTTTATCAGCACGCTGGGTGTTTGCATGGAAGCCTGTGCAGAGAATGATGTGGAAGTTATGGTGCTGGATCGTCCCAACCCCCTCAGCGGTAACAGGGTCGAGGGTAATCTGGTGGAAGAAGGCTATTTCTCATTTGTGAGCCAATTCCCGGTGCCTTATGTCTATGGTCTGACGGTCGCTGAATTTGCCCGGATGCTTAATGGCGAAAAAATGTTGAAGGATGGCATCCAGTGTGATCTGGCGGTGGTTTCCATGAAAAACTGGCGGCGCACGATGACCTATGAGGATACCGGTCTGGAGTGGGTGCCTACCTCGCCCCATATCCCGCATAAATATTCGCCGCTTTACTACGTTAGTACCGGTGTTATGGGTGAGTTAGGTGTCGTATCAGAAGGCGTGGGTTATACAGCGCCATTTCAATTAATCGGCGCCGAATGGGTTGATGCCGATGCTATTGCGGCAGAACTAAATGCCTTGGAATTGCCCGGTATTATTTTTCGCCCCGTGGTCTATAAACCGTATTATGGACGTGACATAGGGACTTATCTGGGCGGTGTCCAGATTCATATCATTGATCCGGCTGAGGTCAATCTCCTGAGCCTACAATTCCGTTATCTCGAAGCGTTGATTAAATTATATCCGGAGCAGAATCCCTTTTATCTGGCCAAAGATAATCGCCTGCGGATGTTTGATAAGGTAACGGGATCAAACAAAGTACGGGAATTGTTTACTAAAAACTATCGCTACGCCGATGTGGAAGATTATCTGAATAAGGATGTGACCTCATTCAGAGAACAGACTAAAAAGTATTATTTATATAAATAGTATCTGTTTCTAAACTTAGTGCGTCGTTCAGAGTGTTAGGGTGTTTGAGTGTTAAAGTTCTTGGTTCTAAGTTTTGCTTGCGCCCATGTGGAACCAATGCATAGGTAACACTTTAGTTTCAGAACATGGGAAACGCTTTGTTTGCTCATTACTCCTCCGCCCCCCATCACCCCCGCTCTTTGCTCTTCGCTCCCTGCTCTTTGCTCTTCACTCTCTGCTTATCCCCGGGCAATCCAACGCACTATATTACCAAGTTTGGCTGGCGTACCTTGCAGAAGGATTCCAACTCGAAAGATTCGTCCACCGGCCCACACTATAAAAATAGTAAATATTATTACTCCGATAACCCCAACCCAGGGCTGCCAGGCGGGAATTGCCACCGGTGTACTCATGCGCAGGACCATCAACATGGGAGTAAAGGGTGGTATCAGGCTTACCCAGGTGGCAAATGTGCTCAGGGGTTCTTTCAATATGGGAAACATGATGAACATTGGAATCATGTTCGGCAGCATGGCCGGGAAAGACAGATTCTGAGCATCCTTGGCATCGTTACAGGCCGAGCCGATGGCAGCCATAATAGATCCCATCATGGTAATGAGCAAAATCAGAAATACTAAAAACCAAGGCAGCACATCCAGGGGAATTTTGTCTTCCACCCCATATTTACTGACAGCGAATACACCCATTGTCAGGTATACCAGGGCCACAGTCAGAGCCACACCCAAACCGCCCACAACCTTTCCCATCATGAATTGAAACGGCCGTACTGATCCCAAGATAACTTCTGCGATGCGTTGGGTTTTTTCTTCCATAACCGAATTCAGAAGCGGCATTGCCCCCATCATTGTCATCAAAAACATCAACATCATCATGATCAGCGGGGCAATCAGCGCCTCCAGTTCGCTGGTTCGTTCCGCATCTTTTATTTCACCACTCTCATCCGTCGTTACCAGCCCCATACCTTCCACCGATATCCAGTAGAAAAGGTCCTGTACTTCCGCTTCACCAATACCGGCCTCTTCCAGTCGAAAGTGCCGCAACCGGTCATTCACGGGCTGGCGTAACCAGCTCCGGAGATCATCCATTGCCGAATTTTCACCATGGAATGTGATCCGGGAAGTGGAACGATCCGGTTTAGGGTGGGCAATGTCGGAACCAATCTCCATGAAAGCATAAATTTCTTTGGCTCGGATTCGATTTGATAATTCCAGCCGCTGAGCATTGGGATCATCCAGATTTGGTGTAATCTCTTCCAGCAGGTAGGCTGGCTTTATTTTTTTTTCAGTTTCCGGCTCGTATACTTCTTGTTCGTTACGTTCTTCCGCTAGTTGAATTAAGTAATCAGCCATGATTCCGGATTTATCCAGAATGACAACTTTTTTGTCGGTTATATCGACTTGGTCTTTTAGCAGAGCGATGCCAATTACGCTACCGCTCATGAAAATTGGCGCAATTATCAGTCCGATGATGAACCCTTTGGTTTTTACGGTAGCCTTGTATTCGCGGAGGGCGATCTTTAATGTCTTAAGCATGATTGGCCTCCTGGGCTTCGGGGCCGGCAATGCGGATGAAAATATCGTTTAAAGACGGTTGAATTGTCTCAAATTTCTCGATGCGGGTTCGTTTCATTATTGCCGCCAGTACTTCCTGAGAATCAGTTCCTTTGGCTATCCGCAGTTCCTGTAAGCGGCCGAAATCATTGATTTTTTCCACCCCCGGCAGGTCGTTTATAGCCTGTTTCCCATCCTCAGTGCGGATGCGGATTGTATCGCTGCCGTATTTTTTCTGGATACTGCTGAGAGTCCCATCCAGCACTTTCCGGCCCTGGTAAATCATGAAAATGAAATCGCACATTTTTTCAGCAACCGCCATGTCGTGAGTGCTGAAAATTACTGTCGTACCCTGGGTCTGTAATTCCAAGATAGCATCTTTCAAGACATCCATGTTAACCGGGTCGAGGCCACTGAAAGGTTCGTCCAGTATCATTAGTTCCGGCTTGGACACCACTGTGGCAATGAATTGAACCTTCTGGCTCATGCCTTTAGACAGGGTCTGGACTTTTTTATCAGCCCAGTCAGTTAAGTCCAGCTTTTCCAGCCAGCGATCGACTTCACTCGCTACATTTTTCCCGTTTTTTAAATCGCCGTAAAATCGGAGGACTTCCCGCACTTTCATTGTCTTATATAGACCACGCTCTTCAGGCAAATAAGCAATCCGGTCCGATGAGGCACCTAATACATTTTCTTCAAAAACGCGGATCGTTCCTTGGTCGGGATAAAAAATATTCATGATCATCCGCAGGGTAGTGGTCTTCCCCGATCCGTTGGGACCGATAAAACCATAGATGCTGCCACTGGGGACGTTCAATGATAATTGATCGACGGCAGTAACATTGCCGAAGGTTTTAGTTATACTGTCAATTTCAACGGTGTTCATTTAAAATCCTGATAATTATTATAATTTTTTGTCCATTTTACGTTTGCCGAAAAATGCAGCAGTGATCCAAATCAGAAAAAATATTGTGATAATGGCGATTATTATTCCAAATTTGTTAATAATACTAAGTGGGTCGGTGAGCCGGTATTTGATTATTGTGAAAACTGTACCGGCAACTGCCATCGCAATAAAAAGAGTTAGAATGGGTTTCAGTCGAATTTTCAAAAATGGAACACCGCCAAAATATAGAATAGCACCAATCAAGATAATAACATTAAAAGTGTAGATCATTGCGATATCATTAAAATTATCAGAGGATTGACCCAGTACGAATTGACGGAATAGAATGTCAATTAGCAGTGCCATTAGCGTTAGCACATACATAATTGTACAAACCCGCATTATTATTATACGGGTGCGCTCGTCCATGGGGAAGGGTGGTTTAGTCATTCTTGATCCTCCCAGAAAAGTTGATCCAGAGTTTTGTCTAATGATTGGGCGATTTTGCGACATAATGCCAGACTGGGATTATAATGACCTTTTTCAATCAGACCGATAGTCTGACGAGAAGCCTGAACCAATTCCGCCAGCTCCTGTTGAGATAGATTTTTTTCAATTCGTGCCAGTTTTAGTTTGGTATTCATAATTTATTGCCATGAGAATGTAAGATATAATATTCATAATGACAAATATATATTGCAATATGGTAGATATATATTCCTATCTATGTAATCAAGATGAGTCTATCTGTTTGGTTTTGGTAGTGAATCAACACCGCCAAACCGGATTCCGGACAATTGAGCCATTTCCGGCTTGAAGGTAGTAAGATCACTGATACTAAAATTGTTTAAGTCGGAATGACCGCAAGCTCGGGCCATTACTTTCATTAATTCGGTAGTAGCTGAAAGATAATTTTTCAATCGCTGGGCTGATTTTTCAATTTTAATCCGTGCCCGCAGGTGCGGTTGCTGGGTGGCAATACCTACCGGGCAATTATTGGTGTTACAGGCACGCATGCCGAGACAGCCAATGGCCTGAATGGCGGAGTTGGCAATGGCGATTCCATCCGCGCCCAGAGCTAGGGCTTTCACGAAATCGGTTTCAGTACGCAGTCCGCCGGTGATGATCAGGGTGATGTCATTTGCTCCGACTGAGTCCAGATAGCGACGGGCTCGTGCCAGAGCCGGGATTGTGGGTACCGAAATATTGTTTTTGAACAGGTCCGGTGCCGCCCCGGTACCACCACCTCGGCCATCCAGAATTATATAATCGGCGGTGGCCTTCAATGCGAAATCAATATCGCTTTCGATGTGCTGGGCAGAGATTTTAAAGCCTATGGGAATCCCGCCGGTAACTTCCCGGACATGCTCGGCGACCCGGCGAAAATCCTCGGGAGTGGAGAAATCGGGAAACGCGGCCGGACTGATGGCTGCTTCACCGGTCTTCAATTCGCGGACAGTGGCAATTTTTTCGGTGACTTTACTGCCGGGCAAGTGTCCACCGGTGCCGGTTTTGGCGCCTTGCCCGCCTTTGAAGTGGAATGCCTGACAGCGTTTCACTTTTTCAATATCCCAGCCAAATTTGCCGGAAGCCAACTCATAAAAATAATGGGAACTGGCTTCCTGTTCTTCCGGTAACATTCCTCCTTCGCCAGAACAAATTCCCGTACCGGCCAATTCAGCGCCTTTGGCTAGAGCTATTTTGGCCTCCTCGCTGAGAGCGCCAAAACTCATGACGCTAACAAAAATAGGTATGTTCAATTCTAATGGTTGATTCGCACGTGGACCAATTACCAGTTTGGCATTTACTGAGGCATCATCCAACAATGGTTTTGTAGCCAACTGACCGGTGACAATTTGGATATCGCTCCAGCGCGGTAATTTTGTCAATGGCACTCCCATTGCGGATGCGGGACCATGGTGGCCGACGTTCTTCAAACCGTTTTTTGCCAGTTCAATAATATGATTGTTATAAGGTTCTGCCTTGGTACCATGGATGTCGGCGTACAGCCCCTGATATTCGTCCCGTTGATAGGGTTGGGGATTGGCTTTTTCCCAGGCTGCGATTTCATTTTCATCTACGAATACAGCATTGGCGGTTTTATCGATCCAGGCCGAAAAACGGGCCAGAGCTTCAGCATTATTATATTCGCTGATTCCAGTATCATAGCGATAGTCCCAGAAATGTACACCGCAAATCAAGTTGTTCCCATCGATATAGCCGTCAGCTAATAAAGCGCCACGATGATGACAGCGGCCATAAAAAACTGAAATTTGATTATCGTAACGGATAATAACCAGATCCACATTGGCAACTAAAGCGTAAGTTGGTTGGCGATCCTGTAGATTGCTCCATTCGGCAATTTTGATTTTATTAACTGATTTGGAATTACTCATGAATCACTCTAATTATTGATCAAATATAAGCAATGTTTTATAAATCACCCATTCTGTTAACTATGGAATTGGCCAGAATGGATGTCGTCGCTGGTGAGGATATCATCCGTTTTCTGAAGGATTACCCGATAAGTATTTCTGGAGGAGAAAAAATATAGTATATTCGAACGAACGTTCGAACTAAGAATTTTTAATAATGGCAATCTAATGATAAAAATAGTTAAGATTTTACTGCCGGTTTTCCTGATAGCCGGTTTGGGGGCGCAAGGTTTATTTGAATCTGCCACTAATACCAAAAAAGGTAACGAAAAAACCGGAGGACTGGATATCACCGGTTTCGTGCGCAGTATCGTATATATCAATGAAACGGTTAATCAAAAAGAATACCAGCTTCAAAGCGGCTATGCTGAAACCTGCCTGATTTTGCAGGCTGAACAGGGTGATTGGGGTGACATATTTACCGAGCTGCGTTTTCGCAGTGGGCATGAGTATGGCAATGAGATCGCCGAATTTGATATAAGCGAGGTCTATGTAAATGCCTACTGGTGGAAATTCGACTTCAGGCTGGGAAAACAAATCGTTATGTGGGGTCGGGCTGATGGATTCAATCCTACCAATAACATCACACCCCAGGATCCCACTGTTCGATCACCGGATCCCGATGATATCTATGGAGCAAATTTTCTGTTGCGAACCCATTTGAATCTGGCGCCGGCCTGGCGTCTGGAAGGAATTTGGGTGCCCCGATATTCGCCCACCGTGCTGGCCTTTGAAATGGCCGACCTACCAGACTACATAGCAATTGGTGCCGGAGAATATCCCGATGCACGATTGAAAAACAGTCTTTGGGCGGGAAGGTTATCACTGGAATTTCCGACATTTGATGGCTCTATTTCTTATGTTAACGGCTATAGTCCGATGACGGGAATCATCTGTGTTAATCCGGAGTCGTCTGGTTCGACAATTATCCTTGCTTCAAAAGCCTACCGCCAGCAGGTATACGGACTCGATTTTTCCACCGCCGTCGGTTCTTGGGGTTTGCGCGGTGAGGCGGTGTATCGTGTCCCGGATAAAGAACATAATGTTTATCCCAATTATTACATTCCCTTTTCCGATCAGTATTTTGTGACTGGTATTGATCGTAGTTGGGGTGATTTCAGTCTGATTACCCAGTACATTGGACGTTATGTTGTGGGTTATGAAGATGTGTATCCCGGTAATTATTTAGAAAATTACAATCGGCTGTTTTCCAATCAAACCCATTCGGCCCGCCACGCCCTAACTTTCCGGCCGGCAATTACCCTGTTCTATGAAACCCTGAATCTGGAATTATTTAGTATGTACGACCTCACAACGGACGAATATATGCTGATACCCAAGATTTCATACTCGCCGGCGGACGCCATTAAATTGATTGTTGGTGCAAATTATTATCAGGGTGATGAGGAAACTGCATTCGATTTGATCGAAAATAGTTTCAATGCTGCATTTATGGAATTGAAACTATCATTTTAACAATCGCCGGATACAGGTAACACGGGATTTTATATGAATGACATAAATCAATATGCTATTAAACAGCGCATTTTTGATACAGCGGTTTTATTGTTTGCCCGAAAATCTTACGGTACGGTTGGGGTGCGGGAAATTGCCGCCGAAGCCGATGTCAGTATATCGATGATCTCTTACCATTTTGGCGGTAAAGTCGGAATTCTGAAGGCTGTTATCAGTAAATATTTCAGTTTGTTTGAGGTAATGTTTAAACAGGCCGTGAAGGACAACGATTCATTCGAAGTCAATGTCCGGCGTTTTTTCAAAGGTAGTGTGGATTTAATCCGGCGGGAACATGATTTAAGCATGGTTTGGATTTCCGAGATGAATAATGAAATCCCGGAATTGACTGAATTGAAAGCCCACAACCAACGTCAGGTTGCCAACGATGCCAACCGTTTGCTGAGTCAGGTTGGTTTGGATTTCAGCCGTGATAAAGAAATAATCAGCATTATTGGTCCGGCCCTGATCCAGATGATATTTTCCCATTTTATGTCTGGTGCAATGCTGGAGTATGACGTGGCTGTCGAATTTAATGATGCTTATTTCGAACGCTATGCCGATACTCTGGCGGCCATGTGTTTAACAGGTGTGCGCGGAGCTTTCCCCACAAAAAGTTCAACCAATTGAAAAAGAAAAGCACACAATAATCTGATAATAAATGATGGACTATTTTCATGGCTGATATAATAATTCGTTATCGCTGGCCGATCATTATTGGTTTTATTATCATCACCCTCATCTTTGGATTACAAATACCGCAGGCGCAGATCCAGCCTGATTTCGAAACCTATATTCCTGAAGATATTCCGGCTCGGGTGAACACTGCTGCAATCGAAGAAATATTTGGTGGTACGGATGTAGTAATCATTTTGCTGGAAACCGATGATGTGTTAAATCTGGCCACTCTGAAGCGGGTACAGTTGATCTCGCGCCACGTAAATCGCATCAAAGGTGTAGGGCAGGTGTTGTCGTTATTCGATTCCAAAGATATCCGCGGTGAAGACGAAATGATGATCGTGGATCCTGCCGTCAAGCGTTTTCCCAGGAATCCGGAGCAGAAGGAGGTGCTGCGTCAAAAGCTACGCTCAAATGATCTGGTGTATGAATTGGTGGTCTCTACCGATTTTACCATGACGGCAATAATTCTGACCCTGGAAGAAGGATTGGATGATCAGACAATAGTTGGTGAAATAGAATCGATCATTGCTGAAAATCCCGGTCAAGAAAAAGTTCGAATCGGTGGAATGCCCGAGACGCGCCTATCTCTGCAAAAGGATATCGCCCGCGACTTCGGAATGCTGATGCCATTGGCCCTGGGTCTAATGCTGATCAGCCTTTTTATCACTTTCCGCCAGTTGCGGGGAGTATTATTACCTTTAAGCGTTGTGATTATGTCGATTGTGTTTGCCATGGGGTTTCATGTCTGGCTGGGTTGGGAATTGAGCATATTGTCAATTCTGTTACCGGTGATGCTAATAGCCATTGCCAATGATTACGGCATTCATTTGGTGGCAAGTTATCAAGAATTAAATGCCGAGTGCAAACTATGGTCCAAGTCAGAATTGGTCAAAGCCGTTCTCGCTGGTCTAAGCAAGCCGATTGTACTTACCGGACTGACTACAATTGCCGGTATTCTATGCTTATTAACCCATTTGATGGTGCCAGCCAAACAACTTGGTGTGTCCGCCGCCGTAGGGATTGCCTATGCACTGTTATTAAGCTTATTTTTCCTGCCTGCTTTAATGTCAATTTTGCGTCGCCCCCGGCCGGTCCTGGCCGACCAACGGCAGCAGCGTTTTCATTTGGAACGCGGACTGCTATTTTTCGGTCGGGCGGTGGCGCAATATCCTCGCCGCGTTGTTAGCGGCGCTATTATTTTAACTATTACTATTGCCGGTGGAATATTTTCCTTAGAAGTTGATTCCAATATCATCAATTTTTTCCCGGCGAATCATGCAACCCGACAGACCGCTGATCTTATTAACACCCATTTTGGTGGTTCGGAGAATTTAGCGGTTTTAATCTCCGGTGATATTAAGGACCCGGCTTTGTTGCGCAGATTGGATCATTATGAGTCTGAATTGGAAAAGCTGTCGGATGTTGGCAATATTACTTCGATTGCTACTATCATTAAGGCTATGAGTCGGGCTTTAAACGATCCGGACGAACCTGGCTACGACCAGATTCCCGATTCACGGGAGGCGGTAGCACAATATATTGAATTGTACAACATGAGCGGCAATCCGGATGATTTTGAACAAATTGTCGATTTTGATTATCAGAATGCCCAGCTGATAATAACGCTGCGTAACCCAGATGCTTCGGCTATAAAAGGGGTGATTAAGGAAGTGAAAAAATTGATGGAGGGGGACCGGGACGTCAGTCGACTAGGTGGGCAGAGTCTAATAACGGCCGAGTTGTCCGACATTGTTGTCCGGGGGCAGATGATTTCTCTGGCAGCAGCCATTCTAATAATTACATTGATGATGATGTTGCTTTTCCGAAGTGCTGTAGCGGGTATTCTCGCTGCAGTCCCCATATTGATGGCTGTGATTCTATTGTTTGGCTTGATGGGTTATTTCGGCGTGCGGCTGGATATTGCAACGGCCATGTTATCATCGATTATGATTGGCGTCGGGGTGGATTATACGATCCACTTTCTGTGGCGCTATCGCCGGGAACGGCAGGAAGGTTTGGAATACCGAGCAGCGGTACTAAAAACCCTGACCACGACCGGCCGCGGGATAACTTTTAATGCACTGTCGGTTATGGTGGGATTCGGCGCCCTGATAGTATCATTATTTCCACCGATCAAATTCTTTGGTTTCCTGGTGGTGATGTCAATCTTTAGCTGCCTGATTGGCGCCCTGGTTCTAGTCCCGGCCTTGTGTCTGGTGTGGAAACCACGTTTTCTGGAACCGCATTAGTTACTAATGAAATCTAAAATTCAGAGGTTGCAATGAAAACAATACTGATTCTGATGAGTCTGTTGATATTTGGCATTGATAATCTGTTACTCGGGCAAGCGGAGTTAAGCATTGAGGAAATTATGGATCATTCCCGGGATAACCAGACCCTGTCCGGATCGGAATATGTGGGAACTCTGGTAATTATAGATAAAAAGGGCCGTGAGCGAATTCGCAAAATTGCCGCCGCCTCCCGGCGTTATGAAAAGGAAAAAGTCGATAAACGTATTATCCGTTTTCTGGAGCCTGCTGATGTGCGGGGCACCGGTATGCTTATTTTCGATAATGATGAAGGTGATGACGATATGTGGATCTATATGCCAGCCCTGCGGAAAATACGCCGGATTGTGAGTTCTGACAAGGGTACTAGTTTCATGGGATCGGAATTCAGCAATGCAGACATGGCGGCCGAGGACACCGATGACTTCAGTTACACTTTACTGGGTACGGAAGATACTGATGGAGAAGCCTGCTGGAAAGTTGCGGTTGTCCCAAATGATGAAGATATTGCTGATGATAATGGATTTTACCGGAAAATAATGTGGCTGAGCCAGAATGATTTTGTGGCCCGGCGGATTATATTTTTTGATTTTTATGATGAACCCTTAAAGGAGCAGAGCAATCGTAATATTATTCTGGTTGACGAAAAGAACGGGAAATACCGGGCTGGTGAGATGATAATGGAGAATGTTCAGAATGGCCGTAAGTCGATTATGCGAATGGACAATATTGTTTTTAATCCGGCTGTGAAAGATGAATATTTTACTACCAGATATTTAGAGAAGCAGTGATGATCACTCAAATTTAGAACGGCAAGGTTATTCTGATTAAATAATCTTTTGGTAGTTATGGGACAACACAAAAGTGTTGTCCCTACGAGGGTATAATTCAGGATGCCATCCCTCACAAGGATGGCATCCTTGTAACATTATTTTTTTGCCAGTTCCTCAGCGCGTAATTCTTTCCGCAAAACTTTGCCAACGGCCGATTTGGGCAACTCATCCCGGAATTCCACCGTCATTGGCCATTTGTACTTGGCCAGTTTGTCCTGGCAGAATTCCAGCAATTCTTCCTCAGTTGCCGTTTCGCCTTCTTTCAACACGATGAATAATTTGGCGGATTCTCCCCGCGTGGGATGCGGTACACCAATCGAGCAGGCTTCCATCACCTTGGGATGCTCATAGTATACTTCATCAATTTCCCGTGGATAAACATTGAAGCCGCCGGAAATGATCATGTCTTTCTTGCGGTCAACAATAAAGAAATAGCCATCCTCATCCATGGTGGCAATATCGCCGGTGTACAGCCAGCCGTTGCGAATTGTAGCGGCGGTGTCGTCGTCACGGTTGTGATAACCCGCCATGATTTGTGGTCCCCGCATGATTAATTCACCAGATTCTCCTACCGCTACATTTTCGGTACCGGTATCAATATCTACAATCCGGCATTCGGTGTCTGAAATTGGAATTCCAACACTGCCAATTTTTCGTTCACCATCGGCAAAGGGATTGATATGAGTGACTGGACAGGATTCGGTTAGTCCAAAGCCTTCGACGATTATAGCACCAGTGGTTTTTTCAAATTCCTGAATCACTTCCACTGGCAAGGGGGCACTGCCGGAGAAACAACCGTTGATGCAGGTCATGTCAACCTTGCTGGCTTTGGTGTGGTTAAGCAGTCCGATATACATGGCCGGGACCATGGGTGCAAAGGTTGGCCGGAATTTTTCGATTGATTCGATTAAAGGATCCGGTTGCGGTTTGGGAATCAATATAATGGTCCAGCCCATGAGCATTGAAAAATTCATCACAGTCGTCAGGCCAAATACATGGAAAAAAGGCAGGGCGCCCAACATTATTTCTTCACCTTTATTAAAAGTTGGGAACCAACCGGCGATCTGTTGAACCTGTTTACTCATATTGCCGTGAGTCAGTACAACTCCTTTGGAAACACCGGTTGTTCCACCGGTATACTGATAATTAATTGGGTCATCCATTGAAATATCAGCGATTTCCGTTAAGGGTTCATACTGTTTGATAATATCTTTCCAGCGATAAATATCATCGGCCGGTTTTACATCCGCCGCCAGCTTCTTTTTCTTGGCGACCAATGGAAAAAGCAGGCTTTTTGGAAACGGTAGGTAATCGCCTATCGAGGTTACAATTATTTGCTTGATACCGGTCTTAGGTCGCAGATCAATCATCCGATTGGCCAACAGATCCAACGTGATCAGCACTTTCGAATTGGAATCGTTGAACTGATGTTCCAGTTCGCGATCAGAATACAGTGGGTTATTCATCACTGTAACGGCGCCTATTTTCATGATGGCGTAATAAGCTGCGGCACAGGGAATTAAATTTGGTAGTACGATAGCAACACTATCGCCTTTTTTTACTCCAAAATCTTTCAACGCTGCTGCCATGCGATCGACCATGTCACCAAATTGGGAAAAGGTTATCTTGTAACCTTGAAAAATCATGACTTCCCGATCAGGAAAGTTTTTAATGGTACGATTCAAAAATTCCGGCATACTGACGTCTTCATAATCGATAGACGGAGGTACACCTTTCTCATAATTGGACAACCACGGTTTATCCGCATACTTTATTGTTGAACTCATTGATTCCTCCCCATAGGTTTCAATTGTGCTTAATTAATTGATAAGTGTTTATTTAGTATAGTTATTCAAGTAGTATTTATCAAGCATTAAAATTTGTTACTTGTAAAACTGTTCAAATCGACTAAATTTTTAGAACCGGTGACAACCTATAGCAACCTTTTATAGTCTAAGGCTTGTTGCAGAAACTATATGTGAATAATTTATGGTAATTCTGCAACAATATTAGAATGAATACATAAAAGGTATTTCAAACAATCTGCAACAATCAAATAGAGAGAGTCCAATGTCAGATATCACTCGTCGAGATTTTGTTAAAGTGACTGGTTCTGGCCTGGCCCTGGCTTCCCTGTCCGGTTTTATACCAGGCTTAATAGGTTGTGCCGGTGGCAAGGAACTCCAGACTGGTTATTTCGGTCGTTTTGGAATTGATTCCGAAACGATCCGGAAAGTACTGTCGGAAGCTCTGGTTTATGGTGGGGATTATGCTGATATATTTTTCCAGCATTCGATCAGAAATTCAATTCGGTTAGAAGACCGGATTGTTAATTCCGCCAGTACCAGTGTGCAATTAGGCGTCGGTATTCGCGTGCTAAAAGGTGATCAGACCGGCTATTCCTTTACCGAGGATCTGAACCTCGAAAGTATGAAAGGCGCTGCTCGTACGGCCGCTAACATAGCTTCCGGTTCGAAAACAGCACCACCACAAGAATATAAACCCATGACCCTGCCTAATTATTATCCGGTTGAGATGTCATGGGAAGATGTGGGGATTGATAAGCGTGTCAATATTGTCAAAGCGCTGGATGAGGCGGTATTCGCAGAGGATTCGCGAATTATTAAAAATTATGTGGGTTTTCATGATACTGAAAAATATATCATGGTAGCCAATTCTGATGGCCTGTTGAGTACTGATTATCAGCCTATGTTGCGGGTGATTGTTTACTGTACTGCTGAACAGGACGACCAGCGTGAATCGAATTATTTTGATTATTCGATCCGTGATGATATCAGTTTTCTGACTAAAGAAAAATTGGACCGGATGCCTAAGGAAGCCGTAAAACGGACAGTGAAATTGTTCGACGCCAAGCCGGCTCCGGCCGGGGAATTACCGGTTGTGCTTACGGCTGGCAGTTCCGGAATTCTGCTGCACGAGGCAATTGGCCATGGAATGGAAGCTGATTTTAATCGGATTGGAACGTCAATCTATGCTGATAAGCTGAATAAACCGATTGCCCAGGATTTTGTAAATATTGTCGATAGTGGACTGAATCCCAACATTCGTGGATCGATCAATGTGGATGATGAATGCTGCCATACCGAAGAAACTATGCTGGTGGAAAATGGTATTCTGCGCACTTATATGCATGATCGAATCTCCGCTAAGCATTATGGAGTTGATCCAACCGGCAGCGGTCGCCGGCAATCATTCAAGCATTATCCCTTGCCCAGGATGCGCAACACTTATATGTTGAATGGTCCCCATACTTTTGATGAGATCATTGCCAGCGTTAAATACGGTATTCTGGCCGACCAGTTCACAAATGGACAGGTTAATATCGGCCCAGGTGATTTCACTTTCTACGTGAAATCAGGCTCATTGATTGAAGATGGAAAAATTACCGCTACGATCAAAGATGTGAATATCATTGGCAATGGCCCCGAAGTATTGGAAAAGGTAACCATGGTAGGCAATGATTTTGCCATGACCGAAGGCGGTTGGACCTGTGGTAAAAATGGCCAGTCAGTCCCGGTATCGATGGGACTACCCAGTGCGCTGGTATCATCAATAACCGTAGGTGGAAAGGGGTAAGCTATGAATAAAATTGATTTAGCCAACTGGACCCAGGGTTATGCCAAGCAACAAGGCGCCGACGATACGTCAATTGTAATCAGCAAACGCCGATCCATAGATATTGAATATCGCGATAGCAATATTGATAAGCTGCGGGAATCAACCGAGAATTCTTTGTCGGTAGAATTGTATGCTGGTGGAAAATACTCTTCCCACCGTACCAATGATTTGCGCAAACCGGCACTGCAGAAATTCATCGATAACGCCTTAGCCATGACTAAATATCTTGGCGAAGATCCCTATCAGGCTTTACCGGATCCCGCCCTTTATGAGGGACGGCATAATGTTGAACTGGAATTATTTGATTCCGGTTATCATAAGGTGGATACAAAAAACCGGGTTGATCGCGCCAGACAGATCTTTGATCAAATTCAGGGTAAAGACGATCGCATCGTATCCATCACTTCCTATTACAGCGACAGCCATTATGAAAATGTTCATTTAAAATCGAATGGTTTTCAGGGGACTTATGAGAGCTCCAATTTTGGCGCAGGTGCGGAAGTATCGCTGGATGACGGTAGCGGCAAAAAGCCCCAGCAGTGGAAGTATTACAGTGTTCGTCATCTCAATGATCTGCCAGATCTGGCCAGAATCGGCGATGAGGCTTTAAAACGTACCCAGGATTCTGTGGGACAGACCAAAATCGAATCGACTGAACTGCCCATGATTTTACAGAACAATCAGGTTCGGGGACTCTTAGGCCGGATGTGGGGCGCCCTATATGGCAATAATCTTCAGCAGAAGAGCTCCTTTTTGGATGGGAAAAAAGGCACTAAGATCGGATCCGAACTGCTCACAATCACTGATGACCCGACTATCGTTCGGGGCATGGGTAGCCGTTATTATGATGGTGACGGTATTGCCGCCAAGGTTATGCCGGTAATCGAGAACGGTGTTTTGAAGAATTACTACATCAATGTCTATTATGGTCGTAAGATGGAAGTACCGCCCACCGCCGGTGGTTCATCCAATGTCACTTTCAAACTGGGAAGTCGTTCCGGTGCAGAAATTGAGAAAGCCATGGATCGTGCCATTCTGGTTACTGGTTTCCTCGGTGGTAACGCCAATTCCACCACCGGTGATTTTTCTCTGGGGATATCAGGTTGGTTAATTGAAAACGGTCTACGAACCACGCCAATTAACGAGATGAATATTTCCGGTAATTATGCCGACTTGCTGAACCAGCTGGTAGAAGTTGGTAATGATCCCTATCAATTCTCATCCTGGCGTACGCCAACGATGGTGTTTGACCGGATTCAGTTCGCCGGTCTCTAAAGCGCATTAATGTCGAAAACTAAAAGGGCAGCTTTTCAGCTGCCCTTTTGTGCTTTTTGAGGTAGGGACTATTTTAACAATAGCATTTTATTGGTCTGACTGAAGGTACCGGCGGTTATACGATAGAAGTACATTCCTGCACTGACCGGTTGACCAAATTTATTAGTGGCATTCCATTGGATTGATTTATAACCGGCTTCCTGAATTTCAGAAACCAAAGTAGTTATTTCTCTACCCATTAAATCATACACTGTGATCTGGACATCTGATCTTTGGGGTAATTCATATTGGATTGTTGTAACTGGATTGAATGGGTTGGGGTAGTTTTGGTGTAATTGAAATTCATCCGGCATCCCAGCCAAATCTGTCGTAGTTTTTAATCCTGTGGAATCCCAGGTTGCAGTTATGGAATAAGCTACGCCGTTAAGAACACTGAGATCGCCATAATAAATTTGGCCGGCAGTATTGATGGTAGTTGCGCATTCTACTCCGATATACCAAGTTCCCGAGGATAAACTTGATAATGTAATAGTTTGATCTGCTCCCGTTTGGCTACTGCTGAAATCTGTATTTGGTTCAAAGGCAAACGTGTCGGCATCCAGATACAGGTTAAGGTCGAAGCCATCCTCGCCATCAAGAGTCAGGGTAAGATTACTGGCTCCCTGAGGAATCTCAAGTGCATAGTGATGATATTGCTTATCACCGATTTTAGTAAAAGCCGGCAGGCTGTCTTCCGTAGCCTGGTTCATTATCCGAGTTTGAGCATTAAATAGTTCACCCTTTAATTGGGCTGGGGCGGTACCAGCCAGGGCATATAATAGGATTGCTTCCATCAGATGTAACCCCTCACCGCTGTATTCAATTTCAGGATGAGAACCGGTTACCACCACTCGGCCGGTTGTGCTGTTGGTTTTATAGGCCCAGGAACTAGCCTTTTGGTGCATACGTTCATCGGGATAGTCATAGCGTAGTAAAACTTCAGTTTCTGGCGGATAATCAAGGTCTTCACGGGCGTAGCAACCACCATTATGGTAAATATTGGCAATATAATGATCATCGCCGAAATCGAAATAATCAAGCAGCGGTGAATTAGATGGTATGAAGTGTCCGGTGTAAGAATCGGTGAGACTAGTACTACGCGTCCTGCCTGGCCAAATATGATAATATTCAGGGATGACACCAGTAAAATCCCAACTCAGACTTGCTATATAGGCACTCGCACAGGAGCCGGTGTAACTGCCGCCGTTGTAGTAGAATTGTCTTATGCGATTTCTTCCTGTTTCGCCTAATGAACTACCATGTTCGGTTGCACTTCCACCATTACTATAGATTGTTCGGAAACGGGGAGCGCCATCCGGGTACAGGAGTCGTCCGTTAATATCGTCAGAATTTGTTATGATTGCGGCAGTTTGGGAGGCCACAGATTCGGTAGCTATAAAATCTAAGGTTAAACCCAAAGAATCGGCCGCGTGTAAACTGGTATTCCCAGAAAGCCCGACACGACCATCCATGAAAACATCTCTGAAGTATCCGGGAGTCTGGGCTGATACAAAGCTGCACAGAAGGAATATGCAAACCAGATTTACACCAGCTTTCCTTAAATGATTGTTCATGAGAGCTCCAATGTATTAGCGAGGTTCAATTCTTAAATGAATTAAATTGAATTCTTGGTGCTTACTTTCTATTAGGAAGTATTTCCGGTTAGTTTTTTTCAAGTTAAGGAAGCTAG
>CAZIJQ010000018.1:0-42712 GCA_964539785.1 uncultured bacterium | reverse complement strand
GTATCAACGTTTGCAAAATCTCATCTATCAATTTTATATAAACTGGCATATACCGGTTCTTATAAAACATTACTATTAGTTTTCAGATTTACATTAAATCAGTAAATTCCTCTCCGATTTTTGACCATATATTTTTGCCACCGTAGCTCAGTTGGTAGAGCAGTTCATTCGTAATGAACGGGTCGTAGGTTCGAGTCCTATCGGTGGCTCCAATTAGGTAATGAACGGGTCGGAGGTTCTCCCGACCAGTCGGGATATCGGTGGCTCTTTTTTGTACGACAGGCATCCCTGCCTGTCGACCCCACTCACACTAAATAATACAGATTATAATAATTATATTGTAGTGACAACACATGTGTTGTCACTACGTACCCTAACGAATAAAATCTAATGAATCAATCATCCTCGACTTTTTCGATGCGAAAAAAGGGTTTTTTCTTTCCCTTCGGTGACCTGCTGGTAGTCTGCTCCGCAAATGGATCATCGCGCTTTTTGGGCTGTTGCTCAAGATAACTCCAGATAAAAATCAACCCGACACCAAGAAATATTAACCAGAACCACATCGAACGATAAAATTATTTAACTGCCAGTAATTCCACTTCGAAAACCAGGGTCGAATTGGGTGGAATAACACCACCGGCACCCCGTTCGCCATAAGCCAGATGGGGTGGTATTGTCAGTTTGCGTTTACCGCCAACCCGCATGCCATCAACGCCTTCATCCCAGCCTTTAATAACCTGTCCGGCACCGAGGGAAAACTCAAACGGTCCGCGACCCGGTTGGAGCGAAGTATCAAATACTTTACCATCTTCAAACATCCCGGTATAATTTACCGAAACGGTTTTACCAACTTCGGCCAAATCGCCTTCGCCAATTACTTCATCTACAGATACCAATCCACTGCTTGATTCTACCATTTTACCTGCCTTTCCGGATTCCTTCGAACCACACCCGCTAAATATGACCGCCGCCATGATTAGAATCAACCATCCCGATTGTCTGTTTATTCTGTTTACCAACATTAATACTCCTTAATTTTAAAGGGCAAGTTTACATACAGGTGATAAATTCTTGCACTTGAAATCGTGACTTAATAAGTCACATTACCAAATAAACCGTAGCTATCCAATGCATTGCATTTAGAATCGTTTCCGAGATAAATTAATATCATGCAGGCTGAATCCACCTTATTCGAAACCCAGCTTCCACCGCTGGCCGACCGCGTGCGCCCCCGCAGTTTATCAGATTATATCGGCCAGGAACACCTGGTTGGTGATCAGAAAATCCTGGCACATCTGGTGGAACAGAAAAAACTGTTCTCCCTGATATTATGGGGACCGCCGGGCACCGGTAAAACCACCCTGGCAAGGATTATCGCCCACAGCACCGATTCCGCTTTTCATGAAATATCGGCTGTTTCCAGTGGAGTTAAAGACTTGCGCACCATAATTAATAAAGGGAAAGCCAATCGCGAGCTTGGGAAAAGCACGCTACTGTTTATTGACGAAATCCACCGTTTCAGCAAATCCCAGCAGGATGCGCTGCTGCATGCCGTTGAAGAAGGTACCATAATCATTATCGGCGCCACCACCGAGAACCCTTCGTTCGAGGTAATTGGTCCCCTGTTGTCCCGCTGTCGGGTCTTACGTTTGAATGCCCTCGATGAAACTGCGCTCAGTAATATTCTTGATCAGACTTTCAAATCCGATATCTTATTAATGCAGGCTAAAATTGAATTGCCTTCAGATGTTCGCGATCGACTGATTCAATCGGCCGGTGGTGACGCCCGCAAGCTGCTGAATGCCCTGGAAATTGCCTTCGATTTGATCGGTGGGAAAGGCAAGATCACAATGGATATCCTCAAAGAGGCACTGCAATCCCGGGCGCAATTGTACGATAAGACCGGTGATTACCATTATGACACCATCAGCGCTTTTATCAAGAGTGTGCGGGGCAGTGATCCTGATGGTGCCATATATTGGCTGGCTTTAATGCTGGAAGGCGGCGAAATGCCGGAATTCATCGCCCGGCGTTTGATAATCCTGGCATCCGAAGATGTGGGCAATGCCGATACCCGAGCTCTGCCGCTGGCCGTTTCCGGTTTTCAGGCCGTCCATATGATTGGTATGCCCGAAGCCGCAATCGTACTAGCGCAAGTCACCACCTACATGGCCAGCGCACCAAAATCCAATGCGGCCTACAGCGCCCTGCTTTCAGCCCGTAAATCGATCACGAAAGGCGGAACTCCCTCAGTTCCACTGCATTTACGAAATGCCCCCACTAAGTTAATGAAAGAACAGGGTTATGGAGAAAATTATATTTATCCCCATGACCACGAAAAACATTTTGTGAAAGAATCATATTTACCGGATGGAATACAACCCGATTTCTATCATCCCACTGATCAGGGCCACGAGGCTTTCATTCGCCAGCGCCTGAAACAATTCTGGCCGGAGCGCTATGGTAAATAATCGCTGGCATCAGATTATTGTTTTAATCATTCTGGGGACATTTGGCACCATTATTGGCGACGACCGCCTGCGCCTGAAACAGGCTGACATTCTGGAAAATGTCACTGTCGGCGGACAGGCCGTTCAATTGTTAACGGGCAATGTAATCATCACCAAAAAAGACTTGATCATGACTTGCGATTATGCCCGCTATGTCGAAAAAACCGGGCAGGGAATCCTGATCGGTAATGTTAAAATTATTCAGGAAGAACTGACTCTGACCTGTGATTCCCTTCATCACGACTCGCCTAATGATTTACTGATGGGTTTTGGCAACACCCATATCTGGGATCCTGATTTTGACCTGATCTGCGATACATTAAATTATTTTTCCGAACTTGATAGTGGTATGGCTATGGGCAATACTCGGCTGGAACAGGAGGAACAGATAATAACCGCCCGGCGTCTGAATTACCATAAATTACCTGAGGCTGAAGCTGCTTCCTACTCAGCCGAGGGGTTGGTGACTATCACCGAAGAGGAGCGAATCGCAACCTGCGGAAAGGCTGTATATGCCTTCGAAGACAGTCTAACAATTTTAAAAATTGATCCAATTGTCAGGGATAACGGTCAGATCCTCAAGGGCAGTGAGATAGAATTACAATATGCCAACGATGCTCTGAAATCCATATTCATTCCGGCTGCCGCCCACGTTATTAATCCGGCAACTGGCTTTCGCGAAACAACCACTGCAGTTGATGATTCAACAGTGGTTGTAAACAAACCGGTGGAATTTGATGATGACATGACCGGTAATATCCTGCGCGGTTACTTCACCGATGGTACGGTAGATTCCATGCGGCTCGAAGGTATGTCCACTACCTTATACCACATCTTTGAAGACTCATTATATCAGGGAAATAATACTGCCAGCGGTGATACTATAATTATGCATTTCGGGGACAGTGATCTTGAGAATATTATTATCGAGGGTGGCGCCCGTGGCGAGTTTAAACCGGATTCCGCCAGTGAGAGTATCGATGCACCCATAAAATATAATTCGGATTTGATCGATTACAGTATAGACAGTGAGTCTACTGATCTGATTGGAAATGCCAGCATTGATTACACCGACATGAATCTTAATGCCGGATATATAAATGTTTCCTGGCAAAACGATTTGTTAAAAGCGCTTCCGACCCTTCCTGGTGATACCAGCAGTCCGGAACTGCGCCCCACCATTAATGAGCGTAATCGCGAACCCATGTATGGAGATTCCCTGTCTTATAATCTTAATACTCGACATGGCAAGATAATCCAGGGACGTACCAAAGCCGGTGACGGCTATTATGCCGGTCAGGAAATACGCAATGTTGATAACAAGACGTTTTATATTTTACATAGTAGTTTCACTACTTGCGATTTGAATATTCCCCATTTTCACTTTGGTGGAAAACGCATGAAAATGATCAATCAGGATAAAATGGTCGCCCGCCCCCTAATATTATATATCGCTGGAATCCCGGTTTTTGCAGTTCCCCTGGCCATCCTGCCTGACCAGGGCGGGCAACGTCATTCCGGTTGGATCATGCCCGGTTATGGCGAAAACAGGTACAAGGGTCAATACATTAATGGATTGGGTTATTTCTGGGCCCCCAATGATTATTATGATTCAAAATTCCTGTTGGATTTTTACACTAATCGCAGCATCCATTTCCGCAATTATCATCGTTACAAACTTCGCTATCGATTTAATGGTGCATTTACCTTCCAGCTGGTTCAGACCTTGCCAACAGGAGTCAGAGATATTTCCCAAATTTTGGAACCGGGTTCCAAAACCGATCTAAAATTAACTCTGGTCCATAGCCAAACCATGCGCCACAACCAATCCCTGAGAATTAACGCTACCTATTCCAGTAATAAATCATATGATTTGGATAACAGTATCGATCCAAACAAACGTTTAAAGCAAAAGGCAACTTCCAATCTAACTTATAACAAGCGCTGGCGGAAACATAATAATTCATTAAGTCTGAATCTCAATTCGGAACAATTCCTGATGGCCGAGAAATATATTGATCCTGGCTCAGATTTTTACCAGGAACCCAACTCCGCTAATCTTAAGCAATCAATCACTAATAGCAAATTCCCGGCAATCAGTTTCCGGCACGGCCAGGATCACTTCTTTAAATCCAGCGGAAAAACCAAGCGCTGGTATCACAATATCACCTGGAACCTTAACAGCCGTCTTGATAATTCTGTAAAAACTTATTATCAGTCAGAAGTTAATCCGGATTCAGCCGGGACCTATCTCTGGAACCCGACTGTGCGAACCGATGCCGATTACGGTATTTCGCATAATGGTAGTTTAGCGGGTCCGCAAAAGATTTTTCGCTACATCAATTTGAATCCATCGGTCAGTTGGAAATCGAACTGGGTGGCACGCAGTTTTGCCATCACTGAACTTGATTCGGCAACAAACTCGATTATTAAAGAAGAAGTCTCAGGGTTCGCCACCCGAACAACCGCCACTATGAGACTGGGACTCGGTACCCAAATTTACGGCATGTTTCCGGTAAAGATTGGCGGCCTGCAATTTATACGACATACTGTTTCACCAACTTTATCGTATAATTACAGCCCCGATTTCTCCAAACCTGTTTTTGGGCACGATTTTGGGTATTTCCAATCGATAGCAGACACCAGTGGTAACCAATTATTATTGGATAGATTCGCCGGCACCAAAGCTGGCAGCAGCCCAAAAACTGAATCCCAGTCAATTTCTTTTTCAATGAACAACGTTTTCCAGGCTAAAATACTGAAAGATGAAAAAGAAATTAAACGAGAACTGTTTTCATATAAATTTTCGACCGGCTACAATTTCAAGGCCGACAAACATAAATTCAGTACGATCAGTTCATCCCTGCGGTCAAAACTCAGCAAAAAGCTGAGTCTGGACTTAAATATGACTCATGATTTTTATGAATATGATGAAGTTCTGAATGAAAAAACCAACAAAATTATCGTCAACAAGTATGGAATCCCAACCCCCCGGCTTACTCGAGTCAGCATGTCCCAGAGCTTTTCATTCTCTGGAAAAAGACTAATACCCATTACCCTGGGTCCTGATACCCTGATTGATTCCACCGCATTTACCGAAGAATTATTGGATGAAGAATTACCAGACAGTCCCACTGAGAAACCACGCCAATTGGAAGGCGACAAATTATGGAATACCAATTTTTCGTTTTCATATTCCTTGACAAATCCGCAAATGCCCACTGAAAACCGCCGCTTCCAACTGAATTCCGGTGCTACCATCCAATTGACTAAAAACTGGCGAATTAAATACAATGCCAGCATCAATCTGGTAAATCAACAATTGCTCCGACACAGCGTATCAATTTACCGGAATCTGCACTGCTGGGAAATGTCCATTAACTGGGTCCCATCGGGCTATGCCAGCGGCTTCTATTTGAAAATCTCGCCGAAAGATGCTTCATTGAAAGATATTAAGGGTGAACTGCGTTCAGGAAGACATGTGAGTGGTTATTAATGCAGTGTGCGAACCTGATAAAAAGGCAGCATTCATTATTTACTTGCTGCCAGCTTTATTGCAAATTCTAAGTCAATAATAGGAGTGATCATGTATTGTCCTTTGTGTCAAGCTGAGTATAAACCGGAAATAAAACACTGTGCCGATTGCAATGTAACATTGGTAGAGACCCTGCCATTAGAGCTGCCATTGGAAGAAATAAATTGGCTATCAGTGGGAACACTGCAGGGAAAAACCTATGCCGAAATGATAGCTGAGATTTTAAATAAGGAGGGCATAGCCCATTTTATAAAATCAGATGTGCTCACGGCTACTTTCAATATTTCAGGTCTCGGGTCCACCGGTGGCCGGGTTAAACTTTTCGTTCCGGAAAATAAACTGGCCATGGCCAGAGATATATTAGCCGGCTTGATAGATTAGACGATTATGAGCACTCTCCGATCCATCAAAGGCACCCACGATATCCTTCCGGACCAGTCCCGGCGTTGGCAAAGCCTGGAACGGGAGATTCACAATTTCATGGAGCGCTATGGTTATTCGGAAATCCGAACACCGGCGTTTGAGCGGACCGAATTATTCGCCCGCGGTGTTGGTTCGGAAACCGATATCGTTTCCAAGGAGATGTATACTTTCCAGGATATGAGCGACACCAGCGTCACCCTTAAACCGGAGTTGACCGCCCCGGTGATCCGGTCGTATCTGCAACATAATCTGGGCCGAATCACGCCACTCACAAAACTGTATTACATCGATCATGCTTTCCGGCAAGAGCGCCCCCAAAAAGGCCGCTATCGTCAATTTCACCAATATGGTGTTGAAGCACTCGGTTCACCACATCCTGAAATTGATGTGGAAATCATCGCAATTGCCTATTATTCCCTGCTGGAACTGGGGCTGGAAAATCTGACGATCAAACTGAACAGTATCGGCTCCAGCGAATGCCGAACCGCATTCCGAGAAGCTCTTCAAAATTTCCTGCGTCCCCACTTGAATGATTTGTCGGAGACCAGCCGACGACGATTTGATACCAATCCCCTGCGCATTCTGGATACAAAAGTTCCCCATGAAGCGGAAATTGTTAAACCCGCACCCATAATTGCCGAATATTTGACCAGCGCTGATCAGGCTCATTACGAGGAATTGAAATCCGGCTTGAAATCGCTGTCAATTCCTTTTGAGGAAGATTCAAACCTGGTACGTGGTCTCGATTATTATACCCGCACAACTTTTGAGATTATATCTCCCGCACTGGGTGCCCAGAGCTCGGTCTGTGGTGGCGGTCGCTACGATGGTCTGATTGAAACCCTGGGCGGAAAACCAACCCCGGGCATCGGATTTGCTACCGGTATTGAGCGTGTGTTAATGGCTCAGGAAGCAGCTGGTATAATTGCTAGCCCACAAAAAACGAAAGTTTATCTGATTTCTCTGGATGATCCCGGCCGCGCTGCCAACCTGGTACTGATTTCGCAACTGCGAAATGCAGGAATTAAATCTGATATGGACTATCTGCGTCGCAGTATGAAAGCCCAGTTTAGGGAAGCGAATCGACTCAGAGCCGAATTCGTAATAATTTACGGCAGCGCTGAAATCAAAGCCGGGACGGTTCAAGTCAAGGATTTAAGTACCGGAGAACAATCCACAATTGCGTCCCCCAACCTCATTTCTCACCTGAAAAAATGAATTTGATGAAATTGTTCTTGTCAAACACAAACGTCCTGTAAATTCCGCCCCATTATGAGTGAAAAACCAATCCTGATCGTTGAATCACCGTCCAAAGCCCGGACGATTGCCCGCTATCTTAGTGACGAGTATGAAGTCCTGGCCTGTGTCGGCCACATCAAAGATTTACCCAAAAAAGAATTGGGTATCGACATCGAAGCCGACTTTAAACCGACGTTACAAATCCTGCCGGACCGTAAAGATTTCATGAAGAAATTGAAGACGGCCGCGAAAACCGCACCGGAAATTATCCTGGCGACTGACCCGGATCGGGAAGGGGAAGCCATTGCCGATCATCTGGCTCAGGAATTACCCAAAGCCAAGCTTGAGCGGGTCCAGTTTACCGAAATCACCAAATCCGGTATCCGGGAAGGCATGCAGAATCGCCATCCTATCGACTACCAGTTAGTAGACGCCCAGATGACGCGTCGGATTATCGACCGGCTGGTAGGCTATAAAATCTCTCCGGTACTATGGAATACGCTCCAGAAAAACATGAAATTTGTCAAGACGGCCCTATCGGCGGGACGGGTACAGTCGGCAGCAATCAAAATAATTGTAGACCGCGAGCGCCAAAGGGCGGCCTTCAAGAATGCCATCTATTACACTCTCAAAGCCGATTTAGCCACCAACGATCCAAAAATATTTTCTACCCAACTCTTTAAACTGGATGGTCAACGCCTGGCCACCCGTAAAGACTTCTATGGCGCTACCGGATTACCGGCCCGAAAAAATCTAATGGTTCTATCGCAAACCCAGGCCGAAACCCTGGCCAAAGAACTGGAACCGGGACCCTGGGTAGTCAGTGACATTGTAGAAAAACCGCTCACATCCCGACCTTCGCCGCCGTTTATAACCAGCACGCTGCAACAGGAGGCTGCTCGCAAACTGCGGTTTGCGGCACGTAAGACAATGCGCACCGCCCAGGCATTATACGAAGCCGGGTACATTACTTATATGCGGACCGACTCCACCCATTTATCGGGCGAAGCTTTGAATGCTGCCAGAAACGAAATACAATCACGTTACGGCAGCCAATTTTTACCGGAAAAACCGATTCAATACACTCGAAAAGTCAAAAATGCCCAGGAAGCCCATGAGGCCATCCGCCCGGCTGGCAGCTCATTCAAACCAGTGGCAGAAGTGGCCTCCAAGCTTGATAAGGACGCTGCCCGGCTCTACGATTTGGTTCGCAAACGCACCATTGCCAGCCAAATGAAACCGGCCAAATTAATGCAAACGACTGTCACTGTAACCAACCAAAAAGCTGATTTTCGCGCCGTTGGCAAAGTGATTCTATTCCCTGGTTACATGCGGGCTTATGTTGAAGGCAGCGATGATCCCGATATTGGATTGGCCGACAAAGAAACGGTCTTGCCAGCGCTGCAAGTTAATCAACGACTAACTTGCGAAAAATTGCTGGTAGATGAACGCCAGACCAAACCACCGGCACGCTTCACTGAGGCCTCACTGGTGAAAGAAATGGAAGCCAAAGGAATCGGTCGGCCATCGACTTACGCCAATATTTTAAGCCGGATCATGCAAAAGGATTATGTGGAGAATCGTAAAGGCAAATTGATCCCCACCTTCCTAGCAGTGGCGGTTGTTCAGTTACTGGAAAACCATTTTGAATCACTGGTTAATGCCAAATTCACGGCTGAGATGGAAGATCAACTGGATGCTATCGCCCGTGGCGACGCACAAGCGTTGCCGTTTATGGAAGCATTTTACTTTGGCGGCAAGGATATGGTCGGTTTGGAAAAAATGCTGGAAGATAAAGTCGATATCCGCAAAGCCTGCACGATTTCGCTGGGCGAAGACGATGGTATTATCGTTGAGACCAGAGTCGGAAACTATGGACCTTATATCCAAAAGGGAGACCTGCGTAAATCGGTTCCCCATTCCCTGGCTCCCGGTGATATCAATCTGGAAAGCGCTTTAGAATTACTGGCCCGGGGCAACGAACAACCCGAAACACTGGGTACCGATCCGGAAACCGGAGAACAAATATTTATCAAGGAAGGTCCTTACGGCAGGTATGTTCAAAAAGGCGATACCAAGGTTCGCAAAGGGATTCCAAAAGATCTTGACCCCGACGATTTGGACCTGGACCTGGCTTTACGCCTGCTGACCCTGCCGCGCAGTTTAGGCGCTCACCCGGATACCGGCGAGGAAGTTCTCGCCGACTACGGCCGCTATGGACCTTACTTGAAAAGCGGCCGCACCAACCAGAAACTGATTATGGCGGATACTCCATTGAATGTGACCCTGGATCGGGCAGTTGCAATTTTAGCAAGCGCCCGTAAGCCAAGTGCCGAATTGCGAACTTTGGGTACCCATCCCGAATCTGGTAAAACAATTGTCCTGAAGGATGGCCGCTACGGTCCCTTCATTACTGATGGTAAGGTCAACGCCGCTATACCAAAAAATATCAATCATGAAGATTTAACTGCGGAACAAGCGATTGATTTGATCAATAAGAAGATAGCAGCGGGGCCAACAAAAAAACGAAGACGTAAAAAATGAAAAAACTAATCATTAGTTTAATAGTGATTGCCAGCCTGGCACTGGCCGCCACTGAAGCGCAAGAAAAGCTGATAATTGACTTGGAACAGAGCCTGATCGCTCCCTGCTGTTGGAGTGGCACTGTATACGACCATGGTCATAGCGAGATGGAACGGGAAATCCGCCGCTTGGTGGTTGAAGACAGTCTGAATAAAGAACAAATACTGGATTATTTCGTTAAGCTACACGGCGAACGAATACTGGCTTCGCCGGCAGCCACCGGATTCAACCTGATGGCCTGGATTGCACCGATCCTGATTGCCTTAATCGGGATTGCCGTTTTCATCAATTATCTGCGGACACCAAAAGCAATCGCCGCCAGTGGAAAAAGCCCGCAACAGCCCAAAGAAAAAATTCCTTTCGACGAACAAATCGAGCGGGAATTGAAATCTTTCGATTAGCCATATAAAAGAATTATCAGATTGTATTAATGAAAAAAAACGTACGCTTAGAAAAAATTGTTTCCCTGGCCAAACGCCGGGGATTTATCTTTCAATCCAGTGAAATATATGGTGGTTTCGGTGCCGTTTATGATTACGGTCCCCTGGGAGTATCCCTGAAAAATGCCATTTCCCAACGCTGGTGGCGAGCCATGACCCAACTACACGAAAATATCGTCGGGTTGGATAGCGGTATTCTGATGCATCCTAAAATCTGGGAGGCATCCGGGCACGTCTCCAATTTCCATGATCCACTGGTTGATTGCAAGCAATGTAAGGCCCGTTACCGGGCTGATGAATTTGCTGAGGATTACGAAGCAATCGATTGGTCAACCACTAAATGTCCCACTTGCGGTACCACCGGTAAAATGACCGATCCGCGGCAGTTTAACCTGATGTTTAAAACCATTGTCGGCCCCGTGGAAGAATCGGGTTCGGAAGCCTATTTACGACCGGAAACCGCCCAGGGAATCTATGTCAATTACCTGCTCACTCAAGGCGCTATGCGCCTGAAAGTACCGTTCGGAATCGCCCAGATCGGGAAAGCCTTTCGCAACGAAATCGTGGCCCGGAACTTCATATTCCGGACTCGGGAATTCGAACAAATGGAAATGCAGTATTTCGTTAAACCTGGTACCGACGATGACGAAATGCTGCGCTGGAAAGATGAGCGGATAAAATTTTACACCGAAGCTCTGGGTATCGATCATGAAAAGGTCCGTTACCATCAGCATGGCGAAAATGAATTGGCTCATTATGCCAAGGAGGCTTGGGATATCGAATTTGAATTTCCGTTTGGCTGGGCCGAAATCGAGGGTATTCACAATCGCACCAATTTCGATTTGCGACGTCATCAGGAATATTCCGGTAAAAGCATGCAAATGTTCGATGACGAGGCTAAAGAACGTTACTTCCCGTATATTATTGAGACTTCCGCGGGCTTGAACCGGATGCTGCTGGCGGTGCTTTCTGATGCTTACTGGGAAGACGATGAAAACAACCGGGTAGTCATGCGTTTCCACCCAGCTGTGGCGCCGGTTAAAGCAGTTGTATGTCCCCTGGTAAAAAAAGACGGTCTGCCGGACATTGCCCATAAAATCGTAGATGATCTGAAAAACCATTGGAAGGTGATTTATGATCAGCAAGGCTCGATCGGAAAGCGTTACTACCGCCAGGATGAGGCGGGAACACCATTCGGAATTACCGTTGATCACCAGACTCTGGAAGACGACACGGTCACTATCCGCGATCGTGACACCCAGAACCAGGAGCGGATTCCGCTTAATGGTATAGTTTCCACCATCCAGGACCGGATCGATAATTACAGTAAATAATTGAAATGTTACCCAGCCGAAAATCAATTCGGTTATCCGGGTATGATTATTCCCAGTCGGGGATGTATTTTATTACAATTTGCAGTCATGGCAAATTGCCCATTTTCGGAAATATTATTGCCAAAACAATATTGCTTAGTGAAATAGGTAAAATCGTTAACAAAGAATGGCAAAAAACAGCAACAATACGTAGAAACATTGAATTAGATGATTATGTAATTATGCCAAATCATTTTCATGGGATAATTTGCATAAGTGATAGTACGGGCACGGCGCGCCGTGCCCGTACAACTGAAAAATATGGAAAACCCGTTCAAGGTTCAATTCCAACCATAATTAGATCCTTTAAATCTGCAGTCACCAGATCGGCTCATGAATTGGGTTTATTTATCAATTCACCAATCTGGCATCGAAATTATTACGAACACGTAATTCGCGATTATATCGTTACTAATCCTGGAAACTGGGGTAGCGACACTGATAACCCCGATCAATCAGGGAAAGATTTTTTCAAAGCCTGGCTAGATCAGTATAATATTGCCAAGCCCATTGATAATCCAAACGACTAAATACCGTACGGGCACGGTGCACCGTGCCCGTACAACCGAAAATTATGGAAAACCTGTTCAAGGATCAATTCTAACCATAATTAGATCCTTTAAATCTGCGGTAACCAGATCAGCACATGATTTGTGCTTTTTTGTATCTGATGATTATATCTTTATTGAATATCGTGGAGGCACAGCGCGCCGTGCCCATACAATTTAAGGAACGTATCACACTAACACTCATTAGCAGTAAAAAGATTAAATATTGTTATCAATTTTTTTGCATAAGAAATTTCATAATAATAAAACTAAAAATGGATTGATTTATGAACCAGCATCTTTCTCTTCGCTCGGGTAACCCAGCCCTGCGGGCGCAAACATTTATCAAGGCCGGGCAAGCCACAACCGATCAGGCCATGACAATTATGGGCACAGTCAACAAGACCGCCCTATCGCTGCTGTTACTCATGACCACTGCCATATTCACCTGGAACCTGCCCACCAACGATCCACGAATGGGCGGATTCATGATGGTGGGCATTTTCGGTGGACTGATTTTGGCTTTAGTTACCACTTTCAAGAAACATCTCGCACCCTACACGGTTCCGGCCTACGCCCTTTTTGAAGGTCTGGCTCTGGGCGGAATATCCAAATATTTCGAGCAAATGTATCCCGGGATTGTTAACCAGGCTGTTTTCCTGACCTTTGGTACCCTGGCTGCCCTGCTGCTGGCCTATCGCTCGGGTCTAATCAAACCCACGGAAAATTTTAAGCTGGGCATTGCCGCCGCCACCGGGGGCGTATTTTTTATCTACATGATCAGTTTCATTCTGGGCTTTTTCGGCAAGTCGGTACCCTTGATACACAGCAGCTCAAACATGGGTATTATATTCAGTTTGTTCGTGGTAGGTATCGCCGCATTGAATCTGGTCCTGGATTTCGATTTTATCGAAGAAGGAGCCGAGCGCAATGCTCCCAAATATATGGAATGGTACGGCGCTTTCGGTCTACTGGTAACTCTGATCTGGCTATATCTGGAAATTCTGCGACTGCTGGCCAAACTACAAAGTCGCCGTTAAATATTTAATTGAATTAAAGGTCATACTGGCCTGTAAAAGTATGACCTTTATTTTTTATATTTCCGTCCAAATTACCAGTCAATGAATTGATAATATGACCAACACATTCCGACTTTTACTTGCAACATTCATTTTTCAATCCTTCGCACCAGCGGCCAATCCTGATCCGGTTTATGCTGAAAATGGAATGGTGGTGTCGGCTAATCGCCTGGCTTCAGAAATCGGAGTTGAAATACTCAAAAAAGGCGGCAATGCCATCGATGCCGCAGTGGCTACCGGGTTTGCCCTGGCTGTGGTTCATCCCCAGGCTGGCAATCTAGGCGGTGGTGGTTTCATGGTCGCTCACCTGGCCGATGGCCATAGTTTCGCTTTGGATTATCGCGAGCGGGCTCCAGCGGCAGCCACCCGGGACATGTACCTGGACTCAGCCGGCAATGTAATTCCAAATTTGTCGATGTACTCGCACCTGGCAGCCGGTGTACCGGGAAGTGTGGATGGATTATTCAAAGCCTGGCGGGACCATGGATCGGGAAATATCAGCCGCAAGCAGTTGTTGGCGCCGGCCATAAAACTGGCCCAAAAAGGCTTTCCCATTACCCGCCGCTATGCCCGCTACCTCAATTACAATCACGATTATTTTCAGCGTGATCCGGACGCTGACGCTATATTCAATAAACCTGCTAAAGAACATTGGAAAGCCGGCGACCGGTTGGTACAAAAGGATCTCGCCAGTACATTGAAGCTGATTGCGAAATATGGCCGGGACGGATTTTATACGGGACCGATCGCGGATTTGATTCTATCCGAAATGCAGCAGGGACAAGGTTTGATTACCGCCGCGGATTTGAAAAATTATTCGGCAAAATATCGCCTTCCAGTTGCAGGTACATTCAAGGAATACGAAATCATTTCCATGCCGCCCCCAAGTTCTGGTGGCATATTAATTATCCAGATGCTGAATATGCTGGAAAATTTCGATATCGATTCATTGGGCTGGAATTCATCAGCCTATATCCATTTACTAACGGAAATTGAACGCCGGGCTTACGCTGATCGAGCTGAGCATCTCGGTGATCCCGATTTCTGGGAAGTCCCTCTGGATCTACTCAGGAGTAAAGAATACGCCCGCTTGCGATCCACAGAAATTAATCTGACAGAAGCCACTCCGTTCGGTGACGTGAGTTTCGGACAGCCGTTCCCCGACGAAAGCCCGGAAACAACCCATTATTCCGTGATCGATAAGGCTGGCAATGCCGTAGCTGTAACGACTACTCTGAATTTTAGCTTCGGCAGCGGAATTGTGGTTGAAGGCGCTGGCTTTTTTCTGAATAATGAAATGGATGATTTTTCGGCTAAACCGGGAGTACCAAATGCTTTTGGATTATTGGGCAATGATGCCAATGCCATCGAACCTGATAAACGCATGTTGAGTTCAATGACGCCCACAATCGTATTGAAAAACCAGCAGCCGTACTTGGTAGTGGGAGCGCCTGGAGGTGCAACTATAATAACCACTGTTTTGCAAGTTATTTTAAACAGCCTGATATACGAAATGGATATCCAGGAAGCGGTGGCAGCGCCCCGGTTTCACTCGCAATGGTACCCGGACGTCGTCTATGGAGAAATACGCGGCATTCCCGAAGATGTGAAATTGAACCTGGAAGAATTGGGTCATACGGTTGAAACCCATTACTGGGGATATATGGGACGAGCTAATTGCCTCATAGCTGACTCTACCGGAATCTACGGTGGCGCCGATCCCCGAGGTGAGAATGCGGCGGTTGGTTATTAATCATTTGTAATGATAAAATAGGAAAACTCATGAAAATTACCGATAAAGCAGTTGTAACCATTAACTATACTCTTACCGATGATGACGGAAAAATATTAGACTCATCAGAAGGTGAAAAACCTTTAACCTACCTTCAAGGTGCAGGTGGAATTATTCCTGGCTTGGAAACGGAATTAACCGGAAAATCGGTGGGCGATAAATTTAAGGTTACCGTAAAGCCGGAAGAAGGTTACGGACTATTGAATCCTGAATTGCTCCAGGACATGCCGCTATCCGCTTTCGAAGGTATTGCAGATTTAATTGTAGGTATGCAGTTGCAGGCTGAGGATGAGAATGGAAATTCCCAGATGATCATTGTACGCACTATCAAAAATGATGTCGTTACCATCGATGGTAACCATCCGCTGGCGGGACAAACCCTCCATTTTGATGTGTCCGTCGCCGCGATACGCGCAGCCACACCGGAAGAACTGGATCACGGCCACGTCCATTAATTAGTCAGGAGTCATTAGTCAATAGTCATTGGTCTCTTGTTACCAATGGGAGGATTAATAATGCAAATCGCTGGCGCCGATAAATTCCCGCAAAATAGATATCCCCGGTACTTGATCCTCAGTTAACGGTTCAAAGAAGGACAGAAATATTTCCAGCCGATGGGCTTCGGAATATTCGTCGGAATTTACTTTTATCTTCTCCAAATATGGCTGCACATAATTTGCCAACACCGGTAATTCATAAATCAGAGCCGAATTGAACATAAAGTCCGCTTCTTCCTGGAATGGGAAAATATTTTTCTCTTCACCCAAACGCACAGAAGGCCAGCGACTGATAGTATCGATAGCAGAATAACCGCGGAATTTGTGGTCTCTAACCATTCGACGTAGCAAACGATTGTCGGAGGTTGATACCCGATGAGTGGCATCAATATTCAACTGTGAGAGGGCGCTGATATATATTTTCTGAATCCGGTCGGGACCCAGTTTGTGAGCAAAAAGGGGATTAATTCCATGGATTCCCTCAACGATAATAAAATCACGCTCGCCTAATTTTATTCTTGAATCAGTATCATTTCCTACCCCGATTGTAAAATCGTATTCCCGACCAGCAATTTCCTTCCTGTCCAGCAAGGCATTTAGGCGCTCGACCAGCAGATCAACATTCATGGCATTGATTGACTCAAAATCCTGTAATCCTCGGTCATCAAATGGAATTTGGTTGCGATCGATAAAATAGTCATCCATGGAAATTTGTTTGGTCGTGAACCCATTCACTTTCAATTGGATTGCCAGCCGCTTGGCAAAGGTGGTCTTCCCGGAGGATGACGGGCCAGCTACACAAATAATCCGTTTCCAGGGAAACTGATCAGAGAGATCGTCGGCAATGTGACTAATTTTTTTCTCATGCAGTCCTTCAGCCACCCACAGCATTTCCTTGATTTTACCAGTGACAATCAATTCATTTAGCTTCCAGACAGTGTCAACACCTAGAATACTACCCCACTGTTCCTGCTCCTCGATTATTGAAAAAAGTTTTGGACGATCTTTAAATGTATCCAGCCGTTCCGGTTGAGCTAATGTGGGAAAACGCATGATAAAACCGCTATCATAGGGCATGAGACGAAAAGTCTGTAACTGCGTTTTATCGGTCGACATTAGCTCAATCTGATAATCAAAATATTTCTTAAAACAGATTACGGGTATTTCGTCAGCCTGCCAGCGACGGACATTACTCAATTTGCTGACGGAATTCATTTTATACAATTCTTCAATCAATTTATCTTTCGGCCAACTGGAGAAGGTAATGGGTGAGTCATCCCAAAGCCAGTTACGGATGTGCTTTTCAAGTTGCTTGATTTCCGCAGCGGTTACTTCCTCATGATTAGCCTCGTGGCAGAAATAACCATCCACAAACGAATGTTCGATCACCAGCATTCGGGGGGCAAATAATTCCTTAAATGCACAGGGTAAGAGGAAACCCAATGTAGCCTGAATTTCATTTAATCTCATAAACTGGAAATTACTGCCGAACAGATATGTGATGAATGAATATTTAGCATTATGCACAATACACGCTGACCATTACAAGGCTCAACTCAGTTAAAACTGTGGGCTAGAACCTGATTAGCAGATTTTCTTTAAATTCAGGCGGATATTCAGTAAAATTACCCTTACCAATAAACCTGAGGAGACCATCATGAAAAAGCTGATTATTCTCGTTGTACTAGGTTTCATTTTACTGTCGCTGGCGGCCTGCGCGGCCGGACCGAATGACCTAATAAATACTGCCGGAGCCCACGCAGTGGCCGGCTTCTGGAAAGGATTGTGGCATGGATTTATTTCCCTGTTCACATTTATCATTTCCTTGTTTAAGGATAGCGTGAACATTTACGAAGTCCATAATAACGGCGGCTGGTATAATTTCGGTTTCATCCTTGGTATCATGTGCTTTTACGGTGGCAGCAAGGAAGGTCACACCAAAGCCCGCGCCCGTAAAAAGTGTTAAGGCTAACATGAATGATCTCCCGATCCGGCGCAGCCTGACACCGGCTTATGTGCTCTCGCTAATTGTCGCACTGCTCATGTCGATTACCGCCCTGGGGAGCATTGTGTACCAGACCACGATCTACCCTACAACCAATCTGCGACATGTTTTCGTAGCCACCGATACGGGCAATCTGTTGATTGCCCTGCCTTTACTACTAGTCTCACTATGGTTAACCTACCGTGGTAAAATTATGGGACTGCTGTGCTGGCCCGGAGCGCTGTTTTATGTGCTGTATGTCTATATCCCATACCTGATTGCCGTACCGTTCAACTGGTTCTTCCCGGCTTATTTACTGCTGATCCCCCTCAGCGGTTCTGGCATCATTTACATCCTGGCTAATATCGATGGTGCTGCAATACGCCGACAGTTCATTGATCGGGCACCGGCCAGAACAACCGCCGGTATCCTGATAGGATTGGCGATCCTGATTATCCTGCGTCAGTCGCTACTGATGGTTACCACCCTGGTGAATCAGACTAACGTAGATATTCAGGAACTGGCGGTCTGGATCGCTGATTTCGCAGTGGCAGTTCCGCTGGTGTTAGTGAGTGGCATTCTGTTCTGGCAGCGCAACCCACTGGGTTTCGTTACAGCCCCGGCCTTGCTTCTAGCTTATGGTTTTTTATCAATTGGTCTGGTACCAGTAATGGTTGTCCAAGCCCATTCACTAGGAACGACAGTTGATATAACCGGTATCGCCGTGGTGCTGGTTATGTCAGCGATCTGTCTGGTGCCCTTGGCCTTATTTTTCCGTGGCGATCAAACCAACCTGGAGGAATAATACCGAAAATATTATCCAACGTAGGGACAACTCTTGAAAGTTGTCCCTACAAAACATGGTAAAAATTTTCAGGCAATTGTAGAGAGGCGACATGTCGCCTCTCTACTGAACTATTAAAAAAGGATGACATCCCTCGCAGGGATGGCATCCTTTTTAGACGAAAATTTATTCCCCGATTTCCCGACCTTTATATCTTGTTTAGCATTCCGTTTTAATATTATCTTTGTTGTCGATTATAGATAACATCAGTTCACGAACTAAGGTTATGATAAATTGACAACTGATATAACTCCTCAACCGCTACCGGATTCTTCGGATACTCAACCGGTTTATACCATCGGGATCGCCGCCCAACTGACCAATACATCGGTCCATGCTTTGCGGGTCTATGAAGAGAAAAAGCTGATCCTGCCTTTCGTCACCGAAACCAACCGGCGTCTCTATTCCCCGTCAGATATCAAACGGATCAAATGTATCCGTCAGCACCTGGATGAAAAGGGATTAAACATCGCCGGTATCAAAGCCCTCATGGCCATGATCCCCTGCTGGCTGCTGCGGCCCTGTTCCGAAACCGAACGGCAATCCTGTGATGCCTACACATCTACAAATGCTCCCTGCTGGGAAGTTGGCAAAAAAGGTCCGGCCTGCCAGGACATCGAATGCCGCAGTTGTTCAGTTTACAACAAGGATTACAATGCCGGTGACTTTAAATCATTTTGTAAGGCTGCTTATGAAAGCAGTGAATAATAAATAGTAATTAGTGATAAGTAATTAGTGACGGGTAATTGATGAGTAAAGAATTTTCACGACGCGATTTTATTAAAATAGCCGGGATTGGATTGGGCGGACTGGCGGTTGCCTCACCGGTGATCGGCTGGGCTAAAGGTGAAGTACTGGCGCCGGATAAATTTACTGGAATGTACACCAAACGCATTCCAACCTATTGCGAAGTCTGTTTCTGGAAATGTGCCGGCTGGACACACCTAAATGAACATGGTGAAATTTGGAAAATCACCGGCAATAATGACGATGCCTATTCCGCAGGCCGTTTCTGTCCTCGTGGCACTGGCGGTGTCGGAATGTATTACGACAAAGATCGCTTGAAGACACCATTGATTCGCACGGAAGAGCGCGGCAAGCAAATCTTCCGGGAAGCCACTTGGGATGAAGCCTTCGATTATATTGCCGAGAAAATGCAGGCCATCGCCGCCGAGCACGGCCCGGAATGCATCGCCTTATTCTCCCACGGTTCCGGCGGTTCCTATTTCGGCCGGCTGTTGAAAGCTTTCGGCTCTCCGAACATCACAGCTCCTTCCTATGCCCAGTGTCGCGGACCCCGGGAAGTGGCCTTCTTCGGCACCTTTGGCGAAGGTGTCGGTTCCCCGGAACGGACTGATATCCGAGATACCCGCTGTCTGGTGTTAATCGGTTCGCATATTGGCGAGAATATGCATAACGGCCAGGTCCAGGAAATGTCTGCCGCTATCGATAAGGGCGCCACAATCATCACGGTAGATCCCCGATTCTCTACTGCTGCCAGTAAATCGAAATACTGGCTGCCAATCAAACCGGCCACTGATCTGGCACTGCTGCTGGCCTGGATACACGTTCTGATTTATGAAGACCGTTACGATAATAAATATGTGGAAGCCTACACTTATGGCTTCGATGAGCTTAAGGCTCACGTCAAAGATTTTACCCCTGAATGGGCTTACGGTATTACAACAATTAAACCCCAGGTGATCCGGGAAACAGCTCGGGAAATGGCCAATGCCTCGCCGGCAGTGATTGTCCACCCCGGTCGCCATGTGACCTGGTATGGTGATGATACACAACGCCTGCGGGCCGTAGCAATTTTGAATGCTCTTCTGGGAAGCTGGGGGCGCCGCGGCGGATTTTATAATCCTGCGAAAGCCAAATTACCCAAGATTAAAACTCCACCAAATCCCGAACCTTCTAAAACCTGGCGCGATGCTTTCCCTGGCCAATTTCCCCTGGCGGGACTGGCTCTGGCCTCTGGAATCTGCGATGCCACAATCCCCGCCGCCGGACGCGATTGCTCATTCAAAGGCTGGTTTGTGAATGGAACCAACCTGATATTTACCTTACCGGACCAGAAAAACACCATCGAAGCAATTCAGAATTTGGACCTGCTGGTGGCCGTTGACACAATGCCCATGGAAATCACGGGCTGGGCCGATGTGGTCCTGCCGGAGTGCACCTATCTGGAGCGTTACGATTCTATCCGCGTCAGCCCGCACCGGGAACCGGCAATTGCCCTTCGTGCTCCTGCCGCCGAACCGCGCTGGAATACCAAACCGGCCTGGTGGATGGCTAAAGAATTGAGCAAGGAACTGGATTTGGAAGATTATTTCCCGTTCGAAACCCAGGAAGAAGAACTGGATTGGCAACTCCGGCAGATCGGATCATCATTGGAGGAAATGGAACGGATCGGCGTCAAGAAGTTCGAGCGTGAATACGATGATCTCTATCCCCTGGAAGATTTGCCAACCGATTACGAATTCAATACGGATACAGGTAAAATCGAGCTTTACGCCACATCTTTTGCCACTGAAGGATTCGATCCAATTCCAATCTACAAAGCTCACGAAGAACCACCGGCCGGCTTCTACCGCTTGATTTACGGCCGGGCACCCATGCACACTTTCAGCCGCACCGCCAATAATCCCAATCTTACCGATTTAATGGACGAGAACACGGTCTGGATCAACCCCAAGGTTGCCAAAGAATGGGACCTGCGCAACAAACAGGAAGTCTGGTTGGAAAACCAGGATGGCATCATCAGCTCCAATTCCATCAAGGTACGGATCACTGAGCGGATTCGCCACGATTCGGTTTACATGGTTCATGGATTTGGGCACACCGATAAGCGCATGACCCGGGCTCACAAGCGTGGTGTCAGCGATTCGGAATTGATTTCCAAAGTCCATGTCGACCCGCTCATGGGCGGTACCGGGATGCGCGGAAATTTTGTTACCTTCCTCATTGATGAGCCGGCTCTGAAAGGAGCCTCCTGATGCGTTACGCCATGGCTATCGATACCAAGAAATGTGTCGGCTGCAGCGATTGCGTGGTGGCCTGTCAGACCGAAAACAATGTACCCATCGGTTATTGTCGGGATTGGATTGTGGAAACCACAACTGGCACTTATCCTGAATTGCAGTTGGAAATTCGCTCGGAGCGCTGCAATCATTGCACAAATTCGCCCTGTGTGCGCTGCTGTCCCACCGAAGCCAGCCACTATTCCGATGGAGGCATTGTGCTGGTTGATCATAAGGAATGCATCGGCTGCAAGGCCTGCATCGCCTCCTGTCCCTACGACGCCCGCTTCGTCCATCCCGATGGCTATATCGATAAGTGCACTTTTTGTCTACACCGGGTGAAAAAAGGTGAGGAACCGGCCTGTGTGGCTGTCTGCCCCACTCATTGCATGTATTTTGGCGATACCGATGATCCCAATAGCAAAATCTCTAAAATTCTGGCCCGGCGGAAATGGAAACGGTTAATTCCGGAAGCCGGTACCGACCCGAATATCTATTACTTGATTTAATAAAAATGGTAAGACGGCTACGCCAGTGAGAAATAGTGAGAAGCCTGCGGCAGTGAGAATAAGGGGTGAGAAAAGAGTGAGATGCCTGCGGCAGTGAGAATAGTGAGAAGATAGAATATGGAACAGAAAATAAGAAATCATAAAGATTTGGATTGCTGGAAAGATGCAATCAAACTGGTCAAAACAATTTATCAATTGACTAAGTCCTTCCCGGCTGAAGAAATTTATGGACTCACCAGTTAAATGAGACGAGCAGCGATTTCCGTTCCCAGCAATATAGCCGAAGGTGCTGGCAGAAAACACCCCAAAGAATTTATCCAGTTTTTGTACATCGCTCAGGGATCACTAGCTGAATTAGAAACCCAACTTATCATTGCCGAAGAATTGAATTATTCCAAGCATCAAAAAGAATTGCATCAGAAAATCCTATCGATCAAAAAAATGATCAAAGGATTGGTAAAATTTTTAAAGGATAAATGATGAAATCTCACATTTCTCACTGCTCTTACTTTTCTCACTCAGCAATGCGAAGCAATGGTTCTGACGCATCTCACAATATCTCACTTAGCCGTGCGAAGCAACGGCTTTCACGTTTCTCACAATTTCTTACTAGGCCGCTTACAGCGGCCGATCTCACCAATCACGGAGTTTGTGATGATTGAAGAAATAATCGTCAGCGGTCGACATCTGCCAGAGATTGATCCGCACCTGCATGTCTGGGGTTGGGAGATTCCTCTCTATTTATTCCTGGGTGGGCTGGTAGCTGGTATCCTGTTTTTCTCGGCCCTATTATTTTTGCGTGGAAAGGCAAATGACTATCCCACGGCCGTGAAATGGTTGCCATTAGCGGCACCAGTTTTACTTGGGGTTGGCTTGCTGGCTCTGCTACTGGACCTTTCCCATGTCTTGTATGCTTGGCAATTATTTACCAATATCCGTTGGGAGTCACCCATGAGTTGGGGCGCCTGGACGCTGTTGATAATTACTCCAATTTCAGCAATCTGGGCTGCCAGTTGGCTTACTGACATTTTACCACGCTGGGACTGGAAATTCCCAATTATCAAAGAATTTTTTGATTGGTTTACCAATCAGCGTAAATGGGTCGCTGGTATTATGATATTATTGTCGATTATTCTAGGCATGTATACTGGCATTCTGCTGTCGGCCTTCAATGCGCGACCATTCTGGAATACAGCGATTCTGGGTCCCCTGTTTCTGACATCGGGGCTTTCAGCTGGGGCGGCTTCGACGGTTCTCTTTTCCCAATCACACGCGGAACGAACCCTTTTCAGTCGCATCGATTTAATCCTGATCGGTACTGAAATATTCCTGATCGTCCATTTATTCATGGGTTTTCTGGCCGGAACCCAGGTTCATATTGAGGCAGCGGAATTATTTTTAGGCGGTCCCTACACAACATCGTTCTGGATATTTGTGGTAGGTTTGGGACTGGTGATCCCAGCAATGCTTGAAATTCTGGAGATTTTTAAAGCCAAAATACCGGCTGCCATACCAGCTTTGTTGGTTATCATCGGCGGACTGCTGCTGCGGTTCATTGTGGTTGATGCCGGGCAGGCCAGCCGCTGGTTGTATTGAAAAGACTAAACACAAAGAGCGTTAAACACGGAGACACCAAAAACACCAAGTACACAGAAATATTCTATATAAAAACTGTGACATCCGTGTCCTTTGTGACTTGTACGTTTCCGTTGATGGTTTTCATAAGTTCATAATGTTAAGATGAGATTGTTAATTAATAGCAAACTGGGTGGAGAAACCGATTTGTGCCTTAGGTCTTTGAACCTGCCACAAAGATTGGTTCCCGCCCGCCTTTTCAAACACTCTGAGCAGAATCTAAGGGCTTTTGACCCTGTGTGTGCAAGACGAGAGTTGGAAAGAAACGAGCGGAAACCTTTGTGGTAATTAATAACCAAGGTTCGAAAATGAAAACTAAATATATTAATCCTTATCTGGCCGGTGTCCTGCTGGGACTGGTCCTGATCGCAGCTTTATTTTTCTCCGGTCGTGGACTTGGTGCAAGTGGAGCTGTGAAATCGGTGGTGGTGCAAGCGGTCGACACTGTCGCGCCAGACCACACCGCTGGCTCCGAATATTATTCCAAATATGTAGGCGAAGGTAAAAATCCGCTTAAATCCTGGCTGGTATTTGAAGTTCTGGGCGTGATTGTGGGCGGCTTTATTTCCGGGGCGATTGCCGGTCGATTGAAATTCAAGGTGGAACATTCACCAAAGATTACTTCAAACAAACGCTTGATTCTGGCCGGTATCGGCGGTATCCTGTTCGGCTACGGCAGTCAACTGGGCCGCGGCTGCACCAGTGGCGCAGCTTTGACCGGGATGGCAGTTTTGTCAGTGGCAGGTTTCGTCACGATGATGGCAATCTTCGGTACCGCTTTCGCGCTGGCTTATTTTTTCAGAAAAAATTGGATTTAGGGGGTAAATATGGGACCATTAATTCCAAATGAAATCATCGATCCGGGCTGGAATTTCCTGATCGCTTTTGTGGTTGGTATCGGCTTTGGCTTTGTATTGGAACAAGCCGGATTTTCTTCCAGCCGCAAGCTGGCAGGTGTTTTCTATGGTTATGATACTGTTGTCTTAAAAGTCTTCTTCACTGCCGGGGTTACCGGCATGCTGGGACTGCTTTACTTGAGCCTTTTTGATTTAATCGATCTCAATTTAGTGTGGGTAAATCCCACCTTTCTGTGGTCGGCAATCGTTGGGGGCGTAATTATGGGTGCCGGGTTTATTATCGGTGGCTTTTGCCCGGGAACCAGTGCCTGCGCTGCAGCAATCGGCAAGATCGACGCCATGGTATTTCTGGGTGGAATCTTCATCGGTATTTTCCTGTTTGCCGAATCTTTCCCCCTGATTAAAAAACTGTATATGGCGGGTAATCTGGAACAGATCAAGATGTCAGAATTATTTCATGTGTCCCAAGGCTTCCTGGTATTGCTGGTTGTGGTAATCGCAGCCCTCATGTTCTGGGGTGGCGAATGGGCTGAAAAAAGATTCCCGCGGGAGGAATACTAATGGTTGAAGAAATCAAACGCGTCCGTGAACGGATTCGCATCAAGCCGCGGATTCTGCTCACTTCCATAGGTGTTGTCCTGGGACTAGTCATTGCCATGGTGCCGGAGAATACCACCCAGCCTTATCGTCTGACAGCCCCAGAGATGTTGGCGGAAATCCAATTTGGCACCGAATTAATCCACCCGGATGAACTGGCCGATTGGCTGATCAACAAAGATCCATCAATTCAGTTAATCGATGTTCGCACCCCGCAAGAATTTGAAGCCTTTCGATTGGAAAATGCCATCAATATCCCAATCGCAGATATCCTATCAGACGAGTGGGTGGATTATCTGGACCAGGGCGTTGTAATGAACATCCTGTACTCCAACGGTACCACCAGCGCTCACAAGGCCTGGATGATTTTGCGGCAACTGGGTTATGACAATAATTACGTCCTCCAGGGCGGGCTCAACTTCTGGACCGAAACGATCCTCAGTCCCACCGCTCCAAAATCTACCAGTCCCGATGATGAGTTTGCCAAATACGATTTCCGCAAAGCTGCCAGCCAGAAATTCGGCGGAGGCGCAATCCTTGAATCAACTGGCGGTGACGCTCCTGCGAAACCGAAACCTCCTGTCAAACGAAAGTCCAAGAAAAAAGCACCGGAAGGCGGGTGTTAATGAGCAGGGAGCGGAGAGCATAGAGCGGGGAGCAGAGGTGCAGAGGAGTATTGGAGTGGTAACACAGATGTTGTCTCAACACTAATCAATTAGTAACCTTCCAGGTCACTTGAATAAGATCTGGAAGGTTTTTTAGTACACCACTAACCAATGCAATTAGAAATCAAAATCAGGCCGGCTAAAGAAACTGACTTCGATCAGATCTGGGAAATCATCAAACAGGTCATATCTACCGGAGACACCTATGTTTTTGCCCCTGATTCCAGTCGAGAGAAAATGCTGGATTATTGGTGTGGTAAAGATAAACAAACTTTTGTGGCGACAATTGATGGGCAGGTTTTAGGGACCTTTTTCATCAAGGATAATCAACCGGATCTGGGATCTCAAGTTGCTAATGCATCCTTCATGACATTGGCGTCAGCGGCTAGACGGGGTATTGGCACAGCCATGGGTAAATTTGCTATGGAAGAAGCAAAATGGCTGGGGTATTTAGCCATGCAGTTCAATATCGTGGTTAAAACCAATACTGGGGCAATCCGACTGTGGCAAAAATTGGGTTTTAATATAATCGATGAGATCCCTGATGCATTTAACCATTCCCAAAACGGACTAACCAATGCTTACATCATGTGGCGGAGATTATAACTGTAATTATATTTTTAGTAGCAGCAGTAGACCTGTAGTGACAACCGGTGTTGTCACTACAACATTTTTTGTAGCTTCCCTAAATCTTCTCGTGTATTCACATTCAAAAACCACAGGTTCTCGGTAAAAGACACTGATTTATAATCCACCTCTTGTATAATCTGATGTAAGGCTAGTTTACCGATTGTCAGCTTTTCTTGCAGCAGCGGCAGTATAGATTTGTTATAAAAAGCGCAGGTGTACTGTAAATAACCGTCCACTTCCGGCAATACTATCTGATAATCATCGGCTAATTTCGGCAGCAAGCATTCGATCACATTATTATCCACCAGCGGCAGGTCGCAGGCAATGATGAAGGCCCACTCCGACTGGCAATGGCGCAGGGCGGTGATAATGCCGGTTAATGGATTCTGTTCGCTGGCAATATCCGGAACAAACGGCAACTCCCCGTAAGCCTGCTTTCCAACCTGATATACTTTGTCAAATACGGCGCTTAGGTTAGCAGCAACAATATCCAGCATGGGACGCCCGTTGATCTCGGCCATGCATTTGGGGCTGCCGAAACGCCGGCTGTGGCCACCGGTTAAAATATAAGCTGCTTCAATCCGCTTCATCCAAAATCACAAAATAGCGTTGACAGGAATGGAGGTGGGATAATTCCCGGGCCAGAAAATCGTTCAGTTCCACCAGCAGCGATTTCCGCAGGGACAGCACCAGTACACCAGTAAATTGTTCATCAAGCTGTTGTAGAGCTGGAAAAAAACCCTGTTTATTAAATTCAAAAATTCCGACCTCGTCAACTATCAGCCAATCCCCCGCTGCGGCATTTAGCCGCTGTGAACCCCAGTTCAACGCAATCTGATCGAAATAATAATGCTCGGTTTCGATTGATTGCTCCCGGGGTTCCATGGTGGCAGCCACCTTCCTCTCACCGCTGGTGATGTCGGTCATTACCAGTTTCCAAGTCGATTCAGATTCGTATTCTCGTTTGGTGATCACACCACCAACGGCAATAGATCGGTTGTCCAATTCCTGCCGCAATTCCTGCAACCAGGTCGATTTTCCAGTCCCCGGTTCCCCGGTTACGACAATCACTGCGGGCAGATCATTGCCGACAATTTTATCAATTAACAGGACCGGATTCTGATCAAGTCGGGGTTGATAGGGCTGGTTCAGTCGCTCGGCCAGGTGAATTAAATCCACAAAAACCTGGCTTACCAAATTCAACAGGGCAGTCGGCCGGAAACTAGCGATTGAAAATTTTCGCTGTCGCTTAAGTCGAGTATTCAGAATATAGCGGGAATTGGGAATTATCTCTCGGGATAATTCGTAGAGTGTCACAAAGTTTCGACTGCCAAGTTTTGCCAATCTTTGGGCGAATTTTTCGCTGTCCAAATCAACCGTCAGAACTTGAATGAACAGGAAGACCACAATCCCCCGCAGGGCCATTAGTGAGGTTTGGGCTAATTTAGCACTGGAATAGGTGATCCATAAAAGTGAACAGTCCTGCACGCCAGCGAACAGGGGCACAATGACTACCAGCAATCCAATGGCAAACCAGAATTTGATACTCTTCAAGGGGCGCACCGCTGACGGATAGGCCCAACCGGATACTACAGTAACTGCCATAGTGATCCAGAGTGGCGCTGATTTCAACCAGATAATGCCCGCCAGCACTGTCAAAGCGATGAGCCAGCGCTTGGATTTACTCAACAGTGTTGTGACCTTCCAGTGATAATCGGATTCGTTTTTGAATCAACCAAGCGGCCACGGCGGCAGTCAGGCCGAAAACCAGGTGAATGATTATATACAGAGCCAGCAACCACCAGCCCAATGCCAGTCCCACCGAATCGGAAAATCCCTGGGCGGTTTCAAGAATCACTGGTACAAAATTGGCACCGAACAGAATTGATTTGGTAACTACGGCCTGAACAATCGGATAGATGCCCACTAACGTTCCCGCCAGCAAAAAGCCCGGTAGACCGATACCCATTCCGCTGGCAATCACTTCCACAATCAGACTTTCCATGGTGATTCCCACAAATGGACCCAGCTTGATAGTGGCAAAGCCCAGCATCTTGATCGTGCCGGCGATCAGCCCCATTAGCAGACTGCTGCCACGGACGTTATTCAGCGTTCGAGCCGTAAGCAGAATGATCAATCCCAGGGCTGATAGAATCGAGCCAGAAAAGGGAATTCGCAAACCGTGCAGCACCGATCCCAGGGAAGCTTCCAGTAGTCCCCAGAAAGTTCCAAACACAGCGATATATGCTAACGTTTTGCGATCTAAATTACCCATCTGGGTTATTCCCCGATAATTTTAATCAGCACGCGCTTGTTGCGACGACCGTCGAATTCACCGTAAAAAATTCGCTCCCAGGTGCCGAAATGGAGTTTACCGTCAGTTATCGCCACTGTCACTTCCCGGCCCATGATCTGCCGTTTGTGATGGGCGTCGCCGTTATCCTCACCGGTGCGGTTGTGCTGGTAGCGTTCAATAGGAGCGTGGGGTGCCAGTTCCTCCAGCCAGTGTTTATAATCATGGTGGAGACCGGATTCATCATCGTTGATAAATACTGATGCAGTGATGTGCATAGCATTTACCAGGCAAAGGCCTTCTTGGATGCCGCTCTCCCGCAGGGCCGCCTCCACATCAGGAGTAATATTGATAAAATCCATCCGTTCCGGGATGTTTAACCAGAGTTCTTTGTGATATGATTTCATTGCAATACCAATTATTTATTACAGCAAATTTACACCGGACACAATATTGGAAACCGTTGAAACGGTTAGGTTGATTTTTTGTTTTTGACCCACAGTTAAAACTGTGGGCTGGATTACTGAATATGGGCGGTATAATCCAATCAAATAATAGCCCACGACTTCAGTCGTGGGTCAAAAATTCACCGGATTTGTAACCGATTTATCGGTTTAATTTTACAAAAGTAATAGGTATTTGTCATTCTGATGAGTGAAGCGAAGAAGAATCTCAAACTTCCCATTTACGTCCTTACTGTGTTTGAGATACTTCACTGCGTTCAGTATGACAATGTAGTTGTATGGCAGAGCAAGCCGTAACCAAAAAGAAGTACCCTTCGTCAAGCTCAGGGTGACTCAAGGTAGTATATATTCAACTTCCGTTTACATTCTGTTACAATAGGGCAATCAGCCATTTATCCTCTATTGTTTAAGCTTGGGCAGTAAAATGATAAAACAGAAAGGAAAAATCATGATTACAAAAACATTAATACTTGGTGGCACTGCTTTGATAGCACTGGGTTTATTCTCCGGTTGTGGCCATCGCATGCATAAATCAGGTGATCCTGAGAAAAAAGCGAATTATATCGTTAAACGGATGACCAAAACACTAAATCTATCCGAACTGCAGTCCAGTGAAGTACGAAAGATAGTTAATGATCTAATGTCTAAAGGTCAGGAGTTAATGGGAGATAAGCAGAAACATCACGCTGTCCTTTTAGAACAATTGCGGAGCGATCAACTTGATATGGATCTGATCTCAGCCATGGCCGATGAAAAAACCGGACAAATCGATGAAATGATTAGTCTAATGATTACCAAATTCAGTGAACTGCATGCTATCCTGACACCGGAGCAGCGGACAAAACTGGCCGATCACATTGAGAAGAAAGCTACTCGACGTCATTGTCGCCATTAAAAGCTATGGGCGGGATTTTAATTTAAAATCCCGCCTCACCTCTTTAGATTTGAATTATGAATGAGTCCGTATTAATCATCGATGATGATCGCAAGCTAAATAATCTGCTCTTGGATTATCTGGCACAGTTTTCTTTCCGGGTATCAGCGGTAACATCACCGCGGGAAGGTCTGTGTCAGATCAAGCAAAATGAACCGGATGCGGTAATACTGGACATAATGCTACCTGAGATGGATGGATTTGAGACTTGTAAGGAAATACGAAAAATCAGTTCAGTGCCAATATTAATGTTGACCGCCAGAGGTGATGTTACTGATCGCATTCTGGGTTTGGAGATTGGAGCCGATGATTATCTGCCTAAACCATTCGAACCACGGGAACTGGTGGCCAGGATCAAATCGGTACTGCGGCGTGGATCAGCCGCGGCAAAAAAACCGATCAAGACATTCGGACCTCTGATTATCAACTCCAATACTTACAGTGTAGCACTGAATGGGGAGAAACTTGATTTAACCACCGCTGAGTTCGAAATGTTGAATTTCCTTTCCGAGAATCCATCAAAGGTTTTGGACCGGGATAAAATTCTCGACGGAATCCGCGGGATCGAGTGGAATTCATTTAACCGCTCGGTTGATGTATTGATCAGTCGCTTACGCGCTAAGCTGGGCGACGATCCGAAAAATCCACGTTTCCTGCGCACAATCCGAGGAGCTGGATATATGTTCTATGGCGATGACGATGCATAAAAGGCGTCAACAATCGCTCTTTATGCGCCTGATGCTTATCTTAATCGCGGCAGGCATTTTAATGTATGCATGGACGGGCATTTTCTGGATACTAGCCACTGATGAAAAACCTCATTCAATATTGCGCTCTAATATAGAACGCTATTCAAATTTTCTTATCGATGAGATTGGGACACCCCCTGACACCAGCATGGCCCGTACACTATCATCTGAACTGAATATTGATATAAAAGTCAGCCAACCCGATCTGGATTGGTCATCTCGACCAAATCTGAAATTTCCAGAAACACGTCATCGTATATCAATACTCAAATCCGATGATGCGCGTGCTGATTTCCATCGTGGTCGCTTTTACATAAATATTACCCGGGATCAAACGGATTATCTGCTGGCTTTTAATTTCCAGCGAAATCCAGGCGAGCATAATTCCAGTCTGTTAATTTTATTGGCCGGGATAATCCTGATAATGATCTTTACTTACCACGCCATTAAAAAAGTACTGAAACCCGTTCGTCTTTTGGAAAATGGTGTTCAGCAGGTAAATATGGCAAATTTTGAATATCAGGTTCCAGTAACCTCAAGGGATGAATTGGGACGCCTGACCGTATCATTCAATAAAATGATCCTGCGTATTCGTGATATGATTGCCGCCCGGGAACAATTACTCCTGGATGTCAGTCATGAATTACGATCACCATTGACGCGAATTAAAGTAGCGTTGGAAAAGGTAAAGAGCCGGCCGGTGCGCCTCGGGATTGCCGAGGACATTAGAGAGATGGAAACGATGGTCACAGAAATTCTAGAGTCGGAACGCCTGAAAACCAAACATGGTGGTTTACGTCGTCAGGACACCGATCTGGTGTTCATGATCAAAGAAATTATCAAACATTACAGTGGGCGAAAACCAGGTATCAATCTGGTCGCCAACCCAGCCGAATTATTAGTTAATGTTGATCCTGACCGAATTCAGATCTGTTTGAAAAATATTATTGAAAATGCCCTTAAGTATTCTCCGCAGGATGCTGATCCTGTACAAATCTTCTTAAATTCAATCGCTGACCAGGTTGAAATAAAAATTCATGATTTTGGTCAAGGAATCCCTGAAGAGGATTTGAAAATGGTAATCGAACCATTTTATCGGGTAGATAAATCCCGAACCAAAGCGACGGGCGGATATGGTTTGGGGTTAAGTTTGTGCCAGAAAATAATTGAGGCACATGCTGGCAATCTAGACCTGAAAAGCACTTTTGGTCGGGGAACTACCATATTTATTACCTTGCCAAAACTCCAATAGAAGTAATCAGCCTTTTCGCCTGCTCACCAATAAGCAGGTTTGATAAAAAATTAAAAAATATCAGCAGTTATGAAGCCTTTACCATCACCAACAGCATTTTAAATTTAAAATCAGCCTGTAAAGCATGCGGATGATTGGCCGGCATAACAAACTGCTGATCAGCGGTAACGGTCATGGGTATACCATCGATGGATATCTCGGCCTCGCCTTCCAACACATGGACGGTTGCATCATAAGGAGCTGTATGCTCGCTAAGCCCCTGGCCGCGGTCAAAAGCAAACAAAGTCACGGTGCCCATTTCATCCTTCAACAAAGTTTGGCTGACAATCGAAGTAGATTGATATTCAATCTTGCCGGCCAGGGTTGAAAAGTCCAGACCGGTGACAAAATTCTCGATAAGGTTATCAGACATTTTCATTTCCTCCGATTATGAAAATAATTATGGAACAGTCCGGCTTCATCACAACTACTCCAGGCAGGATAGCCATCCTGGCGCAGGCGCTCAATCAGCGGTTCTGGCAGGAAAGGCGTTATCAATTCGAAGATTTCGCCCTGTGCTAGTTTCGGTAACCCCTCCAGAATCGCACTCAATGGATGACCACCGGCTGCCAGTAGTGTCTGGGCATCCATAGTCTTTTTCACCAGATCAGCTTCGAACCAATCCGGGGCATTCGCTTCATTATCAAAAGCAACACCGGTTACTGCACTGGCCTTTGACCGCAATTCAGTTATGACCTCCAGTACTGGCTTACTAAGATTATCGGCCAAGTGCTGTAAGGTCACCGAATTAGCGATAGTCACAAATAAATCGGTACCTTGTATATCCTTCAAGTCAGGAGCATATTCCAGCAGTTGTGCTTCCAATTCGGGGTAATTCTCCAGAAAATCAGTTGCGGTTAAATCGGGGGTAATCGGTTTGCGATGGATAAAATTTCCGGTTGCGCATCCACTCATAGTTATATTCCTTCTTTTACATAGTTCAATAGTCGTTGCTCGCCCTGCAGGGCTCGTTTATCGGTTAAATCCTGGCTTACTTCCAATACCCCCAGATACTCTCCTTGTTTATCGTGAAGAGCATAATACTCAATGCACAAAAAACGTTCATTTAGCGTCAGCCAGAATTGAGCATGATTTTCCTTCCCGGCTTTGAAATCTGCCAATATCTGTTCAACGATATGGACCGATTTCGGCGGATGACAGAACTGGACTTTACGGCCAATGATAGCCCGGTTGCGTTCGAAAATACGTTCCCGCCCCTGGGAGAAATAACGCACCGTATCATCTTTGTCAACAAAGGTGACATCAAATGGTATGGTGTTCAGAATCGCCAGCAACTCCGGTACTGCCAGTGATCCGCTGGGCAGTCGGACTGTGTTTAGATCTGGAGTCGGCAGATCGACCTCAGTCGCATTTTCGGGATGCCATTCGGTTGTGGGATCGAAGAGGCAAAAGCCAATCTCGGCGCTCTGCAGATAAACCTGATACCACTGGGCTTCTGTCAGGGTGTCCATGGACATGGGGAAAAGAATTTCCTCTTCCTTGTAAATCATATCAGCGACAGCTTTGGTGGCAGGTTTGAGAATCAGTTTTACCACCGATTGTAATCCAACCAGATTATCGACGGCCACTTTACGTAAGCCATCGTGGGCACTTTTCAGCATTTCCCGCACCTCGTCGTGCTTGCCCCACATCACTGTAGGTGGACCAGTAATCTCGTGTTCTTCCAGAAATGGGAACAGCAGGTTCTCCAGGCGACGGTAGTGTTTTTCAACATCTGACAGTGAATTGAACTGGGTTCGTAGCTTAAACAGGTAATCGTCCATCCCATCGCTATTGGTAGTTGCCAGAATCACTTGATACAGCTTTTCAATATCGCTGATGACCCAGGTCAGCGCCTGATTTTCCTGTTTGAAAGTGTGGACCGGGTGACCGGCCGGGGCGATTTGTTCACCAGAAGTGTCGATTTGTCCTTCCATGGCCATTACATGAATGTCGCATAATTTTAATATCTCAGCCGCCGGCATACCTTCGGCAATCAATTCCTGTTCGACCTCCACCACATATTCATAGGGTACTTTACCCATTAAATCTGCCAGACGTTTTTTCACCTGCTCCGGTGCCGCCCCTTCATGCAACTGGAGAATCATATGTTTCAAAAGGTCTTTCTGCTCCCTGGCCTTTTGTTTCAAGTCACTCATATTTATTCTACCTCTTTATAGTATTTAATTCTAAATTTTTTTAATGCTTAATTGTCGGTTGGGCAGCTAATTCTTCCAATGATGAATTGAATAGCATTTTTTCAATATCAGTTTGTATTCCAGCCCATTGACTATGTAGAGCGCAGGGATTTTCATCGGAGCATTCCTCGAAACCCAACACGCAGCGGTGAAAATTGTCCCATGCTTCGGTAGTGGCAACGATTTGATTGAGAAAAATCTGGTGAGCCGGACGCGCCAGTTGGAAACCCCCCTGCTTACCCTGAACCGCACGGACAATCCCTGCCTCTCCCAGTTTGCTCATGAGTCGCCCCAGGTATTTGTAGGGTAAGTCCAACTCGGTATGCAAACGGTTGACCGAAAACAATTCACCGGGACGAGTGGCTAGAAAAACCAGGACTCGTATAGCATATTCACTTGTCTTTGATAATTTCATATTCTACCTTATGGTAGAAATTAGATTGCCGCTTTCAACCACACAAGCTTTAACTTTAATCATCGCAGGTATTCTGATTAATTTGCAGTATAATTTGGATACTAGTAGTTAGGAATTGAATATGAAGATTCGCGCATTACTATTGCTTTCATTATTATGGATTGTTGGTTGTTCACAATTGAAACAGCACAACTTCCCGGTTGTAGAGTTGAATTATCCTGTTGAGTTGGGAGTGGTCACGCGGGCGGAGTGGGGATCCCTGCCGCTCAAAAAAGTATTGCCAGAGCATTCGATCGATAAGATTACCATTCATCACGGTGGTGTCGATTACCCAGAAGGCAAGGACCCGGTAATGCATATCCGCAATCTCCAGGAATGGAGTATGTCAACGGAAAAAAACTGGATCGATATCCCCTACCATTTCATGATTGATATGGATGGTAAAATCTATGAAAACCGGCCGATCAATTACCCTGGTGCTACCAATACTGAATATGATCCGACCGGCCATGCCCTGATTTGTGTAATGGGCAATTACGAAAGCCAGATCATTTCCGAAGACCAATTGGCAGCGGTGGTGAATCTATCCACTTTTCTGGCAAAATTATACAATGTCAGACCAGACGATATAAAAGGCCATAAAGATTACACCGAAACCCTTTGTCCCGGGAAAGATTTGTACCGCTACCTGAAGGATGGGACAATCAGGACAAAAGTCGCGGAGAAACTGGAACATCAAATTTGATTCCGGTAGGGACAACACATGTGTCGTCCCTACCCATAAAATCTGGAAATATTTTATCACCTTGCAGTAAATTGTTTTACACATTTTTTGAATGGCGGTTAGAATGCTCAAAGAAATCCATTTTCTCCTGACCTATACCTGCCTGTATGAATGCGACCATTGTTTTCTGTATTGTGGTCCCGAGTCAGAGGGCACTTTCACCATCGAACAATTGCAGCAGGTTTTTACCGAAATCGCCAAAGTCGAATCAATCAATAAAGTGTATTTCGAAGGCGGAGAAGCATTTATTTTCTACCCCCTGCTGCTGGAAGGTGTGCGTCTGGCCCGGGCGCAGGGCCTGGAAGTTGGCATCGTCACTAATTCATTCTGGGCAACCTCTACCGCCGACGCGGAACTGTGGCTAAAGCCGTTGGCTAATCTGGGTATTGCAGATATTTTTACGAGTGATGATTCTTTCCATTTCAGCGAAGAAGAAAACCCGGCCAAGTTTGCCTTACAGGCCGCCAAAAACCTGGGAATGCCCAGCGGAGCAATTTGCATCGAGGAGCCTACGATTGACCCAAATCCAACGGATATTGGTAAATCAGTTGTTGGTGGTGGAGTGATATTCCGCGGCCGGGCAATTGAAAAACTGGCGGAGGGATTACCAACCAAACCAGCCCGCGAATTGGTTACCTGTCCTTATGAAGACCTGGCAAACCCCGGGCGGGTTCACCTGGATTCATACGGTCACCTGCACATCTGCCAGGGACTATCCATGGGCAATATCTGGGAAACACCTCTTTCGGAACTGGTGAAAAATTATTCAGTCAATAACCACTCGGTTTGCAAACCATTAGTAGCTGGCGGGCCATATCAACTGGCCAGCGAAAACGGATTAGATACCGAAAGTCAGTATATCGAAGAATGTCATTACTGTTACGAAATACGGAAACAATTATTAGATAAATACCCGGAATATTTGACGCCACAACAGGTGTACGGGATTGATAATCCGTAGGGACAACTCACGAGTTGACTCTCTAAAACCTGTCATGCTGAGCTCGTCGAAGTATGACAATAATAAATGTTCGTTTGTCATGGGTATTCTCATCACCCTTCGACAAGCTCAGGGTGACAATTTGTGATGAAGAATATATTGCCGATGATAATTATGTCTATACGCGACATGTCACGTCTATCCCCTATATTATTCTTTATAAACACTGAACCATTTTAACCGTAGATTCCCACCATGAATAAGGGGTATGACTATATTATAATCGGTTCCGGTTTCGGCGGTTCAGTGGCGGCTTTGCGACTGGCGGAAAAAGGCTATCGGGTAGCCGTGATCGAACAAGGTAAACGTTACCACCCTCAAGATTTCCCAAAGCGTAACTGGAATCTGCGCAAATTTATATGGCTGCCTAAAATCGGTCTCTACGGCATCCAGGCTTTGACGCTGCTAAAAGACGTGTTTATTCTCCACGGTGCTGGTGTGGGTGGTGGCAGCCTGGTTTACGCCAATCAACTTTTAATTCCACCAGACGAGGTGCTGGACGATCCGGCCTGGGGGCAGGCTGATTGGCGCAGCACAATTAAACCCTATTACGATAAAGCGCGGCGGATGCTGGGCGCGACGCCAGCCCAGGAAATCACCATAGCCGATGAATTACTTAAGGAATGCGCCGCCGACATCGGCAAGGGCGATACTTTTCATATTAACGAGGTCGGCATCTACTACGGCGAGCCGGATTTGACCGTCCCTGATCCCTATTTCAATGGTGAAGGTCCTGACCGCACCGGCTGCACATCTTGCGGCGCTTGTATGACCGGTTGCCGGCTGGGCGCCAAAAACACCCTGGACCTGAATTATCTCTACCTGGCGGAACAATTAGGCGTGGAAATCATCCCTGAAACATGTGTTATAGACGTTGTACCACGTGAAAATGATTATTCGGTTATCACAAAACCGATCACTGGTTTCTGGCGCAGTGTGAATAAATACTCTGCTAAAGGAATCATCTTTAGTGGTGGAGTGATGGGCACGGTTAAACTCCTGCATGAATGTAAAGCACTCAATTCCCTGCCACAAATTTCCGATCAACTGGGCAACTGCACCCGTACTAACAGCGAAGCCCTGCTGGGTGTGATTGCCAAGAAAAAAGAAGTGGATTATTCGGCGGGAATCGCCATTACTTCCGGTGTCTATCCCGACGAAAATACCCATATCGAGACTGTGCGCTACGGTAAAGGCCACGATGCCATGGCCCTGCTCACGACCCTGCTGGTTGGGGGTGGTAAACCCTGGCCTCGGCCGATACGATTTTTGGGTAACATCATTCGTCAGCCACTGACTTTTCTGCGTTTTCTGATCCCATTTGGCTGGGCGCGAAAGGCGACGATTCTGTTGGTGATGCAAAAGATCGATAATTATTTGCGCCTGGAATACAAACGACGCTGGTGGCGATTGGGCAGTCATTCAATGAATACTAACTGGCACACTGAAAAAAAGGTACCATCTTACATTCCGGTGGCCAATGACTTCGCTCAGCGAATGGCTGAAAAAATCAATGGCCGACCCGCCAGTTGCCTGCCCGAAGTACTACTCAACACATCCACCACCGCCCATATTCTGGGGGGCTGTGTGATGGCCGAATCGGCAGAAAAAGGTGTCATCGATTTCAACGGTAAAATCCATGGTTATGATAATCTTTATGTGATCGACGGATCGGTGATCCCTGCCAACCTGGGTGTCAATCCCAGCCTGACGATCACCGCCGTGGCGGAATATTTTATGGATAAATTTCCGGTGAATGACAGCCTGTCACCATGAGCCTGTCGAAGGGCGACTATAGTAAAACCCTATGCTTCGACAAGCTCAGCATGACATTAAAACCAATAACAAATGACAAAATATACTGATTGTTTCAATCCCGCCACCGGCGAAAAGATCGCACAGGTGCCGCTGACAACCCCCGAAGAAGTAAAACAGATTTTTACCAAAGCCCGTCAAGCCCAAAAGGAATGGGCAGCCCGGCCGGTTAAAGAGCGTGCACGGTATATTGTTAAGGTTCGCGATTACCTGGTGGAAAACGCCGATGAAATCGCCACAATCATATCCCGGGATAATGGCAAGGTTAAACTGGATGCCATGGTAGGCGAAATCTTTGCTTCTGCGTTAGCAGCTAATTATTATGCTAAAAATGCCAAACACTTTTTAAAAGACAAAAGATTACAGGCCGGCAGTCTGCTCCTGATCTATAAACGGTCTAAGGTTGTTCAGGTACCCTACGGGGTGGTGGGGATCATTTCCCCCTGGAATTACCCCTTCGGAATACCCTTTCACGAGATAACCTTCGGCTTGCTGGCCGGTAATGCCATCGTAATCAAAACCGCCACCGAAACCCTGGCAGTAGGACAGAAGCTGGCGGGTATTTTTCAGCAATCGGGATTGCCGGAAGGCATCTTCAATTTCGTCAATATTCCCGGCCGGGAAGTTGGTACTGCTTTTTTCGAAAACGAGGTTGACAAATTATTTTTCACCGGATCAGAAGCAGTTGGTAAAATTCTCAACCACCAGGCAGCCGACACCCTGACGCCCCTGAGCCTGGAACTGGGCGGCAATGATCCCATGCTGGTTTGTCCGGATGCTGATATTTCGCGGGCAGTCAATGGAGCGGTTTGGGCTGGCTTCACCAATTCCGGTCAGAATTGCGGCGCCACCGAACGTATTTACGTCCATGAGCAAGTCTACGATCAATTCTGCGAGTTAATGGAGAAAAAAATAACTGATTTCAAGATCGGTCTTGGCACCGATCTTACCAACGATATGGGTGTCATGACCACCACCAATCAGGTCAAGGTGGTACAGGAACATCTGGAAGATGCCCTGAAAAAGGGTGCGAAAATTCTGGTGCAAACTGACCCTGCCGATACCAGCCTGAAAAATGTTCTACCGGCGGTAGTGTTAACCGATGTTAATCATGAAATGCGGGTAATGCAGGAAGAAACCTTTGGGCCGGTTCTGGCAATCATGAAAGTCGCCGATATGGAAGAAGCCATCCAATTGTCCAACGATAGCGATTTGGGCTTGACCGGTTCAGTCTGGTCGCGGGACCGTAAGTCTGCCGAAGTTTTAGCCCGACGTCTTGAAGTAGGGGCAGTACAAATCAACGATCATTTAATGAGCCACGGCATGGCAGAAACGCCCTGGGGTGGCTTCAAAAATTCCGGTAATGGCGGTCGCACCCATGGTCAATGGGGATTTGAAGAAATGACCCAACCCCAGGTAATTGTCCAGGATTATTTCCCATTTGCCCGTCAGTCCATGTGGTGGCATCCCTATAATAAAAACATCTACAACGCTTTTTTGCATCTACCAAAATTGCTATTTGGTAATACTGTCAAAAAGCGGTTACAGGGATTGTGGGCGTTGATCCGGGTGTTACCGCGGTATTTTAAAACATAAATATATCATCCGTAGGGTTGTTTCGCGATATTATGATTTTGTTGTAACGCCCGTATCATTTCAACAAACGTAGGGTGGCTTCGCGAAGCCGCCCTACGACGTTAAATTGAATTGAAATATGTACCTTTTGGATTATTTTTTATATACCACCGGATTCGTTCCAAATCATTATTATCACGCACAATATGATCATAAAAATCACGTTGCCAAACTCGATAACCCGACGTATTTCGTACAATATTGATTTTTTTGGTGGATACCGTTTTAAATGCGCCGATTAATCGACCCAAAGGTTTAATAACCGTGCAAGCCATTTGCGATCTACCACTGCCATTTGATTTGTATGCTATAATCCCATGCAAATGATCAGGCATCAAAATCCATTCATCCAATTCAATATATGAATATTGCCGTTCCAACCATAGCTATGTTTATCGTACGATGCATCCAAATTCATTATACAGAAACTTTTTGTTTTCTAATTCACCGAATAAATGAAATTGATCCTGTACATTGATGGTGACATAATAATATCCGGGATTGGTATAATCATATCCCTTCAATCGTAGTGAATGGCGATCATTAATTAGCGGATCGTACCTGACCTTAGAAATCATAGTAATAAATCAACCCGATTTATCAATTTTGCTTTATATCGTCCGGGAGATACTGTTTCAAAACTCACTTTTTCACAACCATTGAATTTCGCCAAATCGATTAATTTCCTGATCAATCCGGGAAGTAGTGCATCAAATTCTTCAAATCCCGGTTCAAACTGCAGCGATTTAATAATCAATTCCCTTTTCTTGCGATCTGCCTTGGGATCGAGCCGGCCGATCAACCGGTCGCCCCAGAGAATTGGCAGGACGAAATAGCCCCATTTCCGTTTGGCAGCCGGAACATAACACTCCAGAGTATAATCAAAATAGAATAATCTTTTGATACGTTGACGCTGAATTATCAAATTGTCGAATGGTGATAGAAAATGAATTTTCGGGTCATTTAGAGGTTGCTCGAGATTTTCCAGGTAGTCCGGTTTAGTCCAGTTAACTTGGGACTGCCCTTCTATCATTACTTCCAGCAGTTCACCGGCATTGACTTGCTCATTGATGACTGTTTTAATTTCATCCTTCCCGGCCAATTGCAAATGGCCGCAAATTTCTTTTTCAGTGGCAATACCAAAAGCCTGCAATGCACGCCGCACATGGAATCGGGTCAGTTCTTCACCAGTTGGTAGAGTTGTGTCGATTTCCGCCGGAAGCACCCGTTCCGTCAAATCGTAGATGCGGTGAAATCTATCCCGGCGGGTGACCATCAATTCACCGCGCCATAGTAACATTTCCAGGGCTACTTTTTCCGGTTTACGTCCGCCCCAGCGGTTTTTCGCACCATTTTCAGGCGCTTTAAAATCCCTGACGCCCAGGGGACCTTCGGCCCTAATTCGCTCCAGTACCGGTTGCATCAGGTGACCAAAATTGCGCAGGCGTTCCTGCTCCCATTTGGAATGGGGATCAGACGATTGTAGCTTCACCCGGCGGTAAAATCGATAATCAGACATGGGCAGGTATGAGGCAGCATGTCCCCAGTACTCGAAAATTCGTCGGTCGGTCGCCAGCAACTCGTCCAAGTGTTCCAGCCGGTAATCGGGCAGCCGTGTCCACAGGGTGTGGTGATGGGCACGATTGATCACATTGATCGTGTCAATCTGGACATAGCCCAATTTTTCGATCACATGAGCCGTGCCTTCCTTGCCAGGCAAATCAGGCCCTACCAGTAATTGTCGCCGTACAGCCAGCCGGCGGGCTTGATCGATTGTGATTGTTACCGGTTTCATGGAGGGAATTTATTAATGATAATTTAATAAACCGTTAAACGGTTATGTTGGTTCTGTGTGCATTAACCCACGATTAAAATCATGGGCTGTTGAAATGCTAATCCCTGTAATCTAGCCCACGGTTTCAATTGTAGGTAGTTGGGCAGTTAATGGATAAATGATTGGGGATTTTTATTCACTGAATTATCTAACTCATATTTTTGCCAATGCAGAGAATTCACTGTATGTTCAAGTTGTCCTAGATGTTCTTCTTCGGATTCATTAGCTGATAATTGATTTACCGCTTTTTCAAAATCACGAATAAACACATCTTTTACAACACAATTATCATCTAATATGAAATCATGATGTTTGTTATCTGCACCTATAATATTAAAATGAAGTTCAGTACATGAATTTCTACTTTGGATTTTTTTAAACGCCTCCCATAGAGAATTTCCGATCGTAATGAAAGCAGCAATATCATATATAATAATTCGCCAATCACCTATAGCACCCATAACAACTTTTGATTGCCATTTAAGTTGTGTCCGTAATTTTCTGTACTTTTGATAAAAGGGCCATGGCCTTCTAAAT
>CAZIJQ010000017.1:0-44870 GCA_964539785.1 uncultured bacterium | reverse complement strand
TTTTATTTATCGATCCCCTCATAGAATCCTATCCAATAAATCCGTAAATTTTCCTGGTAATTATTTAATACATTAGCACTTTAACACTTTTACGAGGTAATCTGTGAAAATTAATCCTTATATGTTTCGCGAATACGACATTCGCGGCAATGTAGCTGAAGATTTTCCACCAGACGTGGTGGAATTGTTAGGTAAAGGCTACGGTACTTTTGTAGCAAATCAAGGGGGGCGCGAAATAACGCTTTCCGGCGATATCCGTTTAACTACTCCCAGTTTAATGGAGCAATTCAAGCGCGGTGTATTGTCCACTGGCGTCGATGTGATCGATCTGGGCTTGCTGCCAACACCGGTCAATTATTTCTCCATGTTTCACCTGGATGTGGCTGGCGCCGTTCAGATCACCGGCAGCCACAATCCCCCGGAGTATAACGGCTTCAAGCTGAGTTACCAGCGCGGCGCCGTTTACGGTCAGCAGATCCAGGAGATTCGTCAGATCATTGAATCGGGTCTTTTTGCTGTTGGTGATGGCAAAGAAGTCCGCCATGAGATTAAGGCTGATTATGAGCAGATGATTTTGAGCAAGATCAAACTGGAAAGACCGGTACGGGTCGTCATGGATTGCGGTAACGCCGCCGCCTGTATCAACTCGCCTATAATTTTCAAAGAACTGGGTGCTGAATTAACCGAATTATTCTGCGACATCGATGGCAGTTTTCCCAATCACCATCCCGATCCCACCGTGGAAGCCAACCTCACCGAATTGATCACCTTGATGAAAACTGGTAAATACGACGTGGGTCTTTCCTTTGATGGTGACGCCGACCGGGTTGGTGTAGTGGACGAAACGGGTAAAATTATCTGGGCTGACCAGTTGATGTCACTATTCCTGCCGGAGATTGTGGAACCGGGTGATGACATCCTGTTCGATGTTAAATGCTCCCAGGCTCTGGAAGACATGATCATCAAAAATGGCGGGAATCCGGTCATGTGGAAAACCGGCCATTCTTTGATCAAAGTGAAGATGCGCGAATTGAATTGCAAATTCGGCGGTGAAATGAGTGGCCACATCTTCTTTGCCGATGATTATTACGGCTATGATGATGCTACCTATGTTGCCGCCCGGCTGGTCCAGCTGCTATCCCGGAGTGATAAGAAATTATCGGAGTTGACGGCGGATATACCAAAATATTATTCCACGCCGGAAATGCGGTTGATGTGCGAATCGGACGAGGAGAAATTCCGGATTGCCAGGGAAGCGGCGGAATTCTTCAGCGCTAATTATGAAGTAATTGATGTTGATGGAGTCCGAATCAAATTTGGCGATGGTTGGGGGCTGGTGCGTGCATCCAATACCCAGCCGGTGATCGTCTGCCGGTTTGAAGCCAGCACCCCGGAGCGCATGGAAGAAATCAAGGATTTGGTGCTCACCAAATTACAATCTTTCGGCAAGATCGAACTGGATGGCGGGCACTGACGATTACCTGCAGCTGATTGCACGGCTGCAGGGTGAAATCCAAAAGGGGCTGGATGAGCTGGATTTGCCAGCTGAGCCCCGTTATCTATACGATCCGGTGCGTTATATCATTGCGGGCAAGGGTAAGCGTTTGCGACCCATTTTATTACAATTGGTCGGGGAAATCTACTCAGCGTCTGCATCCGATCTGAAGAATGCCGGTCTGGCAGTCGAATTATTGCACAATTTCACTCTGGTTCATGATGATATCATGGATGGCGATGATCAACGCCATGGCCAGCCTACTGTGCATAATAAGTGGGATGAATCGACCGCTATTTTAACCGGTGATGGAATCTTCGCTATCAGTCAGTTGTTGATCGGAAAAGTTGAAACCAATCCGCTACTCTGCTGGACTCGTTTCAATGAAGCGATCCTGGAAGTCTGTGAGGGACAGGCCTACGATAAAGAGTTCGAGGATGATAATAATATCACCATGGACCAATACCTCATGATGGTTACCAAAAAGACCGGAAACCTGATCGGATTATGCGCCGAGTTGGGTGGAATGCTGGGGGATCAATCCCGGGATACCTGCCAGGCTTTGTATGAATACGGAGTCATTTTGGGCCAGGCCTTCCAGATTCAGGATGATATGCTGGAAATTAGTGCATCGCCGGCGAAAATGGGAAAAAGTCTCGGTAGCGATATCGCCGCTGGTAAACAGACGGCGCTTACTATCCTGGCCCGGGAAAGAAATGCCGACGAATGGCAGCGTTTTCAGGCGGAACAAACTGATCTATCCGAGTTAGAATTATGTTCAGCTTATTATGATTATTACCGGGTGACGGGAATACTGGAACTATGCCGGAAAATGACCGGGGAGCTAATAGCAGACGCTTTGGCCAAGCTGGAAATTATCCCTGAAGCTGAGCGCGGCAACCTGCTGGCTTTTTCGGAACTGGTATTGAATCGGAAAAAATAGCCCAATAATTAGTTACAGTATTAGCAACAAGAATTGGAGTAGTAATGGATAAAAAAGTGCGATCGGAAATCGATCCGCAGAATATGTTTCAGGCCATATATGATTTTCCCGATCACATGGCAGATGCCATTCGCATTGGGTCGGCCATCAATTTGAAGAATGATTATTCCGGTATCAAAAATATTGTATTGGCCGGAATGGGGGGGTCGGCAATTGGCGGCGATGTAGCTCATATGCTGATCAGCGCTGACATTAAAATACCTTTCAAGGTTTCCCGTGGATACACCCTGCCAAATTGGGTTGGTGTCGACACGTTGGTAATCTGTTCTTCGTATTCCGGCAATACCGAAGAAACCCTGTCGGCTTTTGCCGAAGCCCGGCAGCAGCAGGCTCAGATTTGCGGTATCACTACTGGCGGTAAAATCGGTGAATTGCTCACGGTCAACGGTTATGATAAAATTGATATCATTCCCGGTTTACAGCCCCGGGCCGCATTGGCTTATTCTTTTGTCACGATTCTGTATTTATTGAATAAAATCGCAGTGATCGGATCTGATTTCGCGGCTCATTTGCAGGCGTCGATTGATCTGCTAAAAACCGTTCGCAATGAATACTCCGCAACAAAGGACAATCCAACCCTGAATATTGCTCGTAAAATCAGCAAAACTCTGCCAATAATCTATGGTGAAACCGAAGCAACTGCCATTGTCGCAAACCGTTGGCGGGGGCAGATCAGTGAAAACGCTAAAATGCTGGCCTATAGTAATGAATTACCCGAAATGAATCATAACGAGATCGTGGGTTGGATGAATAATCCGGAATTGCTCAAACAATTAACCGTAATCTGGCTGCAGGATACGGATGATCATCCCCGGGTAAAATTACGTCAGGAGATCAGTCGGGAATTGATCAGCGATTATTGCCAGCAGGAAGTAATTTCAGTGACGGGCGAGAGTCGTTTTGTTCGTTTGCTGCACCTGATTCATTTTGGCGATTGGCTCAGTTACTGGTTGGCTCTTGAACATTCAACCGATCCAACACCGGTTGAAAAAATTATGAACCTGAAAGATCGTCTTGCAAAGCTGTAATAAATATTGTAGTTATTTAAGTAATCTGGTATATTAATTCACAAATGGCGAACATACCGGTAAAAGTTGAGAAGATAGCATATCACTCCCCGACTCACAGTTATACAATTTTACTCAGGGAGCAGAATGGTGATCGCAAACTGCCGGTGATTGTGGGTGCATTCGAAGCCCAGGCAATTGCTTTGGCTTTTGAGAATGTCAGTACTCCCCGGCCAATGGTCCATGATCTGGTCGGTAATATAATCCAGGAAATTGATGCACAGTTAGTGTCGGTAATAATCAACGATTTAAAAGACGGAGTATATTACGCCAATTTGGAGCTTGAGAGTCAGCAATATGGTTCACATCAGGTTGATGCTCGTCCCAGTGATGCAATCGCCATAGCGTTGCGCTTAAGCGCCGAGATTATGATATCGGAGACTGTGTTGGATAAAGCGGATGTATCAGAAAAGGAAATCGCCCGGGTCATTAAATCGAAGGATTCATCAGCTACCGATCTGAGTCTTATAAAATTGGAAAGTGATTTAAATCGAGCTATATCGGAAGAGGAATATGAAATAGCCGCCCAATTACGGGATAAGATAAAAGAATTATATCCCGGATAACTAAATTAATTCTTCGATAGCAATTTGAGCCGCGGTTTGTTCTGCGGCTTTTTTATTGCTGCCTAATCCTGGGCGATAGGATTTAGCACCGATTTTTATATAGACTTCAAACAGCTTTTGATGTTCAGGACCAGAAACAGATGCGATACAGAACTTGGGATTTTCCAATCGGTTGGAATGGCAATATTCGATCAATCGCCCCTTATAATTGGTTGTTTTCCAGGCATCTGCCCGATGTCGCCAGACAGAATCAAGTATAATTTTTTGACAGGGAACAAATCCGCCATCCATATAAATTGCACCAATTAAGGCTTCATAAACATTGCCCGATTGTTTTTCGGCAATTTTTTCATTATTCAGATCTACCGAAGACTCAATATGTAATAATGAAAGCAGATCCAATAAAAGTCCCATATCTGACAGAAAGGATTTTTGTACCAAAGCCGATCGTTTCTGGGTTAAAATTCCTTCATCCCCTTCCGGGAATTCTTCCATCAAAGCTTCACTGATGACTAGGTCGATAACCGCATCACCGAGGAATTCAAGACGTTCATAGTTTTCACGCGGTTTGAATTCCATTGAGCGGTGGGTAAATGCTTGCTCAAGATAGTGCGAGTTGGAGAAGCGATAGCCAATCCGTTTTTCCAACTTAATAAATTTACTGTTTCGTCGTCGCTTTCCGAATAAGCGCTTAAAAAAAGTCAATTAGTCTGCCCAGCGCTTAATTAGCAGGACAGCGTTGTGACCTCCAAATCCCAAGGAGTTAGAAATCACTGTATTGACACTGGCTTTTATTGCGCTATTTGGTACATAATTTAAATCGCATTCCGGATCGGCTGTTTTCAGATTGATTGTTGGTGGAATCAATTGATTTTGAATTGCCAATAGAGCTGCAATGGCTTCAAGACCGCCGCTGGCACCTAACGAATGCCCAGTCATTGATTTAGTTGAACTGACCCTTAATTTATAGGCATGCTCACCGAATACAGCCTTGATTGCAGCTGTTTCATTCTTGTCATTATAGGGGGTAGAAGTGCCATGAGCATTAATATAATCAACTTCACTGGGTTGCATATCTGCATCAGTCAAAGCCATTTGCATTGCAACGGCAGCACCGGCGCCACCGGCTGCTGGTTGGGTAACGTGAAAGGCATCATCGGTTGCTCCGTATCCGCTGATTTCACCTAATATATTTGCTCCACGCTTCAGGGCGTGATCCAGCTCTTCAAGCACTAACATACCGGCGCCTTCGGCAATCACAAATCCATTTCGATTGAGGTCAAATGGTCGGCTGGCGGTGGCCGGTATTTCGTTGCTGGTAGAAAGGGCTTTCATGTTAGCAAACCCGGCAACAGCCATTGGAGAAACCGAAGCTTCTGTTCCACCAGTGATCATTACATCTGCATCCCCGTGTTGTATCGCTCGAAAGGCTTGACCGATCGCATCAGTGCCGGACGCACAGGCGGACACAACCACATGATTAGGACCTTTGAAACCCCAGCGAATTGCTATATGACCAGCAGCGATGTTGGCAATCATTTTGGGAATAAAAAACGGTGATATGCGCCGCGGACCCTTTTCCACCATTATCCGGTGCTGATCCTCAAATGTTCCTATTCCGCCAATTCCGGACCCAATAATAACACCTGTCCGCTCCGGTGTTGCAGCGTTGATAATCTCGGCGTTTTCAATTGCTTCATCGGCTGCTACCAGCCCATACATGGTAAAACGATCAAGCTTGCGCGACTCTTTCTTGTCAAAAAAGTCTAACGGCTGAAAACCGGCTAGTTCACCGGCTATTTTGACGGAATAATCAGTGGTATCGAAATAAGTGATAAAATCGATACCGCTCGTTCCGTAGCGTAACGCATCCCAGTATTGTGGAATGGTGCTACCGTTGGGAGCCAAAACTCCCATGCCGGTAACAACTACACGCCGTTGTGGCACAAAAACTAAGTTTTGTTTTCGATATAATCGATGGCGGCGCCAACTGTTGTAATATTTTCAGCGTCTTCATCAGGAATTTCTACACCGAATTCTTCTTCAAGTTGCATGATCAATTCTACTGTATCCAATGAATCAGCACCTAAATCATCAACGAAATGGGCTTCACGGGTAATTTTATCTTCTTCAACACCAAGCTTATCAATGATTACTTCTTTGATCTTTGCAAATATATCCATTACTATCTCCTTGAGTTTCTACATTGTCATGCCACCATCAACGGCGTAAGTTTGTCCGGTGATGTAACCGGCGGCATCAGATGCCAAAAACTGAACCATTGTGGCGATATCTTTTGAGTTTCCAATTCTTCTAAGAGGTATCTGAGCGATCATAGCCTCTTTTATTTCTGGTTTTAATCCGGCCGTCATATCAGTTTCGATGTATCCCGGTGCAATACAGTTTACTGTTATTCCCCGTGATGCTAATTCACGGGCGGTAGCTTTGGTAAAACCGATTAAGCCTGCTTTGGAGGCGGCATAATTGGTCTGACCGGCATTTCCGGTTAAACCTACTACCGATGAAATATTTATTATCCTGCCATGGCGCTGTCGCATCATTGGGCGGGTTACCGCCTTGGTAGTATTGAAAGCACCTTTGAGATTGGTATTTATAACCGTATCCCAATCTTCTTCCGACATACGCATCAGTAATGTGTCTCGTGTAATACCGGCATTATTGACCAGAATATCAATTTTACCGAGATCTTTAACAATCGATTGAATCAAGTCGGCCGCTTCTTTGAAATCTGCAATATTACAAGCTGCAAAACTGGCTTGGAACCCCTTGCTTTTTAGCTCTGAAGCAACGGTTTTAACAGCTTCTAAACTACGACTCACACATACTACGTGGGCGCCGGCTTCAGCCAGGTTTTCAGCGATTCCCCGGCCGATCCCACGTGAGGCTCCGGTAACTATCGCAATATTATTATCTAATCTAAACATCTTTATAATTATCAATATCGGTTAATGATTCAACACCACTGACCACGAATTTACGATCAATTCGCCTTAACAAACCCTGTAAAACTCGCCCCGGTCCAACTTCAATAAAATTGGTAATGCCAGCGCTGGCCATATTGATTATTGAAGCTTGCCAACGAACCGGATTTTCCAATTGATTGATCAGGTTTTCACGGATTTCTGTGCCGATTGTGACGGGTTTGGTGGTCACGTTGCTGTAAACCGGTATGGTCAGGTCGTTGATCATGGTGTCAGCCAGTTTCTGTGCCAGTTTTTCACGGGCTGGAGTCATCAACGGAGAATGAAAAGCACCGCTTACATTCAGTTCGATGACTTTCCGGGCACCCTTTTCTTGGGCGATGATCATTGCTTTGTGCACACCAGCCGCCGAACCGGATATGACAATCTGACCCGGAGCGTTGAAATTTGCCGCGACTACTATCCCGGAATTAGCGGCTTTTTGGCAAACTTGCTCGACCTGCACTTCATCAAGGCCGATTATTGCGGCCATAGCACCGGTTTGTACCTGTCCTGCTTCCTGCATGCTCTCTGCACGCAGTTTGACAAGTTCCAATCCAGTGGCAAAATCAAAGGCGCCAGCAATGACCAGTGCCGAATATTCGCCCAGACTATGGCCCGCAACGGCTGCTGGTTTAATCCCCTTATTCAACAGCAATTGGCCGGTGATTACACTAACGATATAAATCGCCGGTTGTGTGAAACGGGTTTGTTTCAGGGTTTCTTCCGGGCCATTCAGGATAACATCGCTGATCTTGCTACCCATTATATCATCGGCAAGCTTAAAATAATTTTTACCCAGTTCAGTGTTGAGATAAAAACCCAGCCCCATCCCCACTTTTTGGGATGCTTGACCGGGAAATATAAATGCTCTTTTCATTATTTCCTCACCATCGAATCAACGTACTTCCCCAGGTATAGCCCGCACCAAATGCTGCCAGCAACAATAAATCACCCTTAACTAGTCGGCCATTTTCCACCGATTCATCAATGCCGATTGGAATAGTAGCTCCAGTAGTGTTGCCATATTTACCAATATTCAAAACAACTTGATCCTCGGTGAATCCGCAACGCCGAGCAGATACATCGATAATGCGTTTATTTGCCTGATGGGGTATGAATAATTTAACGTCAGATCCGCTAAAATTATTTCTTCTCAAGATATCCAGACTTACATCGGCCATACCTTTCGCAGCTACCTTGAAGACTGCCTGACCATCCTGGATTACATAATGTTCTTTATTGGCAACGGTTTCCTGACTGGCGGGTTTCAGGCTGCCGCCGGCAGGCATATAAAGAAATTGTGCACCATATCCATCGATGTGCAATTTGGAGTCGATAATTCCTGAATCGTTTTCGCTTGGTTCCAGCAGTACCGCTCCAGCGCCGTCACCAAAAAGGATGCAGGTATTTCGATCTTCATAGTTCAAAATTGAAGACATTGTGTCGGCACCGATTACAATCACCTTGGAATATTTCCCTGATTCCACAAATTTTGCGCCTGTTTCCAGGGCATATAAAAAACCGGTACAGGCGCCTGATAAATCGAATCCCCAGGCATTTTTCGCACCCAGGTTATTCTGGATCAGAGCAGCCGTAGCTGGAAATGGCATATCCGGTGTAATAGTCGCCACAATAATAATATCTATTTCATCAGGGCTGATCCCGGTTTTATCAAGTATCTTTTGGACTGCGCGGGTTCCCATATCAGCTGTAGCCTGCCCGGGAGCCACCATTCTTCTTTCGGAAATTCCGGTTCGCGTGCGGATCCATTCATCATTGGTATCAACAATTTTTTCCAGATCTGCATTCGTGATTATTTTTTCTGGTAAATAACGCGCGGTTGCGCTGATTACTGCCTTCAAATCTGTACTCCTAAATGTTCTGCTAAACTAACTTTCGTATCTTCAATAAGATTTTTTTCCACACAGGTTTTTGCTACCATTATGGAATTTTTAATGGCTTTTCCAGTGGAACTGCCGTGACAAATTATGCTAACTCCATTAACTCCAAGTAATGGTGCACCACCATATTCCTCGTAATCAAATTGTTTTTTAATTTTAGAAAAAACCGGTTTTAATAATAGACCGCCTAAATTGTAGCGGGCATGTTTTCCAATTTTGTTGCGGATTTCAGCGGTAAATGTTTTAACCCAGGCCTCGGCGAATTTTAATACTGTATTGCCAACAAAACCGTCGCAAACTAAAACTTTGGCATCGCAATCGAGTAGATGGCGTCCTTCAACGTTCCCTACAAAATTGTCCAGTTCCTGCTTTAGTAGTTTGTACGTTTTCTGATAAAGTTCACTGCCTTTATTGGATTCACTACCGATATTGACCAAACCGATCGGCGGATTTTTAATTTTTTCAACATGTGAGAGGTAATGAGATGCCATAATGGCAAATTGCAGCATATGGTAAGGTTTGGCATCGGGATTGGCGCCGACATCACATAGTATTTTACCACCCATCAAAGTTGGAATATAGGCGCCCAGGGCTGGTCTTCTGACTCCCGGTATCCGCCCTAAGCCAAATAGGGAAGTGGACATAACCGCGCCAGTGTTGCCAGCGCTGATAAAAGCATCGGCATTTCCATCTTTGACTAATTTAAGCCCCTTTACAATTGATGAGTCTGGTTTGGTCTTTATTACCCGCGACCCAGGCTCATCCATGGTAATAATCTGGGTAGTGTGGAGGATACTGATTCTATCATTGCTATCAGTACCTAACTCAGCTTTGATAGCGTTTTCGTCCCCAACCAGAATATAATGTATATCAGAGGGAGTGTCCGGTATAGCCTGCAATACCCCCTGTATAACAGCCTGAGGGGCAAAATCTCCCCCCATGGCATCCAATGCTAAATGCATTTATCGGGATTAATTAATCCGACGTGGATATAACCGGGCGTCCGCGGTAATAACCGCAATTGGGACAGGCTCGGTGGGGCATTTTTGTTTGACCACACTGCGGACAGGCCATAACTGTGACAGCAGCTGCTTTATAATGTGTGCGACGTTTACGCCCGCGGGCTTTGGAAATTCTGTATTTTGGTAGTGCCATGAGTTGCTCCTAAATCTCTGGACAGAAAACTTTACTTAATCTTTTTTAATACGTTCCAGCTATCTTTTATTGAATTTACCGGACAATCACAGTTAGAATTATTCAAATTGTGACCACAAGCGGAACACAATCCTTTGCAAGATTCCTTACATACGGTTTTTATTGGTTTATCAAGGAAAATCAAGTCTTGGATTGTGTCCGATAAATCAACCCAGTCCTGATTATCTGGAAAAGGAATAATATCATCACTGATATCGGTTAACACTTCCTGATTGGCAGTCAGCCACAATGTTAGGGGAACTTGATGTGGTTGTTCAAAATTAACCAGACATCGATCACAGGTCTCAATTGTTGTTAATTCCAATGTTCCATTAATTTTATAACCATCCATAGCCGGGAAGGAAGTAAGGGCGCACCGAATATATTCTTTGGTGATGACGAGTTCACCAGTGTTTAATTCATTTACTGGAATTTCAAAAAGCGTATTATTTAATCCATTGATCAAATCTGTACGAAAAAGCTTCATTTTAAGCCTGCAAAAGTAATCTTTGTTCTAGTCTCAAACAAGAATAAAAAGTGCCTGGATAACCAGGCACTTTTTATTCTTATACTACTTAATTACGAGTGAAAGGCTGGCTACTTTTCTTCCTTTTCATCTACATCTTCCGTTGAATCAGTTTTCTCTGCTTCGTCAGCAGACTCATCTAATTCTGATTCTTCTTCCTCAGCTTCCAATTCTTCTTCATCTTTGCGTTCCAGCAAATTATCGTCATCGGATTTTTTCTTGAAAATAACGAACATCAATGTTTCACCAACCGATACAATTGATAAGCCGTAGGAAATAATTGAAGCCAATAACAAAAACAGGAAAATAGCCACGATTCCGCCGGCAAACATCTGAATGCCTGAAATATCACCAGTTGCTACCGGATGTATACCGCAAAGTGAACAGCATTTGGAACCCAGGCAAAAGGGTGGAAGCACGATTTCACTGGCATACCCGACTATATTATTGAGCTTATCGCCCATACCCAGGATCCAGTCCGCACCTAACACAATATTCACCAGTTTGAAACCACCGTACCAAAACAGACCGAAAATATAAACGCCGAGATATACCAGCGGTATCAAAGTCAGATGGTACAAAATAATTCGCCAGGGTTGGGACCAAGTGACAGAATAGCTCTGAAAAACCGCACCCATAGTGTCTTCTTCGTAGGCGCTGACAATGGCTGGGGTATACACCAGCGATGTTATCAGTACCACAGCGGTATAAACTGTGAATACCGATCCAAAGAAATAGAACAGGTACGGCAGCGCAAAGAGTAATTCCCCGACCCAGGGAATTTTTCCGATGAGACCAAAGATTATGGCCATTATCATGAAAAATGCAATTATCAGACCGAGGCTGATTGCTGTGAAAATAACCGGATGCCAGTGTTTTTTAACATATTTCCAGGCATCACCAGCCGAGTAGAATTCGTCACCCTTCAATTGCTTGTAGGTAACGCGAGCAACGGCGGTACAGGCCAGGTTGATGGTAAAGAACCAGACAATAATCCCAATCCAGTACACTACTTGAGCATACCAGGGGCCACAACCGGCGGCATACAGGCATGGATAAAGCCCAAACTCTTTCCAGGCTGACGAAAATGATATTCCCGCCAATCCCAGTGCCAGATAGGTCAATAGCCAGTAAGCGATCCAGCCGCTAATCAATCCGACCAGGAAAATAAATATTTTCTTGCCGCTTAAAGCCAGCCGGGGTGCTCTGAAAATGTCTCGTATGTCAAAATACAGGTTTATTGGACCCATTATAAACTCCCTTTAATTTTCTAGTCGAACATGATCGATCCATGTTTCGCCATTCGTCAAATTGCGAATACTGGTGGCTACCGCCACTGCTGCGGAGTAACTCTCAAAACCGCCAACCCGTACCCGGTACCAAATTTCATCAGTTTCTTTGAAATAAGCTTTTTGGATATAAGAATCAAATCCTGCTTCCATTAGATATTCTGCTGATTGTTGGGCAGCATCAAAAGTGCGTTTGGCGGAAGTTTGAATCGTATATCGATTGGGATCTTTAGGAATTGTTGCACCTGGAACGGGCTTAGCTGGCACACGTCTTTGAGCGTAGGATTTTCTCACCGGCACTGGCTCAGCTACAGTTGGTGGTGGTTCCCATGCCGGCATCTCATCCGGTACTGAATCGAATTCCGTTGCTGCGGTTGATTCGGTCGTAGTATCCTCAGCATATTCATCTTCAAATTCATCTTCATCATCCAAAACTTCTTCAGACTCAATAATATCAAAAGTGAAACTCTGTGTAGATAGTTCATCGCCAAATCCATCCGCTACGGTGACTGACAATTCGTAATTCCCAGTTTGATCCGGAATAAAAGAGACTGTCTGATCATCGTTGGACAATTCGAGATCATCCGCCGTTAAAATGCTGGCATCAGGTTGCTGCACTATGGACCAGGTATATTCAAAAATACCGTCATCACCGGGTGCCTCAGCCTGGGCAGATTGATATTCGCCTACTACTCCTTCATTGCTATCTTTACCGCAGCCAGCCAGTAGCAACAAACTTAAAATGATTGTGATGTACTGTTTAATACCCATAACCCTCGCTTGTGGTTAGTAAAAAAGGCTTCTCAGATGGTGTGAATTTGACTGACTGTGAAGAAAAATGCAATTTCTTTTTCAGCATTTTCATCTGAATCTGATCCATGGACTGCATTATTCTGAATACTTTCAGCAAAATCCCGGCGAATTGTCCCTTCAGCGGCTTCGGCCGGATTGGTAGCGCCAATAAATTTACGGTAAGATTCAACCGCATTTTTATGCTCAGCGACGAAGGGCATACAGGGACCGGAAGTCATAAATTCAATTAAATCGTTGAAAAACGGGCGCTCTTTATGGACAGCATAAAAGCCCTCAGCCTGTTCGTGACTCAAATGTTCTAATCTGGCAGCTACTATTTTAAATCCGCCTTGTAAAAACCGGTCAATTATTTTACCAGTATAATTTTTGCGTACTGCATCCGGTTTGATGATGCCAAGTGTATAATTTCCCATATGAATTTTTGTCCTGTATACTTATTTGTTTGAATTTAGTGCAGAATGCATAGCGCGGCCAATTTCGGCCGGACTCGTAACGACAATTATTCCCGCCTTTTTGAGCGCCTGCATTTTATCTTTTGCGGTTCCTTTGCCACCGGCTATAATTGCACCGGCATGCCCCATTCGACGTCCCGGAGGAGCGGTTTGGCCGGCAATGAATGCGACTATTGGCTTAGTGAAATTATTGTCGACTGTCCATTGAGCGGCTTCTTCCTCAGCCGTTCCGCCGATTTCACCAATCAGAACCACCCCTTTGGTATCGGGATCATCTTTAAACAAGGCCAGCATATCAATAAAGGTCGTTCCAATGATGGGATCTCCTCCGATACCGATTGAGGTTGATTGTCCCAGACCAAATGCGCCTATTTGATGAACCGCTTCGTAAGTCAGCGTTCCGGAACGCGAAACAACTCCAATTGATCCCGGCGAATGGATGAATCCCGGCATGATCCCGACCTTTGCTTGTCCAGGAGAAATTATACCAGGACAATTAGGCCCGATCAGTCGGGTATTTTTAGTAGCCAAAAAATTGTGCACCTCGACCATATCGCGAGTTGGGATACCTTCGGTTATGCATACAACCAGAGCTAATCCCGTAGAAGCGGCTTCCATTATGGCTTCGGCGGCAAAAGCCGGTGGTACAAAAATTACCGATGTATTGGCGTCGGTAGCTCGGACGGCTGCTTCCACCGTGTTAAAAACCGGTACACCCAGGGCTTCCTGACCACCTTTGCCGGGAGTAATTCCACCAACGATGTTGGTGCCGTATTCCAGCATTTGCGCACCATGAAATGATCCTTCCTGTCCGGTAATTCCCTGGATTAATAGCCTAGTTTCTCGATTAACCAGTACGCTCATTTTACACCTCCCGCTGCAGCTTTAACGGCTTGTTCGGCGCCGTCCTGTAAGCTGGTAGCCACCTTAAATTGCAAGCTGGATTCTTTCAGCAATCTTGCAGCTTCTTGGGCATTTGTTCCTTCCAACCGGATTATCACCGGGATTTTCACGTCAATTTCGCTCAGCGCCTCGATAATTCCGGCTGCTACGCGATCGCAACGCACAATCCCGCCAAAAATATTTACCAGGACCGATTTAACATTGGGATCGGACAGGATTAGCCGAAACCCATTGGCAACTGTTTTTGAATTGGCTACACCACCCACATCAAGAAAATTTGCCGGTTCACCACCATTTAGTTTAATAATGTCCATGGTGGCCATGGCCAGCCCGGCCCCATTCACCATACAGCCAACATTGCCATCGAGTTTGATATAATTCAAGCTGAATTTGGTAGCTTCCGCTTCAGCGGGTTTTTCCTCGGTGACATCACGTAATTCTTTGATATCCGAATGTCGGAACAGACTATTATCATCAAAATTAATTTTTGCGTCCAGTGCAATCACCTGATCGTCCTGGGTAACTACCAGGGGATTAATCTCGATCAGCGAACAATCTTTGTTATTAAATACCTGCCACAACGCCAGGAATATTTTTACGGCAGATTTTACTTGAGCCCCTTCTAATCCCAGTGCAAAAGCCAGTTTGCGAGCCTGATAACCGCGCAAGCCCAGGCCGGGATTAATCCATTCCTTAATAATTTTATCAGGAGTTTCCTGAGCAACTTTTTCGATTTCAATCCCACCCTCGGTTGAAACCATGAATACAAATTCACCGGTGCTGCGATCCAAAACGATCCCGGCGTATAATTCCCGTGCTATATTGACACCGGCTTCTACTAATAATCGCTGAACTTTTTTTCCTGCCGGGCCGGTCTGGTGAGTAACCAGTTGCATACCCAGCATTTTACGGGCTAAATCCCGCACTTCCTTCTCATTGTGGGCTATTTTTACACCGCCGCCTTTTCCGCGCCCGCCAGCATGAATTTGGGCTTTGACAACGGTTAAATCACCAGGAAGTTTTTGGTAATTAGTTACTGCTTCATCAATGCTGAAAGCGGGGTAACCTTCTGGTACCACAACACCAAACTGCCGAAAAATTTCTTTTCCCTGGTATTCATGTACTTTCAAAATGATTCTCCTTAGTCAGAAAAACTTTCCAAAAAGAATGGCGGGAGCGCAAACCCCCGCCATAATATAATCGGTTATTTCAAAAACGGCTTCAATACATCGGTGAGATTCGGACGGCCGATTTCCTGCAGATCGTAGGTTACACGAACCGAAGGTTGTTTGATCTTGCAAATTCGGCGCAAGTCGATGGGGGTGCCGATGATAACAACATCACAGTCAACTTTAGCGATTGTCGCTTCCAAATCTTTCATCTGCTGCTCGCCATAGCCCATAGCCGGTAGAACCAGACCGATTTCCGGATATTTTTCGAATGTTTCGGTGATGGTTCCAACCGTGAATTTGCGAGGATCAATTGCTTCGGAAGCGCCGAATTTTTCGGCTGCCACTGTTCCGGCACCAAATTTCATTTCACCATGCGTAAGAGTCGGTCCATCTTCCACGATTAATGCGCGTTTTCCAAGAATCAGATCAGCGTCTTCAACACTGATGGGGGAGGCACCATCGATGACGATTGCATCTGGATTAACCTCACGGATATTCCAGCGCACTTCTTCGATATCCTCCGCATCGGCGCTATCAATTTTGTTAATGATTACCACATCGGCCATTAACAGATTGGTTTCACCGGGAAAATAGGATATTTCATGTCCCGGGCGGTGTGGATCAACGACGACAATATTCAGATCAAGCTGGTAAAAAGGTAGATCATTATTGCCGCCATCCCACAGGATTACGTCCGCTTCCTGCTCGGCTTCTCTGAGTATCGCTTCGTAATCGACACCGGCGTAGATAATCGTACCGGTATTGATGTGAGGCTCATATTCTTCCATCTCTTCGATGGTGCATTTATGTTTTTTCAAATCATCGATGCTGGCGAATCTTTGAACTTTCTGAGCAACCAGGTCGCCATAGGGCATGGGGTGTCGAATAGCCGCTACTTTTTTACCGGCATCCTTGAGGATTTTGGCAACCAGGCGGGTAGTCTGGCTTTTACCGCAGCCAGTGCGAACGGCGCCTACTCCAATAACCGGTTTTGTCGATTTGATCATTGTGGGTTTGGAGCCCATTAATTTGAAATGCGCACCGGCAGCGATAACGCGGGCGGCTTTGCGCATTACAGTTTCATACGATATATCGGAATAGGCGAAAACTACTTCTTCGACCTCGTGGCGTTCGATCAGGACTTCCAGATCAGATTCATCATGAATTAGAATTCCCTCAGGATAAAGTTCACCAGCCAAAGCTGCTGGGTAGAGTCGGCCTTCGATGTCCGGTATCTGAGTTGCAGTAAAAGCAACTACATCATATTTATCATTATCGCGATAAATAACGTTAAAATTGTGAAAATCACGTCCGGCGGCGCCCATAATAAGGGTTTTAATTTTACTCATGTTATCTCCAGTATTTTTATTATCATAATTAGGTTGATTGCTAAACCGCAAATATTTGCGGTACCCCTGAATTAGGCAAAGCCAAATCCCTGTTGAAATGATAAAATATTGGCAATTAACTCAATCATTTTTCGTCCAAAAATGGATAACGATAATCGCTGGCAGGAACAAAGGTTTCTTTGATTGTACGCTGAGACACCCAGCGGACTAAATTAAACATGGAACCGGCTTTATCGTTGGTACCGGAAGCCCGACTGCCACCAAAAGGTTGTTGACCAACCACAGCTCCGGTTGGTTTGTCGTTAATATAGAAATTTCCGGCAGCATGGGTCAGAGCAGCGGATGCTTCTAAAATCGCCTCCCGGTCATCGGCAAACACACAACCGGTGAGAGCATAGGGCGAGGTTGAATCGACCAGTTCCAATGTTTCTGTCCAGTTTGCGGGATCGTAGACATAAATGGTTAATACCGGACCGAAAATTTCTTCTTCCATGGTTTTAAAATGGGGATCGGTTGTGATAATTGTTGTCGGTTCGATGTAGTATCCGGTGGAATCATCATATTTACCACCAGTCAGAATCTCGGCATTTTTAGATTCCCTGGCATAATCAATGTACGCCGTAATTGATTCAAAAGCCGCCTTATCGATGACTGCATTGACGAAGTTACCGAAATCTTCCACATCACCCATTTTAACGGTAGCCATTTGAGCGGTATATTTTTCTTTGACCGCACCCCAAAGTGTGCTGGGAATATAGCAACGGGAGAGGGCTGAACATTTTTGGCCTTGGTATTCAAACGCGCCTCTGATCATAGCTGTTACCAGACCATCAACATCGGCAGTTTCGTGGGCAATACAAAAATCCTTACCGCCGGTTTCGCCAACGATTCTCGGGTAAGTTTTATATTTACTGATATTATTACCCAATGTTTTCCACATGTTCTGGAAAACAGCCGTAGATCCAGTAAAATGAATCCCTGCCAGGTTGGGATCCTCCATTACAACCGGTCCGACCTTGGAACCGGGACCGGGTATAAAATTAATTACACCATCCGGCAAGCCGGCCTTTTTAAACATTTCCATCAGAAACCAGGCTGGGTAAACAGTGCTGGAAGCTGGTTTCCAGAGCACAACATTGCCCATCAGGGCTGGTGCGGTTGGCAGATTCCCGGCAATTGAGGTGAAGTTGAAAGGTGTTACCGCAAAGATGAATCCTTCCAGGGGACGATGCTCCACCATATTCCACATTCCATCTGGGGAATATGGTGGTTGCTGCTCATAGATTTCTTGAGCGTAGCCGGTATTGAAATTAAAGAAGTCAATCAGCTCACAAGCCGAATCGATTTCAGCCTGAAATGCATTCTTGCTCATGTTCAGCATGGTCGCTGCATTGATTGTCTGACGATAAGGACCTGCCAGCAATGATGCCATGCGACGGAAAATAGCGACCCGACTTTCCCAGGGCATAGTGGACCAGGTTTTATAAGCCTTCTGTGAAGCGGCGATGGCGTCGGCAACTTCTTTTTTGCCAGCCAGATGATAGCGCGCCAGAACGTGCTGGTGGTTGTGAGGGATAACGCATTCGACTATATTTCCGGTTCTGACCTCTTTCCCCCCAATGATAAGTGGTATTTCAATTTCGGTGGCTTTCAGTTCGGCAATACGCGCTCTCAGCTCAGCTTTCTCCACTGATCCCGGAGCATAGGATTTGATCGGTTCATTTACAGCTTTTGGAACGGAAACTTGTATATTCGGCATTGTTGACTCCGCACTGATAGTTAGCAAAATTTATTGTTTTATAACCTCAAAATTTAGCAGCTATTAAATTTTAGAAGCAAGGTAGATTGGTATGGTATCTTTGATGGCCGCTGTATGAGATAATAACTACAATTGATTGGCGTAACTAATTACTTCTTCAAGTATTGCGAACATTTGTTTTGGATTTTCGGCCATCACAAGCCGGTTACGATAGGTTGCCGCACCCGGGAAACTTTTCAGATACCAGCCAAAATGCTTGCGCATCATATTCGATCCTACAATTTCACCGCGGTATTCGATTTGCACTTGCAAATGTTTCAGACACAGGTTTGTTAGCTCAATAACTGTTGGCGGGGGGGGAGCGGGTTGGCCTTCAAATACCGCTTTTAATTCGCGGAATATAAAAGGATTGCCCAATGCCGCCCGCCCGATCATTACACCATCACATTGAGTCTGGTCCAGCATAATTTGCATATCGGCAGCAGATTTGATGTCGCCATTGCCAATCACCGGGATTTCAACCGCCATTTTCAATTCTCTGATCAGATCCCAATCGGCTGACCCGCCGTAACTTTGTTTGACGGTTCGTGGATGCAGGGTAATGGCCTTTATTCCGCATTGCTCCAGCCGGACGCCAGCTTCCGGTATTATTATCCGGGATTTTTCCCAACCGGCCCGCATTTTTACCGTGACCGGTATTTTTGGTACGGCTTCGACTACTGCGGAACTGATTTCATCCATCAGATTCAAGTCACGCAATGCTGCCGACCCCGCACCGCGTTTGGTAACTTTTGGTACGGGACAACCGTAATTAATATCAATTATATCCGGACGGAATTTTTGTTTGACAAATCGGGCGGCTGCCGCCATTACTTCCGGTGAATCACCAAAAATCTGGATACCGATTGGACGCTCAGCATCGCTAAATTTGATCATACTCAGGGTTTTGGCATTTTCACGGATTATTCCATGGGCCGATACAAATTCCGAATAAACTATCGCGGCGCCGTATTCTTTGCAGAGCATCCGGAAAGGATAATCGCTGATACCTGACATGGGCGCCAGTAATACAGGTGTTTCGATTTTTAGTCTGCCGATCTGCATTAATTATAATTCATATTCGTATAATAAATAATGTGACTCGCCCATTCCGATTGTCCTGTAGACTTGCTGAGCGTTTTTATTATCAGCATCGACATATAGTCTAATACCACTGATTGTCCCGTCATTCCGGGCTAATTGTAGGACCTGCTCATATAAACTTGAGTAAACTCCGTTACCCCGAAATTCCGGCAGCACGTATACCGACTGAAGCCACCAATTGGTTTTATTACACCAATCGGACCATTCACAAGTGACCATTAATTGTCCCGCAACATTTCCATTGATTTCGGCAATCAGGTAAAAACCTTTACTGCTATCGGATAGTGCGGTTTTAATACCGGCTGCCACTATATTTTGGTCCAGCTTTAGTTGTTCGGATTCCCATGCCAGGGCAATGTTATTATTGGTAATAATGTTGTGATCGGTTTTTTGGGCATTGCGAATAATTGTTTCCGACATTGGCAACCTTTTCGTTTGTGCTTTCAAATATGAAGTGTAAATTTGCTGGCTTTTTTGGTCAAGAACAATACAATTATCCGGAGATAATAATGAGCAGAGTATGTGACGTAACGGGCAATAAGCCCATGTATGGTAATAATGTCAGCCATGCTCACAACAAATCACGCCGTCGGTTTAATATAAACCTGCAGAAAAAAAGGTTTTGGTTGCCAGACGAAAAACGGTTTATCAGTTTAACGGTTTCCACGCAGGGATTACGTCTGATTGATAAAAAAGGAATTCGTAGGGTAGTAACTGAATTGCGTGCCAAAGGAATGAAAATTTAGTATTTATTTCATTTTACAATAATTAATGCCTGGTAACACCAGGCATTTTTTTTAGCTATTAGTGATGTACTATATTTTAATTTTCGAGGGCAGCCAAGCAAGGAATCACTGCCCTCGATTGCATCCATGCCTATATTTTATTTGTGCTGTTGTCGCACAAAAGCCGGAATTTCCAGATCATTGTCAAACAATGTCGGATTCGCATCATCAAACACGAATTTTGGCTTGTTTTCAGGAATTATCGTTGCAGCTTCCGGCGTATCTTTTTTCTGGTTAATCAGGGGTACGTTAAATTGCTCGGCATAGACCGGACCAGGCGTTTTGAATCGTTGCTCCTGATTTTCCCGGGTTGACTTGCCTTCATCAACGTAGTTCGGATGTGAAAATCCGGTGGCGATAACAGTTACCCGGATTTGCTCGGCCATAGCCGGATCAATTACGGCGCCAAAAATTATATTGGCCTCCTGTCCGGCTTCTTCAAAGATAATTGAAGTGGCTTCGTCAACCTCAATCAGGGTAAGGTCCGGTCCGCCGGTGATGTTTACCAGCACGCCTTGAGCCCCGCTGATTTGGGCGCTGTCCAACAAGGGGCTGGATATGGCCTGCTGCGCTGCCAATACGGCTCTTTCTTCACCACTGGCGATACCAGTTCCCATAATTGCTTCGCCCATGTTTTTCATGATCGTTTCAACATCGGCAAAATCAAGATTAATCAAACCATGAACATTGATCAAATCAGATATTCCCTTGACAGCCTGATGCAGGGTTGCATCAGCCGTCTTGAAAGCTTCCATTACAGTCGTTGATTTATCGACTATTGACATCAATTTCTGGTTGGGAATAGCGATCGTCGTATCGCAGGCTTTGCGCAATTCCACCAGCCCATTTACACCGCGGTTCATTCTTTTGGGACCTTCAAAATTGAATGGTAACGTCACAATTCCGACGGTTAAAATTCCCAGCTCACGAGCCAGTTGGGCAATAATCGGGGCAGCTCCGGTACCGGTTCCGCCACCCATGCCGGCAGTGATGAAAACCATATCCACATCTTCCAGCATTGAAGATACAGCCTCCTTTTCGATTTCAATCGCTTCACGCCCGATATCGGCTTTAGCTCCTGCTCCCAGACCTTTAGTAAGGCTTTTACCAATCTGGATTTTTATGGTAGCTGCATTGTTTTCCAGATCCTGGGCATCGGTATTTATCGCAATAAAATCCACACCACTCATCCCGGCCTGGATCATGCGATTGATAGCGTTTCCCCCTGCACCGCCAACGCCAATTACTTTTAGTTTTGCTTTTTGTTCGGCAAGATAATCAAACTCAAATAACATGGATGCACTCCTTCAGTTTAGTCATTCTGTCAATAATTCTTAAAAAAACTCTTTAAACCATTTCTTTATTTTTGAAATTGCCAGTGTCAGTGGCTTTTCCGGTAAGTACCCACTATGAAATTCATCTTTACGGGTTGTCCATTGTGTGAGGCCCAGAACATTTGCGAAAACGGGGCTGGAAGCAACATCTACTACTCCACTGATCCCTTTAGGGCAACCAACTCGTACCGGCTCCTGAAAAACTTCGCTGGCCAGGGAAGTAATATTTTTTAGCAAGGCTCCTCCTCCGGTTAAAACAATACCAAAAGTGAGCCGTTCACGAATATCAGCCCGAGCGATCTCGCGAGCTATCATCTGGAATATTTCTACCATTCGGGCTTCTACATAACGTGACAATTCATGTTCGGTGACTTTGCGAACGATCTCACCTTCTTTGGCAGCTAATTCAAAATCCAATTCAGTAGAAGCCATGCCAGCTTTAGCCGAAGCATATTTCACTTTGATATTTTCAGCTTCTTCAACATTGATTTGCAACATCATTGCAATATCATTGGTAATACTATTTGCTCCTAAGCCAATTACAGCAGAATGACGAACTCCACCTTCGTGATACACCGATAAATCGATTGTGCCTGCTCCAATATCAACCAGAGCAACTCCCAGTTCTTTTTCATCCGGTGAGAGTACCGGCAGGGAAGCAGACAAGGCCTGAAATACTAGAGCATCAATTTCAATATCGAGCTCTTCCGCGCATTTTGTAATGTTTTTTGCAGCCGTAGTGGCAACTGTAACTAGGTGAATCCGAGCTTCGAGTCGGCGTCCTGACATCCCAACCGGGTCTTTGATGTTGCCCATAGTATCGATTATATATTCCTGCGGTAGTACGTGCAAAATATCACGATCCATTGGCAGGGAGATCGCTTTGGATAATTCCAGTACCCGGTGTACGTCCTGAGCAGAGATTTCATGTTCCACGGGAATATTCTGGCTACTGCTTTTATGAACGGCGATAGCGCCCTGGGTATTAATTCCACGGATATGCTCGCCTGAAATACTCATTACCGCCCGCTCAACTTTAACATTGGCCATCAATTCCGCTTCCTTTAACGCTTCCTCGAGGGCTGTGATGGTTTTATCGATATGAATCAGACTACCTGTGCGCATACCGTTATGAGGTTTTGTACCCAAGCCCAGCAATTTAACTGTTCCATTTTCTGGATTTGACTCTACGATAGCGCACCGGACATGTGAGGAACCAATATCAATTCCTACCTGTACATTTTTATCCTGCCCGCGGTTCAAAGGGCTCATGACCACTCCCGTGCAATAATTTGTTTCGCATAGCGTAAATCAAGGTATGCGAAATCAGTTAGTGTTTTTTTGCCTTGAAAGGCTGCATTGAAAGCCATTAAAGTAATTATTCTTTTAATAAGTGCTGTATTTCCCAAATTGATCAATGTGGGATTGTTGGTTAAAATTAATGTGAATTCGTCATCCTGATTCAGCGTGATTTCTGATAATTCATCATACAGACCTGGATAGAACCGTCGAATTTTCATCAGTAATTCAACAGTTTCTTTTACCCGCACGGATAAAACTCGGGAGCCAATTGGATATAGACCTAGGTCAGGATTGAATCCGGATAAGGTTGGAATCTGGAATTCATATTGCTGGGGGAGCGGCAAGACAATCCCATCTTTATCCAATAGAACCAATTGTTCGTTATTTACCATTGCAATCGGCTTACGTTCAATAACTTCCAGACGCAAGCGGTGTGGGAATCGACGGCTGAGACGTGCTCCGGCTACGTAGGGATGTTGTTCAATTCTAGTTTGTAGCTCGGTAAGATTAATATCCAAAAGCCAAGCGTTATCCGGCATATCTCCAATGATTGCCAGTAATTCAGGCTTGGGTACAATATGATTGCCATAAATATTTATTTTATTCAACTTGAATAAATCCGTCTTTCCCGCCCATACAAATCCACCCCAGCACAGCAATACAAAAACAGCAATCAGGGCCGACGGCAACAAATATGTCATAAAATTTTTCCTTGGCCGCTTCTTCATGAAATAATCCTTTCAGCAAAGCCCAGGGTTTTAATTTCGAGTTCCAATTCGATTCCGAATTGTCTTTTTACTTTATGATAAGCCAGATTTATCAATACAATAATGTCGCTGGCTGTAGCATTGCCGTTGTTGACAATAAAATTGGCGTGTTTTGTGGAAATCTCTGCACCACCGGATTTAGAACCTTTCAGTCCACATTGATCAATCATATAACCGGCTGCCAGATCAGTGCGCGGGTTTTTGAATACACTGCCTGCTGAACGTTTATCAATTGGCTGATTGGCTATCCTTTTATTGTTTGCCAGATCGCGCAGATTTTTAATCTGGTCAGGTTCGCCATACGCGAGTTCAAAACTGGCCCAGGTAATTATTTGACCGTTTGTTATGCTGGATCGGCGGTAACTGAAATCAATTTCGGCGGCTGACAGCGATATAATCGCACCGGTTTGATCAATTACCTCAACCTCAACCAGGAAGTTGGAAATTTCAGCTCCAAAAGCCCCAGCGTTCATTCTTATTGCACCGCCGATTGTGCCGGGAACACCAGCCAATCCTTCCAAACCGGTTAGATTATTATGTAAGCTTTCACGAACTAATCGTCTGAGACTCAAACCGGTTTCAGCATCGATCTTCCTATCGCTGATTTCCAATGATTTGAAAGATTTAGCTAACGAAATAATCAGCCCTGCATAACCCTGATCGCTAACCAACAGGTTTGTTCCATGACCAATAATAAAATATTGCAGGTTTGTTTTTTTACAGAATTCCAGCAACTGCCGTAATTCTTCCCGGTTTGCGGGATTGACAAAGAATTGCACCGGCCCGCCCACACCGTAGGTCGTATGATGAGCCAGTGGTTCATTAGCCAATACAGGGTTGGCAACCAGGTTTTGAAGATTGGTGAGCAGGTTCACCTGACTACTCCCCCTGCTCCAGTGCCTGGTACAATTGGTCACTATAGCGCCAGATATTACCGGCTCCGATCGTTATTACCAGATCTCCGGCAGTTATTATATCTCCGATGTTTTGGAATAAATCATCCAATTCCTGGAAATAATAAACCTGTTTGTGACCTAAATCCCGGGCGGACTGCACCACCAGTTCTCCGGTAATTCCGGGAATTGGCTTTTCACGAGCCGGAAAAACATCACTGACGATCAAAATATCGGATTCCAGGAATGCTGCGGCAAATTCGCGATGAAAGTCTCTGGTCCGGGTAAATAAATGGGGCTGAAAAACCGCCACAATTCGCCGATCCCAACCGCTCCGCGCCGCTTGCAGGGTGGCCGCCACTTCGGTGGGGTGGTGAGCGTAATCATCGACCACCATAATGTCACGGGCAACCCCTTTAATTTCGAAACGACGTCTGACACCGGTGTAGGACTCAATACCAACTTTTATTGTTGCAAAAGGCAGATTCATTTCGATACCCAGTGCCACTGCCGCCAACGCATTTAAAACATTATGTTCACCGGGTGAATTCAGTATTATTTCGCCCAGCGATTCTTGCTTGCGGGAAACAGTGAATTTGGTCTGGTTTCCGTTATAACTGATATTTTCAGCCTGGAAAACCGCCTGATTAGAAAACCCATAGGTTATGACCGGTCGCTTGATATTGGCCAGAATCCCCTGAAGCCCCGGCGAATCCAGGCAGGTAATCACGATTCCATAAAACGGTACTGAATTGCAAAATTGAGTAAAAGCCGACTGCAGGTCCGGCAAATCCTCATAACAATCCGTGTGCTCCAGTTCAATATTCGTAACAATTGCAATTGTTGGTCGCAAAGCCAGAAAACTACGATCAAATTCGTCAGCTTCCACCACAATCAGATCTCCCGACCCCAGCTTCGAATTGGTATCCAGATTTTTCACCAGACCACCCACAACCAATGTGGGATCAAGTTTAGCAGTGGATAAAACTGCTCCAATTATGGAAGTTGTGGAGGTTTTTCCATGGGTTCCACTGACACCAATACTCAAATCTTTTACGGCGATTAGTTCACCCAGCATTTCGGCCCGCTTGATAATCGGGATTCCCCGTTCCCGGGCGGCAATCAACTCCGGATTATCTTCCTGCACCGCACTTGAATAAACCAGAACGTCGCAATTCTGCACATATTCCGCTCTATGACCGGTCTGAATCTCGGCTCCGAGATTTTTTAACCGGCTGATTAGCTCAGAATCGTTCAGGTCTGACCCGCTGATTTCAAATCCCTGGTTCAGTAGCAATTCGGCAATGCCGCTCATTCCGATTCCACCGATTCCGACGAAATGGATATTTTTAACTTTTCGAAACATTCAGGCCTGTGCCATTTCGGTAATAAGGTTGACAATTTTTTCTGTTGCATCCGGTTTTGCCAATTTCTTGGCCTGACCGGACATTTCTTTTAATAACTGATCGTCTGAAGTCATTTTGAGCAACAGTGCGGTTAAGGATTCGCCGGTCAGGTCGCTCTCCGGCAGTATTTTGACCGCGCCTTTATCCGCCATTGCCTGGGCGTTCCATGTTTGGTGGTTGGCCGCCGCCGATGGTAGTGGAATTAGGATCGACGGTTTTCCGCACAGCGCCAGCTCCGCTAATGTCAAAGCTCCTGCCCGGCAGACTACAATTTGCGATAAAGCGTAGGCAGCTGGCATTTCTTCGATGAAAGGGACAACCCGGATTGTGGCACTGTTAAAATGATTATAGCGTTCATGCTGGGAGGGACCAGTTTGCCAGATCAACTGGATGCCAGCGGTATCCAGGGCAGGAACTAGTAAAGCGACAGCTTGATTAATCGCTGCCGATCCCTGACTGCCACCGAAAACCAGTATTGTTGTTCGTTGTTCTGATAGCTTAAATAATTGAGCGCCATCAGCAGCCGACCCGGTTTCAATATTCTTGCGAACAGGATTCCCGGTTATAAATATTAAATCCGTGTTAAGATACTTTTTAGCTTCCGGAAATGCCAGGCAAACAGCATCAACCTTGCCGGCCAGTTTACGGGTGACCAGTCCGGGATAAGAATTCTGCTCTTGAATCAGGGTCGTTATACCGGATTTGACCGCTGCCAGCAAAGGTAGTCCACTGGCATAACCACCAGTTCCAACAACTATATCCGGATCTATTCGCTTGATTATTGATTTTGCTTTCAAATAGGCTATAATCAACCGGCTGGGAAATAGCAGATTGCGTCCCATACTTCGTCCATCCAGTCCGCGTTGGAATCCGCGTACCGGTAGTAGCGAATGAGGCAGATTACATTGGGGCAGGGTAGTAGCTTCAATCCCGAATTTAGATCCCACAAAATGTACTGTCGCATTTGGCACCTCGGACATGATAGTCTCACCGATAGCCAGGGCAGGGAACAAATGTCCACCGGTACCGCCGCCGGCAATTAATACTTTGATTCCGTGCGGGTTGCTCACGCAAACCACCTTTTAGCATTTTTTGAAGGGCGGTTTTTCTGGCTGATATTCAAAAGAATCCCAATACTTGCCAGATTGATTACCAGTCCCGAGCCGCCATAGCTGATCAATGGCATTGGCAAGCCAGTAGTGGGCAGCAGGTTGGTAACTACACCTGTGTTCACAAAAGCATATAAAATGAAACTGAAAGCAATCCCCAAAGCCAGCAGTATTCCAAACGGATCGCTGGCATCCTTGGCAATTTTTATTCCCCGCTGAAATACAAACAGGAATAGAGTGAGCACAATGATTGCTCCCACAAAGCCGGTTTCCTCACCGATGATGGAAAAAATAAAATCGGTATGTGGTGTCGGCAGGAAAAGATTTTTCTCCATGCTGTTACCAAGTCCCAAACCGAACAATCCGCCGTTGCCAAGGCTGATCAGGCTTTGGGTCGCCTGATAACTGGCGCCACCGGTATCGGCAGATGGATTAAAAAAGGAAAGAATTCTGGCGCGGCGATAAGGTTCCATCAACATCACCGGTACCAGTATTGTGACGGCGGAAGTGATGGTGATTGTAATATGGGGCATCTTGGCACCACCAAGGAAAAGAATGGTAAATCCGATTAATCCAATTATTGCTGCGGTACTGAAATCCGGTTGGATTATTATCAGTCCCAGGACGATAGCCAATATGACAATCGCCGGTAAAAAGCCGAAATAGAAATCGTGCAATTGTTGCCGTTTCTTAACCACATAAGCGGTTAAATAGATTATTATTGCCAGCCGTGCAATATCAGAGGTCTGTAATGTAAGTACACCCAGGCGAATCCACCGGGCAGGGCTGGAATTACCCTGCAACAGATAGGCTAATTTGGTGACTACCAGTAGAATAATTGCCCCGATCATTATATAATTAGCCCAATCTTTGAGCTTACGATAATCAAGCCGCATAAATCCGTACATGACCAATAGGCCAATCGCCAGCCGCAGAACTTGTTTCTGTAGAAAATAACTGCCTTTGTCATATTGATTATAGGCCCAGATGGAACTGGCGCTGTAAAGCATGACGGTTCCGATAATCGCCAGCAACAGAACGCAGGTGATCAGGAATCGATCGTAATTTTTCCAGATTTGATTGAAAACATTCATCAGTTGCTTACCAGCTCCATTACAATTTCACGGAATTGATCGCCGCGATCCTCGAAATCACGAAATTGATCAAAACTAGCGCAGCCTGGGGACAAGAGGACAACGTCCCCAGGCTTGGCACTTTCCCGTGTGATCTTAACCGCATCCCTGAGACCCTCAACAGCTATTGGTCTCGCCGCATCCCTGAGAGCGGCAGAGATCTTTGGGCGGGCCTGGCCAATTACGATAATCAGTTTGATCTTGTCGGCGAAATAAGGAATCAGTTCGGTAAAATCACCGCCTTTATCCTTCCCTCCGAGGATCAGAATGATGGGGCCAGGGTAACTCTGTAGAGCGACTTTTACAGCATCAAGATTGGTCGCTTTGGAATCGTTTACATAGGTGATACCGTTAACCACGGCCAATTCTTCCAGACGATGGGGTACACCCCTGAAAGTTTGCATGACCGTGGCTATTGTTTCGTCAGGTATCCCGATCAGATGGGCCGCCGTGGCCGCTGCCAGTAGATTGGCAGAGTTGTGGGGGCCAGGTAAGGCGACCGCATCCAAGGGAATGAGCGTGGCGTGCTCAAAATTGTAAATTTTATCGTTATTAATAAAATAAGTTGTTTCTGCATAAGGCTTAATGCTGAATGGCACCAGCCAGGCTTTATCTGATTTTAATTTTTCGTCTAATATCTTATCGTCAAGATTGAATACTATATAATCTTCTAAATCAAGATTGGCAGCCATTTTCAATTTGGCTGTAATATATTCATTCATCGATGGATAGCGATCCAAATGATCCGGTGATATATTGAGAAAAACCGCTATCCGGGGCTGAAAATGAAGTATGAATTCCATTTGGAAACTTGATATTTCCAGGATAAAGACCCGGGCCGGGTCCGGATTGACCAAATCGGCCAGAACTTTTTTTGCGAATGGAACGCCTATATTACCAGCCAGAACGCCGTGAATTGTCTCTGATTGGCACATCTCGGCCAGGGCATGGACAGTGGTGGTTTTTCCGTTTGAACCGGTTACGGCAATGATTGGGGCATCAGTAAACCAACTGGCAAATTCAATCTCACTGACAATTGGGATATCGCGGTCTAAGGCAGATTTAACTAAAGTCGAATCCTCGGCAATTCCCGGAGAAAGCACCCACAGATCGGTGGCATAAATTTGGTCGCTGTGTCCGCCAATTTCACCATTGATACCGCTGTCCTGCAGTTTATGCAGATTGGAATGGGTGGCCGGGTTATCAGTGTTGTCACTGACAAATATTCGTGCACCGAGCTGCTGTGCCAGGTAAGCTGCCGCCATCCCACTGCGGCTCATGCCAATCACAGTGATATTTTGATCGCGAATGTTTATCTTATGTCTTTGATCGATCTGCATTTAACGAATTTTGAAAGTACCGAAGCTTAATAGCGCCAGTAATATGCCGATAATCCAGAAACGAATAACGACTTTGGTTTCGGGCCAACCGGATAGTTCGAAATGGTGGTGAATCGGTGCCATTTTAAAAATACGTTTACCTTCACCGGTTCGTTTTTTGGTCCATTGGAAATAACTAACCTGGAGCATGACTGAGGCTACCTCAATCACAAAGACGCCGCCAATGATCAATAGTAAAATTTCTTTTTTAAGTAGTACTGCCAGAGTACCCAGAGCCGCACCGGTCGCTAACGAACCGGTATCACCCATAAATACTTGCGCCGGAGCGGAATTGAACCATAGATAGCCCAGGGAAGCCCCGGTCATTGCGGCTGCGAAAATCGTAAGTTCACCAGCGCCCGGTAAATAAATAATATTCAGGTAGTCGGAGAAATCGACGCGACCGGATAGATAGGCTATTCCGGCAAATACCATAAATGCGATGGCCGACAAACCTGCTGCCAGACCATCAAGACCGTCAGTCAGATTAACGGCGTTGCTGAAGCCGGTTATGATGAGAATGATGAACAGGGGATACAGCAACCCGAAATCCAATTCGTAATTTTTCAAAAATGGAATTGAGGTAACACTGCGCATATCATGAAATTCAGGTGCAAGAAAGATCCAGGCGCTGACCGCGAGCCCCAGGATAATTTGTCCGGCTAATTTATATTTGGCAACCAAACCACTTTTGGTCTTGCGAATTGTTTTCAGATAATCGTCGATAAAGCCGATCAACCCCATCCAGGAAACGGCCAGCAGGATTATCAGTATATAGGTATTATCCAATCTGGCAAAAAGGAGGGTGGGGACAATAACTGCAATTAGAATGATTACTCCCCCCATTGTGGGTGTGCCCTGCTTTCTCAGATGAGATTGTGGCCCGTCAGTTCGGATTTCTTCACCAATCTGGTGACGTTCCAGCAGTCGGATAATCCAGGGGCCTACAAGAAAACTCAGGAGCAATGCCAGGATGGCGGCTGACGTTGCCCGGAAGGTGATATATTGAAAAATATTCAATCCGGATATGTATGATTTCAATGGATAGAGCAGGTGGTACAACATCAGACAGCCCTCAATTCATCGATCAGGGTTTCCATTGCCATGCCCCGGGAACCTTTTAATAAAATTGTGTCGCCAGTATTAAAATAATTACCCAAATTTGCCAGTAGCTGGTTTTTATCATCGAAGTGTTTTCTAACACCAATTTCCATAGCGTCATAAGTGTGCTTACTGTCATTACCAACGGTAAAAACTGCATCCAATCCGGCTTCATTTGCTTTTTCGCCAACCTGACGGTGCAGTTTTGGAGAATCGGGTCCTAGCTCGAACATATCGCCAAAAATCAGAATCCGCCGGCCAGCAGTTTGGAAATTTGCCAGGAAATCAATGGCCGCCGCGGTGGAAACCAGATTAGCGTTGTAAGTATCATCAATAATTGTCAACCCGCCTGATTCAATAACTACACATCTTCCTTTTGGAGATTTAAATGTGAGCAATTGTTTTTGCAGCGCAGCCCAATCTAATCCCAGTGTAATTGCAATTGCTGACGCTGCCAGGACGTTCTTTGCAAATACCGGATTGCAGTTTGGCAAGGATAATTCCTGATCGTTGATGGTCATCGAAAGGCTATTTACTCCGACTTTGCCAATAATTTGGCCAGTGAAGTCAGCTGCTGAATGAAAGCTGAATGATATTTGATCACCGCTAATGTCGATCCTTGAAACCCGTTCGTCATCGAGGTTGACAAAGGCTGTCCCCTGGGGAAGTGCCCAGAATAATTCGCTTTTGGTTCGGGCAATTTCTTCAATACTGCCAAATCCTTCCAGGTGAGCCGGGGCGATGTTGGTAATCAATCCATGGGTCGGTTTGGCCACATTGGTCAGCAGGACAATATCACCGGGTTGATTGGCGCCAAACTCCAGAACCGAGAGTTCATGTTCGGACGTCAATTGCAGCAGGGTCAGGGGCAGGCCAATGGATGTATTGAAATTACCTGTCGTGACATGTACCTTGTATTTTGCGCTGAGCAGGTGTGCTAATAATTCTTTGGTGCTGGTTTTACCGTTGGTGCCGGTTATACCGATAACCGGAATATTGAATTGCCGGCGCCAGTCGCTTGCAATTAAGCCCAATGATCGGACCGGGTTATTTACCTGAATCTGGTTGAGGCCGGTAATTGCTGGATTTACCCGTTCTACCAACGCTGCGCTGGCTCCCGCAGATTTGACCTGCTCAAGAAAATCATGGCCGTCCACCCGCTCGCCTTTAATTGCCACGTACATATCGCCCGACTGACATTCCCGGCTATCGGTACAAACACCGGTTGGGAGCACTGGTATTTCGTCGCCGGTGACGATCTGCAATAATTCAGCAAATTGTTCAGGTTCGGGTAGGTCAATTCGCATTGGTAAACTGCTCAATAATTTTGATGTCCGAATAAAACACTTTTTCACCCTCGATATCCTGATATTCTTCCCGGCCTTTTCCCAGGACAATCAGAACATCTTTTTCCCGAAGCTGGCCCAACGCTGTTTCCATTGCTGACCCCCGGTCGTCAAAAACCGTATGATTGGTATTTTTGAAACCAGCCAGGATATCGCTGTTAATCTGATCGATGTCTTCAAAACGGGGGTTATCAGGAGTAATAAAACAATGGTGGCAATATTTTTCGGCAATTGCGGCCATTTCAGGGCGTTTGCTGCGATCGCGATCACCGCCGCAGCCAAAGACCACCAGGAGTTTGCCATTTTCAGCCATAATTCGACTGATCGATTCCAGGACTTTGCCATAGGCATCGGGGGTATGGGCGTAATCAACGACTACCGTTCCACCAGTGCGGGTCATTAAGCGTTCCATGCGACCGGGAATCTGGCGGCATTCTCTGATCCCACGGCTGATTATTCCGGGCTCAATCCCCATAGCCCAGGCGGTCGTTACCGCCGTCAAAATATTTTCCAGATTGAAACTACCAATCAAGGACGACTGAATCATTAACCGATGCTCGCCAATTTCGATCAGCCCTTTGGTTCCGTCGATGGCTGCTTTCCAATCGATGTAATGGGCATCAGAGCTGATTGTCATTGATGTCGTTACAGCCGGCGCCCGGCAATCGGATTTTATCTGCTGGCCGTGTTCATCATCAATATTTATTATGGCAGTAGCAGTAATCGGCAGGGTCTTGAATAAATGTGCTTTTGCCAGGTAGTAGTCATCCATGGTGCCATGATAATCCAGGTGTTCCTGGGTCAGGTTGGTGAAAGCGACAAATTTATACTCCACATCGGCCACTCTTTGCTGGTGTATGGCATGGGAAGATACTTCCATGACAGCGTGTGTGCAACCGTCTGCCAGGATATCGGCGAGTAATTTTTGCAGATTCCCGGCGTTAAGGGTGGTCAGTGATTTCCCCTGGGAATATTCGCCAGCGAAAACCCCCAGTGTACCTAATAATGCGGATTTTATATTAGCGGTTTTGAGAATCGAATCGATTAAAAACGAAGTTGTTGTTTTACCATTGGTGCCGGTAATACCGATTACCGTTAATTCTTTTGACGGGTGACCAAAGAATTCCGCCGCTATTATGGATTCTGCCCGGCGCGGGTCATTTACGCGAATGCGCGGTACTGGTAATTCAGGCAGGTCGCGACTGTCAGTAACGATTGCAACGGCGCCATTTTCGATGGCCTGATCGATATAGTCGTGACCATCACTATGGGATCCTGGTATTGCGATAAAGATAAATCCCTGCTCGATTGCGTTGGAATCAGAAGTGATACCAAATATTGGGATTTGGGGAATTGCTTCCAATCCCGAAACCAGTCCTATCATCAATTTGTGTAAATAGCGCTTCATTTAAGTCCAATAACGCAGGCTGAATTGGGGGCTACAACTTGCCCTGGTTTGGGGCTCTGCCAGGCAACTTTACCCGATCCCTGGAATTTTGGAATCAAGCCGGCCGAACGGATGGTTTGCAAGGCTTTACGCAGGCTCATCCCACGAGTGTCCGGGATTGTGCATTGCTCCGCATTGGCTACTGTTTTTACCAGGGCGGTGGTTGACAGTGATACCAGATGGTCAGTTGTTTTAGTAAGCGGTGCGGGAGCTAGTCCGGAAAGGGAAGCGGGAGTTGATTTGGTTGAAGAGGCCAGTAGCAGGTTATCGTCCAGATTGATAATCCGCTGGGCTACACGCTTAAATATGGGAGCTGCGCCAATGCTGCCCCAATGGTAGCCGACTTTCGGAGAATCTAGGACAAAGACGCCTACAATCTGGGGATTTTCTGCCGGAAAAAAGCCCGCGAAATTGGAAATGTATTCTGAGCTGGAATAGCGGCCGTTGATAAATTTCTGGGCAGTACCGGTTTTCCCGGCAATTGACCAACCGGGAATCGCCGCGTTGGTGCCGGTTCCAATGGCTACCGCTCGGGTGAGCATCTCAGTTAAGGTACTCATGGCGGATTTATTGGCGATTTTACGGATTACTTCAGGCCGGTCGCGATAAACGATTTTTCCCTTGGCATTAATGATTTTGTCAATGATCCGAGGTTTCATTAAAATTCCGCCGTTGGCAATAGCAGAATAGGCACAAGCCAATTGCAGCGTGGTTACCCCGACTTCATAACCGATGGAAACCTCAGCCAATGAAATTTTCGACCAATTTGTTACGGAACGTAACTTGCCGGATGTCTCGCCGATCAGACCAATTTGTGTTCGGGAGCCAAATCCGTAATCCCGGGAGTAACGGTGCAAGTTTTTAGCACCGATCAATTCAGCAATCTTGATAATACCTACGTTACTGGATTTTTCAACGATTTGTGAAAAATTGAGTAGGTCGAAATCCTCCCAGTCCCGGATCAATTTTCCGGCATAAGTATATTTACCACCTTCGCAATTGAATTCCTGATTAACCGCAACTGTGTTTTGGTCGAGGGCAGCTGTGGCACAGATGATTTTATAGGTCGATCCGGGCTCGAATTGATCGGTAATTGCCCGGTTTTTCTGGTTTGCCATGGGATAGGCCGCCGGTTGCCCAGGATCAAAGTCCGGCGAGGAAGCCATGGCGATAATGGAACCGTCCTGGGGATTCATGAGAATACCACTGGCTGATTTAGACCCGGTTTCCTTGACTCTGCGAGCCAATTCTTCCTGCAACAGGGTTTGGTATTCGAGATCAATTGTAAGATAAATATCGGCGCCATCAGCGGGTTCATTTACCGGATAACTGACTTCGCGCTGGGTCTTCCCCAGTCCGTTGGCCTGTTTAATCATCCAGCCGGCCTCACCCTGCAGATATTGATCATATTTCAGTTCGATACCGGCGATACCCTTGCCGTCCACATCACTGAAGCCTAGAATCTGACCGGCGATATTTTGATGAGGGTAATTGCGGCTGACATAACTTTCGATCAGCACTCCGGCATATTGCTTGTGAAGCAATGATTCGCAAGCCGGGTCAATGACATTGCGTTCCAGATAGACGAAAGATTTATCGGACTGCATCTTAGTAAGATACTGTTGTTCCGGATTGCCGGTTATAGAACTCAATTCAGCGGCAATCGCTGTCTGATCTTTTAATTTTGCCGGATGAATACCAATTGAATAATGAATAACATTAGACGTCAATGCTAAGGCATTTCGATCCCGGATGATCCCCCTGGTAGCAGGGATTGCTTCTTTCACCTGAGCCTGACGTTTTCCGCGCTGACGATATTCTTCACCGCCCACTACCTGAATTAAAAATAAGCGGGCCACGAGAATTGCCCAGAATATTAGGACGAAAGATGATAGTATTGTAATTCTGGTGCGGTGTTTCAGGAATGCTTTAGTCATTGAACATACCTGCTATAATCCACGTAGACTACAACCGTTTCCGGTGTGGCAGTCACCATTCCCAATTCTGTTCGGGCAATCCCGGTAATCCGATCAATCCGTTCCAGCCGGGCGATTGAATTGGTGAGAAGTTTATTATCATTGAGCAGACCAGCAGCCACTTTCTCAAGACCCGACACTTCACGAATTGTCAGATTGATTTCGTTATAAACCCACAGGTAAACCAGCAGACCGGTGATTGAGAATATTGAAATAAAGAAAAAGGTAATGGTCTGAATAAATTCTTTCCGGCGTTTGGTGGTGCGACGTTTGACAGCCATCAGGATAACCGCTCCGCAGCCCGTAATTTGGCCGGTCGCGCCCGCCGGTTAACTGCTATTTCGTCCGCTGATGGACGGACCGGTTTTTTGGTCAAAATGCGGTAAGTTTTTTCAGCGGCCAGCGATTTGAAGCGCTGTTTTACCAGCCGGTCTTCCAATGAATGATAGCTCAGGATTACAATCCGGCCGCCAATTGCCAGGTGCTCGGGAAATAATTTTAAAAACCGGATCAAATTATCCAGCTCGTGATTGACCGCGATCCGCAGGGCCTGGAACACCCGGGCATGACTGCGATTGCGATGAGCTGGCGGTGTGACCCGGCGGATCGCCTCAGTAAGCTCGGCAATGGAATTCATGGATTTGGCTTGCTTGATCGATCGGGCGATGGGGCGGGAGCGACGTTCTTCACCATATTTATAAATGAGGTCGGCTAAATCCGATTCCGCCGTAATCCGAATTAATTCACTGGCGGGAATTCCGTTGTTTTTATCAAAACGCATGTCCAACGGGCCGTCGGTGGCGTAAGAAAAGCCCCGCTCCGGTGTATCCATCTGCAGGGATGATAGTCCCAGGTCCAGCAGCATACCGTTAACGGGCGAATCGCCGGATTCGACGCTTAATGCGGGGAAATTGTCGTACGAATTGTGGTGTAGTACTACTAGAGGTGAGGAGGCGCTAAACTGGGATCGGGTAATTTCCAGCGCCTCCTCATCAAGGTCAAACCCGATTAATTTTCCCTGCTGGTTCAGCAGGGAATGGACGGCAGTGGCGTGCCCTCCGAGACCAATGGTCCCGTCAAAGTAGATACCTGCCGGTTGGACTTTCAGCCAGGCCAAAACCTCTGTAACCATTACTGGAACATGTGACCGGTTGTCCTGTGAGTCCGTGGTAGGCATTAAAGTATGATTTTGTCTGCGAGATCATCATAAGCAGCGGGGTCCAATTCAAGATTGGCCTGATCCACCTGTTCTAAATTCCCGGGATTCCAGATTTCGATTTTATTGGCCATGCCCAGAATCGCCACGTCCTTTTCCAAATTGGCGTAGTCGATCAAAGCCTGTGGAATCTGGATTCGTCCCTGTTTATCGTAAGTTGTGAATGATGCGTAGCGCGTGGTGCTGCGTATAAAAGTGCGATTTACCGCAGACAGCGAGGATAGGTTACGCAACCCGGCCATGATATCCTGCCAGATGATCTGGGGATAAACCCAGACGCAGGGATCAAGACCCTTGGTGACCACGAAGGTTTGTTCGTTAATTTCGGTCAGTACCTGCCGGAACTTGGCCGGGATATTAACACGACCTTTCTGATCAATTGTATAGGCGTATTCGCCAATAAATGTATTTTCGTTTAACGCCATCTGCTCATCAATTAAAGGGATAATTACCCACAACTACCCACAAACTAATTTTACTTACCCCTTTTAGTCAAGAAATATTCCGCCAATTTTAGCTCAATATCATTAAATTAGCGGCAGGTCTGATTTATTAACTGTCTATATAGGGAGGATTTATGAATAAACTACAAAACTGGATTCAGAGTTTGCGACAACCTTACCGCTGGTTGTTCGCTTTTGGATTGTTCATATTTATACTGATTATCATCAATGGAATCCACAAATACTACGATCCGGAAGTAATGTTAATTAGCAGTCCTATGTTTTTTGCCGGAGTGGTAGTTGCAACTTTATTGTCGGTACGTTATTTTCAAACTAACCGGGGAAAATCGATATTTTTTCTAAGCATTGGTGGGCTTTTAGCGGTTGGCCTGGTTGTTTTGTTGATTGTCGTCCCGCTGGTAGAACAGGACATAACATTAACCATTGCCAGTGGAATATTGGCAGTTATTGCAATTGTATGGGGAATTGTACTGCGAAAGCGGCAGAGGAAGTAATTATGTAGCTAACAATTACTGATTCGGCGAATAATGAATTATATTGACCCGATTGGGGTCGGTTTCGAAGATCAATTCTACCGGATGGGGGTGGGTTCCCAGGTTTTGAACGGCGACGCCGTTGATCTGGACCGTCACACCTTCGGCGCTGTTGGTCCGTAAATCGAAGCGGTTGGAAAACTCCCAGGTCAAATCCCGGTCCCGGGCTAAAACCCCGGACAGGGTGTCGGCATTATCCACTATCATCTGGTACCAGATGATAGTGGCGCTGTTCAATTGTAAAATATAGGGTGGTTCGGCAGCGAAGGTTTCGTTCCATTCCACCGCTTTGGTATAGTTGAAGATCAGATTTTCGCTGGTTATTGGATCAATCGCTTCTTCGACCCGAATAGTTGCCGGGCCACCTACTGCCACACTTTGATCGGAACTGATTTGTTTAATGATAAAAATTGCGAAGAGGACAATAATAATCAATATTCCCCCTTTTAAATAATCGGACCGCATCTTTTTGGGCGGTTTTGTTGAAACCGGTATTACGGGATTCCCACCGGTGTAATCGGGTTCCTCCGGTGCAGCCGCAGTTTCGGGAATTTCAATTCCATCGAGCAGACTGAGATGATGGTCAAGCTGGTTCAGAGCGTCTTTGGCTTCACCCCCGATTTCGGTCACATAGGCCCGCAGGAACAATCGCATATAAGTGCGGGGAAGGATTTCAAGATTTCCTTCTTCAATTGCTTCAAGGTATTTGATATCAATCTTGGTGCGATTATGTATTTCGGCCAGATCGATATTGTTTTCTTCGCGTAATTTTTTCAGATCGTCGTAAAAAGATTCCATTTTTATCCCAGGTTTGAGGACAAAAATTAATTGCCCGAGGCAGTGGCAATCAATACAATTGTAAACTACCGGATCAGTCGGCCATAATGCTCATAAAAAGTAGCCAACGGGAACCCCATCACATTATAAAAACAACCTTCAATCCCGGCGACGCAGGTGGCAAACCAGTCCTGAATTCCGTAGCTACCGGCCTTATCAAATGGCTGGTAATTCTCAATGTAATATTTGATATCCTGTTCGGTCAGCGATTTAAAAGTGACCTTGGTCGATTCATTAAAAGTGTCCTCAATCCTGGCCGTTTGCCACTGTAATGAGACACCGGTAATCACCGTGTGAGTCTGCCCGGACAGGCTGGAAAGCATGCGGAAGCTGTCTTCAGCGTCAATTGGTTTCCCAAGGATATTATCAGCCAGCACCACGATCGTATCGGCACCGATTATTAAATGGTCGGGATAGCGGTCGGCCAGTTCGCGGGCTTTTAAGCGGGCATAGTGCCGGACAAATTCCAGCGGTGGAAGATCGATGTTAAAATCTTCATGAACGGTGGATGGTTTAACCTCAAATTCCATATCGATTTGCCGTAGCAAGGCCTTTCGGCGGGGGGAATTGGAAGCAAGGATGATGGATGGTTTCATCGGTATTTGGCAATTTTATTGATGGTTGAAACTTTAGTGGTTGAGTTCCGGGCTTCAATTTGATAAAGGTACACACCATTCGCTAATTCATTGCCGTACTCGTCGCGACCGTTCCAGTCCAAATGGTGATAGCCTTCCAGAAACGACTCTGCGGGAATTGCATATATCCGGCGGCCCTGCAGCGAGTAGATGGTTAGTTTAACTTCGGCAGGGATCGTTAATTCAAAAGTAAACTGGGTGGGGCCGGCAAAGGGGTTGGGGTAATTATAAGTATTAAACAATTTCAGTTGCTGAGATTCAATTAACGCCAGCGCAAGTGTCGTTTCGGTGGGATTGTTGGCGCTATCCCAGGCTTTAATTTTCAGGTCGATTCGGTTCCCGGTGAGATAATCTGAATAGTCGATTGAACCTTGCGTAATGCTGTTGATGTCATAGATAAAATCGTTAGTTAAATCGCGTTGGGAACCGTCAATCAGGTTTGACAAGGTGATTCCATGACCGATTTCACCCGCCACATTAATTCCGATTGGATCAGCTATTTTTATTATTAATCCCTGATCGCCGGGCAGATTATCGCCAGTATGTAATATTCGGCCAGTACGAGTTGCAAAACTGATTTGCGGACCGGTCACATCGGTTAGGCTGCTGCCGGCTGCAAATCGCAAATCATCAAGATACCCCAGGGCTTCCAGGGGCGGGTCATCGGCGGATTGGAAATAAACCGTCAGTTTACCGGGGTTCGGGGAAAAGGAAATATCATTGGGGATTCTTAACTGGCCGTCGAACTCATTCCCGGAAACCGAAAATTGTCCGCGAAAAAGTGTGCCGCCCGGCAAGGTGTAGGAAATTTCTTGGGTTGTTGAGGCTATCTGGTACTGGCGGGTTACCTGGCGATCGGCATCTTGGATCATGACATAACCGGTACCACCAGCAGTACTGATTTCCTGTCGTCCGTTGAAGCTGCCAACTTCCAGGGTTCGCAGCGTATCAGGGTCGATATCGGTAATCGAAACCGTATCAGCCGGGATTGGCAGGGGCATACCCGGATCGCCAAACAGATGAAAATATTTCCCCGATATACCGCCGGTTTTAACCGATTGCAAAATTACGCCAATGGGCTCCCGGGTAACCAGCCTGTTAGGATATAAGCGCTGAAATATTTTTTTAATATATTCATAATTACTACCGACTCCGATTGGACGGCAGGTCGATATAATTGCCGCTGCCCCTTTGCCGGGTGCCCGAATAATTTCTTCCGAGAAAGCTTCATGATCGATATGATCAAAATGACCCCAGGAACAGGTGGCTGCGATCCAAATCGGTAAGCGGTTACCAGTGTTTATGGCATTGAGATCGCCGCGATTCATGTCCAGCAATCGTTCCTGTGCCCATAATTGAGCGCTGCCATGGCCGATGTAGCTGACAATTGCCGTCCCGCGATTAACGAGATCCAACAAAGCCTGGGTGGCGGCGGGTTTTACAATCCCATAGGAGGATGCATCGCTGACCTCAGGGTATTCCAGCATGTACAATTTCTGAACCGTAACCGAGGGAGCGATGTACTGTAAAAGGGACTCTGAATTATTAGTATGCGATTTTCCCAGCCCAATTTCATCGATTTCATTCTCCGGTCGGGCTCCATCATCGGCAACCAGCGTGACTCGTTGACGCCATAATCCGGGTTCCGGATTAGTTTCATAGGCGATCAATTTGTCAATATAATCTTCAATGTCACCCCCATTATGAGCCGGGAAACGACCGATTGCAATGGAAGGTATCGCAAAGGACGGAGTGCTACCATATATTGTTACTAATTGATCATCGGCCGGAAAATAACGATCCTCGGAACCCGGTAGAAATAGAGTCGGTACCGTAATCTTTGATTTGCCGGTGATATTGCGATAATCATGGTCGACGTCACCAATCAGGAACAGGCAGGTGGGAGTGGTTACCCAGCTTTCTAATGCCCACTGCATGAACGTCCTGATCGCGATTGGATCGGGATTACCGCCTGAAAAATCGTTATACACTTGTTCCAGAGTTGTGAAGACTGAATTACCACGATGCTGAACCAGCGGGTTGACGATCGACTCATAAGCGGCGGGACCAATAATCACGTGGTCGAAGCCAGCGCTGATATTCCTGATTGTATTAAACTCCGGCCAGGCCTGCTCTATAGTCGTTATTGAATTGACATTGGAATAATTAAATACAGCAAAATGTTGCACAATATCAGGTGTGCTGACAAAATCAACCACAAAACCGTCCTGAGTTTCTTGAGCTGATAGTTTTAGCGGCACGGCAGGATTTGATATATCCCAGATTACAGGCTCAACGGATGAATTAATATGTATTCGGCTTTCTGAGCTAACCGGGTCGATATAAAAATCGTATTCTTCACCGCTGAAGGATAGATTACGTTTCGATCGTAAAGTCAGGAAATCAAAATAGGGTTTGGAACCAGTGGAGGTTGCATCGTTTTCAATCAGGAAGCTATTGCTTCCGTTTTGCCAGCTTGATTGATCGATAGATTTTGTCAGTTGGCGAGTGAAATTACCTGACCAGGATAGGCTGCCCAACGGATTATTATTTTTGGACTGATGATATAATTTGATTGAGTGAGTACCTTGGCCGGCTCCCAACAAACTGACGGTGATATCTGATGGATAGTCATTTGCAGGGGCGGGCAAATTCAACATTACAGTGTGAGTTGTGTTCCGGGCAAGTGGCGGACCGGTCCAGTAATTACCGGTATCGTAAGGGTTAAGAATATCCTGTTCGTGTCGCGAATAAACATCGCCAACTGTTAGAATATTGGGGCTTGCTGGTGTATAATCGGCAGTATTAATTCTTGTTCCCTGTTCGGAACTGTTATCCGGTATTAATAACCAGTAAATATTCTGATCATAAAAAATACTTTGATGATATTTAACCTGATTGTTTTTAATGTCAAAACCACTGGCTCCTTGGCCACTAAAAATTATTTTATCTGCAGAATCAAAACTGCCATCACCGCCACCGACGATTTCCACCGGGACTTCCACCAAATTTTCTGGTAGCGGTTGGTTTATGGCGGATATATTAGCACTTTGATCACGACCAAATGAACTGCCAGTAAAAAGACTGTAACTCGCTGGGTCACTGTTTCCCGAAGCTGTAATATAATCAGTAATTAGAGAATGTGGAATCGCGTACATTCCATCTTCTCGGATGGTAAATTGCAGCCAGGTACCGGATGCATAATCAACGATCATTCGTTTACTTAGCACCCTTGATGTGCCCCAGTTCCTGGCAACATCCCAGTTGACAATTCGATGGATTAAAAGTGTTCCGTCGTTTGTGCTAACCGGTCGGCGATCACTGCGCGGTTGGTTGAAGCTCAACTCAATTCTCAGATTTCGATAGAATTTGCCCGGTTGAGCGTTTGGTGAGATCTGCAGGGTGCCCACATTAAGGTTTCGCAGATTTTGTTTGTTCAACCAGGAGACGCCAGAAATTGTTAGATCGTCAGAATTTAGTTCATGTGCGGATAATTCCGAAAATGTCGATTCCAATTTTGGGTAATCAGCGGTTGGGAGCCCGACCAACAATTCAATTAGTTTCAGGTCATCTAGGGTACGTACTTGAAAGCTGATTTGCAGGATCAAACGGGATTCGGATGAATGGATTACTTGCCAGTTTGCATTCGCGAACAGGGAACCGGTCAGAATAATTAAATAAATTGGCAGAATTTTTAGACGCATATGAGGGTCAATTTAATAATCGAATGGAATTATTTGTATTATCATATTCATTTCATTTTTTAAAAGTGGATCACCACTACTTCAACCTACAATGCTATAACAACTCGGCTCAGATTTACGCTGGGCTACCGGGGTTTGCTTGCAGGCGGATAAACGGTTTAATAACGTAATCTCGCGCAGGTGGTTCCAATTTTGCGGCACCAGCAGTTATTATTTTGATTTTTTTATTTTTACAGAGTGCGTAAATATTGCATTGGAATCTTTGCGAATTCTGATAAAATGAATACTTTCAGGCCTAAATATGGGATATGATGCACTGGAATGTGCTACATGGCACAACTAAGACATCAATAATTAAATTAGATTTCGGTGGAAAAAACATAATTAGATGGAGAATAATAATGGCAAATATATGGGATGATCTAAAGAAAAACCTGAATCAATGGAGTTCGGTAGCGGTTGAAAAAGCTGAGGAAATAAGCAAAATAGCGGTCGCTAAAACAGAAGAACTTACCAGAATCAGTAAGATCAAGATTGAAGTCAGACAGCTTCAGCGTGATATAGATAAAACCTACGAAGAACTTGGACGTCTGGTTCGTAATAGCATCAGTGAAAAACAATTCGATTTAACTGGCAATGAGCAAGTTGCGGTTTTAATCGGAAAATTCAAGGATATCGAATCTATCATTTCTGAAAAAGAAGACCTGATTCATAAGATAAAAGAAGAGACGAATATTAAGGATTCGGATATTGAACAGGCTGCCGATACGGTGGTTGAAGATCCGGTGACAGTCAAAGAAGCAGTCAAAAAGGAGTCGGCACCCAAGGCAGCAAAAGCAAAGGCTAAACCCCGGAAAAAACCAGCTAAGAAAAGCACCAAATAAACCAAAATATGATTCGTAATGGCGGATGAAAAAACATCATATCTGCATTCTGCATTAAATATTTATCTTGAGGAAATCAAGAATATCGAGCCCTTGACTCCGGAAGAAGAAGTGCGTTTGACTCAGGCAGCCCGCCAAGGTAATGCCAAAGCTTTCCAGGAAATAATTCTGCATAATCTGCGTTTTGTCGTTATGGTCGCTAAAAAACATCAAAGTGGCAGATTACCGCTCGAGGATCTGATTAATGAAGGAAATCTGGGACTAATCAAAGCTGTGCACCGCTTCGATGAAACACGAGGGTTCAAATTCATTTCATATGCCGTATGGTGGATCGACCAGGCAATTCGACAAGCGATTTCAAAAAACTCACGTGTAGTGCGTTTGCCATCCAATGTTTCAGATTCTATTACCCGGTTACGGAAACGCTCTGAAATGCTGGAACAAACCTATGAACGTGAACCTACCACAGCCGAATTAGCGACTATCAGTAAAAAAACTATCGCTGAAATTGAAGATTTATATAAAGTAAATGTGCATAAAGTATCCCTGGACACACCGTTAGATGGTTCGAACTCCACTTTACAGGATTTTATATCATTTAGCTCAGAACGGCCGGAGGCACAGATAATGCGTGAATCTTTGCATAATGAAATAAAACAGGTATTGCATACTCTGGATCGTCGTGAAGAATATGTTTTGCGCAAGTATTTCGGAATTGGGACTGAAAATTCAATGACATTGGAGGATATTGGCAAAGAAATGGAGCTGACCCGGGAGCGCGTCCGGCAAATTAAAGAAAAAGCTTTGCAACGATTACGTCATGCAACCAGGTCTCATTTATTAAAGATTTATATCGGTTAAATTGTTTGCCATTATTTACCATCAGCTTTAAACTCGGGCATAGAGCGGGCAATATCTTTTCATGCTAAATAAGAAATCACGCACATCCAGGCGCGGATCAAACTACATCCTGATCGCGCAAAACGACTATGAAGCTCAGCAA
>CAZIJQ010000016.1:0-46912 GCA_964539785.1 uncultured bacterium | reverse complement strand
TGTCGGGCACCAGGGTGATATTCTGTTCGACTGTGTCGCCGTCAGTAATAACGATCCCGAAACCGGCGGCATGGAAACCGGTGGCATGGAAACCGATCTCGCTGAAGCCCAGTGGTAGATACTCAACCAGGTAATAACCATCGGCATCGGTGGAGTCCAGAGCGATGAAATCGCCATCAATGGTGGTGACCTCTACTGAGACACCTACCATTGGCAGTGTTGTTGCCATATCGGTAACGACACCTTCCACGGCACCAGCCGGATCGGCTGTTGCACAGTCTTCATTGGACGCTACTGATTCGGACGCATCCGGTAGATTCTGGGTAGCATAGTAGCAGTATTCCGTACCACCAACTACGTCACCGTCACGATAGTAACCATTGAAAGCCCAGTCGTCTGCGTCCAGATCTTCTACAATCAGGACAAATTCCCGGGTAGTTTCTTCGCGATAGACGTTGTAGGTGGGCAGATAATCGGGAACCGGAACGACGAAATCTGTATCCCAGATAAACAAGTTTTCTTCATCGAGTTCGGTGTAATAATCCCAGTAATCGAGTTCTACACCAATCTCCAGTGTATCCGGACCAAAATTAGCGTACGTCAAACCATACAGGCCGATTGTGTCGCTTTCGCCAGCCGCCAGAGCGGATGTATAGGCGTAGCCAACGTCCACTCCATTAACATACCAGTGGCAGGAATTACTGCTACCGGCATCATCGGTACCGATATTAGATACTTCGGCAAAGACAGTATCGGCCGAAGACCAGAAAGCGGTAACCGCCAGGTCGGGGGCTGGTAACGGGCCAGTATTCTCGATCAGTTCCCAGTCGAATGCCGCTGAAGACCAGTAATCGTCCCAGTAAATGTAATAAGTTGTGCCAGTTGCAACATTCCACGCAAACACAGAAGTATAGCCGGTTCCGCCATCATCATCATAGCCAATTTCAGTTCCAGCACAATCGCTGTAAACATAGACTTTTGTGTCGGTGGTCTGACTTAGAATATCAGAGGTTACAATAATGTGGCCGTCCATAGTGGCGGTGTATTCGTACCACACCGGCTGATAGGGGGCTGAGTTGGTGTCCGCCAGGGCAACAAGTGGATTTTCACAGCTGTCTCCCTGGGTTCTGGTAAACGGACGAATACCAAGTGCAAGTCGTTTGTCAGCAAGAACATTGGAACGATCGGTGGTCAATTCAGGTTTTTCACGTTTCATATCAACGTTGTTGATCATACCAACTGGTGCCGGTGGCAACAGATCTTCCGGTGAGGGTTCCCACATCAGATCATTAAACCCGGGACCACCTTCGGCAACAAAATTAATCGGCGCTGCCGGGGGCAGATCGATATGAATTTCCAGGGTATCCAGATTATTGGTCTCATCCAGCTCCAGAACATCATCATCCGTATCACATTCGAAGACGATCTCAAAGTCACCGGAATCACCCAGCGAGTAGTAATTGAATGGTCCGACCGAATAGGTATGAGAAGCGCCTATTGCCAGGGCGACGCCGGATTCGACAACATAACCCTGGTAGACACCATCAATATACAGACCGTGATAATCGGTTCCATAGTAGCCTGGTGAATCGGCGGTACCCTGGTTAGTTACAACCACGTTCAGGGTGTCGGCGTCCATGGTCATGGAGGTAACGACAAAATCAGGTGCAACTAACACTGTTTCACCGGTGATTGCCAGGGTATACTCACCATTAGAAGAGCTGCTATAGCCATAGACTTTGGCATAATAGGTCCCCGGTGCCACATCGACCATTACTATTTCGGAAGCATAAGAACTGCCCGTTGGGTAACCTGAGCAGCCATCATCATTATAGGCAATATAGTCGGTAGAATCACAGGATTCCCAAACTCCAAGCTTGGAATCAAACTCAGTACCGCACAGTGAAACGGTCAGGGACGCCAGTTCCTCTACTACATCAAAGCTGTACCACCAGATTTCACCAGCTAATAAAGTATCAACAACCGCAGGATCGTTTACTGCACCATAAACAAAGGGGTTATCACACTCTGTACCCTGCGGGAGGGAGGTATCAAAACTGAGATCAAGCGTGAATGTAATAAATTGTGGTGACGGCCAGTTAGAGACTATTGCATAATAAGTGCCGGCGGTTATGGGTACTAAACTGAAACCACCACCGCTGGAACCTGTTCCGCTGGCGATACAGGTTGGCGAAGCATCGGGACAATCATCCAGAATATGCAAGCCAGCCCAGCTACCATCTACGGCGCCGGTCAGGTAACCGTCTTCCGCCAGGGTGAATTCATAAACAATGTCATCGCCGCCCATGTAACTACTGTTGCAGGGCGAGGTACCATAGTCGTCGCCAAAACCTTCGGTTGTGCCGGCCAGGGCAACAGCCGGGAGAGTCAGTGCGATTGGGTCGTCACATGTGGAACCCTGGGGTGCACCGGCATACGGTTCGGCAAAGAAACCGAGGGCATAGGCACCGGTGGAAGCACGGAGATCGCTCCAATCGGCAGCACCGATATAATAGGTTCCAGCGTCAAGCACAGCAACAACCTGCTCGTCGCCGCCACTAAAACCGGAATCATCGCTGTCAAGATTGGTGCTGTCAGAACTGAAAAGGGCTACTTCCCCATCGAGACTGGAATAACCGGAAATAAACAAATCGATTGTGACTTCTGATTCTTCGGTAAGTGTAAAGGTAAAGAAGTCAACGTCGTCGGCCGGGTCAATAATGCCGTCAAGCGTATCATTGCCGGCAATTGCCGTGGCCGTAGCCAGGTTGTCGTTGGGTTCATTGAGATCTGTGACTGTCTCAACGACATCATCGGCATCACGGGGCTCAATTTTGTAAGCGCTGTAACTATAGGTCTGTGGACCGGTGACGTCATATTCATAACCGACGGTTGGAAGTACATCGAAAAAGATATCATCCACAACCAGGACACCAGAGCCATCATCCAGCTCCCATTCACCGTTACCGATGTCATTATCAGTACAGGTACCACTGACGTTGATAAGAACACCCTCATAGGCTTCAGCGCCGGCAGCTGCGGTTGTAAGTACTGTGGCTGCTGGCAGTGTTACGCCACTGGCATGAACAGTTGTGCTGGTAAGATTCTTAATTTCAGTGAGTCCATAATACTCATCTACCGTGCCAACAACCGTTATACTATCACCCACGGTTCCGCCACTGGCATAAACATAGACACCATTCCAGGCTCCGGTTCCATTCTGGAGCCAATATGAATACGAGGTTGCGGCGGTTACGACGCCATATGTTTCCACATATTCACCGTCGTGAGCCGAGCCGTCCGCGCCCGTTCCAGTTGTATCCTGAATCTGGGCAATTGTATAGGGAGTGTATGTTGGTGGGGCAGCTACGTTTGTAGCGCCGGGGGTCCGCGTGGCCGTAATGTGCCAATCTGTATTGGCGTAAGCTGCGCCTCCTTGTCCATCAGTTACTCTTGAAGAAGAACCGGAGGATCCATTAATGATGAGTATACCTGTTAAACCAAACTCTGTTTCGAGACCGGTATCGCTGGTTGCATCATCATAGATTATCGCGTCTAATTGGCTCGCGCCAGTTGCTGCTGCGAGCTCAACGCTAAATAAATCATCTCCAGGGAAATCGGATGCTGCTGCTCCAAGAACGAGTGCCACACCATCGGTACCGTTTTGAAAACTTGTCCAAGTACCGTTTTGGTCTGGTGTGTAGCCCTCGACTTCAGTGACGCCTGATTCGGCTATAACAAAAAATCCGTTCGCCGGAAGCGTCCCTGTCAGATCAGTTGCCTGATAGGCTTTGTCATCATATCCATTGACAAATACAAGCACATAACCGCTGGCAGCGAGGTCAATGTCTGCGCCGGTTGTGTTGAATAGCTCTAAATATTCTGATGAAGATGTATTTGTATCAAATTCGTTTATTAATACATCTGCGTATGAAAAGGAAAAAGCAAATAGTGTCAAAAACACTACGGTTTTAGCAAAATACTTCATCGTGGTTCTCCCTGTTTACGTTATTGTTTATTCAATTGTAAATCTTTTGGGTGCGCAGCACTGGGGCGCTTTATTCCCCTCCCTTTGCTGAATAAGTGAACTCAATATATAAAACAGTTCTTTTGTATGTCAAGCACTCGATTGATTAAAATTTATTTACCGAAGCAAGGGAAAAAGGCAGTGCTTTGGGGGGCGCTTCAGTATTTGCGCAAAACCCCAACTACCACCCCGTTTACCGCTACCCGGTCGGGACTATAAACCTGGGGTTGCTGGGTGCGGTTGGCCGGGCGTAATTCCACCAACTCGTCACGACGGTAAAGGGTTTTTATGGTGGCGTCGCTATTGTCGATCAAGGCAACAATCGTATCGCCTTCGCGGGGCGTGCGGTAGCGGTTTACCACCACCAGATCGCCATCGGCAATGTGCTCATCGATCATGGATTCACCGCTGACCCGCAAAATGTAATGCTCTCCCGCAGATACAAATTCTGGCGGGACCTGAATATATTCCGGGTTTTCCACAGCTGCGATTGGTTGTCCGGCAGCCACCACACCAAGAATTGGCAGAGTATTTTCCCGTATATCTTCGACTATTTCGATTCCACGAACACGGTTGTGCTCCTGAGAAATTGCTCCCTTGGTCTTTAGCGCATTAATGTGCTTATAAACCGTACCTTTGGATTTGAAACCGAATCGCTGAGCTATTTCATCAAAAGTTGGTGAAAAACCATGCTCGGATATATGTTCTTTTAGAAATCGAAGAATGCTGGACTGTTTTTTTGTAAGGTGCATGGCGTACAGAGATAGTACGCTGGAAATATATACTAAGTCAAGGGAAAGGTCAGTTCCTGTTTTAATTTCGTCACTAATTGCTTAATCCGGGGCTCGCTTTTCGAGCGTCGCTCAATACTGCGACAGGCGTGTAACACGGTTGTGTGATCCCGTCCGCCGAAATGCATTCCCAGTTCCACCAGCGGTGATCCCAGGATTTCTCGGCTCAGATACATGGCCATCTGGCGGGCCTCAACCAGTGGTTTTTTGCGGCTGGCGCTAACCAGGTTCTGTTCGCTGAAATTGGTCGCCTCGGCAACCCTGCCAATGATATCCTCAATGGTAAGTTCGGTGATAAATTGTTTACCCAAACGATCTTTGACCGCTTGTTTGACCATTGTGATATCTATTTCTCTGTTGGTCAGGGAAGAATGGGCCAGGATTCGAATGATAGTGCTTTCCAACTCACGAACATTGTTTTTGATGTGGGTAGCCATGAACTCAACAATGTCATAGGGCAGGTCCAATCCATTTTGCTCTGCTTTATCCATTAGAATTGCAACCCGCACTTCAAAATCCGGTGGCTGAATATCAACAGCCAGCCCGGAACGGAAGCGCGAAAGGAGACGATCCTGTAAACCGCTCATTTCGCCCGGGTAGCGATCAGCAGTCATAACAATTTGCTTACCGGCCTGGTATAATTCATTGAAGGTGTGGAAAAACTGCTCCTGGGTCTGTTCTTTATTCTGAAAAAATTGAATATCATCGATTAACAGTACATCAGCGCTGCGGTAGCGCTTGGAAAAACTCAGCGTACTGTTTTTCTGAATTGATGATATAAAATCCAGCGTGAATTTTTCACTGGTGGCGCAAATCATTTTCAGATCCGGATGCAATTGAGTAATGTGATTTCCAATGGCATGCATCAAATGGGTTTTACCCAGTCCGACACCGCCGTAGATAACCAGTGGATTAAAGTTTGGTTGGCCGGGGTTCTCCGCCACCGATGTTGCGGCGGCGCGGGCAAACTGGTTGTTGGCTCCTTCGATAAAACTCTTTAAGGTATAGTGTGCATTAAGTTGCGGGGAGGGTGCTGGTGATTTTGGAACACCAACCAATGGCGCTCCAGTAATATCGCTGTTCAATTTTCCGCTCTCTGGCGAAACGGTGTATTTTACTTTGATATCGCCCTGAAAATTATCCTGTAATATTCTTTCAATCAGCGTTGTGTAATGACTTTCGATCCATTCAAAGAAAAACTGGTTGGGAACCTCTAAAATTAATTCTGTGTCGGTTATTCCAATCGGAGTAATTGGATCTAACCAGGTGCTGAAGGCGTGTCCCGGAACTGCTTTTTTAAGCAGCTCGCGGGCGCTATCCCATAGCGACTCGTGTGTTATTGTTAAGTTGTCCACAGGTTGTCCACAAATCCCAAGGTTCAAATTTAAACTTTATTTTCTATTCAAACCAAAGATCAATTCACGGAGTTGTCTGGATTTAATCTCATACTTTTCCACAGTTGCCTGCACATTATAAGTATTTATATTGTTTCACGTAAATCTTTTTGTTTATTTTCCCGGGCTTAAAATGGAGTGAAAATGAAGCGAACGTTTCAACCAAGCAGAAGAAAGCGTAAGAACCGGCATGGATTCCGGGCTCGCATGGCTACGGTCGGCGGAAGAAACGTGCTGCGTCGGCGTCGTGCCAAAGGACGCAAGGTTCTATCAGCGTAATAATAAAAATTCTTCTTAGGTTCCAAATACTTATAGATAAAGCACTGCGGACAATCGTCTCAGTGCTTATTCGCATTTATAAGCTGTTTTTGTCGCCTGTATTGGGTAGTAATTGCCGGTTTCAGCCCACCTGCAGCAGCTACGCCCTGGATGCCTACCGGGAACGTTCATTTTTCACCGCCACCCTACTTGTTATTAAACGAATATCAAAATGTCATCCCTACCATTCCGGTGGGTATGACCCACTGTAACCATGGATAGAAATACCGTAATAGCTTTTTTCCTGATCGCCTTGGTCATTTTCCTGTGGCCCCTTTACACGGAATATGTATTGCCGCAGCCTCCGCCCAGCAAGACGACAACCACCGCGCCTCGGGAAGCCCCGACGACACCCCCCTATAATCCCACATCGGTACCGGAACGGACTCAGGTCCGACAATATGAACCGGAAGAATTAACAGCAGAATCCGCACTCCCCGAAGCTAACGAATCTTTTGTTACCATTGATCACCCCCTCTACGAAGCTGTCATTTCAAATAAAAACGGTGGGTCAATTACTTCTTTTAAATTAAAGAACTATCAAAAATTTGATTCAACTATGGTTGAACTGATTAACGGAGAGAACTATAATAACCTATTGCTGTCGTTTATCTCAGCGCTTGACGGACAAAAAACCAACCTTGACAATCTCTGGTATACCGACAATACCCTTGAAATTATTAATGTTAATCAGGTTGTTGACCTGTCGTTTTATACCTTTTATAATGATCAAAAAATTGAGAAGAAACTGGTTTTCAACCCTGATTGCTATAAAATTGGAATTAAAACCAACCTGGCTTCAATAACCGCTTATGTCTCCCAGGGATTGTTTTCCATTGGCTGGCCCAACGGTCTACCTTCCACCGAGAAAAACACCAAAGATGATCTGACTTATTTTAAGGGTTACGCTTTTTTGGGTGACGATCTTCACACACCGCGCGCGAAGAATGAATTGAAAATGGAACGGCTACTCGGGCAGACCAACTGGGTAGCTGTGCGATCAAAATATTTTATAACGGCTCTGATACCCGAACAGCCGGCCCCATCAGCCGAAATCGGTGGTATTGTCAAAAATGGCGAGAAAGCCAAACACAATATCTTTTCGGTAGTTCTATACCAGAATAGCCAAGCGCCAAGCCTGGTAAATCTTTACCTTGGCCCCCTGGAATATCAACGAGTAAAAGGTCTTGGCGTAGATCTGGACAAGGTAATGAATTTCGGTTGGTCTTTTATACGACCGATAGCCAAAGGTGTCTTGTATTTGTTGTCAAAGATGCACAAAAGTATACCAAACTACGGAATAGTCCTGATAATCTTCGCAGTTCTGGTTAAAATTTTAGTCTACCCTCTCACCAAAAAAAGTCACCAGTCCACAAAAGAAATGCAAGCCGTTCAACCTTTGGTGGCTGAACTTAAAGAAAAATATAAAAACAACCCCACCAAATTGAACCAGGAAACCATGGCGCTTTATAAAGAACATGGTGTAAACCCGCTGGGTGGTTGCCTGCCCTTGCTGCTTCAAATGCCCTTATTGCTGGCCCTGTTTCAAGTTTTTCGTTCCACAATCGAACTGCGGGGCGCTCATTTCGTGGGTTGGATTACCGATCTCTCCAGCCCGGATACCATTTTCTATCTTCCTTTCACCATTCCCATTTATGGTGACCAGATCAGCGTGTTGCCGCTTGTTATGGGTGTGTCCATGTTCATCCAGCAAAAAATGATGCCCACCCAAGCTTCCGGTCAACAAAAATATATGTCCTATTTCATGACGGGCTTCTTTATCTTGTTGTTTAACAATTTCCCTTCCGGTCTGAATCTGTATTACACGCTGTTTAACGTGTTAACAATCTTGCAGCAAAAATATCTAACCCCCCAGCCACCTGCACCGGTGATTACAGCCGGCCAGGGTAAAAAAGCCGGGAAAACCCGCAAAAAATAATTGATCATGGTGGCAGCCGATACAATTGTTGCCACTGCCACCCCGTTTGGTGTAAGTGGATTAGCTGTTGTTCGTATTAGCGGACCTGCTGCTTTAAGCATTTTAAGTAAGGTTTGCGGTTCTAAAAATAATCCCTGTCCTGAAATTATCCCGCGGCGGGCGACTCGAGTAATTGTCCACACACAAGGCACACCGACCGACGATGCTGTCGCCACCTGGTTCAAAGCCCCACACTCTTATACCGGCGAGGATGTTGTCGAAATATCCTGTCATGGTAGTATAGCAATAACCGAGTCTTTGGTGGGGGAAATCTGCACCCATGGCGCGCGGATCGCAGAGGCCGGCGAATTCACTCGGCGGGCTTTTCTCAACGGTAAACTGGACTTGGTTCAGGCAGAATCGGTAGCGGGATTGATAAATTCTCAATCCATCGAAAGCAGTAAACTCAATTATCGCATGCTGCGCGGTGCATTATCAGATAAACTGCATGCTATCCGCGACCAAATAATAGAGTTATTAGCTGAGGTTGAGTTTGAGTTGGATATCTCCGAGGACGACCTGAACCCCAACTTGGCAAAGAAAACTTCAACTGGCTTAAGCCGTATTGCCAAAAAACTTTTAAACCTGATAGATACATACCAGCGTGGACGATTAATTACCCGGGGTGCCAATGTTGTAATTGCCGGATCACCTAATGTCGGTAAATCTACTCTTTTAAACGCTTTATCCAGCAGCGATCGGGCTCTGGTCAGCACCGCACCAGGCACAACTCGGGATTCAATTGAGGTTCCCCTGATAATTGAGGGTGTACCAATTAATTTAATCGATACCGCCGGATTGCGAGTGTCCACCGAAAACATCGAAAGAATGGGGGTTCAGCGCACCTACAAACGCATGGCTAGTGCAGATCTTGTTTTATTAGTATTTGAACCCCCTTACACCAATCAAAACATCGATTTAAATATCTCAAATAATGTTCCGGTAATACAAGTGTTAAATAAAATTGACACTATCTTGCATTCCAACAATCAGAAAAATTCGGATGAGAAAATTTATATATCTGCCAAAACAGGCGCTGGTTTAGTCTACCTGAACAAAGCGATCAATCGTGCCTTACATTTATCTCCCAGTATTTCTTCTGAAGTAATGCTTACCACAAACCGACAACAACAATCATTATCGGCTTGCCAATTATCAATATCGCAAGCAACCGAATTGCTCTCAGAAAAAGAAATCGCTTTTGAGTTAGTTTCAATTGAATTGCACGACGCAATTGACAGCATTGATAGCTTACTGGGAAAAACAACGGTGGATGATATCATCAATCTAATATTCAATAAATTTTGTGTAGGAAAATGATTGCCTGTTTCACGTGAAACTTTATGAATAAGTTTGATATAATTGTCGTCGGTGGCGGTCACGCAGGAATAGAGGCAGCCCTGATGGCCGACCGCCAAAATAAATCCGTTGCTCTGGTAACATTGGATACCCGGGCGGTTGGGCGCGCTTCCTGTAACCCGGCAATCGGTGGGCTAGCTAAAGGACAGATTGTACGTGAGATTGATGTTCTTGGCGGATATATGGGGCTGGCGGCGGATGGTGCCGGCCTTCAATTTAAAATTCTTAACCGCTCCAAAGGCCGATCGGTCTGGTCTCCTCGCGCACAGATCGACAAACGCGTTTATGAATTACTTATCAGGGAGCGTCTTAAAAAAACCAACGTTGTGTTGATTGAGGGTGAAGTAACTGATATTATTGAAAATGCAGGTAAGATCGCCGGATGCATAATTGATAACAAAATCTCAATTTCGGCGCCGGCAGTCATTTTAACCTGTGGTACGTTTCTAAACGGGCTAATTCACATCGGCAATCGCAAAATTCGTGCCGGTAGAATGGGTGAGTCCGCTGCTCATGGAATTACCGAAGCCCTCACCGCCCGTGGATTAAGAGCCGGCAGGCTGAAAACTGGTACACCACCAAGAATTATTAAATCTTCCATCGATTTTACTAAAACCGTTGTAATTCTTGGCGACGACAAGCCAACGCCCTTTTCCTATCGTACACAACACTTTTCGCCGCCCAACCTGCCCTGCCACACCGTTAGAACAAACCCTGTTTGTCATGATTTGATTAAAGAGAATATTTCTTCAGCCCCGCTTTTTTCCGGTGACATCAATGGCGTCGGGCCGCGCTACTGTCCCTCAATTGAAGATAAAATTTTCCGATTTGCTCATCACGATACCCACACTCTTTTTCTGGAGCCGGAATGGAAAGATTCCGAACAAATTTATGTCAACGGATTTTCAACCAGCCTGCCGGAATCGGTGCAATTATCAGCACTTCGAAAAGTTTCCGGTCTGGAAAACGTCGAGTTTTTCCGGCCGGGATATGCCATTGAATATGACTTCTTCCTGCCATCACAATTAAAAGCCTCGCTGGAGTCAAAATACATCAGCGGTCTCTTCTTAGCCGGTCAGATTAATGGTACATCAGGATATGAAGAGGCTAGCGCCCAGGGACTTTTGGCGGCTGTAAACGCGGTTCAATTTTTAAACGACTCTCCCCCTTTGACACTCGGCCGAAACCAGGCTTATATCGGCGTATTGGTTGATGATTTAATCACCAAAAATACACTTGAGCCCTACCGGATGTTCACATCCCGTGCTGAATACCGATTGCTATTGCGTTATTCGAACGCTGATCGCAGATTAATCGATATCAGCAGTGAGTACAATCTGATAAACAACCGGACCTATGAATTTATCCAGAGCAAGCTTAAAGCCACCGACCAGACACTGGTAGCCCTGGAAAAACCTGTTCAACCAGCACATATTAATCCCCTCCTTTCATCGGTAGGAGAACCGGAAATCACCGAACCTACGCGGGCATCCCAATTAATTAAACGCCCAAAAATAGCTATCTCCATGCTTCCAACTTCGCTTTTTAAGTCGGTCGTTCTACCCGATTTCACACCTGTAATTGTCGACGAAATAACAACCGAAGCAGAAACTATGGTCAAGTATGCTGGCTACATAAGCCGCCAATTGCAACAAATCGAAAAAATGAAGCGACAGGAGTTGCACCGGATTCCCCCGAGTTTTGACTACCGGCAAATTACCGCCCTTTCCAATGAAGGCCGCGAGAAGCTCGATCTAATCAAACCGGAAACTTTTGGTCAGGCTATGAGAATATCTGGTGTTTCTCCGGCAGATGTGGCTGTTCTCTCGGTTTTTTTAACAAAACCATTCTAAGGTTTCACGTGAAACCCTCGTCGGATTTGGCTTCATTTTTTAACCGTATTTCTGATCTTCCTCTTTACTCTGAGCTGGAAAAAAATGTCGATGGTGGGGGCGGGTACTCCTGCGGCGGGCTCAACCTGTCTTTGACATCTTTAATAATATCAGCGCTTTGGCAAAACTTAAAAGTACCTTTGGTGTGTGTTACAGATAGTCCCGCGCTGGTAGAAGATCTTTATAATACTGTTTTTAATCTTTTTACCAATAATATTTACTATTTTCCCGACCGGGGGGAGTCGGATTCTCAGATATTGGGTTTTTCGCAGGAATGGGAGCGCTATCAGGCTGAGCTTCTTCAAAACCTTACTGCAAATTTCAATGGAATAATTTTTACCACGCAACCGGCCTTGGACACACCGCTTGTCCCCAAAGACAAGATTGATGGTTTCAGTTTGTCGGTTGGTGTCAAACAAAATACAATCGAAATAGTCGAAACTTTAACTGAATGGGGTTACGAGCGAGTTGATCATGTACACACGCCAAAATCATTTTCAGTGCGAGGTGGGATTGTGGACGTTTTTATTTTATCCGCCGGATTGCCGACCCGGATAGAGTTCTTTGGTAACGAAATTGAATCCCTACGATCTTTCAATCCCATTTCGCAGAGAACTGTACAAAACTTGTCAACCTGTGAAATTCTCCCCCCTCCCACTGCTCCGGCAGATAAACTAGTACCACTATCAGATATTTTGCCGGATAAATTTACTTTTATTAAGCTTACTGAAAATTCTGGTGAAATCACCATCCACACCAATGGTGGCAGTCTAGTCGATCATATTATCTGCCAGGCCAATAGTTTCACCCGCCATAGTTGGGAGACCAAAAAAGCCGTGGTTGAGCGTACCGCTGAACAGTTGGGCCACGAGAATCTTTTCCTTTTGTTTAGCACGTTGGAACAACATACAATTTTAGAGAAAAGGTTTGGTCCGAATTTTCTCTTTTTACAACTACCCTTGCAGCAAGGGTTTGTTTTACCGGAATACAATCTGGCTTGTTTTACTTATGGAGAGTTGTTTCAGGTATCAACTAAACCGCGACGGCAATGGACCGGAATTTCCGGTGGCTCAACTCACAAGCCAATCGGATCACTCAATTCTCTGGACTGGGGTGACCTCCTCGTTCATCAAGATTTTGGGATTGGCCTATACCGAGGCCTAAATCAGATCAAAGGTAAAACCGTTGTTCAGGAATGCATAAGTATTGAGTTTGCCGATAGCGGTGTGGTTTATGTTCCCGTAGATAAATTCTCACGCGTACATAAATATATTTCTGCGGGCGAATCAAACCCCAAGCTTTCACAACTCGGTACTTCCCACTGGGAGCGCCAAAAATTAAAGACCCGCAACTCGGCCGCTGCCATCGTAAAAGAACTAATTGATTTATACGCCCAGCGCAGCCAGCCGCGCGGCTTTACTTATCAACCGGACCAAGAGCTGGTTGACGAACTGAAAGCATCGTTTCCGTATGAAGAAACCCCCGACCAGACGTTGGCAATTCAAAACTCACTTGGGGATTTTGAAAAAATAACGCCCATGGATCGATTGATCTGTGGCGATGTGGGGTTCGGAAAAACTGAGGTTGCGTTACGCGCAGCAATCAGTGTTATCAGCAGTGGCTATAAAGTAGCCTTTCTGGCGCCAACAACCATTTTAGCTGACCAACACTATCTCACCTCTAAAAACCGACTGAATCCCATTGCCGTCAGAGTCAAAATGCTTTCACGGTTTCGCAGCCCCAAAGAACAAAAGCAGATTGTGGCTGATCTTGCCAGCGGTAAAATTGATTTAATCGTTGGTACACATCGGTTGTTATCATCGGATGTAAAAATTCCCCGCTTGGGATTGTTGGTCGTGGATGAAGAACATCGGTTTGGCGTACGGCATAAAGAACGCATAAAACAACTGCGGAAAAATGTGGACGTAATGACTTTAACCGCCACGCCAATCCCCCGCACTTTGCAACAATCGTTGATCGGTATCCGTGATATCAGCAAAATAGAGACACCACCTAAGGAACGCTTGCCTATCCGCACAACGATTCATTATTTTAATTGGGCAGATATTTTTAGAGCGCTGCAGCGGGAATTCGACCGTGGCGGTCAGGCTTTTTTCCTACACAACAATATCGAAACCTTGCCTTTTTACCAGGAGCAGATTCAAAACCATTTTCCGGAAAAAAGAATTGCGATAGCCAACGGTCAAATGAATAGCCGGTTGCTGGAAACAACTATGTTGGACTTTTTTGATGGTAAAATAGATTTGCTGGTTTGCACGACAATCATTGAGTCGGGCCTCGATATTGCCAACGTAAATACAGTTATAATCGACGATGCTCATCGCTTCGGTCTTGCTCAAACCTACCAAATCAGGGGAAGGGTCGGTCGCAGTAATCGACAGGCCTATTGCCTGCTGGTAATTCCCAAAAAACTTAAACTCTCCCAAAAAGCTTATCAACGACTTAAGGCAATCGAATTTTATTCAAATCTGGGGTCGGGCTATGATATCGCCCTCAAAGATTTAGAAATCCGGGGCGCCGGTAATCTGTTTGGGTTTGAACAGAGCGGACAAATATCCACGGTGGGTTTTGAGCTTTACTGCAAGATTTTAAAAGACGCCATCGATGATGCCATGGGTAATCAGAAAAAAGAACCGGTAACTGCACGTATCATCTTCGGCGGTGAGGCCTTGTTCCCTGCCCAATACATGAATATTGTTCAAGACCGTCTATTGTTTTATCAGAAACTGGTGGCAGCCGATACTCTTGATAGTCTCAATCAAATCGCTGAAGAAATCCGCGATCGATACGGTCGCTTTCCGGAAGAAGTCCGGAACTTATTCTATGTTTCGCGCTTGCGTATTTTGTCCATCGGTAGTGGATTAAGCACATTAAATATCGATTCTGAATTAATTAGCGGAACAGTTACTCAAAACACACGTTTTCATGATCCGGTGGAGATGATGTCCGGTTTGGAAACTCTGTTAAAATCAATGGGGCGGCCCTATCGCTTCAGTGTGAACAAATACAATCAGTTTAGCTTTGAATTGAACGGTGAAACGATGACATTATCAAAGAAGTTTGGTTTACAAATTGTTAAATTGTTTTCAAAGACGATAGAGGATTAATTTAGTCGATGAATCATAAAACAAAATTGTTCTTTTGCTTGACGTTGTTGATTGCAATTGCAGTCCCTGGTTGTGCTGTAGAAAAACCCGATGGTCGGGTGGTGGCCCGGGTAGGAAATACAGTTCTCACACAGAATAATCTTGAGCATATTTTGGGAAACCTGGCTTTATCAAAGGAAAATGCAAGCAAGACAGTCTTCCAGTGGGTAAACGATGAACTCCTTTACCAGGCTGCCCTGAAACAAGGATTACAACACGATAAATCCATACAGGATGCAATTGATCTTTTTCGCCGCGAATTACTAGGACGAACTTATCTGGAGACTGCAATGACCTCCGGTATTTATGTCACCCAAAGTGAAATAAACGCTGCTTATGAAAAAAATCTTGAAAGTTTTTATCTACCGATTGATGAGGCGCGAATTAATCATTTTATTATTGAAGATCGAACCGCCGCCCGACGAATAAGGCGTATATTAATACGAGGCCGTTCAGGTGCTGACCGAAAAGAAGTTTTTGCAACTTATCCGGTTGAAACCGTAACCGTAAAACGCGGATCCCTTCTACCGCCTATCGACGAAGCGCTATTCGGTTTGAACTCACGGGGAACTGTGATCGGCCCAATTTCAACCGATTTTGGTTATCATGTAATTGAAGTACTAAAACGATATAAAGAAGGTTCTTACCGCGATCTGGACGATGTTTTTGACGAGTTGCGCCACCAATTATTCCAGAATCATGCTTCTTTGAAATCCATTAAATTATTAGACAGTTTACGATCGGTAACCGACGTAGAAATAAATTTGGAGAATATTAATCAATGAAACTTTTTAAAGCTCAAATTTTATGCGTCACTTTGCTGGGCGTCCTTATGCATGCTCAACAGGAAAACATGGTCATTGATGGTCTGGCCGCAATTGTAGATGATCACATTATACTCAAAAGTGATGTAGCTCAGTTGGTTCAGATGACCGCAGTTCAGCAGCGAATTAATCCGCAACTGGAGCCGAAACGACTGCTGAAGCTGCAAGCTGATGTATTACAATCCATGATTGACCAGAAAATAATTCTGGAGATGGCTAAAATTGACTCCATCGAAATTAAGGAGAAAGAAGTCGAGCAGGCTCTTGACCAACAGATTGAATACATGGTTTCCCAGGCTGGCGGAGAAGATCGGGCCGAAGAAATGCTGGGGCAATCCCTGAAATCTCTGCGCAGAGAATACCGTCAGGATATGCACGACCGAATGATTACCGAACGTTATCAGCAACAACTTCTTTCGTCGATGACCGCCGGCAGACAGGAAGTAATCACTTTTTTTAATACCTTTCGCGATAGTCTTCCCGTTTTTCCGACCAAGATTAATCTTTGGCATATTTTAATACCGATTGAAGCTGGTGAAAAGAGCCAAAATTCAGCGTTTACTAAGATAAACGAATTACGCGATAAAATAATTGGTGGCGAATCTTTCGAAGAGTTGGCCAAACAATTTTCTCAAGATCCAGGATCTGCGCCAAATGGTGGAAATCTTGGGTTTGTCCGGCGTGGTTCCTTGGTTTTGGAGTTTGAGTCCGTTGCTTTTACCCTGCCAATCAATGAAATTAGCCAACCGGTAAAAACATCTTTTGGTTATCATTTGATTCAACCAGTTGAAAAACAAGGCGAAAAAATAAACGTTCGCCATATCCTTATTACTCCGGAAATAACGGAAGTCGATGATTCCGAAGCCTATCAGTTTGTAGCTACAATCAAAGACTCGATCACATCACTGGCTACATTTATTAAAATGGCAAAGACCCATTCCACCGATGACGAAACAAAGGGATTGGGCGGTGATCTCGGTTGGATTGACCCGAAAGAATTTCCCATTCCTGAAGTTGCTAAGATCATTAATTATCTGGAGATTAACCAATGCAGTCCACCGGTCAAGACCAGTTATGGTTACCATCTATTCTGGATCGAGGATACAAAAAGAGGCGGTCGTGCGGATATTAATATCCACTGGGCGGACCTGGAAATGATGGCTACTGAGTATAAAAAGACCCAATGGTATGCCAATTGGATTGATAAAGCACGGGAAAATTTTTATATCCGAATCATGGAATAATAGAGTTTTCCACATAGTTAACAACTTTGTTTACACAATCCCTTTTAGCCCCTGTTAAAAACCCGATAACAGATAATACCGTACTCAAAATGCCGGTTTTCCCACAACTTTGAACACAGTATCCACATCAAGCAATTCATTAAGTGATTCAATTTTACCTAGAGAAAAATTAATACTGTTATTATCCCTGGGATGCGGGTTATCAACAACATCCACAGACCTAATAAATAATCTTATTTTTAAATATAGTATATATAAATTAATAATAGTTCTCACAAGAGAGAATTTTAAAAACGGCTTGTTAAAAGAAATTGCCCTCGTTAACATTGTTGGCCTTTTCTAAACGAAAAATTGCTCGCTAACCATTAACCCATTTTGGGACTTTTATGAAGATTTCTACTTCAAAATCCGAGTTGCAATCAGCTTTGCAAAAATTATCAAAAGCAACACCCGCCCGCTCAACACTGCCGATTCTAAATAGTGTTTTGTTTGTCGCTGACAATGATGGCGTATTACTGCGTGCCACTGATCTTGAAATAACTATTATTACACCGCTCGAAGCCAGTCTTGAAGAAACCGGTTCCGCTGCAATTCCGTTGCACACTTTATTGGAAATAACCAATGAATTACCAGACACACGCATTTCTCTGACAGTTGATGCGCAAAACAGGGTAGAATTGAATACTGATTTTGGTGTGTATGATTTGATGGGCAAGCCCGCCGAAGAGTTTCCAGCCGTACCCGATGTGGATGGTGAAAATTCTCTGACAATGGACACCAGTGTTATTCGAGATATAATAGAAAACACCAGTTTTGCAGTCAGCAAAGATGAGTTAAAACCAGCGCTCACCGGTGTCCTCTTCCAATTTGGATCTGATAAACTCACTGCTGTTGCCACCGATGGTCACCGCTTGGTGCGTTATATACGCAGCGACTATCAACAGGAAAATTATAATGGAGATATTATCGTTCCACGGAAATTTTTAGGACTGGTTGGCAATTTCCTCGGTGAAGATGAATTGATAAATCTTGAAGTTGGGGACAAACACCTGACGGTTAAAATAGGGCGCAATAAGATAATTACCCGTTTGATAGACGAACGTTTTCCAGATTATGAAAGCGTCATCCCCCGGGATAATGAAAAGCAGTTATTGGTTGAACGCGAAATTATTTTAGGCGCTGTCCGAAGAGTATCCATTTTTTCGAATAAATCAACTCACCAAGTTGCCGTGAGAATAATTGATGGAAAAGCGACCATAACAACCGAAGACCCGGAAAAAGCCTCCAGTGCCCAGGAAAACCTTGAGGCAGAGTATTTCGGAGAAGATATTATCATTGGATATAACGCCAATTATTTAAAAGATATATTATCCCATATAAAATCGAATAAAATTACAATAAAATTGAAAACAGCTATCAGCGCTGGTTTGTTTTACCCTGAAGAACAGATTGAAAACAGCGATTTAACCATGTTGCTGATGCCAATTCGTTTGAATGATTAGCGGTAAATTTTCAGACAATTCCGTTTTCCCGGCAAAACAACACTGACCATCTGCTATAATTTCCAACAATGCCTGTTAAGGACATTAGCCTACGTAATTTTCGTAACCATCAACAATCCCGCTATGAGCTTGGTAATGGTATCACTGTGTTTTGGGGTGAGAACGGTTCCGGAAAAACAGCAATTCTGGAAGCGATCTATATCCTTTCATACGGTCGCAGTTTTCGAACTAATAAATTACTCGAAACGCTTCAGATTGACAGTGATGCAATGAATATCACCGGCAATTTTGTACGGAAAAAAAACGATTATAGAATTGAGTTAAATCAACTTCAAGATGGGAAAAAACGATTTATTATGAACGGTCGGCCGGTGCGAGGAACGCGAGATTTAATCGGTTTGAACCCGGTGGTTGTTCTCAGCCCGGAAGAACAGATAATCACCAAAGGTGCTCCCGGTAACCGAAGAGCGTATTTTGACCGGGTATTTTCGGTCGTGAATAGGGATTATGTTAATTTACTAATTGAATATACGCGGTCATTGAAACAACGAAACACCGCCCTGCTGCAATTAGCGATGGGTACCGTTCCCGTTTCAGCCGTTACTGCCTGGGATGAACCGTTGGTCAGCACCGGAAATAAAATCTGGTGCTTGCGGAAAAAATACTGCATTGAATTTGTAGAAATATTGCAAAAAGTCGCTGCAGATTTTACTGGGAAAACCACAGCAATTAAGATTATACTTTTTCCTGAAGCAGTTCTCTCACTGTCGGAGCATCGCGAAGAAATGGAAAAAAATCTGAAAGGTGATTGTCGCAGAAATACGACTAGAGTCGGACCTCACCGGGACCAATATGAAATCAGGTTTAATGGCGAGGATCTTCGTAAATTCGGTTCCCAGGGAGAGCATAAATTATCTCTGGTATTAATTAAAATGGCTGAAGCTATGTATATCCGGAACAACACCGGCATGGCACCGACCATTTTGTTAGACGACTTATTCGCAAAACTAGATTTTAAGCGCAGCGACCAGGTGTTATCAGCGCTGGGAAAAGGTATTCAAACCATCATTACCGGAACAGATTTAGTTGATTTAAAGAAACGTGGCATTGATTTGTCAGGCACCGAAGATAAATCCTATCAATTGGGAAACAATTAATGTCCCAAAGTTTGAAAAGCGTTCTCAATTCCTTGTTGGATAACGCAGGTCTCACGACCGGCATCAATCAGCAAAAAGCACTTCAGTCTTGGGCTGAAATAGTAGGCTCTACCATTGCCAGCAATACTGTCGCCGAAAAAGTAGAGCACGGTATACTGGTTATCAGGGCGGCAACGCCAGCCTGGCGCCAGGAGTTATTATTCAAAAAAGCTTTAATTATTGAAAGATTAAATAAAAAATTAGGCACGCAAACCATAAGGGATATTCGTTTTATATGACACAGCAAAAAACTAACGAAAACAAATACAGCGCGGAAAAAATCCAGGTTTTAAAAGGCCTTGAAGCTGTTCGCCGCCGCCCGGCTATGTATATAGGCGATCTCGGGAAACGCGGCCTCCACCACTTGATTTATGAAGTTGTAGACAATAGTGTCGACGAAGCCCTGGCTGGGCATTGTGACAAGATTACCGTTACGCTGACCAAAGATCGTATGATCAGCGTAGAAGATAATGGTCGCGGAATACCGGTTGATATTCATAAAGGCGAGAAGAAACCGGCACTAGAAGTTGTTATGACAGTTTTACATGCCGGCGGCAAGTTTGACAAAGGGTCTTACAAGGTTTCCGGCGGTTTGCATGGCGTTGGTGTTTCGGTGGTAAACGCCCTTTCGGATATTTTAATTGCGGAAGTTTATCGGGATGGAAAGATACACCGCCAGGAATATGTCAGAGGCCGCGCAGTATCCAAATTGGAAATTACCGGTAAGACCAAGCATACAGGCACCAAAATCACATTCCGCCCAGATGCAGAGATTTTCAAAATAATGGACTTTGAGTATACGATCGTTGCTGACCGACTTAGAGAACTGGCCTATTTGAACAGCAATCTTGAAATAGTGTTACAGGACCAACGTACCGACGAAGAAATTGGCGACGTTTTCCAGTACAAAGGTGGGCTCAGTGATTTTGTGAAATTTCTTGATGGGAGCACTCACCCCCTGCACACTAAAATCATTACGGTTTCAAAGCCAGATGGAGAAATTCCGGTTGACGTCGCATTGCGATATAACGATAGCTATACCGAGAACCTGCACAGTTTTGTTAATAATATTAACACCATCGAAGGTGGAACCCACCTATCTGGTTTTCGCTCAGCGCTTACCCGGGGATTGAACACCTATGCCTCCCGCAATAATTTGATTAAGGCTAAAAAAGGTGAACCCCTGACATTGAGCGGAGAAGATTTCCGTGAAGGTTTAACGGCCATTATTTCGGTTAAGGTTCCAGAGCCGCAATTCGAAGGCCAGACCAAAACCAAACTTGGTAATAATAATGTAAAGGGAATTGTGGACTCAACTGTGTTTGAGGGTATTGTTGATTTCCTTGAACAAAATCCATCTGTCGGTAAAAAAATTATTGAAAAATCACTTTTAGCAGCTCGCAGTCGCCAAGCTGCCCGTAAAGCCCGGGAGTTGATTCGACGAAAGAGCGCCCTGGAAGGCGGTTCACTGCCCGGGAAACTAGCTGATTGTTCTAATCGAGACCCGTCAATGAGTGAGTTATTTCTGGTTGAGGGGGACTCGGCCGGCGGTTCAGCCAAACAGGGTCGTGACCGGCGTTTTCAGGCAATCTTACCCCTCCGCGGAAAAGTTATTAATGCCGAAAAAGCCCGAATAGATAAACTTTTGGCAAACAATGAAATCCAGTCCATAATTACCGCTCTTGGTGCTGGTTATGGTGGCGACCCGGAAGATGAGACAGATCGCACAGGGACCGAATTCAATGCGGAAAAGCTGCGTTACCACAAAGTAATTATTATGACCGACGCCGATGTTGACGGAAGCCATATCAGAACCCTGTTGCTGACATTTTTCTATCGTAAAATGCCTGAAATGATCACGGGTGGTTATATTTATCTGGCCCAACCACCCTTGTATCGTTTACGTCGCGGTAAAAAAGAAGTGTATGTCTATGATGACAACGAGCGCGATGTTTTGATTGAGCGAATGAAAAAAGAAAGTAAGAATAAAAAAATCGATATCCAGCGCTATAAAGGACTGGGTGAAATGAATCCGGATCAACTTTGGTTCACGACCATGGATCCGGAACGCCGAACCTTATTACAGGTTACCATAAGCGACGCCGTTGAGGCTTCCATGACTTTTATGGATTTAATGGGTAGCGATGTTGAGGCACGCCGGACATTCATCTCCTCAAATGCTATGTTTGTCGTAAACCTGGACGTATAAATATTATTGGATTGGTTTATTAAGAATTAAAGGAATATTGTGGAAATTTCTCGAGATAATATACTGAGTCGTGATCTTGTAGAAGAGATGCGTGAAAGCTATCTCAACTACTCAATGTCTGTGATTGTTTCCCGGGCTCTGCCGGATGTACGAGACGGGCTAAAGCCGGTTCACCGCCGAATTTTATACGGTATGAACGATCTGGGCGTACAATGGAACCGGGGATATAAAAAATCAGCCCGCATCGTGGGAGATGTTATGGGTAAATACCATCCCCACGGTGATTCTTCGGTTTATGATGCCTTAGTTCGAATGGCGCAGGAGTTCTCTTTGCGCTATCAATTAGTAGACGGCCAGGGAAATTTTGGTTCAATCGATGGAGACCGCGCTGCCGCCATGCGTTATACCGAAGCCCGCATGACGCGAATGGGCGGGGAAATGCTCCGGGATCTGGATAAAAACACAGTTGATTTCGTCCCCAATTTTGATGAAAGCCTGAAAGAACCGGCAGTTCTTCCGGCAACGGTTCCGACCTTATTGATTAACGGCTCGGAAGGTATAGCGGTTGGTATGGCAACCAAAATTCCGCCTCACAACCTTACTGAAATCGTTTCCGCCACAATTGCTTTAATTAAAAATCCCAATTTATCAGTAGAAGAATTGTTAGAATATGTTAAAGGGCCGGACTTCCCTACCGCAGCAATTATCCAGGGAGTGGATGGAATAAAGCAGGCTTATGAAACAGGTCGTGGTAAAGTAACAATCAGGGCGCGGGCAATAATCGAGACCAACAAACAGAACCGCAGCAGTATTATTATCAATGAAATCCCCTATCAGGTTAATAAAGCGAATTTGATTCTTGCCATTGCCGAACTCGTCCGCAATAAGCGGGTTGAAGGTATTTCTGATGTGCGCGATGAATCCGATAAAGATGGAATTCGGATTGTGGTTGAAACCAAAAGGGATGCCATTCCCGAAGTAATTTTAAACCAGCTATATAAATATACCCAACTTCAGGACACCTATGGAATAATCCTGCTAGCTTTGGTGGGAGGAATTCCGAAAGTTCTGCCGCTGCGTGAAATAATACAGGCCTTTATTGATTTTCGTCACGAAATTGTCGTTCGTCGCACAAAATTTGACCTACAGGTAGCCGATGATCGGGCTCATATTCTGGAAGGCCTAAAAATTGCCTTGGATAACATCGATGAAGTGATTTCCATAATCCGTAGTAGTAAAGATGTTAATCATGCTCGCGAAGGGTTGATGAATTCTTTTGATTTATCAGAAAAACAGGCTCAGGCGATTTTGGATATGCGCCTCCAGAAACTGACCGGTCTTGAAGCCGAGAAAATAATAGCCGAGTATAAAGACTTGATCCAGTTGATTGCCAAACTAAAAGGTATTCTTGAAAATCGGGTGCAGCGAATGGCGATTATCAAAGAAGAACTTGAGACAATTCGTTCTACCTATGGTGATAAGCGGCGCACAGAGATTTTACCATTTGGTAAAGATTTTTCTATCGAAGATATGATCGCCGAAGAAGATACGGTTGTTACCATTACCCACAATGGATATATCAAGCGAACACCGGTTGGAACTTACCGCCGGCAACAGCGCGGAGGGCGTGGTTTGCAGGGGGCAACGGCAAAAGACGACGATTTTGTTGAACAATTGTTTATAGCCAATACTCACAACCACATATTATTTTTTACTGATCTTGGAAAATGTTTTTGGTTAAAGGTCCACGAGATACCACAGGGTGGTCGCGCTACCCGGGGACGGGCTGTGGTTAATTTAATCGGGTGCCAACCCGGTGAAAAGGTTGAGGCTTTTGTCAGCATCAAAGAATTTGATGACCAACATTATATTGTTATGGCTACTAAAAAGGGCCAGGTTAAGAAAACTGTTCTGTCGGCTTATAGTCATCCCCGCAAGGGCGGGATTTACGCAATCGATATTCGTGACGATGACGAATTAATTGACGCTCGAGTTACTGATGGTGATAATGACATTCTACTAGGTACCAAAGAAGGTAAATCAATCAGGTTCTCAGAACAGAATATTCGCCCCAGTGGCCGAAAAACAATGGGGGTAAGGGGTATTAGGCTAGCAACAACGGTCGATGAAGTAGTCGGGATGGTTATTGTCAAGCGGGAGGGCACCATTCTGGTTGCAACCGAAAAAGGATTTGGCAAGCGCACTGACGTAATTCAATATCGTACCCAGACCCGCGGTGGTAAAGGTGTTATGACCATGAGAACCACGGACAAAGTGGGTAAAATGGTTTCAATAATGGAAGTCGTTGATTCTGACGATTTAATGGTAATCACCAATCGGGGTGTGTTGATCAGGCAGCCAATATCTACTATTAGAACAATCGGACGGGTTACCCAGGGAGTCCGGCTAATTAGGCTCGACGAAGGAACCAATATTGCATCCATAACTCGCGTTGTTAGGGAAGAGGATATTGAAGAAGACAAACCAGAAACCCCTGCTGACGATCCACCGGAATCTGAGGGTTGATCTAAAATGATAGCCGATAGGCTATCACGGGTAATTGAAAATATTGAGAGCGCTAAAAAGCGGTCCGGTAACAATAATTCGATAGATATCGTTGCGGTCTCAAAAACACAGCCCTATTCAAAAATTATAGAAATATATAACTTGGGAATTAGATCGATCGGCGAGAACAGAATTCAGGAAGCTGAAAAAAAATTCAAGCAACTTCCCAGATTACCGATGTTAAAAAAGCGAATGATTGGACACTTACAGTCTAATAAAGTAAACCGGGCCTTGGGTTTGTTTGATGCAATCGATGCAATCGATTCTGTGAAATTAGCAGCCAAAATTGCAGCAAAACCAACAGATAAAACTACCCCCGTTTTACTTGAAGTCAACACTAGCGACGAGTTGACTAAATATGGGTTTAACCCTCATCACACCGAAGAACTACTGAAGTGCTGCGAGATGGAAGGTATAGCCGTCAGCGGCTTGATGACTGTCGGCCCCCTGACTGACAATGAATCAGACCTAAGAGGATCATTCACACAACTAAGAAGATTGTTGGAATCACTAAACAGAGAATTGCCAGACGAACGTAAACTCACTATCTTATCAATGGGAATGAGTAACGATTATCAGATTGCTATAGAAGAAGGAAGCACCATGTTGCGCCTTGGCACGGTGTTGTTTGGACCCCGGATTATTAGCCGATGAAAAAAAGCGATGCTCTAATTTACCTGGCCACGGGACCAGAACAGTTGCACCTGAACCTGGTTCCGGAAGAGAGCATTGGACACTACAATCTCGCAATTATATCTGGCTATCAACTTGTATGGCCGGTTGCAGGGGAAATAAAAACACCAACACTCAACCAGATTGATTTGTTAAAAACCAGGTTTTCTAATAAATATTTTTTATTGCTGGATCGAATTTGTGGTGTCAAAGATCCGGTGTGTATCGTTGGTCATATTAATAGAAGCGGCAATAATAATTTAGTGTCCAACACGCCATTTAAAGACAAACCACGATTTCCGGACTCCAGCCGCATTTATCATAAAATTTCCGACCTCAAGAGAGTTGTTGTACACACGCTAGGCAAAGACAGATTTGCCGATTGTCGGCAAATAGAAGGCTTGATCTGGAGTGAAGAAGCCGCATTAATAACTACAGTTGCAGATTATATAGGTTGGGCTGTTTATGCCCTTGGCATTCCGGATTTTGGTATTAATATTTATGATCTATTAGATAGCTTTTTGGAATAGATTAAAAGCAAGACCAGCGAACGTATCTAGCCTGGTAAATAACTTGACTTTTTCTATTGTTTAGATATACTGTTTTGACAAGATATAGGGCAATTATTTATAAATTCATGTTAATCCACCATAAGAGGAATTGGTATGAATACTGCTGAAATCAATAAAATTCTTTCCACCAGGTTAGGAAAAACGCAAAAAGAAACCAGGGGCATCCTTGATATTGCAACCGGTGTAATTGAAAATACCCTGGTATCTGACAAACACTTCACCATACCGGGCCTGGGAACATTTGGAACAAAAATTAAAACAGCACGAAACGCTTTCAACCCAGCCTTAAAAAAGATCGTACAGTTGCCTGCCAGCAAGGCAGTATTCTTTCATCCTTCATCCGGATTAAAGCGCGAAATCAACAAAGGAGGTCTCAATGGATAAAATCTCCTTTACCGAACTGAGCGACATATTGTCAAAAGAAGCGGGTTTGTCAAAGCAGGCAGCGCACGACATTTTTACAAATCTATCGGCCGCTATCCAAGAGGGGTTATTAAGAGATGGTCACGTACGAATAAAAGGATTGGGTTCTTTTAAACGACGAAAAGTAGCTGATCGAAGAGGAATTAACCCCAGAACAGGTGAATTAATTGAAATACCCGAACATTATAAAATTGTTTTTAATCCGGACAAAAAAATTAAAGAGACCCTGAATATTAATAGTCCAGCGCACAATAAAGCGCAAACAGTGGTTGGGAGCTCCCCCCTGAGCCCAAACCTAAAAAAAACCGGAAGGTTTAATAAATATATTGTTGGTGGCGCGGCCGCCGCGTTGTTGGTATTTCTAGTATATGTTGTATGGCCCGGAGGCAACGAATCTACGCCACCCATTGCAATAGAAGCTGTTTTAACAGAAGTAGCAGATTTCACTGAAACGGTGGTCGCAGAAACGACCACTATAGTTGAGCAAATAGAGCTAAAAGAACTGGAGCCTGCCGCCGAAATCGACGAAACAGAGCAAGAAATTGAAATAGCAACGACAACCGCAGAAACTGAGGAAGCCTACAGTAAATATGTGATTGACAAAGGTGACAATCTTTGGGTTATAGCAGAAAAACAATATGGCAATCCTTATTTGTGGCCGTTAATCTATATGGCCAACAAGTCAAAGATAAAGAATCCCGATATATTGTTGACAGGATCAGAAATTCAAGTGCCCGAACTGATGGGTACCAACGAAGATACTGAAAAACTAGCTTTAGGAAATGCTCATGTTTATAAAGTATATCACGAAAATGAAGTGGCGGGAGCTTTAGATTATCTGACTGTGGCACACACGCTAGACTCCGGAATCTCCGAGAAGGTGGAATTCAACGAAACAGCAAAAGAAATCCTGATGTCCCTTGCCCGGAATTGATGACCGGCATTGGCGTCGCCATTAATTTGATGTATTTTCCCGCGACGACCTGGACAAAATGTGGATAACCCACCCAAACAGTCATCGCAGATTCTCTGATGTTTAGCTTGCAACTTGATAGATAAATTATTTAGCCACCAGCCAGCTCCGGGTTATAAATTTTAATGTTCAAAAAAGACCGATAATCCGATTAATAAATAAGGCAATCACTAAATGAAATCACCTCGCAACGGATTTTCACAACTAACTCAACTCTTCTATAGAGCAGATATTGTTATGCTTTCGGTAGTACTACTATCTTGTTCGCCCATACATCCGGACAGAGCAGAGCTTGTAATTAATAAAGCCAGCGGCGAAGAGATCGATATCAACGTAGCGTTGGCTGTGTCTCCAGCCGAGAAAAGATCTGATCTGTCGCAGATTGATGCAATAGGATTTAATGAGGGAACGCTATTGATATACGGGGCAGATAAATATATTAGCCTGACTATGCGTGGTGCTCGCAATGATATATCAACAGCCTATCTAGATAGTTCAGGCGCTATAAAAGAAATTTACAATATGATAATTGACCCCAATATCGTTTATAGATCTAGTGAAAAAAATCGCTATGCATTACAAATGGCAATAGGGTGGTTTGATGATAATGGAGTAAGCGCAGGGGATCAAATTATATTACCGCCAGAGATTCGAAAAATAAAACCACTACTGTAAAATAAATCAATTTTCACTTTAAGTGCTAAACAATGAGACAAAAGGAGTTGTCGCTGCAATAGCGGCATTTTTAGCTTGGGGATTATTTCCCGTATTCTGGAAATCATTATATTTGATTCCGCCGTTAGAATTGTTGGCCCAACGGGTTGTTTGGTCGCTAATAGTCATTTGTTCGACCATTTTATTCACCGCTCGCGCCAAACAGATAAAGCAAACAGTACAGAGCAAAAAGGCAAGCCCCCTTTTTTTATTGACAAGTGCTCTAATCGCCATAAACTGGTTTGTGTTCATTTGGGCTGTTAACAATGGACATATAGTAAGCTCAAGCCTGGGTTATTACATCAACCCTCTGCTAAATGTGGTTCTTGGCACAATTTTTTTAATGAACACCTAAACCGAAATCAAATTATTGCAGTAGCTCTAGCTGGTGTTGGCGTGTTTATTCTTACGATTTTCGTTGGTGGAATACCCTGGATTGCATTGATACTGGCAGGTTCTTTTGGGGGATATGGCCTACTACGGAAAAAACTGTCGGTTGGATCAATTACGGGGCTTGGTGTTGAATCCTTGATATTGTCGCTTCCGGCTGTGATTTATTTAGCATATTTGGGATTTGTGGGGACAGGGTCGTTTGGAACCATCTCCTGGAAGTACAATTTACTATTAGCGCTATCTGGTGTAGTTACAGCCCTGCCCTTGGTCTGGTTTGCCTATGCCGTGCAGCGGTTGCGTTTATCAACTATTGGATTTATTCAATACTTAGCACCGACGTGCATGTTTTTATTGGGGGTTTTTATATACCAGGAAGAGTTTTCGGGCGCCCACTTGATTACATTTATATTTATCTGGTCCGGGCTGGCAATATATTCTATTGATTCAGTTAAGAATCGCCTTCAGCGATCTTACTGATCCGACAAGTCAACGGAACGACGTAATTGTTTAGTTGCGCTGCGTTTACGTTTTGACGTCAGTCGCTTTTCGATCGTTTTTTTAGATGGGGAAGTTTTAAGCCTGACCTTAGGCTTATTTATGGTTTGTAAAATCAAAGACTCCAACCGACGCAAGGCATCCATTCGGTTATTTTGTTGGGTTCTGAATCTTTGCGCCTTAATTATTAGCACACCATTTTTATTTACTTTGCGGCCAGCTTTTTTAACTAGACGAACTTTGTGATCTTCGGTTAATATGGACGAGTTGTGGATATTAAAACGAAGTTGAACAGCGCTGGAAACTTTATTTACGTTCTGACCACCGGGTCCGGTTGACCTGATAAAATCAAATACAATTTCATTTTCCGGGATTTCAATTTTAATTGGGGACACCGTATTAATCAAACTTGCTTGAGTTGCATCAACCGTGATTTGATTTTATCTGTTATTGGAATTGCCCGGCCTGTTTTTTCATCAACAACAACGAATGTTACTTGTGCTTCGGCAACAATCTTGGAACTGCCAGATAGAATGATGCTTTGTTCAATTACGACACTTTTATTACCTATCCGGTTTAAATTTGAATATATTTCAAGACAATCGCCCATTTTGGCTGTCTGTCGGTAATTAATATTTATGTTTACCACCGATAGACCAAATTCCTCAGAATGCAATTTTTCCCGATCAACCAGATCATCAAGCATGGCCCAGCGCGCCTCTTCCAGAAATTCGAGATAGCGAGCATTGTTAACATGTTTATAGAGGTCAATATGGTATCCGCGAACTTTAATTTTAGTACAATGTGCCATCGTATTATTTCATATGAATAGCCAGAGCTATTTCAGCGCCTAATTTTATATTATTCATAGCCAGAGCAATATTTGCTTTCAAACTTTTTCCACCCGTCAACTCAACTATTTGCCCTAGCAAAAAAGGTGTGACCTTTTTGCCTCTGATATTTTTAGCACGACACTCTCCCAAAGCTTGTTTAATGTAAGTGTTAATAATTTTTTTCGGGATTTCATCTTCGCGGGGAACAGGGTTAGCAATTAATATTGCACCGGGCTGATTGATAATTTTCTTCAGGCGATAAAGTTCTGCAATTTCAGCGCAGGATTCAATTCGTCCAGGAGTTGGAGAACTAGATTTTTGCGAATAAAAAGCAGGAAAATCATCCGTTTGATAACCAAGAACGGTAACACCCTCGGTTTCAAGATACTCAATTGTGTGGGGAATATCCAGGATTGCCTTACAACCGGCAGACACAACCACCATTGGAGTTCGCCCAAGTTCACGCAGGTCTTGTGAGATATCGAATGATTTTTCCACCTTTCTATGAACGCCGCCAATTCCACCGGTAGCAAACACCCTAATCCCGGCCTGATGTGCCAGGTGCATGGTGGCCGAAACTGTTGTTGCCCCAATTGATTTTTCAGCCAGCGCAATACAAATATCCCTGGTAGCCACTTTTTTTACTTCGTCATTTTGGGCAAGGACTTGTAATTCAATTTCGCTTAACCCAATACAGGCTTTCCCATTTTGGATAGCAATAGTGGCCGGAACTACCCCCTTGTCCCGGACCATTTGTTCGGCCCGCATAGCGAATTCCAGATTCTGAGGATAGGGCATCCCATGGCTTATTATTGTTGACTCAAGCGCCAGAACAGGACTCCCGGTTTCCAGGGCGGAAGCCACCTCAGGGGTTAATTTAAATAAAGAATTCATCTTTTATTTTTAATAATAACGGTTTTCTTGATGCTGAATTTAGTCGAAATAAACTGCATTCCGGGCAAAGGGGAAATTAGAAAAATTTATCAGTACTTTGCTTTATCGAACTCTTACACGAACCGGAACCGGTTTAGCCACAATATTGGCGAGCCAGCGCCTGATATGTTTAAGTATTTTATGAATCATCAGGCTAGAGCCACCAAGCCTTCAGAAATTAGTTTTAGGGACAACTCATCAAAAAGATTTTGAATTGTATATAGATCAATTACAACGGAATTTGAACCGGCCGTACCATCCAATATTTTATTTTGATGTTCTTTGAGAAAAGCAATAACTATATCGGACTGCATTTTATATTTATTTTTCATAATTTGTTCTTCACATTTTTGTTAAGCACCAGTCACAAATATTGTTCCAATGGTAGAAAAATGCCATTTTAGCAGATTTCATAATATGACTAAAAGAATTGTGCAGACTCTGACATAGTTGGTAACTTCGCCACCGCCTTTCGTTTTTCCTCCACTGGATTTACGCGTTTTCACAGATAAAGGACAATCTGGTTAATGCAATTTCGACTTAAAAATCTTATTTTTCCTCTAAACCGACCAATTTCCCGGCAGGTGATATTGCTTGCTATGCCGGTAATTTTGAGTAATCTCAGCCGGGTGTTTATGAATCTTGCCGATCTGGCAATGGTGGGTCGCCTTGGCGCACCGGCGTTAGCAGCGGTGGGAATGGGAAGTATGGTCGCATGGACAGTTCTAAGCACGGCAATCAGCTTAAGGACCGCCGTTCAAACAGTTGCTGCTCGCCGGTTGGGACAAAAGATATTCGCCGAATGTGGAACGGCTCTTCACAACGGTCTCTTTATGGCGGCAATAACCGGTATTCCCTTATCGATTATCGGTTTTTCCCTGGCGGATAAAATTGCCCCGCTGTTGTTGGAAGATCCCACCGTAATTCCCCTTTGCATTGATTATATGTCTGTGGCTTTTCTCAGCGTGTTTTTTGCCAGTATAGGATTTGCTTTCCAGGGATTCTTCACCGGAGTTGAGAAAACCCGAATTCACATGAATGTCACAATTGTTGCCAACCTGCTAAATATCTATTTGAACGCTGGATTGATTTACGGCCGGGAGGGTGTGGTGGCGTTTTTTAGTGAATTGGGTAATGGAAGTTGGGCTTGGCTCGGTTATGCCTGGTCGTGGATACCGTTTCCAGCGATGGGCGTGAAAGGCGCCGCCACCGCCACACTGCTTGCCTCCGCCTGGTTGGTTGTCCACTACTCGGCCTATCTGGTGTTACCGGAGATTAGAAAACGGTACCAGGTTTTTAATATCGGATTGAACTGGACAATGCTGCGAAAACAATTGACACTGGCCATTCCCCAGGCAGCCCAGGAGCTGTTTGTAATGGGTGGCTTTGTTGTGTTTTTCAAAATTGTGGGGATGATCGGAACCGCCGAACTGGCAGCTACAGAAGTTGTTTTCGGTATCATGGGAGCATCATTTATGCCGGCTGCCGGGGTTGGTCAGGCTTGCGCTACGTTGGTGGGAAAATTTCTTGGTGAGCAGCGACCGGATAAATCGGAAATCAGCATTTTTGAAAGCGTTCGCTGGTCTTTGCTCATTATGGGTACAATGGGTATAATATTTTTCATATTCCCGGAAAAAATATTGCCATTATTTACCAGCGATCAAAACGTAATTCAGGCGGGAATTGTGGGTTTACGGGTACTTGCTTTTGCCCAGTTTGCGGATGCCATTGGCATAACCCTCTGGTTTGCCCTCACCGGTGCCGGCAACACAGTCTATCCGGCCATCGTTGAAATCGCTATTTCCTGGGGCTTCTTTTTACCGGTTAGTTATTTGACTGGCGTGGTTTTGGGTCTCGGGTTTCTGGGCTCCTGGCTGACATTTGCGGTCTATATACTAATTTTCGCAACCCTGATGGCCTGGAAAATAATAAAAGGCGACTGGAAATCCATATCGGTATAATTGTTGGTAATTATTGGTAAAAAAGTATAATGCAACAGGGAAAACAATCAGCTGGTATTGTGTGAATAAAAATGGACTGTCCGGTCTTCTGTTAGGTAAATTTATAGTCTTAATAAATCACAGGAATTGATATTATGAAAAGAAAAATGGTGATGATCGACGGCAATGAAGCGGCGGCCTACGTTGCATATAAAACCAATGAAGTCTGTGCGATTTACCCCATTACACCATCTTCCGCAATGGGGGAATGGGCGGACACTTGGTCGTCTGTTGGTCAGAAAAATATCTGGGGAACGGTTCCTGATATTGTAGAGATGCAAAGCGAGGGTGGCGCAGCTGGCGCGGTTCATGGTGCTCTGCAGGCTGGCGCACTAACTTCCACATTTACCGCATCGCAGGGTTTATTATTAATGCTCCCCAACATGTTCAAGATTGCCGGCGAATTGACCCCCACTGTTTTTCATGTTTCCGCACGCACGGTTGCTACCCATGCCCTGTCAATTTTTGGTGATCACTCCGATGTGATGGCCGCTCGTTCAACCGGTTTCGGTCTGCTTGCCTCCAGCAACGTCCAGGAAGTAATGGATATGGCGCTGATCGCCCAAGCCTCCACCCTGGAAGCCCGAATACCGTTCGTACATTTTTTTGATGGATTTCGCACTTCCAGCGAAGTCCAGAAAATCTGTCAGCTCAGCGATGAAGAGATCAGTTCGATGATTGACGATGATCTGGTTTTTGCTCATCGCCAGCGAGGACTTAATCCGAATGATCCGGTATTACGCGGCACGGCCCAGAACCCGGATGTTTTCTTCCAGGCGCGGGAATCCTGTAATCCTTACTATCTGGCAGCGCCAGGTATTGTCCAGAAAACAATGGATAAATTTGCGCAGGTAGTTGGCCGCAAGTATAACCTGTTTGATTATATTGGCGATCCGGAAGCTGAGAAAGTGATTATCGTTATGGCATCCGGTGCCGATACGGTCAACGAAACAGTCGAATTTTTAAATAACCAGGGCGAAAAAGTCGGAGCGGTAATTGTACACCTATATCGCCCCTTCTCAATTGAACATTTTGTTAATTCACTGCCGGTTTCGGTTAAGAAAATAGCTGTACTGGACCGCACAAAAGAGCCGGGAGCAATTGGTGAACCAATGTATCAGGATGTGTTAACCGCCCTGGTTGAACAAGCTGGAAAATTGCTGGCAATGCCCAAAGTAATAGGTGGTCGCTATGGACTGTCATCCAAGGAATTCACTCCGGCCATGGTCAAGGGTATTTATGATGAACTAGCCAAAGACCAGCCTAAAAACCATTTTACTATCGGAATTAACGACGATGTAACCAACACCAGTTTGGATTATGATCCGGACTATTCCATCCATGGCGATGATGTTTTCCGGGGGATGTTTTATGGTCTGGGCGCGGACGGTACTGTGGGAGCTAATAAAAATTCGATCAAAATTATTGGTGATGGTACCGATAATTTTGCCCAGGGCTATTTTGTTTATGATTCCAAAAAATCCGGTAGCATGACGATTTCGCACTTACGCTTCGGTGACGACAAGATCAAATCGCCCTACCTGATTGGCAGCGCAAATTTTATCGCTTGTCACCAATTTGTATTCCTGGAAACCTATGATGTTTTGAAATCGGCTGACCCGGGTGCCACCTTCTTGCTGAATAGCCCTTATCCGGTTGATGAGGTGTGGGACCACCTTTCTAGCCAGATTAAGAAGCAAATCATTGTTAAAAAACTGAAATTTTATGTGATTGACGCCCTTAATGTTGCCAAAAAGACTGGAATGGGTGTTAGGATCAACACCATCATGCAAACCTGCTTCTTTGCTATTTCCGGTGTTTTACCGAAGGATGAAGCAATTAATAAAATAAAAGAGGCAATTAAAAAGACCTACGGTAAAAAAGGCGAAGAAATTGTACAGAAGAACTTCAAGGCCGTCGATGAGACAGTTAACAACCTCCACCAGGTTAAATATCTGAGTGCCGGGAAAGAGGCTGGCACTGGCACCGGGATTGTCTCTAAAAAAGCACCCGAATTCGTTAAAAAAGTCACGGCTAAAATTATGTCTGGTCTGGGCGATGAGTTGCCGGTAAGCGCTTTTACTGCCGATGGAACCTGGCCAACGGCCACAACACAGTGGGAAAAACGAAACATTGCTTCGGAGGTTCCGGCCTGGGAGCCGGACATCTGCATTCAATGTAATAAATGCGCCCTGGTCTGCCCCCATGGTGTGATCCGTATGAAAGTCTATGACAATACACTGCTGGAAGGTGCACCGGAAACATTTAAATCCACTAAACCCCGCGGCCGTGATTGGGAGCCCAACGAGGTTTACACCCTGCAGGTGGCCGTCGAAGATTGTACTGGTTGTGCTCTTTGCATAGAAGCTTGTCCGGCCAAAGATAAGACCGATACCAAACGCAAGGCGATTAATATGGTCGAACAACTGCCGCTTCGTGAACCGGAGCGGGCAAACTGGGATTTTTTCCTGAGTCTGCCGGAAGTTGACCGAGATCGCGTCAAACAGAATACGGTTAAAGGCTCACAGATGCTACAACCCCTGTTTGAATTTTCCGGAGCTTGCGCTGCCTGTGGTGAAACACCTTACGTTAAATTAGTATCACAATTATTCGGTGACCGGATGATTGTTGCCAACGCTACCGGTTGTTCTTCAATTTATGGTGGTAATCTGCCCACCACCCCCTGGGCTAAAAATAATGCAGGCCGGGGACCAACCTGGTCCAATTCGTTGTTTGAGGATAATGCCGAATTTGGTTTCGGCTACCGCCTGACCATAGATCGTCAAATTCAATTTGCTGGTGAACTGGTCCGGAAATTAAGCGAGGATATTGGTACTGAATTGGCAGATGCAATTCTCAATGCCGACCAGAGCGAAGAAGCCGGTATTTTTGAACAGCGCGACCGAGTGACCGAATTATTTAAAAAACTGGAACACTTAGAATCTCCCGCCGCCAAACAATTACTGACAATTGCCGATAACCTGGTTAAGAAAAGTGTCTGGATCATGGGCGGCGATGGCTGGGCTTATGATATTGGTTTCGGCGGCCTTGACCATGTACTGGCCTCCGGTCGGAATGTGAATATTCTGGTTATGGATACGGAAGTTTATTCTAACACCGGAGGACAAGCCTCTAAGGCCACCCCACTGGGTTCGGTGGCAAAATTTGCTGCTGCCGGAAAATCGTCGAATAAGAAAGATCTGGGTATGATGGCAATGAATTATGGTAATGTGTATGTGGCTCAAGTAGCTATGGGCGCCAGCGACGCCCAGACCATAAGAGCCTTCACGGAGGCCGAATCGTATGATGGGCCATCTCTAATAATTGCCTACAGCCACTGTATTGCCCACGGTATTAATATGGTATATGGAATGAACCAGCAGAAACTGGCGGTGGATAGTGGCCATTGGATGCTGTATCGTTATGATCCGCGTCTGGCCGACGAAGGTAAAAATCCGCTTAAACTTGATTCGAAAAAGCCAACAATAGACTTGAAAGACTATATCTACAATGAAACCCGCTATAAGATGCTTACTAAGAGTATGCCCGATCGGGCGGAAGAACTGCTGGGGAAGGCGCAGAAGGCAGCAGTGAAACGCTATGAAACCTATTTTCAACTGGCAAACGCACCTGTGAAAGCCGGAGATTAAAGGAGTTTGAGATGAATTTAAATACATCTTATTTAGGGTTTAATCTGAAAAACCCGGTAATACCATCAGCCTCTCCACTATCAAGGGATGTTGATACGGTTAAAAAGCTGGAGGATGCCGGCGCTTCCGCTATTGTGATGTATTCACTATTCGAAGAGCAGATACGCCATGAGGTGGAGGAAATTGACCATTTCATGGATCAGGGCACAGATAGTTTTGCCGAGTCACAGTCATTTTTTCCCGGTGGACATGATTTTATCCGGGGGCCAGAAGCCTATCTCAAGCAGATCCGTGCCCTGAAGGAGGCCGTGGATATTCCGATAATCGCCAGCCTGAACGGCAGCACATCCGGTGGCTGGACCGACTATGCCCAGCGGATTCAAGAAGCTGGCGCCAATGCACTGGAACTGAATATTTACAATCCTCCGTCTAAAATTGAAGAAACCTGTGAGCAGATTGAGGACAATATTGTAAATATATTCAATCGGGTTAAGGCCCAGGTCAGCATACCGATTTCACTGAAATTGGGCTATTATTTCACGGCCTTACCAGCGTTTGCCAAACGATTGGAAGACGCTGGAGTTGACGGCCTGGCGCTGTTTAACCGATTTTATCAGCCGGATATCGACCTCGAAGAATTAGAAGTAATACCAAATGTGCATTTGAGTACGCCTGACAATCTGCGGATGCCCCTGCGCTGGATAGCCGTTTTGTCTTCAGTGTTGAAATTGGATTTGGGTGCCACCACAGGTGTTCATTCAGGTCAGGATGTAATCAAGCTGATGATGGCAGGAGCAGATGTGGCTTTTACTTGCTCAGCACTGTTGAAATTCGGACCCGAACACGTAAAAACCATTTTAAATGAAATGGAAACCTGGATGGATGAACACGAATATGAAAGCGTGGAACAGATGAAGGGCAGCATGAGCATGAAAAATGTATCCGTGCCGGAAGCATTTATGCGATCGAATTACATGAAAGTACTGAATAAGTATAAATAGTTTTGTAGTGACAAGACATGTCTTGTCACTACACCTTGATACAATTTTATATTCTGTGGTATGGTTTTTATAATTTAAAAACCGTTGAAACGGTTCCGATATAGCATCTTATACTGACCCACAGTTAAAACCGTGGGCTGGAACAAACAATCATCTTTTTACCCGTAATTTTTAATATTAGTATTGAAATTAGAATTGCCTTAAAAGAGTTATCGATCATTATTAATGCTATTCTTCCATATTTGTTAATTCGAAGAAAACTATCTGATTGGTGTAGAATTCAACAACAGGATGCGCTGTACCAAAGTTGCTAAGCCACAATCCCATCGTCTCTCCGCTCTTTGCTCCATACTCTTCGCTGAAACCTGTTGCCCCGCGCCTCGGACTCCCGTTATTTTCAACCGCCATGGCAGGTATTTCATTGAAGGATAGATTCGGGGTCGGCCCAACTGGTATACTGATGACGTTGCTGGTCTGGGTTGGGTTTTACTATGGTGGGCGAGCCCTGGGCTTGCCGCCAATGTCAATCTATCCTATACTGCGCCTGCTTTTATTAATAATGTTCCTCGCCGACGCCGTCTATCTCGTTGGCGGCGGTGTTTACACTCTGAGAACCCAGGGTTGGGGTGAAAAACTGATCACCAGCGGACCGTTTTTATTTGTTCGCCATCCCTTGTACAGCGCATTGATTTACTCAGCCACCGGATCCCTGGCCTTGTGGCAATATTCTTGGAGCTTGCTAGTGGCCGTCATTCCGTTGTCATTTCTCTGGAGCTGGCTGGTCTCTTTTGAGGAACAAAAAATGATTCAAAAATTCGGTCAGGAATACGAAGACTATTGTCTAACAACCGGCCAGTTTTTCCCATCGTTAAAACATTTAGATGACAAAATCTCCTAATATTGACCTACCAATAAGCGGTAGCAGGCTGGGAACTGATTGAGGTTCCGGCGGTAAAAGATAAAAATCCAGGGATAGCCATGAAAAGAACAGAACACCACATTTGTATTTTAATAATAGGATGTTAGATGAAAGACAGCAGTATGAATAATGCGTTTGAATATATTAAATCAGCTGGTGGAATCGATGAATACCGCCTGAAATTCAATGATTTATCTGTTTTACTCATGGAAGACCATTCTGCTCCGGTGGCCACCTTTATGGTAACCTATCATGTGGGTTCACGCAATGAGGCTGTTGGTTATACCGGTGCGACCCATATTCTCGAGCATATGATGTTTAAGGGTTCTAAAGAACACAATCGCGAAAAAGGTACCCGGGTGGCCGAAGTTTTACAAAATCTTGGCGCCCAAATGAATGCCACAACCTGGATGGATCGCACTAATTATTTTGAATTGCTGCCCAGCGAACATCTGGAGGTGGGAATTAAGGTTGAGGCCGATCGCATGCGTAACGCCTTTCTTCATGATAAAGATCGCCAAGCGGAAATGACAGTTGTGCGCAACGAATTCGAAAATGGAGAAAACGAACCATTTAATGCCCTCGATAAAAATATCTGGGCTACGGCTTACCAGGCTCACCCCTACCATCATCCCACTATTGGTTGGCGGGCCGATATTGAAAATGTTTCAACCGAAAGATTAAAAGGATTTTATAATACGTATTATTGGCCCAACAATGCTACGGCAACCGTCATCGGTGACTTTGATACGAAAAAAGCTCTAAATATGATCGAAAAACATTTTGGACAGTATTCCGGATCGCCCAATGAAATTCCCGGGATGTACACTACCGAACCAAAACAGGAAGGTCCCCGGCGATTGGAAATTAAACGCAGCGGACAAACCGGCATTATAGGCATTGCCCACAAAATTCCTGATGGACGTAACCTCGACATTTATCCAATTCAGATATTGTCCAATATACTGGGTGGTGGAAAATCCAGCCGATTGTATCGCAAACTGGTGGACGCTGGTTTAGCTACCAATTTATTTATGTGGGATTTTGGTTTTCATGACAATGGTTTATTTGTTACCTATATTTTTTTGACCCCCGGTACCGACCACTCTGAGATTGAAAAAATTGTTTTAAATGAATACGCCGATATTGTGGAAAAGGGCGTCACTGATAAAGAAATTAAGAAAGCCCAAGCCCAACTCCGGGCCGATGTGGCTTTCAGTCGCGACGGATCGTTTTCAATTGCCAGCAGCATCAATGAGGCTATCGCCATCGGTGACTGGATATTATATACCAGTCAACTTGAGCGTTATAATATGGTGACCGCTGCCGATGTCCAACGTGTAGCACGGGAGTACCTCGTGAAGGACCAGAGCACGACCGGCTGGTTTGTGCCCGAACCGAATGGGCGTAATAATACGGTTATCCCTGGATCCATCCACCAGCCCCAACCCTGGCAACCGCCTGAATCAATATCAGCGTTAACAATAGAATCAAACCAGGCTGATGGATCAGTAAATGCCGGTGCGACACTGGCAAGCCAGATAAACGAAAAAGAAATAATTAGTGGTTTACGATTGTTCACCATGAATAACGGTATTCGCGATGTGGTGACAATCAATGGTAGCTTTTTAGGTGGCGATATTTACAGCCCAAAAACCAATCCATTTGTGGCTGACATGACGGCAGCAATGCTTGATCAGGGAACAATCGGAAAAAATAAATACGCCATCAGCGATGCGCTAGAGTCAGTTGGCGCCAGTATAAATTTCAGCAGTGGTAATTACCGCGTACGATTTTCCGCCCGTTGCCTATCCCGGGATGTCCCATTGGTTATCAGTCTGCTGGCCGAGCAATTACGTCAACCGGCGTTCAATAAAGACGAATTGGATAATCTAAAAAAACGAACAATTGGTGAACTTGAAAGAGCTCGGGAGAACCCACAGCGGCGAGCTCATACAGCTTTTTTACAGGGATTGTACCCGGAAGGACACCCTAATTATACTTATGATATTGATCGCGAAATCGATTTCATTGAACAGATCTTGGTGTCTGATTTAAAGAAGTTTCACCGCCTTTCTTACGGGTTGGGCTCACTAGAATTTGTGGCCGTTGGCGACACAAAAAACCACCAGATTGCAGATGCACTGAAAAAAGGGTTTGGGGATTGGCAAACCTCTGAATTGGAACCATTGTCGGAATTCATGACAGCAAATACAAAAAAAGAGGCCGCCCGATATGTTAATATTCCCGAAAAAACCAGCATGGATATGTTTCTGGGCCAAGCAATCGGAATTGATCGCAACCACGAGGATTATTATCCACTGATGATGGGTTTATATATTCTCGGCGGGAATTTTTCTGCCCGACTCATGAGCACTGTTCGCGACCAACAGGGATTGACTTATGGTATTAGCGCTGGTGTCGCTGGTGTCGAAAACAATAATGACGGATACTGGTTCGCTTTTGGAACTTTTGCCCCGAATCTCCTGGAAGCTGGTCGCCAGGCTACGCTGGAACAATTGGAATTACTGATCAAATCAGGAGTGAGTGAGCTTGAATTGAAAAATAAGCAGACAACAATAACCGGCGCTTTTAAAGTCGGGTTGGCCACTACGCGCGGAATTGCCGGACAGGTATTAACCAATGCTGAACGGGGACGAAAGTTGGACTATCTTGATCGTTTTCCGGAAATAATCAACGGGATATCGTTGGTAAAAGTTAACCGAACGCTGTCCAAATATCTTGACCTTGACCGGCTATTGTTTGTTGCTGCTGGATCATTAGCCGATGAGAAGCCTGATAAATAGAAAGCCTAAAGTGTAAAGAAAACGTTGCCTATAAATGGATGTGATCCTTATAGCGGCTATAACAGCTGACGGAATAATCGCCCGCCATTCGCTGGAGCCAGTATGTTGGTCGCAAGACCTAAAGCTATTCAAAAAGCAAACAAAGGGTTACCCGGTGATCATGGGATCAAATACCTATAAAACACTTGTTGTCGATCTAAAGGGTCGACAAACCATTGTTGTTTACCGAAATGACGATCCGCAGGAAATTTTAGCCGACATTGATTCAGAACGCTGCTTCATTATCGGTGGCAGTAAAATATTCAGCCGTTTTGCGCCCTATTTAACACAGCTGTATTTAACATACCACCCCCTAATTTTTGAGTCGGGGCTAAAATTATTTAATGCTCTGGATAATAATATTTTGCTAATTCTGGGAAAAAAAATACCGATTCCGGGATCAAAAAACATGTACCAATTTCAATATAAGATCACAAAACAGTGATTATGGTCACAGCTACCAACAGCTAACATTCTTATCTTTACCTTTACATTTTCCCTGTTTTACAGCAACTTGATTATTATTCAGTGCCCCGCTGCCCAGCTGGGCGTTTTTTTTACTAACAGACACAGACTTAATTTTTAAACTGCCAAAGCAGACAAAGGGGTCTTTTTATCTTGCAATGCAAAAAACTACATAATAACTTCTATTGTAGAATAGAGACAATCTATAGCGCACAATAGAGATATTAATTAAACGCTTAATGCTTTTAACAGGTTATGATAAATAACAATAATACCAATCAAGATCGCGCCCTGTATACAATCGGAGTGGCATCGCAGTTGACAAAGACTACTGTCTATACCCTGCGGATGTATGAGGAAAAGGGTTTGATCCTACCACATAAAACAGCTACCGGTCGTCGAATGTATTCCGATACCGATATCCAGCGCCTGAAATGCATACGCCACCACCTCGATGAAGAAGGATTGAATATTGCCGGCATTAAAGCGCTCTTGGCCCTGGTTCCTTGCTGGATAATCAAACCCTGCACGGTCGAAGACCGACAGGCTTGTGATGCCTACAGCTCAACGCTTGCACCCTGCTGGGCGGCTTCGGAAAAAGGTCCGAAATGTCGTGATGAAGATTGTCGAGCCTGCAATGTTTATCAGCTATCCGATGAATGTAGCGACGTTAAATCATATTATAAAAATTTACTGGCCGACTTTAAGCAGTAATAATAAAAAATAATTTAAAAGAGAATAATTACGATGAAAAAACTGGTAATCCTGGGGGCGGGCACAGCCGGGACAATAATGTTAAACAAGCTAACGCCGGTCTTGGACCGCGATGAATGGCAGATAACAATCGTAGATCAACACGAAACCCATTATTATCAACCGGGATTTTTATTCATTCCTTTTGGAATTTATGGAACCCAGGATGTAATCAAGCCCAAACGTGATTTTTTCCCACCGGGAGCCGATGTGGTTTTTTCGGAAATTGATAAAATCGAGGCCGAAAACAACCGAATATTGTTAAAGAATGGTAAAGTACTAGCGTATGATTATCTGATAATTGCCACCGGTTCAAAGATAGCGCCCGCAGAGATCGAAGGCCTGGAAGGGCCGGGCTGGCAAAAAAACATTTTTGATTTCTATACCATTGAAGGGGCTTCCGCACTAGCCCGATTTTTTAAATACTGGGATGGCGGAAAACTGGTGTTGAACATTGCCGAAATGCCAATTAAATGCCCGGTAGCACCGCTTGAATTCGTATTTCTGGCGGATTGGTGGTTTACTGAGCAAAGCATTCGCGACAAAGTCGATATTCATTTTGTCACCCCTCTACCAGGGGCTTTTACCAAACCAAAAGCATCAAAAGTCTTCGGTGATTTTTTGGGAAAGAAAAATATACACCTGACTTCCGAGTTCAATATCGCCCGCGTTGATTCGGAGAACAACAAAATTATATCCTGGGAAGAACAGGAAATTGATTACGATGTTCTGATCACGATCCCCACCAACATGGGGGATGCGGTTATTGAACGCTCCGGACTGGGAGACGAACTGAACTTCATCCCCACCGATAAGCAGACGCTCCAGTCCAAAGCCCATGAAAACATTTTTGTGATTGGTGATGCCACCGACCTGCCCAGTTCCAAAGCTGGTTCGGTTGCTCACTTTGAGGCTGACATCCTGTTCGAAAACTTCCTGAGCATCATCGAAGGGCGGCCGATGCGATCCGCTTTTGACGGCCACGCCAATTGTTACATCGAATCAGGGTTTGGTAAGGGAATCCTGATTGATTTCAATTATGATACAGAACCGTTGCCAGGCAAATTTCCCCTGCCCGGCATAGGACCTTTTTCGCTGTTGGAGGAGACCAGAATGAATCATTATGGCAAAATGATGTTTCGCTGGATGTACTGGAATCTTTTATTGAAAGGCGCCGAATTGCCCATTGAGTCACAAATGTTAATGGCGGGAAAAAGGCGCTGAAATGGCAGACCAGGCAGTACAAAAGCAATTGGATGAGATCAACGCCAAACTGGATATTATCACTGGCGAACTAGCCCACGCAAAACGCCAGAGAGAAGAACTGGAAGGTCTTAAAGCAGATTTAACCATCGTTGCTAAGGATGTTTTCAGTTCGGCGATTGTTGAGTTAGAAGATGTGGCACCATTCGTTCGTACCGGTGATTTTTTACACCTGTTGAAGAAAATCCTGCGCAACACTAATACCATTACCGGAATCATTGAGCAACTTGAGAGCGCCCTTGATTTTTATCAGGACGTTAAACCGATCAGCAAAAATCTATTTAATGATGCTTTGGAAGGGTTGAACGATCTTGACCGCCAGGGCTATTTCGCCTTTTTTAAGGAAATGACGACTATTGCAAATAATATAGTTACTCATTTTAGCGCCGAAGATGTGCGGCTATTGGCGGACAATATTGTCACAATTCTTGAAACTATGAAAAGCTTGACCCAACCGGAGATGCTTAAAGCAGTCAATAATGCAACCACAGTTTTTAAGAGCCTGGATCCTGATGATATTGAAGAATATTCTGTCTGGAAACTGATAAAAGAGATGAATTCACCCGAAATTAAACGTGGTCTTGGATTTTTAATCAGTTTTCTAAAAAATGTCAGTGACACAACCGCTGTAAAAAACAATTTAATCTCAGAATAAAAGGAGTAAATAATGGCTACACGTGAAATCGCTGGAGCAACCATTGAATTTGATGATGAGAGTTTCATGGTTGATTACACCCAGTGGAATGAAGATATTGCAAAAGAATTGGCGACGGAAGAAGGAATTGAAGATCTTTCCGAGCGTCATTTTGTAGTATTGAATTTTATGCGCAAGGAATTTAAGGAAAATGGTACTGGTCCATCGATACGCAAGTTGACCAAACAGAGTGGCGTTCCAACTAAAGAACTATACTCGCTATTCCCCGGTGGCCCGGCCAAAAAAGCAGCCAAAATCGCCGGTATCACAAAGCCTCAGGGCTGCATTTAACAGGAGCGAATATGAGCGAATATGAACCGATCAAAAAAGTATCCATCATCTGTGCCAAAGGTGGGTTGGATGAAATCTATCCGGCTTTGATAATGGCAAATGGTGCCCGGATGGACGGAATAGAAGCATCAATATTTTTCACTTTTTTCGGCCTGAATGCCGTGATGAAAAAGATGGTTGATAGTCTCAAAGTTGCCACAGTTGGAAACGCTGCCTTAAATATGGCAATGCCGATGATGAAATTTCCGATTACTATGCCTTTTCCAACGCTAATGGGCGCCCTGCCCGGTGTGTCCTCCCTGGCAACATGGATGATGAAAAATGAAATGGAAAAATTGGATGTTCCACCCGTATCAGAATTTCTGGAGATGATTTCCGATGCTGGAGGTGAGTTGTATGCCTGCAAACTGGCCATGGATATGTTCAAGTTGAAAAAAGAGGATCTGGTTGATGAAATTCAAGCTGTCTTGACGGTGGGAGAATTCTATGAAAAATCAGCCGGAGCACAGATTATATTTACCTGATTTATGAATTAAATCTCTGGGGGTGGGTTGCCAAAGCCGGAATGCCCACCCTTTTTCAATATAAATGCTGTCTATTCCGGTGTGACCGTCTTCATAGTAGAACTATTTTATTGGATTTAATTTAGTATAGGTTTTAATTTTAAGGCTTGAAAATTTTGGAGTTATTATGAAGATACGAAAAACAATTATATTATCAACCACTGCAATTGTATTGCTGGCGTTGTTTGGTATGCGCGAGTTTACCTTGGCTCAAATGAATAAAAATATGGATTACATAGCATCCCATTTGCAGGATCGTGAAAATTATCACAAGGTGTGGTTCGACGCCATATCCCGGCAGGTTGAAATCACGGCTTATAATCCCATGAAAAGCCAAACCGATGATCGTCCCTGGGAAACTGCCAGCGGTCGCCGGGCTTCGTTGCAGTCCCTGGCGGTATCACGAGATCTGCTGGCTAAAAATGGCGGACCCTACAATTATGGCGATACGGTTTTTGTGGTAGTGCCTTTTATTGTTGATGATACAATGAATAAACGTTATACGAATCGGGTTGATATATTTCTGGAAAGACAGTGGGCTGCCCGCATTTGGGGTGAAAAGGTTGGTTGGATCGCCAATTAGGATATTGTCTGGAATCTAAAATCCGATATTAATGATCGGTAGACGCGGTTGACCGGAGCCGCCTGGATTATAATTTATCAGACCAATTTGAACACCAGTCAGAAACTGGCTGCGGTTAATAAATCCTATCTGGCAACCGAATGTTGTGTGCGCTTTATTGATAAAACCGGCCTGCAAACCATACAAGTTTTCACAGGTATTGAGCACCCCTTCCTGTATACCGTAAACCGATTTTGCTTGATTACTGAACCCAGCCTGTATACCCATTAAATCATTTTTTAATTCATTGATCAAACCAATATCCAGACCATACACAGAATGGTTTAAGCCATAAATCAGGTTGAACCGGAAACCATAGATTTTAACCGAAGCTGGTAAAATCTGACGTGGGTAGGCAAAGGCAAATTGAATGGGAGCCCAACTCTCGCCGCCAAGGACGGAATAATTTCTCTGGGAATTGTCAGCAAACTCAGATTTGATCTGGGAAACACTTTTTTCCAGAGTTTCAACTATTGTTGAGGGATTTTCCTGGTAGGTCAAATCTTTATCAGCAACCGATTGTTTTTGTGGTATTGCTTTTTGATCAGGGGCTAACTCAACCGCCAGTTCTCCCATTATAGCAAGCAACCCATTGATTGCACCCTGATGATTACGGGACACCGCTTTGATAATCTCTGAAGTTTCAATGTCAAACAATCGGATATCTACCGCATAACTATATCCAATTTTGCCCACGGTTCCACCTACCATTTGTTGAACGCCTAAAATCAGTCCAGCCTGGATCAGACATTCGTTTGATAGACACCCCGATTGCTGGAACCCCTGCTCCTCAAGGATTATTTCCATCTGGGTGCGTTCAACAACTTGATAGCGGCCGTCCTGGACAAGCGCCGAACGCAGGCGTTCACTGAGGATTTCAGATTCCTGTGCGGTAATGCCCTTACCCTCCAATGTTAATACGGCAATTGGCGTAATTTGTTTAGCTTTCTCGTCAGAAGGGGCAATTGATTCCTGGGCCGATATAGTGAATATGATCAAGAAAAGGCCGATGATATTTTGCTTCATTGATATTGACCGAATATTTATGTTAATAAAGAAAAACCAGCAAATTAATCCTTTAATATTAATATGCTTTTGATTATTGTGAAGTGATAGATTTAACTGGATATAAAAAAAGCCCCCATTGCGGGGGCCTGAGGGGTAGAGAGAGAGGTCTTATTGGAATTTTGTAAAATGTCTGATATATTCTTTTAAGGTGATCTCACCAGAGCGCACATCATCGATTTTCTTCAAATCAATCGCAACATAAATTGGCTCACCGAACTCGGGAACAATCTCCACCATTCCGTTTTCTAATAGATCATTTGATTTTTGCAATTGAACTATCCCGTCCCAGATAGCCTGTTCTAG
>CAZIJQ010000015.1:0-48250 GCA_964539785.1 uncultured bacterium | reverse complement strand
CCTACGGATTAGAAGTCCGTTGCTCTATCCAGCTGAGCTACCGGGGCATACTGAATTATCAATGAAGTTTACTAACCGAAGCTTTAGCGTAGGTTAGAATTAAGAATTGTCAATTATGAACGAATTACAACACTAAATTTAGGTATGTCAATGCTACATACGGAACTCCATAACGATATTAAAACGATTCGAATTAAATATGGTAAAGCCAATGCCATCGATGATTTGCTGCTGGACGATCTGATTACCGAAACCAAGGATTTATCTGCCAAAGGATTGATAATTACCGGAACGGGTGATTTTTTTTCGGCTGGATTGAATTTACCGGTGCTGGTCGACTACAACCGGCAGCAGATGTATAATCTGATGTATAAATTTCATCATTTCCAATTGGATTTACTGCGTGCGCCATATCCGGTTGTTGCAGTAATTAACGGATATTGCATCGCCGGTGGATTTATTATGGCAATGAACTGTGATTACCGGATTGCCCGTTCTGGTCCATTCAAGCTTGGAATGAACGAAATGGTATTGGGTATCAGTCTGCCACCGATTGCCACGGTCCGCATTGAACAATTGCATAATAGCCAGCTGATGAAATTAGGCCGGGAAGGGCAGTTGGTTGATCCCGTCCAGGCTTTGGCAACCGGTCTAATCCATCGATTGGTTAATGAAACCGATCTATTTAGCACAGCTTTGATCTACATCAATAATTTCGATCAAAATATTAAGCTACGCGCTAATTTTGAGTTGATAAAATTCCTCTCTATTGACTTTGAATGCAAATATGAACCGTTCCTGGATATCTGGTTCTCAGATCAGGCTCGGAGGCATATTGTCCGTCTTGCTACCCGTTTGAAACGGTCAAATACCTAATTTATCCAATTATTATTTATTTTTGTCGACGATTAACCCTTGACAAATACAGCTATCATTTGCTACACTTACTGTCGAAGAATCTGTTTTTCTGTAAAGAACCAAAAAAGGAGATATTTATGGCTGAAGTCGTGAAACAAACTGGCGTTAGCAAGGAAAAAGGCTATTTATACTATCTGGGGAAAGATGGGAATGTTTGGCGCTCTAAAATGGCGCGCGCCGGAAAAGGCGGTGGAGAGGCAAATAAAGTAGCTGATGCTGGTGTTAAGCGTGAATCCGGTTATCTGTATTTTATTGATAAAGATGGAAATGTTGCTCGTGCCAAAATGGCTCGTGGACGTTAACCGGTCTTAGCTGAATCATCGCGAAAATATGGCCTTCATTCGAAGGCCATTTTTTTTAATAGTAAAATAACTGTCGTTTATTACTAACCATTGATATTTTAACGCTCTAAATGCAGTACAGTCAGACAATAATCACTAACATACTGATTTTTTCATTGGCCAGTCTGTTTAATTATCTTCAAGCCAATGATGTGATTGTCACCGAAATTTCTTTCATTGGGAGTGAGCGAACGCGTGATCATGTTCTGCGCCGGGAAATTCAGCATCAAACCGGTGTTTCACTGGACAGTGTCCTACTGGATCAGGATCAACTGCGTCTGGAAAATTTGCAGTTATTCAGTCTGGTAACCTGGCAGGCTTATGAGCAGTCTGACACTACCTGCCAGGTGCGCTTTTTCCTGGTGGAAACCTGGAGAATTTTGCCGGGACTGGCACCGGTTTACGATGAAAAGACTGGTTGGTCATTATCGGGGTTGCTGATAATAAATAATTTTCGGGGACTGAACCAAAGCATCCAGTTATCCGGTATAATCGGTGGGATTACCAGCTATAGTATTCAATTTCACGATCCCTGGATAATGGGCGACCGAATATCGCTGCAAACTGAATTTCAAAATCAACATTATGAACATTATTTTCTACCGTATCGTCAACGTCTGCTGACTGCTCAGATAAGAATTGGGAAAGATTATTATTACCGGCACAAGCTCCGCGCCCGGCTGAAAATATCTGAGTCAAGCTTTAGCAGCGAGAGTATTGAGATCGCCAGTTATCGCTATCTGCTGCCCCTGCTGACCTATGCTTTTGATACCCGCAACCTCTATTCTGATCCCTTTTCAGGTGGATTGCTAAGTGCATCCGTCACGCTCGGATTGGCGCTGGAACAAAAAGATCAGCATTATTCCCGGATTGATATTTCAATCAGTCGTTTCATCAGGTTGGCGGGAGATAACAAACGGTTGGTGGCGGCATTTAATATTAAAGCCGGTTTACGACAGGGATTTCAGGATGAATTTTCCCTTCAATATCTAGGAGGAGCTTATACAGTCAGAGGCTGGCAACCACCGGATCGTGAACTTTATTCAGACCTGAATAACTACTTCAGATTTGGACATCAAACTCTAACGACTTCACTTGAATTACGTCAGATAATCATACCCAGATTTGCTACTGCCTTGCGGAATGAATCCGGTTTAAGTATTATTGCATTTCTCGATTGCGGTTTGATAGCCCGTCAGCCTAATGAGTTGCTGGAGCAAACACCCTTGATCGGCACCGGGTTCGGAATCAGAATCCCATCCCCCATGGTCGGACAGCTACGCTTAGATTATGGCTGGGGTTTTTATAATGGAAAGTCGGTCGGTAATCATTTGCATTTAGCCTTCAATCACCTCTTTTAATCCGCCTTCGTCCCGATGAATATCGGGACTACGGCGTGACGAGCTTTGGTAGTTTAATTCCCCGGGGTCTGTCAGGTGTAGATAGAGCGTATCCTGGTTCAGACTATTTATTCAACGGCGCCGGAAGATCATCGCTTTTTCAAACCGATTTTCCGTTCCGGCCCGCAGCCTTATCAGATTGCTGCGATGGGTAAAGACCACAAAAAATGGAACCAGCAGACTGAAAACAATCAGGGAGAATGAAGCCGGGGCAATCTCTGAAATCGCTGGCAAGACCAGGATAAATATGGGCAGCGACACAGCGGCAATCATTGAACTGACGGATACATAGCCGGTGGCGATCAGGCTGAAAATGAATGCTATTAAACAGAGTGGGAATGCTATGGGAAATAAAGCCAGTAACATACCGGCCAGAGTTCCGACACCCTTACCACCCCGGAAGCCTGCAAAAATTGTATAAGTATGTCCCAATACCGCTGCGAATCCACATAAAATCTGAACTAGTCCGGTATCGCTAATTGCCAGTGACCCCTGAAACAGGGTGGTGGCCAATACTGCAGCTGGAAACCAGCCCTTCAATATATCTATAATCACAACTACCAGGGCTGGTTTCCAGCCCAGTACGCGAAATACATTGGTGCCGCCCGCATTTCCGCTGCCGTGCTCCCTGATATCGATTCCGCGGGTCAATTTCCCCATGATGATACTGGTAGGGGTGGATCCGATCACATAACTGATCAGCAACAATAAAATTAATTGTATCATGAGTAATCCTCGATTTCTTGTACTGCAATTGCCACGGTTCCAGGGCCGGCATGGACGCTTAAGGCTGGTCCGATTTGAGTTACCAGTACGTTTTCGGCACCAGCTATGACCCGCAGTTTACCGGCCAATTTCTCAGCAATATAATGATTGGTGGTGTAGGCCACGCCAAACCGATATTGCCTGTTTTTATCTAATTTTTTTATTACCCATTTCAACAATTTGTCTTGTGGGTCACGAATTCCGAATGTTTTTCCGGCAGTGCCCAGTTTTCCTTCATCGTTGATGGTCAGAATCGGGTTCATCCGGATCAGATCAGCTACTTTTTTAATTGTACCCGACACCCGGCCGCCTTTTACGGCAAATTCCAACGATTCCAATCCAACGTACAATTTGGTGCTTTTTACTGTCGCTTTGGCGATTGTTACAACCTCAGCCATGGATTTACCGGCTCGGGCGGCTTTGGCGGCCTCCAGTACTACCAGCCCGGCGCCAACCGAAAGGTTCAGCGAGTCCACAACTTCGATGGAACTATCCTTCAATGTTTTGCTGGCGGTTATTGCTGATTGACAGGTTCCGCTTGAACCGGCCGGGATATGTATCGAAAGAATTGATTTATAATTATTATCAAGCAATTGATACTGTCGTTTAAAATCACCGGGAGAAGGCTGCGATGTTTTCGGGTGGTGGGGGCTAGTGGCTACTTTCGTCCAGAATTCATCCGTTGTCATGCCGATTCTATCGACGATCATTTCTTCGCCAAATCCCAATTTTACCGGAATTACATGAATATTATATTCCTCCAGCAGCTCATCCGGTAAATCACAGGCTGAGTCCATCACAAAAGCGATGTCGCCCTGAGCCACATGAGCGTCTTTTTGCTGTTGATGCATATCGTCTGCTTTTTCACCGGTAACCGATCCCAGTTCGGCGCATAGGTCGTATACGGCCTGGGGCCTATCGGTGTGAATATGGACTTTCAGTTTCTCCGGTTTACCAGCCAGGACAATACTATCACCTAGTAATTGCAGTTCTCGCTGTAAATTTTTGCGATCGATATTTTTACCACTGACAATACATTCCGTACAAAACTGATATTTTTGATCAATTTCCGAATCAGCGTCTTCAATGTTTACAATAATGTCAGATGTTTTCTTTTTCTTGTATAATTTTATCTTACCACTGGTAATAAAATCCTGCATTCCTTCCAGCAGATACACAAATCCCTGGGCACCGGCATCGACGACACCAGCCTTTTTTAATACTGCAAGTTTATTAGGAGTATCTTTTAATGATTTCTGAGCCCGCTCAAGTCCGTTATGCAGCAATTCGCTGAAATCATAAATGCGGTCGGAATGATTCTGAATATAGTCCGACCAATCTTTGATCACCGTCAGGATTGTACCCTCGCGAGGTTCCATCAGGGCGTCGTATGCATAATCGCAGGCTTTTTCCACCGCCTCTGAAAATTGTTTTGTGGTGATAGAAAGCTTATCCTGGATGGCGTCTGAGAAACCAAGCATAAACTGAGCTAAGATGACACCGGAATTACCGCGGGCGCCATCTAATGCCGAATCTGCGATTTTCTGGCTCATTTCATTGATCTGGTTGGGTGATTTGTCTGTTATACCTTCCTCAATGGCAGTCAATGTATAGGCCATATTGGTGCCGGTATCATTGTCCGGAACCGGAAAAACATTAATTTTGTTCAGATAATCTTCCCGGGCCAGTACTTTTTGTAAGCCGGCGTGAACGACACGATACAGACGCTTTCCATCCAGATATTTAATTGCCATCGAGAATTGATACCTTATTGAATATTCGTTGATGAAATGATTCTAAAATTTAGTAAAATAATAAGTAAAAACAGCTATTGAATTCGATCTGCCAATTACACCGGATATTTTTATTTTGGTTTTGGTAGTTCTCCAGTAAGAATTGGTGTTTTTTGATTAGCCAGGGCGCCTCCGGAGATTACCGTTTTCAAACCTTGCTCGACGTTCAATTGCGATTCAATAGCATCTTCTCTGGGAATTACCAGGTAAAACCCGGAAGTAGGGTTCGGGGTGGTGGGAACAAATAGGTGGTAAAATTCTTGTCCTTGTCCATTATTGCTTTCCGCGGTGACAAAGGCAATCGTCCACAGGCCACAGCGCGGATACTCAATATAGACTACTTTTCTAAATGCTCGGCTGCTGGAGCCGGAAAATGCATTTGTGATTTGCTTAACGGTATTATAAATCGGATTGACGATTGGCAGGGATGCCAGAAATTTTTCACCCCAAGAAAATAATTTTCGCCCCAGTACGTTTGTGATTATGATTCCCAGCAGAAAAACAAATATTATTGAGATGATGATACCCAATCCGGGAATCTCAATTTCATATCGTTTCAGGAAAGTTGCAGTCGGTTTATCCAGCACCCGGAAAATCAATCCAATAATATAAATTGTCAAGGCAATTGGAGCAGCCGTAAATAAACCAGCCAGAAAAGTACGCTGTAAACTCTGTATAATTTTATTCATAATAGTCAAATTTAAAAACAATTGGAGTTAAAGCGTTAAACCTTCGTGACGCAAAAGAAAGGATTTCATTTCAAGTCCACCGGCATAACCCTGCAGGGCACCGTTGCCAGCGATAACCCGGTGGCAGGGAATGATTATGGGTATTGGATTACGAGCATTGGCCATACCTACAGCTCGTGCTGCGTTTGGGCGATTCAGTTCATGAGCGATCTCACCATAGGATTTAGTAGACCCAAATGGGATTTTCTGTACCTGTTTTAACACCTGGGTAAAAAATGGCGTTATCCTGAGATCCAGGGGAACGGAAAATGCTTGACGCTTGCTTTGGAAATATTCGTCTAATTGCGAAATAGTGTCAGCTAATCCTTCGGTAGATTCAATGAAATTTTCCTTTGGAAAATATTTATTCAATTGCTGGAAAAATGCTGTTTCTAGGCCCGGTAAACCAATGCTGCATAAGCCTTGGTCCGTGCGAGCCAGTAATAATTTTCCGATTGGAGATTGGATGGAAGTATAATGATTCATGGTGCTAACCGATCATGTTTATGTATTATTATGATTGAGTAAATCCTTGTTCATACGCATACCAAATGTAAAACGTCATTAATCCCCGGTAAGGTTCCCATTGTTTTGCCAATTTGTGGGCTTCAGCCGGAGTCGGTCTTTTCTCCATTCGGTAGATTGCCTTTAAGGCATTTAACAGTCCAATATCAGCAGCCGGAAAAGCGTTCAGTCGATTGAAACCAACCATAGCTGAGTATTCGGCGGTCCAGGGACCAATCCCATAGATTGAAATCAGTTTGGAATATAAAATAGCATCAGATTGATTGGTCCAATTATTCAATGATATTTCACCGGTAGTGATTTTTTTGGCTAATTGGATTACGAACCGACTTTTATTATTTGAAAATTGCAGGGGACGTAACGCTTCATCATCCAGTTTTGCCAGCATTTGCGGGGTTGGGAATTCGTATAATTTGATTTGATTGAATTTGTGAACCGAACCATAAGTGGTTATCAGTCGTCTTTTAAGTTTTTCCGCAAATGCCAGGTTCAATTGCTGATCCACAATGGCAGCCACCAAGGCTTCAAAAGGTGTTGGTTTCTGGAACAGTCGTAATCCGCTGAGGCGCGTGATTATTGTTCGCAATTCCTGATCATATTGGCGGTTGTAAAAGTCTGCCAGATTCTGGTCCAACCCGAATCGTAATCGTATTATTTCGTGGAGCCTGGCAATTGGATGAGCGCTGGAGATGACCAGTACATTATTTTTCTCGTTGTGACGAATAGTAACCAGTGTTCCGTTGATCAGCGTGTAATAGACTGAATCTAGCAAACATTCCGTGAGACCGAATGGTTGGCGAGTGGTATCCCGTAAAGTCTGGTAGAACCGGAAGTCAGCGGGGACGGAAATTTTTACTTCTATCACTTTTCGAAGATTTGAATCCCATGAGAATGATACCGGCTAAAACCAAACCTGCTCCCACAAGCATTACCGGTGTAAGTTTTTCACCCAACACTAACCAACCGATAATAGTGGCAATTATTGGCGGAAAGAAAGCGATATACGAGATTAAAGTGACTGAGATATGAGAGAATAGCCAGATGTAAATCAACCAGGTGATAACTGTTCCGAAAACCACCAGATAAAGCAGTGAACCGATATTCACGAAACTCATGACCATCTGCTGATCCTTCTCCACAATAAAAGAAATTATCAGTATTAAAATCCCAGCCAGCGTTTGGCTGACTGCGTTCATGGGGATAGTGCGTATTTCATGCCGGTGCTGCTTAATATAGATATTAGGCCAGGCTGCAATCACCACCGCTGTAGCGATTGTCAATATTCCGGCAGTTACATTTTCACCGCCCAGTTTACCACTGTCAACCAACAGTAGAATCACGCCAGCCATCCCCTACAAAATGCTGAGGCCTTTCCGCAAATTGAGTCTTTCTTCAGGCAGGTAAAAATGAGCCATCAGGGTTAAAACCAATGGAAATGCAGCCCAAATTATTGCTGATAAATTCGAATAGATAAACTGGGTTGCCCAGTAACTCAGGGAATAGCCGATTGCCAGGTTTAAAACCCCGAAAGCTAGATAAACTTTTATTGCGGTGGCTGACCAGACCGGATATTCCCGACGCCAGAATACTATCCCCCATAAAATCAATCCCGCCAGTAAAAATCGTAAACCGGCACCCAGGAAAGGGGGTGTCCCTTCCAGACTGATCTTAATAAAAAACCAGGTAGTACCCCAGATTATACACAGGGCCATATAGAAGGCCAGGACTTTGGTTTTCATCCCAAATAAAAAGCTCCGCCTGAGCGGAGCTTTTTAGTAATTATTGTTGTTGAGTCGGTGGTTATTTTATTTTTTTGGCTTGACATAAGCTTGCAGTTTTAACACAATTGGGCTCGCCACAAATATCGATGAATAAGTACCAACGATGACCCCCACAAGCATAGCGAAAGCAAAATTATGAATCACTTCACCACCCCAAACCCACAGGACAAAGACCACCACAAATGTAGTTAGTGACGTGATTATTGTTCTGCTCAATGATGAATTAATACTTTGATTAATTATTGTAGCGAAACTGCTGCTGCGCATACCTTTTATATTTTCTCTGATGCGGTCAAAAATAACAATCGTATCGTTAAGCGAATAACCTACAATCGTCAGGAATGCGGCGACAACCGACAGGGAAATTTCGAAATCCATGATTGAGAAAATTCCCAAAGTTATTATAACATCATGAGCCAGGGCGGCAATGGCGCCCAGGGCGAATTTGTACTCAAAACGAATTGATATATAGATCAGAATGAGCACCAAAGCCGTAATGATTGCCAGGTAGGCTTTGCCACTTAGCTCTGCTCCGATTTTGGGTCCGACTGTTTCAACTGATAACAGGAAATTTGCTTTATCTACAGGTACTTTTTCTGGAAATGCGTCGTATAAAAATTCGACAATCTGTTGGTTGAAATCTTTTGATTGATTCACAATGATGGGAAGACGCAGGGAAACAGTGGAAAGATCACCAAAATGTTTGATTTCATTTTTGCTGAAATCGTAGGTTTCACCTTCAATGGTAATCGCTGACATAATATCGCGGATATTATTGATATCCACTTCATCAGTGTATTTTACAGCAACCATGCTGCCACCTTTGAAATCGATGCTCAATCGCAGGCCGCCCTGAAAAATTATCGATAACAATCCGGCTATAATCAACACTGATGAGATAATGACTCCCAACCGGGTTTGGGCCATGAAATCTATTTTAGTTTCTTTGATCAGTCTCATATGCTTAATGTCTGTAATTGTTTACGGGAAGTGATAGAATTGAAAATTGTTCGGGTAACAAATATGGCGGTAAACATACTGATTATGATACCCCAGAATAGCACCGTAGCAAAACCACGCAATGGGCCTGTTCCAAATTGATATAAGACCAAGGCGGCTATTGCCGTGGTAACATTGGCATCGATGATTGTTGTCAGGGCACGGTCAAATCCGCTGTCAACTGCTGCCCGCGGCGTTTTGCCTTTGCGCAGTTCTTCCCGAATACGTTCAAAAATAATCACATTAGCATCTATAGCCATACCCACCGTCAAGATCAAACCGGCAATACCAGGCAGAGTCAGGGTTGCACCCAGCGATGCCAGGATGGCCAGTACCAGTACGATATTCCAAATCAATGCGAAACTGGCGATTATTCCGGAGGTTTTATAATAAACTATCATGAAGATCAATACGACTACTAATCCGATCAAAACTGAAAGTGTGCCTTTTTGGATTGAATCCGCCCCCAGCGATGGTCCAACGATTCGCTCTTCAATAATATTAACCGGGGCAGGCAGAGCACCTGCACGTAGAACGATGGCGATATCTTTGGCTTCGTCCATATTAGCGAAACCGCGGATGACTGTGGAACCGCCGGAAATCCGATCTTCAATGACCGGAGCCATCCGGACATTTTTGTCCAGAACGATTGCTACACGCTTGCTAATATTTGCTCCGGTTACGCGTGCCCAAATTTTCATTCCTTCACTGTTCATGTCCATCAGAATGATATTGCGCCCGGCATTGGTGCCGCCCTGAGAACCGAGTGTTGCTCGGGCTTCTTCAATTACTCCACCAGTTAACTCCGACTCCATCTCCAGGTGGTATAAGCGGTAAAATTTCTCTTCGGTGCCACTTTGGTCGGCGAATACTTCGGGCGATTCACTGAACAGGAACTGGCTGTTGGTAGAACGTAATTTTGTCGCTATTTCCGGCAAATCAAGGATCTTTTTAATGGCGTAATAATTCTTTTCAGGAACGCCTAGGTCATTTCCAAGATTGCGTAGCAGGGAAGAGAATGGCCGCTCGGTGAATAAACGTTCATCAATTATAACTGAACTGTCAGTATCTGAGCCAGGAGTTACTTCCGCCTCAACCTCGCCAAACAATTCACTAACTGATATTGTTTTATCATCGCTGACGAATTCTTCCGCCGGTTCCTCGGCTTCATCAATTGTCGTATCAGCTTCTGCCGCACCCTCAACGATATCTTCCAGATCGCTACTGCCTTTGAGGATCTTATCGATTCTGATTAGCAAATCCTGGGTTACCTCGGGGTTTTTCACCAGGATAAATTCCAGCAGCGCCGTACTCTGTAGTAATCCACGGGCGCGATCCGGATCCTGGACTCCAGCCAACTCGATAATAATCCGTCGATCCCCCTGTTTTTGAATAGTCGGTTCGGAAACACCGAACTGGTCAACACGGTTGCTGAGAATTTCCAATACGCGATTTATTGCATCGTCAGCTTCATCTTCCAGTCCGCTGATAATATCGGCTGTACTGGCGCCATAATCATGAAAATAACGAGGTAAACGTAAATTAGTCGCTTCGGATTCCCGCTCAAAGGCATTGAAAAAGTCAGCCTCTGGATCATCCAGACCAACACTGGCTGATTTGATTACTCTTTCAAATTTAGCATCTTTGTTAACTGCCAGGTTAGTGACTAATGTCGGCAAGTCTGCCTCGAGAACGATGTGCATACCGCCCTTTAAGTCCAGACCCTGCTTAATGGCTTTGGATTCTATCGCCTCAAGTTCGCCGGATTCCCGCAGGGCTTCCAACTGATCTTCAGACATTGATTCATAGCGTACGGTTGGCCACAGAGCGTACATCGCCCAGACCAGTATAACGCTGATAAGGATATATCGGGGAGTTAATTTCTTATTCATAGACCGTGTTTAATTTTCGATAAAACAGATTTTACGAGGCCGAAATATACCGCCTCTGGCTTTCTGTTAGCAATTGCTTATTTCTCAATATCGGGTGATGTTTCTACCAATGACAACTAGGATTTAATGTGTCTCTTGATAGTTTTTCAGAACACCCAATACAAAATCAATATCGGCTTCGGTGTGACTGGCTGACACCTGAAAGCGGATCTCTTCGGCACCTTTGGGTACAACCGGGAAATTTAATCCGGTGCCCAAAACACCATTCTCGGTCAGGAAGGCTACCAATTCGGATGTTCGTTGGGTATCACGAACCATCAGTGGAACCACCGGATGGGCTCCTTCGATGGTTTCATACCCGTTGGCTTTTAGACCGTTCTCGAAGCGCTGGGTCATTGCTCTAAGATGCGCGAGCATCTTCAAACCTTCCGGACTGTCAAGAATTTCCAATGACTTCAACGCAGCGGAAGCTTCCGATACGGTGATGGGATTGGAATAAATATACATGGGTGCGGTTTCGCGCAAGTATTGAACGATGGTTGGTGAAGCTACCACATAGCCACCATTAATGCCAAAAGCCTTTCCCAAAGTCCCAATGATGATATCCACTCGGGCGCCGCAATAATCTTCGGTGCCTCGACCGGTATCACCGAAAGCGCCCACACCATGGGAATCATCCATGATGGTGATCAGGCCTTCCTCAAACTGGTCTTCATATTTTTTGCAGACAGCAACGAGTTCTGCCAACGGGACATTATCACCACGCATGCTGAATATGCCATCGGTGACCACCAGTGCGCGTTTACCTTTGCCGATGGATTCTTTTATTTTGGCTTCCAGATCGGCCATATCGTTGTGCTTATAGATGGCTTTGGCTATCGGTCGTGACAGGCGCATGGCCTGGATAATACAGTTGTGATTCAACTCATCGCTGATGAAAACTGTCTCTTTGGTAGTAAGAGGAACAATCACGCCCATACTGGTTACGTAGGCCGAGCTGAAAATCATGGCAGCATCGCGATCATGAAACTGAGCCAATTTCTTTTCCAGGGCGATATGGGGTGCATAGGTGCCACTGATGAAACGCACCGCCCCGGGTCCGGCACCAAATTTTTGTGCGGCTTCTTCTTCGGCAGTGATAACGTCCTTATGCAGGGACATACCCAGGTAAGAATTGGAATTCATTTTAATAAATTCCTTGTTGCCGTGGCCCTCGATGAAATAACGAGGTCCTATAGTGCCTTCCGCCGATTTCATTCCGGTGATAACCATTTCGGCACCTTTAGCGGTACCTTTTGAATAAAGGCCATCCAGGTTTTGTTGCAATACCGTATTTAAGCGTTCGACAGACATTTAGTTCTCCTTAAGTTTTTTGTAATCGTTAACAGTTTGAAATTAGAAATTGGAAATTTGTATTATTTCTTTTTTGTACTATTGATAAACGCATTCAACTTTGGACCAAGTTTTTCAATAACCATTTCATATTTTGACACATCTGATTTATCAATAACTTTCCTCTTAATAAGTTTTCGTAACCAAGCTTTAGTTTCTTCAAACGATCCTCTTGAATAAATATAAAACTTTCTTCTATCAGCTGGAGTATACCGTCCATATCCTTCAGCTATATTCGCAGCTATACTATCAGAGGATCGTATAATCTGATAACCCACTGTGTTTTGAACCTTTTTATTCCACCTATCAAAATCATGCCATACCAAATCCGATAATTCTTCTGAAAGTTGGTAAACCTCAAGTTCATAAACTCTTTTCATTTTTCTCTAATTTCTAATTTCCAATTTCAGCGTTTTGTGAACACTTACAGTTTTTTAGATAATTCTTCGAGCATATCTTTGGTCATTGCTTCCAGATCATATTCAGGTTGCCAGCCCCATTCATCGCGGGCAGCTGAGTCATTCATGTTGTTGGGCCAGGTATCGGCAATTCCCTGCTTGACAGGGTCCACATCATAATCCATGGTAAATTCGGGAATCTGCCGGCGGATTGAAGCCGCGATAATCTCCGGGTCGAAACTCATGGCTGAGACATTGAAGGCGTTGCGGTGCTTTAAAGCACTTGGTTCGGCTTCCATTAAATCGATGGCAGCCTTGATAGCGTCGGGCATGTACATCATATCCAGAAATGTGCCGGCCTTCAAGTTGCAGGTGTAATGTTTTTTCTTGATTGCTTCGTAGTAGATTTCTACGGCATAATCGGTGGTGCCGCCACCGGGCAGGGTCACGTTGGATATAATTCCCGGGTAGCGCACGCCACGGGTATCCACACCGTAACGTTTGAAATAATAATCGCAGAGTAATTCTCCTGCCACTTTGGTAACACCGTACATGGTGTTCGGTCGCTGGATGGTATCCTGAGGAGTGTTGTCCAGGGGCGTAGTAGGACCGAAGGCACCAATTGAACTGGGAGTAAATACCGAACAACCATATTCGCGCGCAACTTCGAGTACATTATACAATCCATTAATGTTTACATCCCAAGCCAATTGCGGTTTAGCTTCCGCTACGGCTGAGAGGATTGCAGCCAAGTGATGGATCGTACCGACATTGTATTTTTTCACAACTTCCGCAATGGAGTTTACATCGGCACAGTTAATGAACTGAAACGGTCCCGAATCAAATAATTCGTCACTGGGTTTGGTTTTATGCCCGGTTGCAATCACATTGTCATTTCCATAACGTTCTCGCAGTGCCAGGGTTAACTCCGATCCGATTTGTCCGGCGGCTCCGGTTACTAAAATTGTTTTCATCTGAGGCTCCTTGGATTATTTTTATCAAGATCACGTTCCCGACAGGAATTTACCATGGGAACGATCCAGACGATTTGGCCGGTGCTATTGACTGGCTGTGAAAGGTGAATGAAAAAGGATAATATGAGGTCTGTCGTGCGGATGATCATTTTATTTTCAGAAGCGATCAGTAGCGCGGCAGATAATTAGTGAACAAATCTGTGAAATAGGCTATGGCCATCATGATTCTGATGTCAATGGTCGGCATCATGGCCCTTGATTGCAATTCATCGTGTAATTTTATAGCGTAAATAAACTGGTTATTTAGGAATTGAAATTTACGTAGCCCCCAAACTGATGACAAATGGAATCGTTGAATAAATTCACTAATCATTAGCCGGTAGCCGGGCAACTTCTTTGTTTTGACATAACCAATTCCCTAAATTCGCCCTCAGTTTATTCTAGAATTCAATTCAAATGTCAAAAATCATAGTAATAGCCAACCAAAAAGGCGGTGTCGGAAAAACAACTACCGCAGTAAATACTGCCATTAGTTTGGCAGTAAGTGAAATCAAGACCCTGCTGATTGATATGGACCCCCAGGCCAATGCCACTGTAGGAGTATCCGATTTAACCCAGGAATCACCCGCCACGATCTACGATGTCCTGATCGGCGGAGCTAAAGTCGAGGATGCTATAACTCCCACCAGTTTTGCCAATCTTGATTTACTCACATCCACTAAAGATTTGGTTGGTGCGGAAATTGAGCTGGTAAGTGTGATGGCACGCGAATACCAACTGAAGCAGAAGCTGGATCTGGTTCGCGATCGTTACGAATATCTAATTATTGATTGTCCCCCATCACTGGGGTTGCTGACCCTAAATGCCCTGACCGCGGCAGATACAGTTCTAATCCCGATTCAATGTGAATATTACGCTCTGGAAGGGTTGGGCCAATTACTAAATACCATCCGGCTGGTCCAGAAACATCTTAATACCAGCCTGGAAATCGAAGGCGTACTTCTAACCATGTATGATGGGCGGTTGAATTTATCAAAACAGGTGGAAGAAGAAGTAAAAGGCTATTTTAAAGACAAAATTTTCAATTCCATTATTCATCGGAATGTCAGGCTGGGCGAAGCTCCCAGCTTTGGTAAACCGGTTTTGTTGTATGACGCCAATTCTACCGGCGCTAAAAATTATATTGATTTGGTAGAGGAGATAATAGAACGCGATGGTAAGACGGCTCGGTAAAGGTCTGGATGCCATAATTGCGTCCCATCAGGGCGGAACATCTGGTGGTGCTGGTGTTGATGCCATCCCCATCAATCGGATCGCACCCAACCCGCTGCAGCCTCGGCAGATATTTGATGAAGACGCTTTACAGGAACTGGCGGCTTCAATTCGTCAGAAGGGTGTAATTACTCCGGTAACAGTTCGGGAAAATGATGGTCAATATATTCTGATTGCTGGTGAACGCCGCTGGCGGGCATCCAAGATTGCCGGTCTTAAAGAAATTCCGGCTTACGTTATAGAAATTACTGATGATGTAGACATCATGGAAGTTTCCTTAATCGAGAATATTCAGCGGGAAAACCTGAATCCCATTGAAGAAGCGGAAGCCTTTGCTGTTTTGTCAGGTAAGCACGATTTATCACAGGACGCCATTGCTCGTGCAGTTGGCAAAAAGCGAGTTACGATCACCAATTCTCTGCGATTGTTAAAATTGCCAGCGGAAATTAAACGTAAGCTGCGAGACCAAGAACTTACTGCGGGTCATGGCCGGGCACTGTTGGGTTTGAAAACGGTTGCAGCCCAATTGACTCTGGGAGAACGGATAATCCGCCATGGTTTGAGCGTTCGAATGACCGAAGCTATTGTAAAAGATTCCACGTCTGAAAAACCCCTGGGATCAAAAAAAGGCAAAACCCGCCGTATCTCACCTCAGATTAAAAGACTAGAAGATGAACTAATATCAATTCTTGGGACAAAAGTGAGAATCAAATCCGGTAAAAATAATGGTAGTATTACAATATCATATTATTCCAATGATGATCTGGAACGATTGTTAGAATTGTTACACTCGATTGAAAATTAAAAATTTATGAAGGCTTCCAAATATACGATCCTGATTGTACCGGATAATTCTGAAAATAATCGCAGTTTTCTGATCAGCCGAAAGTTTATTCGTATCATCATCGGATTAACGATTTTATTTATTACCGGACTGATTATTATGTTAGCTTATTTCGGGCCGAAGGTTCTGGAACACAACGCGCTGGAATTGAAATATCAACAGCTTGCAAGTGAAAGAATGGAAGTTATTGATCTGATGCGTGAGCTTAAACAAATCAAGCACATGAATACTGCGGTAAGAAAAACACTTGGATCGGATATTAAGTTTAATCCTGAACCGTTAACAGCTGATTCAGCGGAAACAGCTACCGATTTACTTAAGAAAGCTGATATTCTGTTATCGTTCTCTGAAAATTTACCGTCAGTTTTACCGGTTGAAGGCTTCGTAACTCGCGATGTGAATGTAGTATCCGCTTTCACCCATGAGAACCATTACGGAGTTGATATTGCTGTCAGGGAAGGTGATCCCATATTAACCGCTGCTGCCGGATTTGTAATATTTTCCGGCTGGACCTACAACATGGGCAATTATATCATTGTCTATCACGGAAATAATTATTTTACGGTTTATGGGCATAACCAGCGCAATCTGGTAAATCAGCGTGATTATGTCAACCGTGGTGATGTCATTGCCTTGGGAGGAAATACGGGAATTTCCTCCGGTCCGCATTTGCATTTTGAAATCTGGAAGGACGGCGTTGCCGTGGATCCCAAGGTGTTTTTTCCTGAATTACATGAAAAGAATGTGAGTACATCCAACGATGGATAAAATTGACTTTAAAGATGTTCACTCCATGATTGGAGCTGAGATGGTCATCGATGGAAACGTCAGCCTCAAAGGTGGATTGATTGTATATGGTAAAATTACCGGTGATGTTCAGACCGATGGACCCGTTCGCGTAGCTGGTAAAGGAGAGGTTATCGGGAATATTAGCGCCAGTGATATTCACATCAATGGGCGGGTGTTTGGTAATGTAACCGTAAGAGATCGCGTGGTTCTGGGAGCGGAATCGACTTTAAACGGTGATCTGGTGTACCGGAGCCTGTTGATTGAAGAAGGCGCGCGCTTTGAAGGGAAATGCGATTTAACCTTTGATGAAGACAGTTTATAGGTCGAATGCCGTGATTATTTGGGATTTCGAAAAATCCCACTATATATTATCCTATTAGATGACTGAACATAATAACAAAAATTTTATTGCCAATTCTTTTGAGTTTTTTCAGAAAACATTACGATCCGCCGGTCCAGCTGCCTCCGCATCTTATACCTTGATAGGGTCCGTTATTATATTGGGTTTGGTTGGGTATTGGCTGGACAACTGGTTGGATTCCAGCCCGTGGTTATTATTGTCCGGATTGATACTCGGTCTGGTGGTGGGGTTTTACGAGTTAGCCAAAGTCATCTGGCGAAAATAGTTATCCCCTCATAACTTCATATACTTGCCCTAAACCTAATCCCGTCTCGTTTCATCTATATCAGAACCAGCACTCATTTTAACAGCTACCGGGGTTTCTGTGAAGGTAGGTTAATATATCTCAATTTGTGGGAACTAACTATGTTGTATGTTATTAAATGAGAACCCATCTCAATAAAGATTATGAATGCCCTACAAAATATTCAAACCGTACTGGACCGATTGAACCAGGATTTCCCCAGTTCAATTGTATTGGTAAACGGAAAACAGGACCTACCAGAACATTACAGTCCCAGTGAACGTAAGGGAACACATCTGAATGTTGAAGTTAAATCTCATATTTTTGAAGGAATTGTATTAATCGACCAACATCGAATGGTACATAATTCGTTGACCGATTTGATGCAAATAAATGGGGGTTTTATCCATGCATTAACAATAAAAACTCGAAAAAAGGATAATTGGCAATGAAATATGCTGATAAGATAAAAGAGGTCGTTGAAAACGATGAAGTTGTATTATTTATAAAAGGTACTGCCAAGCAACCGTTGTGTGGATTTTCAGCTCGGGCGGTCAACATTTTAAATCAGTTGAAAGTAATTTTTATCGACATAAATATTTTGGATGATCATCCTACAATCGCTACGGAATTGCGGGAATTATATGGCTGGCCGACCTCACCGCAATTATTTGTCCGTGGTAAATTGATTGGCGGCAGTGATATCATGGCGGAATTGTATCAGACTGGTGAATTACACAAATTATTGGATGTTCCCGTTGTGTACCCTCAAGCCTAAATTCGCGATTGGATTATTATGAAATGGATTAATAACACAATATTAATATTAACGGTGGTGGTAATGGCCCAAGACCAGCAGTATAATAAATTGACAGCGGAAGAAGAACAGGTTATCATTCATAAAGGAACTGAAATGCCCTGGACCGGAAAGTACACCGATCAAAAAGAGGATGGTATTTATACCTGTAAAAGGTGCTCCGCACCACTTTACCGTTCCGGGGATAAATTTGACTCGAATTGCGGTTGGCCCAGTTTCGATGATGAAATACCCGGAGCTGTCAAACGATTGTCGGATGCCGACGGTCAGCGTACCGAGATTGTCTGTGCCAATTGCGATGGACATCTGGGCCATGTGTTTCTTGGTGAAGGTTATACCGGTAAAAATACCCGACATTGTGTTAATTCCATTTCTTTGACATTTGAACCACTAATGCCCAGTACAGCTAAGGCAATATTTGCATCTGGTTGCTTCTGGGGTACCGAATACCATCTTCAGAAACTTCCCGGTGTTATATCCACAACAGTTGGTTACACCGGCGGAGATAAAGACAATCCCACCTATAAAGAAGTGTGTAATACCAATACCGGCCATACTGAGGCGGTCGAAGTGATTTACGACCCAGCTAAGGTCAGTTATGAGGAACTGGCAATCTTGTTCTTTGAAACCCACGATCCCACCCAGATGAACCGCCAGGGACCGGACATTGGGTCGCAGTATCGATCGGGAATATTCTATCTTGATGATGAACAGAAAGAAGTGGCCGAAAAATTGATTGGCGTACTTGAGGAAAAAGGTTATAATGTGGCAACGGAATTAACCTCGGCTTCCACCTTCTGGCCGGCCGAAAACTATCATCAGGATTATTACGATAACAAAGGATCAACGCCCTATTGTCATTTTTATCAAAAGAAATTCTAATAACCGGTTTATCAGTTAATGTAACTAAAATGCCACTCGTCTTGAGTGGCATTTTTATTTCAGGTGTATTATGTGCTGAGTAGTTTAAAACGATTGTCTAAATTCAGCGATAAAATCTAACCGGAGCAAGTATGAAATCGGTCCTGAATTTCTTGATCATTTTTCTGATTATTATGAACATAAATTTTGCAGAGGAGGGAATGTATCCTCTGAGCGAGATTGACAAATTGGACCTCGATCAATTGGGTTTTGAAATTGCTGGTTGGGAGTTATATAATCCTGATGGTATCAGTTTGATCGACGGCATTTGTAAGGTTGGTGGTTGTTCAGGTTCATTTGTTTCTTCCCAGGGATTGATACTTACCAATCATCATTGTGCTTACGAAGCCATTCGGGATGCCAGCACACCAATGAATGATTTCCTCGAAAATGGATTTCATGCTGCAACTCGCGAGCAGGAAGTCCGGGCTGAGGGTTACCAGGTTCGAATAACTGCGGATTATTACGATGTTTCCGAATCGGTTACGTCAGTTATTGTGGAGGGAATGGATCCGGCTGACCGCTCCGAGGCCATAAAAAATCAGATTAAATCGATCGAGCTACAGGCCGAAGAAGATTATCCCGGGCTCAGGGCGGAAGTGGCTGAAATGTTTATAGGACGAACCTATGTGATATTTTTATATAAATATTTGAAGGACGTGCGTCTGGTTTACGCACCGCCCCGCTCCATCGGGAATTTCGGTGGCGAGATTGATAACTGGATGTGGCCCCGGCATACCGGTGATTTCTCACTCATGCGGGTCTATGTCGCTCCGGATGGTAGTTCCGCCGATTATTCCGAAGATAATATTCCCTATGAGCCGGAAAAAGTAATTGAAATTGAGCCCAATGGTGTTGATGAAGATGATTTCGTATTCATTCTGGGATATCCCGGCCGGACCTACCGCCATCGGACTTCTCATCACCTGGCATTTGAATATGATATTCGAATGCCGACAACTGCCGATTTATACCAGTGGCAGATTTCCGTACTGGAAGGATTTGGTGTTGATGATCGCGATGTTGCCCTGAAATTGACTTCCCGTATTAAAGGACTCTCCAACCGCATGAAAAATTATCGCGGTAAAATACAGGGGATTGACCGAATCGGACTGGTCGAAGAGCGCATTCGAATGGAGCAGGAATTACAGGAATACATCGATAGTAATCCTGAAAGAAAAGAGCGGTACGGCAATATTCTGGCAGATATTGGTACGGTCTATTCTCAAAAGCGCAAACGCTATGATTATGAATTTGTGTTGAGAAATATTAAGTACAGTTCAGTTTTATTTAGAACGGCATTTACAGTGTACGAAATGGCCCTTGAGCTGCCGAAGGCCGAACAGGAACGAATAAAACCCTACATGACCCGCAATCTGGATCGGACCATTGAGAATTTATTTGAGCGGCTGGAAAATTATCATAACCCGGCGGATGAAGCGCTGCTGCAGGACATGCTGGAACGCTATAATTATCTGCCGGGTGATTATCGGATTGCAGACCTGGATTCAAGGATTGGTAAAAGCACCAGCTCTCGTAAGATTAATCGCTACGTTTCGAAGGCATTGCATAAATCGAGGATCAGCGATCCTGAGTTTGTTCGCCAATTATTGACAATGACTGCCAACGATCTGGAAAAAGTAAAGGATCCGCTGTTGGAGTTGATCATAGATTTATATCCTGTCTATGAAGATCAGCGTTTAGTTGCTGAAGCCCGGTCAGGGGAATTGGATCGTCTGCATAATTTATTGATTGAAGTTAAAATTGGCTATCTGGATCGGGATTTTATCCCTGATGCCAATGGTACCCTGCGGCTGACATTTGGCCATATCAGGGGCTATTCGCCGAAGGACGCCACTCATTATTCCCCCATTTCAACCCTGGCTGGTGCGATCGAGAAAAAAGGTCACGCGCCGTTTGATCTTCCCCAGAAAATTATCGATCTGCATCAGGTTGGAGATTTTGGCCGCTATCATCATTCCAGGTTGAATTCAGTTCCGGTGGGCCTGCTTTATAATATGGATACGACCGGTGGAAATTCGGGTAGCGCAGTTATGAATTCCCGCGGTAAACTGGTTGGGATTAATTTCGATCGGGCCTACGAAGCCACAATCAACGATTTTGCCTGGAACGAATCCTACAGCCGATCCATAGCAGTTGATATTCGCTATGTATTATGGATCCTGGAAAAATACAGTGGAGCAACAAACATATTAAACGAAATTGGATTATAGTCAAAATGCTGAATAGAAAATACATTTACCACACGATTAAATTAATACTTGCTGCTCTGGTTATTTTTGATTCCACGGTTGGTGCGCTTGGCAAGGTATATCTGGTGCTGGGATCAGATACTGCAATCTGGGATGGAATGAGCGTATCCCGTTATGCGAATACCTATAATCTATCTTTATACACTGATCCGCAAGCTAATGCCTATCAGGTTATGGATCCGGCATTCCGCCAACAGTTTATTGATTCATATGGGCAACCGGTAAAATTGACCTGGTGGATGATGGGCGGTAATATCTTCCGCTATGCCACAAATCGAGATGTTCCGTTGCCAAACACGATGACATTATATCTAATGCAGAAATACCACGGCCAAAACGTGTTGGCAAATGGTGATGAATTATCCTTGCATTACCACACCTTCAAATGGACCGATTATGATCAGGATGGACAGTATTTTTGGAATCAGTCTCTGACATTTGATGAATGCCGGGATGATTGGAATTATACCCTGGCTAATTATCTGTTGGAGGAGAATGTTTTCCCCGTTTCCTACCGCAGCGGATGGCATTATATGGACAATGACTGGCAGGCAACTATAAATGATCTCTTTCCCTTCAGCATGCATAATGATTATCCCGCTGATCGGACCGATACCGATGAGCCTTTAGATAATACTTTTCACTGGTCGCAAGCACCTTCCAGTTTTATCCCCTACCAGCCATCAGACTTAAATTATCAGCTGCCCGGCGGTGATCGGGGCTGGAATCTGCGTTCGGCACATCTTGGACGGGTCGCCAGTCAAAATATTATGGATACTTTATTTTACCAGGCAGCTCAGGGAATCGATCAAGTGGCATGCTTATGGGGACATTTACCAGAAGGTGATTTTCTGGATAATATTGCAATGATCGACAACCTGGCTCACCAGGCCGAAAATAATTATCCCGGGGTTGAATTCCGTTATTGCACGGCAGTTGAAGCAATGCAGCTTTGGCTGGGCACGCAAGATACAACTGCACCAGATATCCAGATTACGGCAGTGCCAACCGGAAACGATGTAAAGTTCACAATCACTTCTGACGAACCTCTTTTTCAACCGGCACCCTTTGTTACCGTGAAAGATATATATGAACAATATCATGTTTTTACCTGCGAATCAATCGGTACTGACAGTTGGCAGACCTTGGAGACAATTGATCCGGGCATTGTAGCAAAGGTGAGTACGGCAGCAATCGACAGGGCGGGAAATCTGACAACGGAATTCCTGTATTACCGGGCCGATGATATTTACCTTGACGATGAAAGTGCAGGTTTTCAAACAATATCAGGTAGTTGGTCAAGTACTGACAATGTTGCCTGGGGTGTTGAAGCGCAGGTTGCGGACCTGGGGTTCGGTGAGACTGCCAGCGTTCGCTGGACACCGGATATAATTCAGAGCGGATTATATAATTTGTTCGTCCAGGTTCCGGATGCTGGTTCTGACTATGCTGCCCCAACTTTTATCATTCAAACTTCCAGTGGCGCTGATACGATCAGCCTGGCTGAATTCCCGGTATTTGATGATTGGTTTTACCTGTATACCGCTGATTTCACGATTGGCTCAGATGATTATGTTGAATTGACAGGAGTCGGTGCTAGCCAGACCGGAACCGAGGCACTGGTGGCTGATGTTATCAGATTCTCGGCTCTTGTAAGGAATAGAGATATCAATATAATTAATGCTGTCCTGGATTTCGGACCTATTAGTGTTGGAGATACTGCCAGTAGAAATTTGGAGATTCAGAATCTTGGTATCAATGATTTGACAATATCATCAATAACCAATGAATCGCCCGCCATTTCAGTTGCATCAAGTTTTCCATTGCAAATCCCTGGTATGTCAACAGAAACAATAACTGTCCAGCTTTATAGCGAAGATTTTGGAACATTGAATGACACATTGGAAATTATCAGTGACGATCCGAATACTCCCCTTTATCGACTACCGGTGCAGAGTTTTCTGGAGCCCTTTTTCCAGATTATCGATAATGAAGACACTTGTTGCTACAGTGAAAATGGTGATTGGCATTACAGTGTTGCCCAGGCCTGGGGTGGCACCAGCCGCTATGCATACCTGGGAAATGGGGCCAGCGCCCGGTTTTCTATAATGTTGCCGAACCCGGGTATGTACGCGATTTATGAAATCGTACCCACAACTATCAACTCCACTGATCGTGCAGTATATTCGATTATTGTCGATGGTAGTGTGCAGGAAACGGTTATCATCGATCAAAATGATGGCAGTGGTAATTGGGTGCTGTTGGGTGAATTCAATTTACCGGCTGATCAGCAAATCATAATTCAGGTCAAGGACGAGGGGCAGTACACCAGCGGGCCGGTAATACGTGCTGATGCCATAAAATTTTCCTTAATACAGGGAGTTGCCACAGACAATGAATTTTTTACTGGAATCCCCACCAGCTACCGGCTTGAACAAAATTATCCGAATCCTTTTAATTCCATTACAAATATCAATTATTCGCTGCCGGTCGAATCACATGTTTTACTCAATATTTATGATATCCGTGGTCGACTTGTCAAAACAGTTGTTGATGATTGGCTGCCGGCAGGCTATCGGCAATACAATTGGGATGGTAGAAACGAATCTGGCCTTCAATTAAGTTCCGGAGTATACATTTACCAATTGTTGATCAAAGCCCCGAGCCCGGGATTTTTTGAATCCAGAAAAATGATACTGGTGAAGTAGAAGGGAATTATGATTGTGAATAAATCCAAAAATGACAGCCAGACCACGGTCCAGGAAATTAAAGACCTGATAGAGAATTTTGTCCATGCCAGAGAATGGGAACAATTCCACAGTCCAAAAAACTTGTCAATGGCACTGGCGATTGAAGCCGCGGAATTGATGGACATATTTAAATGGCAATCCAGCGCAGCGGCCTGGGATTCAATAAATGAACCTGAAATCAGGCAGCAATCAGAGGAGGAGTTAGCAGATATTCTGGTTTATGCCCTGGCCTTTGCCAATCGCCACAAAATCGATGTGAGCTCGGCAATTAGAAATAAGATGCAGAAAAATGGCGAAAAATATCCTTCGGAAAAGTTTGAGGGTCGCTATTAGCGATCGCCCAAGTGTTTGGTGCTTCCGGATCCGCTGGAGCGACTGTTAACAGCTGGTCGGCCATAATATCCAACCCGACCGCTTCCACTAATTGAAACATCAAGTTTATCAATTGCCCAGACTGTTACATCCCCGGAACCGCTGACCGATATATCCACCTTCTGACTTTTAACATCTGCGGCTGAATACTCACCGGAACCAGAAATGTGTATATCCTGATAGTCGACTTGCCCGTCAATAGTGCATTCTCCAGAACCACTGATATGGCCAGCTATTTTCCCAGCTTGAACTTTTTGGAGTTCTATATCTCCGGAACCACTAATCTGTAACTTCAGATCGTCAGTGTCCATTTTTTCGCAAATGATATCTCCGGAGCCGGAAATTTTCAAGCGTGAAATATCCTTCATGGTAAGATAATATTTTATTTGACCGGTGTGGCCCCAGTTGCGATATTTTTTCACACCGAGGTAAAGATTATTGCCTCTAACTTCAGTTTCGATAAATGGCATAACATCAGAATGTGCCTCAACAATTAATTTTTCTGTATCACCCTGGGTAAGGTAGACTATGCCGGAACCGCCGAGTTGAACTTCACTAAAGTCAGCAACAGCACGTGTTTCTGTAATCCGGTCATCTCCATAACTAATAGTCATCAAAATCGGGAGTAATAATAAGACAAGATATTTAGGTAGTTTTTTCATCGATGGTCCTTCCATTGGCTTAATTATTATTTAATAGACCGTCAAACCAATTATTAGTTGTCAATGTTATTTTAGATACACTAAATATTTCGAAAAACCTGGTTTTTAACTGAATCAGACAACATCGAAAAAAATATTAACTTTAAATTCTCAAATTTGAATTAACAGGAATGAAATGAAAGCAATTGTACTCCGCAAGCATGGCAATGTCGAAAATTTACAGATCAGGGAAATCGCTGAACCGCAACCTGGACCCGATGAAGTAAGAGTGAAACTTCAGGCTATCGGGTTGAATTATGCTGAAATCCAATCCCGGAAAGGACTCTATGGTTGGGCACCTAAATTACCTTATGTTTTGGGGATGGAAGGCGTTGGTGAAGTCGATGCGATTGGAGAAAATGTAGAGATACATTCCGTGGGTGACACTGTGATCATAGCTTCCCAAATTGGTGCCTATGCGGAAAAAATCGTTGTGCCCGAGACCCAGGCTTTACCGGTCATCACCGACTATTCTGTAACTGAAAATGCGGCTTTTGCAGTCCAGTATATGACCGCCTGGGTGGGATTGTTCGAGGTTTGCCGCTTGAAACCAACCGATACTGTATTAATCCAGGCCGCTGCCGGGGGTGTCGGGACGGCTGCAGTTCAATTGGCAAAGGCCTTCGGCTGCCGAGTGTTTGGTACGGTTGGCAGTGATCATAAGAAAACAGTTGTTGAGAACCTGGGCATCGATGGTGTAATTAATTATCGAAAGCAGGATTTTGCGACTGAAGTACGACGATTGAATAGTGGAAATGGAGTTGATGTGATTCTGGAGGTAGTGGGTGGAGAAGTATTCCGGAAATCGCTGGCGTTGCTTAAACCATTTGGGCGGTTGGTGGTAATCGGTTTTGCCAGTTTGAATTTGAAAAAGTGGAATCCGGTTTCCATTTATCGCACTTTGCGGGCTATCCCAAGGGTTAATATCTCCAAAATGGCTGAACGTTCCTACACGGTGGGAGCATCTCATCTGGGCTATCTACTGAAAGACCAGAATTTAATGCAACAGGTTTGGGCCGATTTAACCGACTTTGTACGGAAACATAATATCAGACCGGTTGTGGGACACAGGTTTAAATTTGAACAAATGGCTACAGCTCATAAATTGATGGAATCACGGCAGAGTACCGGAAAAATTGTGGTGGAAATGGAGATTGATTAAGGAAAAATGTAACCACGGATTACACAGATTTCTCTGATTATATAATTTTGTAATAGTTATATGTTAATTATTCTCCTCGTTTCAATGCTCTGCGTTGAAACAGCAAAGAGATTAGACTTCTATCGGTCGTCGCTTGACATTGAACCAATAGCCCAACCAGATCAGGGAAATTCCCAGGATTTCGGTTAAATATAATATTTCAGTGTGACCGGCGCGACTGGCAGAACCGCCAATTCCCGGTAGAATGGCACCGATAGCAATCAAGATGTTTCCAATCATCCGATCCCGGGCGATTTGCCGATTGGTACGATCGCGCCTGAAAGCGACACCGAAGCGCCAGGCTGATAAGAAGGCTCCACCGATCAGAAAGATTACGGCGTAGGTATTCACAAAAGGACTAAACAAGCGAACCCACTGCCATTCGAAAACTCTACCACTGGGCAGATGGGGGTCGACCAGACTGAAGTCTATCGGACTCGCCATTACCAGCAATGCCGCTACCGCAACATAAATTATCAATGCATAGGATAACCTTTGAGCGGTTTTTGATTTTAACAAAAACCAGACTGTACCCTGTGCCAGGGGAGCGCCACCCAGCAGAGCGCCCACAATGTACCAGAATTTGAATATGACTGGATTCCAGCCCAGCAGGGTAATCCAGCTTTCGGCAAATGTACCCATTCCGTAGACTATTACACCCATTCCCCACCACAACAGATGTCGCGAATTACGATTGCTGAAATAGCGTTTGAAAATCGTCCGGGCAAACAGAATAGATACAATTGTTGTCAATATTGGTAAGTAGTGGAGAATGGTATTGTTCATAGTGGTTGATCTCAATTAAAAATAAAAAGCCCCTGCAGTAGCAGGGGCTCAGGATGGAGTCAGTTTTTAATTATATTTCGGCGAAATCGAAGACGACTACACCGCTGGCATAATCGATGAATCTGACCTTATACTGGTTTAAGCCGACCTTGAATACATAGGTATGGGTATCGGCATTATCGATTAGTACTTTAGTGATATCATGATGATAATTCAGTACTTCCTGATCACCTTCATACCCCAGTATTGCACTGTCTGTATACCAGGTGTTGCTTCCCGGTACACTGGTTACATCATCAAAATCCTGGTCATTGATAATTGCCAGCTCAATATTTTTTGATTCATTAAACATAACCTGGGGCATCATAATATTTCCCATTGACGGTCCGGCATACACTGGAATTGAAGTGAATCCAAGGTCCCAATCATAAGGAGTTACCTCGGAAGTGCTGGTGAAATAATAATAAACAGGCGTATCGGCCGAATAATTTATCGTGACAGTATCAATTGCACCGGTTCCGCCGTCTATCATATAACGGAATTTCATCATCAGCTGAGAGCCGTATAAGACTTCCAGTTTGATCCATTGTAAGTCTGACGTTAGGACAAAATAGGCATTGCCATTACTCTTGATACTGTGATTATCTGCGAAATCATAGGATAATGAATCCTGCCAGCTTTTACCGATAATGTAGCTATCTCCATCATCTGTCGAATAACCAAAGATCGGTAATTCAGCCGCATCGAAACTAGTATCAGATTTTACTGCCAGCACATGGGCGTCGCTGTTTAATTTTACCCAGTAGGAGCTGTTTTCATAGACGAAGGCTAGGTCCCAAGTGGATACGAATTCACCGGACTCAAACGACAACAACTGAGATGAAGATATCATATCTCCTGTGTGCAATGACGTTAAATCGTTATCATCATCTGTATCCTCGCAACCTACCACAAACAGCATCAGTAGCGAAATTAATATAACAAACCATTTTATTTTCATGGGGGATTCTCCTTAATTAAAATTCTGTTGATATTTCGGCATAGACTCGACGACCGATAAAAGGTCCGTATTTTTCATCAGTATAATCGAGAATATTTTGGCTGCCGACTGCCAATTTTGCGTAACGGGTTATAGCATATTTAACGTCTAGGTCGATAATACCGAACGTTTTACGTTTAACCGTGTCGCGAATGAAATCGTCCTCTTCGGTATTGAATTCTTCCGGGTAATAAGGACCAACCAGTTTGATCTTGACACTGCCTGACAAATGGCTTTTTTTATCCTGATAACTCAATCTGACATTACCAGTGTGAGGCTGGGTATTCGATAGCAGAGAATCGGTTTCAACATTGCGATTATCCACGAAATTATAACTCCAACTGGCCAGCCATTGATTGGAAATTTTCCAGCGATTTTGAAATTCGATTCCTGTGTAGCGGACTTCATTAATATTCCGGTAACTGAATACATTGGGCGCATAAATGAAATCGTCGATCATGTCGTTAAATTTTGTATAATAAATCATTAGACTGACTTGATATTCTCCGGGATGATAATACTCCACTCCGATATTTCCACCGGCTGATCGCTCCGGTTTGAGATCGATATTGCCAAGTACCGAATACCCAATTCCGGCGTGGTACCAGTCAATATAGCGTTCCATAAATGATGGCTGACGGTAGCCGCGGCCATAAGCAGCCCGCAGTTTCCAGCGCTCCGTAAGAGTATACATAGCTGCCAATCGGGGACTGATTACCGGGGTAATTTCATCATTATCATCCCAGCGGGTACCAAGAACTAAAACAGTTTTTGCAAACGGATTGAATTCCAATTGTCCATATATACTTGAGGTGTTCATTGTGTGATCACCTACACCCCGCGCCTCTCCGGCATAGCTGGTCACGCCCTGTTCAAAACCAACATTCAAGGTTGTGTTGTCCTTGGAATAAATACCTATCAACTCAAGTTCCAGGTCATTGGCGGTCGTAGTGTCGCGACTTATATATATACCGGCAGCCACATTCCAAGGATGTATTTGATCATAGTGACGGTAATAATTCGCCCAACGGCCAATAGCCTGTATTTCCAGCGTCTGGCGCGGTTTGTAGCTGATGTCAGTTAGTATATTATTCCGGTTTAACTTGGTTGCGGTGTACTCGGCTGAAGTATGACCCTCCTCCTTGCTGTGGTACAAATTATATTTCGTATGTAACTTGATTTGCGATGTAATATTGTTTGTTAGTTCTCCGCCAATACTGAATCGATTGATTTCATCTATTTTATTGTGCGGTGCATTATCATTGGGCAGGGCATAGGTGTAGTCTAGATTTAGTCGTCCGATTATAGTATCATTACCATAGCCCAGGTTAGTCTGCAGGTTTGTTTGCTGTGCATACTTTATGCCAATAATAGAATTTTTATCATCATCATCATCCATCGGCACTAAGGGCATATCAAAAGATTGCCGTAAACGCACTGACGTAGTTAAGCCACTAACTTGTTTGCCAGTGATTACATTGATGACACCGCCCATTGCTTCACTGCCATAAAGCGAGGAGTTGGGACCTTTAATGATTTCGATTTTTTCAATAATTGATGTGGGTATCTGTTCCAGGGAAACGCGGTTGTTGAATTTACCGGTTATGGGTTGGCCGTCGACTAGAATTAGGATATAACGGGAATCGATGCCCATCAGGTTGACCACCGCACCGCCCTCCACAGAAGATGTAACAGCCACTCCGGCTCGCTGGTTTAGCAGTTCACCCAGATCCATGGTACCGCTATCATTAATATCTTTTTTGGAAATAATTTCGGTGGTCACCGGGACGTTTTGATGGATTTTTTCCGTCCTGGTCCCGGTAACCACCACCTCATTCAGCTGAAAAAACGTCTCCGATAATTTGATGATCAATGGATCGCTGTGCTCAGCCTTAACAGATAATCGCTTGTCCTCGTAAGCGATGTGAGAAACAAAAATTGTGTAAGAGCCAACCGGCAAATTATTAACGGCAAAATTGCCGTCAATGTCGGTTGCGCCGCCAGTATTCATACGCTCAACGATAACATTGGCATTGATTACCGGTTCGCCGGAAGCAGCATCAATTACCCGTCCGCTGATATCAGCGGCCATCAGGGTAATGCTGCCGATCAATAAAACCAAGATTGGCTGTAGAATTCGTGTGTACGGCATTGGTGTTTGGAGTATTATTTTGTCAAAGATTAATGGGGCGCAGGTTCTGCGAGATTCAATAGCAGTCGTGTTACTACATCTTCAATTTCAGATTCGGTTACTTCACCGCGATCGGTACGGGTAAATACCATTTGATGGAAAATACCACCGATGGCTTGTAACATTAATTCCGGTTTCAAGTTTGTGAATTGTCCAGCGGCAATTCCATCTTTCAATATTGCCAGCAGGGTAGCATATAAGCGTTCCTGATAAGCTTTCCAGGTTGGTTTATCAATATCTTTGCTGAGCAGGCGAGCGGCATTGAACAGAAACTCGAATCGGGCTCGTTCGTTGTCCACGATCTCTGCCAGCTTTTTTAGAATTTTGAGAAAAGTTTCTTTGGGGGGATATTCAGAATGGATAATGTCTTCGATACTGAGCCACAATTGTTCCCAGCCTTCAACCATAATAGCAGTAAATACTTCATCTTTGGATGGGAAATAATAATAGAGGGTGCTTTTTCCGAAGCCGGCCTGCTGGGCGATTTCGTCCATTGTGGCGTTTTCTACACCTTTTTCCCGGAATACTTCCAGAGCACCAAGGAGAATCCGCTGCTTGCGAGCTTGCCGTTCTTCGATTTTTCGATCAGTTAGCATTGTAGACCATTCATTCCATTATTCGACTCAACAGTCGAAATTACGACTACTTGAATGATCGTGCAAATGTTAATACAAAAAAATTAGAGACTATCTAAAAGTTGCTATCCATTGGTCCGTTTCCAGGGCCAGAAAACGAATGGGATTAATACCAGAAATATATCAAAACGCAAACCAATGATAAAAATAACAAGTGAAATTAGGATGCGCTTTCCCAGCGGTGAAACCAGGAAGGTTAAAAATTTATACATCCAATTTGGATTGTACACTATTCAGTTTATCCTGCATCGATTGGTCACGGTCAGTACGGGTGCCGAATTTCAGGGTAGAAGAAATCCGCGGAGACCCCATTGCGTGAACCCGCTCATGGCACTTTTTAATGGCCGTGAAAACTTCATCCCATTCACCTTCAATATCAGTGCCGTAGGAATGGAGCTTGAATTCCAATCCGGCAGCCGCGATAATTTTTTCGCATTCCGCCACATATTTGGATACAGATACCCCCACTCCCAAGGGTACGATACAGAAATCAGCGATTACTTTCATTTTGGTCCTTTATTGGTTTAGTGAATTTACACTGAGACAAGCGTGGAGCAGGGAGCAAAGAGCAGAGCACGGGAGATGAGGGGTGGAGGAGCAGAGCAATGTAAGATTAGAGTATGGGTAAATTGTTCAAACAAATATTCAAGTAATTAAGTGGTTTTGTAAAATGAAATCCCAATATTTATCAAGACATCTACTTAATTATTGTTGATCATCCACTTTACAAAATATTATTTCCGTATCACACCCCATTCAATAACAGTGAAACCAGTTCTGGTAAATGCAGTGATGAGCGGTGCTTCGATTGCTTTGAATTCCATTGCTCCCCCCACTACATAAAATAAACGATTAATATTATCTGGTTGCTCGGAAAAATTCAGACTTATCACCTGTTCGATAACTTGGTCATTTTGGGGATAAATAGTGTAATAATCGTAGTCAACTAGCTTTGGTGTCCAGTAATCGATAAAATCGGCTATTTCGTTGGCAGCGAAATTATAGGTCTGCATATTGGCCTGGAAGAATTCCGCTACTGATTCTTTGACTATACACCAGCCCTGATTTTGTTGCCAGACGTCCGGTTGAATTGCTTCGTAGAATAGAAAATTATATTGATTATCAATTTTACCACCGATTTGGACATGTATCTGCCAACCGTCACCATATTCCGGAATTGATTTTACTACTCTTCCGCCGATTGAAAATTCCAAATAAAGAGATAAATCGATATCAGTAACGGGATAAAGATAGATGTTAGGCTTTTCGACCATATTCCAATCGACCAGAATAGTTTTAATACTGGTATCTAAATTGGATTCGTTGGACGCAATCAGACTAACCGTATAAGCCCCATCGGTATCATAAATGTGTATCGGATCTTTTTCAATTGACTGAGTGCTATCCCCAAAGTCCCAAAGATAAGAGTTTGCATTTTCGGAACAATTATGAAAAGTAACATAGTATCCAGACTGAAGATCACCACCGGTTAAATGACTAAAACAGGCGGTTACAATCGAATAGTCAGACTCAGTTATATTGTCGCAGCCAAAATAGAATGTGAGAACCAGAATGGTCATGATTATTCTTTTCATATGTTTCACAACTTTCTAAAGCTACTATATGATTTGAAAGATAAATATTATTTAATCAGGTCAACAGAAATATAATGTTGTCACACTTTCATTTACTATTTGAAAATATCCGTGCTCTCCTCGTCTCCGAGGCAATCTTTATGTTCATTTTAATCCTCGGTGCTCTGCGACATATTTCTAATTTCAATATTCGATAATCGGTGTTGGAAATTCTGAATCTGCATTCCATCCGGTCTTTAATCTCTTGACCCTGCAACACCCCTGTATCCTCTACCTGCCAAACGAAGCTTAAGCGCAGTTTGGCGTCTTAGCGACAATCTTAAATCTTCAATTTCATTTTTTTCCTTCGTGATCTCTGCGTCTCCGTGGCTTAGTGTCTCAAGATTTTAAAATGCAATCGCAGCCGGAAACCTTTTGTAATTTATAGCATTGGAGTGACCTATGTTCAGCAAACTTTTAGCACTATTTATCGGTGTACCATTATTGGAAGTCCTGATCCTGATCAAGCTCGGTGAGGTGATGGGTTTCTGGAATACGATTTTGCTGGTGATCGGCACCGGCGTTGTTGGCGCTTACCTTGCCAAACTGTACGGACTCACAATCTGGTATCAAATACAACAGGACTTGCAAATGGGTCAAATGCCGGCCGACAAGTTAATGGACGGGTTACTCGTTCTGGTAGGCGGAATTGTTCTACTTACGCCTGGTTTGTTAACCGATATTCTCGGACTTATGTTACTGTTCCCGGGCACTCGTTACTTCTTCAAACAATGGTTGCGGGAGCGTTTGGCGATTATGGCGCAAAATCAACAAACCAGCTTTTTCATTAATAATTAAACATTTTACGATCACTACCGATTTATTAACTACTTAGAAATTCAATCAGTGAAGATTTTAGTTTATCTAACATTATTCAGCTTTGGTTCCTGGGGGCTAGTTGCCGGATTTATTCCGACCGCCGTTTCCGACATCTTCTGGGGTATGTTTGGACCATGGCTGGTGGGCATGTTTACTCTGATTCTGGTTAAACGAACCCATGCTAAAGATCCCGAATCCGTAACAGCATTGATGATGAAATCCTTTTTTGGTAAGATGCTATTTTATGGGGTTTATATCACATTGTTAATACTGTTTACAGCTTTGCAAAAGGTCCAATTTATCATCAGTTTCACAGTCTATTTTATTGTCCTGCATATTATTGAAGCCTTATACTTCCAGTCTATTTTTAAGCCTAAAAAGTCTTAATACTTGAATATTGAATCAATGATTGCAACAGAACATGGAAGTGGTAGTGGTGAATTCGATGCCGGCGAGGTTATAATTCACCATGTCTCCAACAGTTCTATAGATCACCCAATCCTGGAATTGCCGACAATTTTTGGCATTAATTTCTCCATTACCAAGCATGTGCTGATGATCTGGCTGGTGGCAATTCTGGTATTCACCGTGATCACTTGGGCAATCCGCAGATATACCAAACAGGAGCAGCCGGTCCCCAGTGGATTTATGAATGCTTTGGAGGCGGTGGTCCAGTTCATCCGTGATTCGATTATCCGACCTAACGTTGGTGAAAAATTCACCAACACTTGGGCACCCCTGATTCTCACGTTTTTCTGTTTTATCCTCACCGCTAACGCCATTGGATTGGTTCCGATTTTCGATCTGCTTGGTGCCATTGATCGATTTATCCTGCACACCGGCTCCGAATCATTTATTAACCGTATTCTGCACGGCGGTGTTACTGCCACTGCTAATTATAATGTTACTGCCGCTCTGGCGATTATCACTTTTTTCAGCATTATGATTGCCGGTACTAAAGCTCATGGATTTTTTAAACACTGGAAAAATTTGGTGCCACCAGGCCTGGCCTGGCCGATTTACATTCTGTTGATTCCAATAGAATTGATCGGAATGCTGGTTAAGCCATTCGCGTTGACAATGCGTCTCGCGGCCAATATGACGGGTGGTCATATTGCGATTCTGGCGATTCTATCGTTTGTATTCATCTTTGCGGCGATATTCAAAGCTGCAATGGCTGGTATCGCTGCCGGGTTACTGGTCTCGGTTCCATTGGCAGTAGGCATCTCAGCCTTGGAAATAATTGTTGTTTTAGTTCAAGCTTATGTTTTCACCATGCTGACAGCGGTATTTATCGGCATGGCAATCAATGTACACCATTAATCGGAGGTTATTAAAAATGACACGTACTAGAAAATATGCAATCGTGACCTGGTTAGCACTTTTTGTGATGCCGGCGATTGCTCCAGTTCTGGCTGCAGAAGGCAGTCTGAACTTGCATTATTTTGGCGCCGCCATTGGCTTGGGTATAATAGTTGTTGGTGCCGCCCTTGGTATCGGTAAATTTGCCGCTGCCGCTGCCGAAAGCATTGCTCGTCAGCCCGAAGCCGCCGCCCAGATCACGGGCGCTATAAATCTGCCGCTCTTCCTATTGGAAGGGGTTGCGATTCTGGCGGAAGTGTTCGTGCTGTTAATCGTATTAATGAAATAAAACGGCCGGTAGTCAATTTTAATCACGGATATAGCCGATGATGAAACCATCGGTACATCCAATGACTGAATGTCCGCTCAATAAAAGACCAAATTATGAATAATCCTCTTGTTCAACCCGATCCGGGTCTGTTCATCTGGACGATCCTGGTCTTCCTGATTTTGCTGGGAATGTTGTCCAAGTTTGCCTGGAAACCTTTGCTGGCACTGTTGGATAAACGCGAAAAGACCATCCGTGATTCTTTGGATGATGCTGAAAAAGCGCGCAGGGAATTAGAACAGCTCCAGCAGAAATCAGAAGAATTGATCGCCCAGACCCGCACCGAAGCCCAGAATATCGTGGCCGCAGGTAAAGCCGCCGGTGAACAGCTTAAATCCGATACCCTGGAAAACGCCCGTCAACAGGCTGATGTCCTGATCAAGAATGCCGGGAATCAAATTCAGGCCGAAAAGGAAAAAGCCATTTCTGAGATAAAAGCGGAAGTGGTTGACCTATCATTGGAAGTAGCCGGAAAACTGATCCGCAAAAATCTGTCTAAGGCCGATAACCAGGCTCTGATTGACGAAACGGTTAATAGTATCCAAAAACGAAATGAAGCCTGACAAGCGCGCCCGATTATACGCTCAAGCCCTGTTTAATTTGGCTCGGCAGACCGACAGTATTCTTGCAGTACGTGATTCCATGATGGTAATTGCTTACTTGCTGAAAAAGGATGCCTTGTTCAAGGTGTTTTTTCAGACCGCTAAAATCAAGCCGGTGGAAAAAGTGGAAATTCTGTATTCGATATTGCAGGATCACTGTCATGCTATAACTGCGGAATTCTTTGCCCTGTTATCGGAACGGAAGGAATGGAAACAATTTGTTCCAACTTTGCGGGCTTACCAGACCATTCAGCGTGCTACTTTAGACGTGGTGACTGTAACCGCATCCCTGGCCAGTGAGCTGGATTCGGCAATAGTCAAAGATATTGAAAAGGTCTTGCATGTGCGGCTGGCTAAACCGGTGGACTTCACCACCGTGATTGAACCGGACCTGTTAGGTGGACTCAAACTACGGATTGGGAACCTGTTTGTAGACGGATCGATTGCGACCCGTTTGAAACGGCTGCGGCACGAACTGCTGCAATCATAACTTTATAGAGGAATATGGAAATCAGAACTGAAGAAATTCGATCTTTATTACGCGAACAGATCGACAAATTCGATGTGGCCGTTGATGTTTCGGAAGTCGGCGAAGTTATCGAAATTGGTGACGGTATTGCCCGTTGCTCCGGCCTGGAAAATGTCATGTCCTCCGAGCTAGTCGAGCTACCCAATAACGTATTCGGGATGGCCCTGAACCTGGAAGAAGATAATGTGGGACTGGTGCTGTTTGGTGAAAGCCACCTGGTAAAGGAAGGCGATCTGGCCAAACGGACCGGTGCCGTAGTAGAATGTGGTGTCGGAACGGAAATGCTGGGCCGGGTAGTAAATCCCCTGGGGCAAGCAATCGATGGAAAAGGCATAATTGATGCCAAGGAAAAACACCGCATCGAACGCAAAGCCCTCGGCGTACTCCAACGTGCCCCGGTGAAACAACCTCTGCAGACCGGTTTGAAGGCCATCGACAGCATGATCCCGATTGGTCGCGGTCAGCGTGAGCTGATCCTGGGTGACCGTCAAACCGGTAAGACTGCCATTGCCATTGATACGATCCTGAATCAGAAGGATACGCATAAAGGCGATGATGCGGTATTCTGCATTTATGTTGCTATCGGACAAAAAGCCTCTACTGTGGCCCGGGTTGTGGCTGAGTTAGAAGCCAAAGGCGCCATGGAATACACGATTGTCGTAGCCGCCAATGCTTCTGATCCGGCTCCAATGCAATTTATCGCACCCTACGCTGGTGCCACTATGGGTGAATATTTCCGCGATAATGGTCAACATGCCCTGATTATTTACGATGATTTATCGAAACATGCGGTGGCCTATCGTCAGGTATCTCTACTGTTACGCCGACCTCCCGGCCGCGAAGCCTATCCCGGCGATATTTTCAATCTTCACAGCCGACTTTTGGAACGAGCCTCCAAACTAAGCGAAGACATTGGTGGTGGTTCTTTAACCGCCCTGCCGATCATTGAAACCCAGGAAGGTGATGTATCGGCCTATATTCCCACAAATGTAATTTCCATTACTGACGGACAGATATTCCTGGAAGGTACCCTATTTTACTCCGGTGTCCGACCAGCGATTAATGTGGGTATTTCAGTTTCCCGCGTTGGTGGTAACGCTCAGATCAAAGCCATGAAACAGGTTGCTGGTTCGTTGAAACTGGATCTGGCACAGTTCCGTGAATTGGAAGCTTTTGCCAAGTTTGGTTCCGACATGGATGTCGCCACTAAGAAGCAACTCGACCGCGGTTACCGTTTAGTAGAAATATTAAATCAGGGCCAGTTCGAACCATTACAGGTGGAACAACAGGTGGCCGTGATCTTTGCCGGTACCGAAGGCTTTCTCGATGAATTGACAATCGATCAGACCAAGGCGTTTACCAAGGAATTCATGGGTTACCTTGAATCATCAGGCGGGACTTTGCTGACGGATATTGCTGAGCAAAAAGAGCTTACCGACGAAATAAAAACTGCTTTACGCCAGAATCTTAAAGAATTTATTGCGGGTTTTAAAAACCGGTAAGCGGGAAAATTAATGGCTAGCCTGAAGGACATCCGCCAGCGCATCGGTGCTGTCAAGAATATTCAGAAAGTGACCAATGCCATGAAAATGGTAGCGGCGGCGCGCCTGCGAAAATCTCAGCAGAATATGGAGCAAGCCCGGCCCTACGCCCGGCGGATCAACGAGGTCCTTGAGCATTTACTGCCATCGATTGACCGCTCGCTGAATCCGTTACTGGAAGTACGCGAATCGGATAAAGTTGGATTCGTTATTATCACCGCTGATCGCGGACTCTGCGGGGGCTTCAATTCTAACATTATCCGCGCGGCAACGGCCCTGATCGATGAATACGGCAAGGATGAAGTTTCTCTAATCTGTGTTGGGAAAAAAGCCCGAGGCCATTTCATTAAGCGGGGCTACAATGTGATCGGGGAATATACTGATTTCTGGAATCAATTGAATTTTTCACATGCTGCCAGCATCGTTGAGCAGGTCACCCATCTTTATCTGGAAAATAATCTGGACAAAGTATTTCTGATCTACAATGAATTCAAGAATGTTGTGCGGCAAGAAGTGATTACCCAGCAGTTTTTACCATTGTTGCTCTCTGAAACCGACGATGAGCAATCCCAGGCCGAGATAGGCGAATTTCTGTTTGAGCCGTCGGAAGAAAAAATTGTCAATTCACTGGTGCCGCGGCATTTGAATGTTCAGGTCTGGCAGGCGCTGTTGGAATCCAATGCCGCTGAACAGGCCGCCCGGATGAATGCTATGGGCAACGCCACCGAGAATGCCTCGGAAATGATTTCGACCTTAACATTAGATTACAATAAAGCGCGGCAAGCGACGATCACCAAAGAATTGTTGGAGATCGTTAGCGGCGCCGAAGCGCTGGTAAAGTCATAAGGACATTTTATGGAACGGATTGGTAAAGTCAATCAGATTATGGGTGCCGTCGTTGATGTGGTTTTTGAAGACGGTCAACTGCCGGAAATTTACAACGCCCTGAACGTGGATATGGGAAACGACCAGACATTAGTACTGGAAGTGGCTCAGCATTTGGGCGAAGCTTCCGTACGGACAGTAGCCATGGATACCACCGATGGCCTGGTTAGGGGAACCAAAGTCGTCGATACCGGAGCGCCGATTTCCGTGCCGGTGGGACCCGAGACATTGGGCCGCATGTTCGACCTTTTGGGACAACCCATTGATGGCATGGCACCGGTTAAGACTAAATTACACTATCCTATTCACCGTGAAGCACCCAAACTGGAAGAATTCACCGTCGAATCGGAAGTACTGGAAACCGGCCTGAAAGTCATTGACCTTCTGGAACCCTACACCAAGGGAGGCAAAACCGGTCTGTTCGGTGGTGCCGGTGTTGGAAAAACCGTATTAATTCAGGAATTGATTCGCAATATCGCCACCGAGCATGGTGGTTATTCGATTTTTGCCGGCGTCGGCGAACGTACTCGTGAAGGCAATGATCTCTATCTGGAAATGACCGAATCAGGTGTACTCGAAAAAACTGCCCTGGTATTCGGCCAGATGAACGAGCCACCGGGAGCACGTCTGCGGGTTGCCCTGTCGGCCCTGTCCATGGCGGAATATTTTCGTGATGAAGAGGGGAAAGATGTTCTGTTATTCATCGATAATATTTTCCGCTTCACCCAGGCCGGTTCGGAAGTCTCAGCGCTGCTGGGCCGGATGCCATCTGCTGTCGGTTACCAGCCGACTCTGTCCACCGAAATGGGTGAACTACAGGAACGCATTTCATCTACCAAAAAAGGTTCAATCACTTCGGTCCAGGCCATTTATGTTCCTGCCGACGACCTGACCGATCCGGCTCCCACCACGGCCTTTGCCCATCTGGATGCTACCACTGTGCTGTCACGACGGATCTCTGAATTGGGTATTTATCCGGCTGTTGATCCCTTGGATTCCACCTCCCGGATTCTGGACCCCCGGGTAGTTGGAGATCGCCATTACAACGTGGCCAAGCGCACCCAGGAAATTCTGCAGAAAATGAACGAACTGCAGGACATTATTGCTATCCTTGGCATGGATGAATTATCCGATGAGGATAAAACAGTAGTAGCACGTGCCCGTCGTATTCAGCGATTCCTGTCCCAGCCTTTCTTTGTGGCCGAACAATTCACCGGTACCGAAGGCCGCTATGTTATGATGGAAGATACCATCGATGGTTTTGAACGCCTGATCAATGGTGAATTCGATCATTTGCCGGAGCGGGCTTTCCTTTATGTCGGTGGGATTGATGAAGCCGTGGAAAAAGCCAAAAAATTGGAATCATAGATGAGTACTTTCCGACTGGAAATTGTTACTCCAACCAGGGTAATCGATAAGGGTGAAGTGAGCTACGTGCGCTGTCCAGGTAGTGATGGCCAATTCGGGGTCATGGCCCGCCACACCAATGCCATGTTTGCCCTGGTTGAAGGTGAAATCAAAGTTGTTACTAACAAGGAAACCAGCTATCTGGCCACCCGTGGTGGTTTTGCCGAAGTGACCGGCAAAGAGGTGAAAATACTGGTGGAAACTGCCGAGCACACCGCCGAGATTGACCTGGATCGGGCGCAGACAGCCCTTGAAAGGGCTAAGCAGCGGATTAGCGAAAAAGCTCCGGATATGGATTTAGCTCGCGCCGAATTATCAATCAAACGCGCCCTGACCCGCCTGCGGGTTGCCAAACGCCACCAGATCTAATATATATAAACCGTTAAAACGGTTTCGAAATAATTCCCGTTCATTAACCCATAGTTGAAACTATGGGCTGGTCTCTATTATTTACGATGGACATGAATAATCCAATGAAGTAGTATGATTGTATTGACAATAACAATAGACTGTTAATTAACAACCTATTCTTGTGAGCTATTGATCTCCATATAACTGTTCCAACCATTAATTCTCTCATCACCATTATTTATTGATATACAGCCCACGGTTTTAACTGTATGTTGTTGGTTAGGTTCAATGCAGCCCATGACTTTAGTCGTGGGGACATATATAATAATTGTTGTGTAACCGTTTTAACGGTTTTTAAATTGAACTGTAATTAATTATAAATGGAGGTATATAATGTCACATTCTTTATCTAAAGTATGGATTCATGCCATCTTCGGGACGAAAGACAAGCAACCACTGATCGATAAGGATAATTCTTTTCCAATTCATCGAAGGGTAGCCGAACAATTCGAAAAAATTGGTTGCCAGGTTCAGATTATAAATGGAATTTCTGATCATGTCCATGTTCTATTTCTAATGCCCATCGATAAATCGATTGCTGAAATCATGAAAGCAGTGAAAGGCGGGTCGTCCCATTGGCTTAACCGGCAGGAATTCATGAAAACCAAATTCGCCTGGCAAATTGGCTATGGAGCCTTCTCAGTCAGCGAATCGCAGGTGGAGGTGGTGGAGGAATATATTAAAAATCAGGTTGAGCACCATCGCAAACGCACCTATCAGGAAGAAATCGATCTATTTTTGAAAAACTACGGACTGGGGTAAACCGTTAAAACGGTTAACATTACGGTAAAATTATAAACCACAACTGAAGTTGTGGTCTGGTTTTTTACTAATTATTAAATTTTAGATAAACAGCCCACAGTTTTAACTGTGGGATTAGTGATTATATTTTTTTCCTAACCGTTTTAACGGTTTACCTATGGATTTAATAATATTGAATTATTCCAATAACCAATAAATTCAGTCCGGTTATTTGAATCACTTAAAACAAATTTATGTCACCCTGAGCTTGCCTGCACAACGAAGCCTGAGATCTGAACGATCTCAGCGTAGGAGTGTCGAAGGGTGTTTTCTAAATAGTCATATTTCGACAGGCTCAATATGACAGAGTTCATTAAATCGGAAAAATTATGTTCAAACGAACCCATACTTGTGGTGAGTTGCGAAAAAGCAATATTGGATCTAACGTCAGTCTTAATGGTTGGGTGAATACTGTACGGCTCCATGGTCAGGTTGTGTTTATCGATCTGCGAGATCGTTACGGTAAAACCCAACTGGTTTTTAACACCGAGACTTATTCCGGTTCGTTTGAGCAGGTCAAGCACCTTTCCATCGAAGATGTAATAAGTATCCGCGGCAAGGTGCAGCCCCGGGCAGCTGCAGCTATTAATACAGACCTGTCCACTGGCGAAATCGATGTGATAGTCGATGAAATGATCATTCTCAATGAAGCAGCACCGTTGCCATTCGTTATCACTGATCGGGAAAGTGCCCTGGAAGATTTGCGACTGAAATACCGCTATCTGGAACTACGCACTGATGAATTGCAGGAATATATGGCAATCCGTCACCTGACGTATCAAACCGTGCGCAACCACCTGACTAGTGAAAAATTTATCGAAATTGAAACCCCGGTGCTGATGAAATCCACTCCGGAAGGCGCCCGCGATTATCTGGTTCCCAGCCGGATTCACAAAGGCAAATTTTACGCCTTGCCCCAATCGCCTCAGACTTTCAAACAATTATTGATGATCGCCGGATTTGATCGCTATTTCCAGATCGTTAAATGCTTCCGTGATGAAGACCTGCGCGCCGACCGCCAACCGGAGTTCACCCAGATCGACATTGAAATGTCCTTTGTTGACGAAGCTGATATTCGTGTGACTTGTGAAGCTCTGACAAAGAACATATTCAAGCAGGTAATTGATGTCGATCTACCTTCAACATTCCCGATTATCACTTATTCTGAGGCAATGGATAATTATGGTTCTGACCGGCCTGACCTGCGTTTCGACATGCAATTGCACGATTGCAAATCATTTTCCGATCGCTCCGAATTCAACGCTTTTAAATCCGCTGAAACAGTAAAAGGAATTGTGCTTCCAAACGCCGAAGGCTATTCCCGCAAGGTCATCGATGGACTTACTGATCTGGTAAAAAAATATGGCAGCAAGGGGCTGGCCTGGATGAAAATGGTCGACGGTGTTCTTACCGGTGGAATCTCAAAATTTTTTGGTACTGATCTTCAGCAAGAATTGATTGCTGAACTGGGGATCGTGGAAAATGGGATATTATTTTTAATAGGTGATGAAAAGAAGGTAGTCTTGCCAGCATTGGGAGCCCTGCGCAATGAGCTGGCCAAACGCGAAAACCTGGTTGATGATAATATTTACAAGCCAGTTTGGGTTACCGATTTCCCAATGTTCGATTGGGATGCTGAGTCCCAGCGGTACCTGGCTGTACACCACCCCTTTACAGCACCCCATCCTGATGATCTGGAATTGCTGGAAACCAATCCCGGTGCGACTCGCTCCCGCGGTTACGATCTGGTGATTAACGGTCATGAAATTGCTGGCGGGTCGATTCGTATCCATGATACTAATGTGCAGCAGAAAGTATTCAATCTACTGAAAATTAATGAAGAGGAAGCCCAGGCTAAATTCGGATTTTTGTTAGAAGCGCTGACCTATGGTGCTCCGCCCCACGGTGGAATTGCTTACGGTTTCGACCGGTTAATTATGATTCTGGCAAAAACCCACCAAATCCGTGATGTAATCGCTTTCCCGAAGACGACATCTGCTATGTCGCTGATGGATGGAACTCCCAATGTGGTTTCAGAAACGCAGTTGAAAGAACTGGGAATTAAGTTAATCGAAAAATAATTTTCGCATAGGATGGCTGCTATCCTTAGCGGGGATGGCAGCCTTTATTTTAAAAAGTATAATAATCAGAGTCGATTTGGATACGGATTTCTTCTATAATGATATGAAAGATATAGGGCATTTGTGGTTTTGTCAAATAAATTAACTGTCGAACATGTAAAATGTGTTAAAAATTACTTTATGTCATTCTGAATGAGGCACGAATGAAGAATCTCAAACAACTGTAATGTCCACAATACTGTAATTTACACCAATATAACGGCTGAGATTCTTCTCCCGATAAATCGGAATCAGAATGACAAATTTGGGATTTTCTATGGTTTCATCATTAACTGATTAATGGATAATTCATCAGTAGGAACAATTTATTAGTTGTCCTTGTCATTATCCGCCATACTTTTCCTTTTTTCGTGCTGCCCCACGTTTATTAGCATCTAACTCCATTTTCCGCAGACGGATGCTGGTGGGAGTGATCTCAACCAGTTCATCCTGGGCGATGAATTCTATTGACTGGTCAAGCGATAACAGTCGTGGTGGCCGTAACACTACCGTGGCATCCGAGGTGGATGCACGCATATTGGTAAGCTTCTTTTCACGTGTAATATTTACAGTTAAATCTTCGGTACGATTACGCTCGCCGATGATCTGTCCGGCATAGACTTCAACACCGACTTCTATTTGCAAGATGCCTCGATCCACCATGCCATGACAAGCATAGGTGGTAACCCGGCCCTGGCGGTCCGCTATGATTGCCCCTGATGAACGTTGGGGAATGGAACCAAACCAGGGAGCGTAGCCGTCAAATAATTTATTCATAATCCCGGCTCCATTGGTGTCCGTGAGAAACTGACTGCGGAAACCGATCAATCCCCGGGACGGAATCTTGAATTCCATCATTACCCGGCCATGACCGTGGTTAGCCATATTTGTCATGCGGCCTTTGCGAGTGGACAGCTTTTCAGTGATGACCCCGACCTTATCTTCAGGAATATCCAGGAAAACTTTTTCCATTGGTTCCAGTTTCTGTCCATTTTCCTGGATAGTGATCACCCGTGGCTTGGAGACCATAAATTCATAACCTTCTCGGCGCATGGTTTCAATCAGGATCGCCATCTGCAATTCGCCGCGGCCACAGACTTCAAAGGCATCGGACCGGTCGGTTTTTTTTACTTCCAGTGATACGTTCCCGAGCACTTCCCGCTGTAAGCGTTCGCTCAGGTGTCGTGAAGTCAAATATTTGCCATCTTTGCCGGCAAAGGGACTATTATTGACATAAAAAATCATTGATACCGTGGGCTTGTCGATCTTGATCCGTGGCAATGGATCCGGGTTGTCATTATCGGAGATGGTGTCACCGATAGTCACATCTTCGACTCCGGCTACGGCAATAATATCACCAGCCTCAAGTAGTTCCACTTTAAGACGCTGCAAACCGGCAAATGTGTAAAGAGCCGAAAATTTCTGTCCCTTGGTAGTTTTCGTTTCACCACAGAGACTATAATTCTTATTCATTTCCAGGGTGCCGTTATTTAGACGGCCTACAGCTACCTGACCAACATAGGAATCATAAGCGAGATTGGTAACCAGGAATTGAGGAGTATGATCGTCGCTGGCTACGGGACCGGGAATGGTTTTCAGAATAGTTTCGAACAAAGGTTTCAAATCGCTGGAATCATCACCAATTTGAGAATGGGCGACGCCAGTCTTGGCGATTGTATAAAGAATTGGGAATTCGATCTGTTCATCTGTGGCATCGAGATCGATAAAAAGGTCGTAAACTTCGCTGACCACATCTTCAATCCGGGCGTCGTTGCGGTCGATTTTATTGATTATCAGAATAATCGGCAGATTTTTTGCCAATGCCTTTTTGACTACGAAACGAGTCTGGGGCAAGGGACCTTCACTGGCATCAACCAGTAATAAGGCGCCATCCACCAGGTTCAGGCCGCGCTCCACTTCACCACCGAAATCAGCGTGACCGGGAGTATCCATGATGTTGATTTTTACCTCATTGTACCAGACCGATGTATTTTTGGCGGTGATAGTAATTCCGCGCTCCCGTTCCAGATCCATGGAATCCATGACCCGGTCAGCCACCTCCTGGTGAGCGTGAAATGTGCCGCTCTGGCGCAGCATGCCGTCCAGCAAGGTGGTCTTGCCGTGGTCTACATGGGCGATGATCGCGATGTTGCGAAAATTTTGTTTTCTCATTAAATCTGCCTGTGGTTGTTAATAAATCTTAGAGTGCATTTGTTTTTGCACAATAGCTTGTACTTTAAAAAATACGTCTAATTTCCGGGCCGGAAGCTACAGTTAAAATTGAATAATTCAGTGCGCTATTTACTAATAAAATATTGTTAGTCCTTTTCGTGCTGGCAGTAAATTATTCCTCACCGATATCCTCGTTCCATAATTCCGGTTTTTCGGTGATAAAACGCTCCATCATTGCGATACATTCCGAATCCTGTATTACGGTTAACTCAACGCCTCGGGATTGTAATAATTCCTCTTCTCCCTGAAAAGTCTGGTTTTCTCCGATGATCACTTTGGGGATGCCGAATAAGAGGATTGCCCCGGAACACATAGAACAGGGTGAGAGGGTGGTGTACAAAACCGATTCCCGGTAAACGGATGCTGGCAACCGACCGGCATTTTCCAGAGCGTCCATTTCACCATGGAGGATGGCGCTGCTGTTCTGTATGCGGCGATTGTGCCCGCGGCTGATGATTTTGCCTTTGTGAACCAAAACTGAACCGATTGGAATCCCGCCTTCGGCCAGTCCCAGTCGAGCTTCGGCGATCGCTGCCTGCATATATTTATCCATAGAATTCTCTATCCTGTTTAAAACCCATTTTGAATTAATTTAATACTCAAATGATCAACAGTAGACAATACTAACAGAGTTCCTTTCTTAGCAATCACTAAAATCTAATGGCTGCTTTTATTGCTTCCAGATTTTGCACCCAGTCAGCCGATTGCATTTGCTGCGGTAATTCCAGGGTAATCACCGGGATGTTGCGTTCGACACCGGTGTAGGTTCCAAACGATCCTGGGGTGGGATAACCGATATCAGAGGTCACCGGGTAATCCAGATAGCGGGCCATGATATTTGCAATTTCAGTGGCCGGTCCATCGTAATTGATCATTTCTAAGGGCGCGTGAACAGTAATGATCCGGTCCGGTCGATATTGCTTTATTAGTTCGATTGCCACCAGGGTCTCGATTTCCGATCCGGCTGTCGGGCCCGGATAATATCTATCGGCCTTAGCTGATGGACTCCAGTTATTGGTGGGGAAATTGCGGTTGATATCAACACCATTAAAATTAGTGCGCGTGTTAGCCATCAGTCCATCGGGATTCAGTACTGGTACGATTATTACTCTGCCAAATTCCGGTAGTGGCTTTTCCCTGGTCAGTATGTTGGCCAGTTCAAGCACCAGTTGCGTGCCCGCCTCTTCATCACCATGAAAGCCGCCAAAAATTAGACTGGTGTTGGCACCGCTGCCCAATTCCAGCAGATAGATGGGACGGCCAGCGGTTGATTCTCCGGCAACTGCTAATGGTAATTTGGAGGCCGCCAGGTTTTTATATATCTGCGGACCAACCAAGGCTGTTTTTCCAATGCCGCTGTAGGGATCGATGGATTCCAGTACGTTCAATTCTGTGCTGGTATGTATTTCAATACCACTGGCTACCATCGAGAATAGCTGCATAAATGGGGTTCGACCGTTTTCCGCTTCCTGAAATTCATAGGTTGACCAAGCCGGCACATATTTTAATGGGATATTCATTCCAACCGAAGCAAGTAAGCGCTTGTTGTCAATAAAATTGAAGCCGTTCTTGCGGGTGGGGTCCATTGGTATCCAACCATAGGTTGGTAGAAAAATTTCCGCCCAGACATGATAGCCAGTATTATCCGGCATAAAATTGAAACCGGATTGCTGCCGGGCCGGAATACCTGCGATTCGGCATAATGAAATGAACAGGGCTGAATACTGACCGCAATCACCACTGCCGTTTTCAAAAGCCGCAACCGCTCCCCGTTCTTTTGGGGGATAAGCGTAGGTCATGTGTTGCTGAACCAAATTAAAAATCAATTCCGATTTCCGGAAAGGATTGGTTTCGTCACCCAGTATCGTTTTTACCTTTGTTATCATTTCCGGAGTTTGTTCCAAAAATTGCTCCGGTTTGGTGTAGAAGGATCGAATGCTCTCAGGAATCGATTTCCAGTTTTTGGCGACCGTCTCCGGATCAATCCGGGGGGCAAAATCATAAGTGGTATACTCGAATCGGCGAGTGATAGAAAATGAATTCCCCGGTTTCAGGGAATCACTTAAATCCCAGTACAGGATTCGATTCCCGTTTTCTGAGTCAATAAAAATACCAGTCGGTGTAACTGAAATTTCACGATTTTGTATTTGCTGCTGAGCTGGTTGCTCGGTGATATCGGAACTCCAGATTCGCAGCAGCGGTGGTTGATTGATTGGGATCCCATGAGCCTGCTTCCAGGTGGCGAGGGCTGTGTCAGCCAGTACAGCTTCGATATTGAAATTGATTATCAGTTCACCACTAACCTGGCGGGGATTGGAAAGGGTTGCAGGATTTATCTGATCAGCAAGCGCGCTCGATTTTTTTGACGCATCTTGTAAATGGGCGCAGTTGCTAATAACAAGGATAATGCTGCCTACTGTTATTAACAAACTAATTAG
>CAZIJQ010000014.1:0-48311 GCA_964539785.1 uncultured bacterium | reverse complement strand
CAAACGAAGACTGTGGCCGCTTGAACCATTTTACAGAACTTTTAGGACTTGACCATTTTTTTCACTACCGGCACCAATTTTAGCTAATTCCATGTGCAATAGGTTAATACTCATTCCGATTGCAGTATTTGGTTTTATTATTGCAGCAAATGATAGGGATCCTTTCCAGTGCAAAGGATCCATTAGTCCATCATCTTCACCAAATCCTCCCAATAATTCACCAAATTGACCTGTTCGCTGTTGTGATTCCCGCCAAAACTGGTTGATAGCGATTCCAAATGTTCCTATGCTGGTACCTACAGCCACTCCTGAGTAAGCATACTGAGTATTTTCAAAAAACGGAAATGGCTGTCCGTATGAGCTAAATAATTTTATCCTTTTCTCATATGCCATCCCCGCAGGGTTATAAAAAACAGAAAAATCATTATCAATTAAGGCTGTTCCGCTACCGCCAAGAGCAATAGAGCGCGCTGATGGGTGCCACAGTAGGAATCGTGCGGTAGTATTTTGCGAAACTAGATTTCCGATAAGTGTAAAATAAATAAATATTGAAAATAAAATTCTACTTTCTTTTTTTCTCATGGATAAACCCGTGTTGCTCCAAATATTTATTTATCGCTTTCTCCAATTCGGCTGGTTTAAATCCATAGGGACCTAGGCCACCGGCATATTCGACGCGACCATCGATACCGATTAAATATAAACGGGTTGGCAAGGCTGCATAGGCTTTATTTACCCGGTCATCAATTTCATCTACATAGGTTTTAATACCATATTCCAGGGCCTGCTCACAGTCAATGGCGACTGCCCGCCGATCTTCAATAGTTGTGGGATCAATGATATTGGTTGCTACCTGGGGGCTGTAAAACTTTATCATTAATCCGGACAACCCTTTTCCCAACCACCAGCCGTCAACCGGATGGGCTTCCCGGATATAGATTTTTATGAATTTCACCTGATCACTATACTTTCGGTACAAATCCTGGAGACTTCCAGTCCCCTTCACATAGGGCGGTCAGGTAAAACTGCCGAAAACCAGAGCTACCGGTTTTTGGCCGATGAAATCAGATAAGCGAACCGGATTTTCAACAGCGGTATCAAATAATTGGAAGTCCGGTGCTATAGCGCCCGGTTTGGGAGCCTGAACGTCATACTTTTTCTGCCAGGCATGCATTCGTTTTAAATGTTGTCGGGTACTAGTCATTATTGCTAAATAGAAATTAAATGCTATTAAACCATAGAGCAAGCCCTGTACCCTAATTTCCGAGGCAAGCCTCGATGATTAATGAAAATATGAGATACTTGCCCATCCTTCATTTTATCAATAGCATTATCTGACAATTCCTTTACTGCCTAATCAATATTGAAGATACAATCCTGTCAATTTTTCCGCCAATTCCATTACCCCCGGATCGCGACGGTTGGTCAATATAATGATCGACATTTGATCATCTGGATAACGCAGGTAGGCTGTACGGAAACCACATGTTCCGCCGGTATGATAGACACGGCGGTGGCTTTGATATTCATCAATACGCCAGCCAAAACCATATTCTTCTAAACCGGGAGTAAAAGCCCGCTTCAGGGATTCATGGGTCACGATCTGGTCGGTATACAAGGCTTGATCCCATTTGTACAGATCAATCAAAGAAGTATATATCCCGCCATCGCCCAAAACGGAACTAGTCATACTCTGATCATTGAATTGTAGCGAATCCCCCTTGACAATATAGCCGTAAGCCCGCTGCTTAACATTCGATATACCTTTCTGGAAAGCTATGGTACCATTCATTCCCAATGGTTCGAAAATATTCTCTTCCAGGAACTTGGCAAATGACCTGCCAGACAGCATTTCAATAATCATGACCAGCACGGCATAGCCAGAGTTGCTGTACCGGTAATCGCTGCCCGGTGCAAAATAGGTGCTATCCTGCTCCATCATCATTGTCAATACATCTTCATCCAGGACGGGAATCGTTGCTGTATCGGGTATCAGATCTTCGTAGGCGATCAGTCCGGAAGTATGCCGTAAAAGGTGTTTTACCGTCACCATTGTGCCATATTCCGGAAAATCGGGGAAGATAACTTTCAAATTGGTAGCATAATCAAGTTTACCTCGTTCCACCAAGATCATTATGGCCATGGCAGTAAACTGTTTAGTAACCGAAGCCAGCCGAAAATTGGTTTGTGGGATCACCGGCCTAAGGTGCTCAAGATCAGCCAGGCCGAATGTCTTTACTAGCAATGGTTGGCCTTTATGAATAACCATTACTGCCGCTCCTGGTCGCTCACCTTGATAATCATGGAAAAGACGGTCAACCTTGGAATCACGATCTATTGAGCAACCAATTAACATACTTATTACCGCAATGGATACTAAACGGTTTTTAATCTTCATGAAATCATCTCTATCAAATGATTAGAAAATAGAATTATGCAATATCTAGTTCCTTTAGAATATTCTATTATAGAATTAATTTATTCACCCCTAATAAAATCTTCTATCAGTTCCGCAATCATACCCGCCCCCGTATTGTTCAGATGCAGGAAATCGGTCAGCAGTTGAAAACCATTAGCATCAGCAATTTTATCAAAACTCTGACCCAATATGAAATGTTTGAAGATACCCTTATACATTAAGGGTCGAAACCCATCGGCATCACGTAAACGTAGTGGCTGCTTATTCTGCTCCAGATAAGCGGTCATTTTTTCATGCAGCGGCAGGTAGCTGATGTCAAACGAAGTAGTTATATCCTCAATGATCCGACTGTAAGCGGCAGTCCGCTGATAAGCAGCGTGGGACTGGTCTTCACCAATCGGTGGCAGTGACAGTAAAGCTATTTTGGCATTGGTATGCAGTTTTAACCCTCGGCAGATTTCCATCAGGTTTTCCCTGAACCAATCCGCAGTAGGCGTCTGGGGCAGATTCATTTTCTTGGTGGAAACCGCTCGGTTCTTGGCATTCAGGGAAGCATTAGCACCGTTGGTACCAATCAGGAGGGTAACAAAATCAGGTTGGCAGGCTATGATTTCATCCAGCCGCTGTAATACATTCCAGGATAACTCGCTATTGACTCCCGCATTGACCAGCAGGTAGTCATATCCCAGCCTTTCGCCAAGCAAGTCCACGTAATTGGCACTGACCCGGCCATGGGTAATGCTGTTACCAACACAAACAACAACTTTTTTAGCTTGTCCCGATCTTTTACCGGCCAGATACTGCGCCGGACAATTATTCGGTTTTCTCTGAGCGGCGCTGGCACCATAAAAAATGATCACAACTGGAATCAGTATCAAAACACAGACAATGATGAGAACAACGAGTTTCATCTTACCTCCCGGCTTTGCGGGATATTAACGATACAGTCTAAATGATACAAAAAGGAATTTTACATTCATTCCAGCATGATAATTTCCAGCATTAAAATGAATTAAAATATGCGTATTTCAACCATAACACTTAAACAACTGCAAATAGATTAGCAGTATTTCATTAATTTTACCAATTGAATAATGACCGCTAAAACACTGATCGCCGCCCTTCAAACCATCAGCGACCCGACCAAGGCTGAACATTCTTATGGCTTTTTCAAGGCTTTTCCCGGTGGTTACGGGGAGGGTGATAAATTTCTGGGAATCAAAGTACCGGATCTACGCACAATTGCTAAAGAATTTAAAAATTTAACCCTGCCGGAAATTGGAGAACTGCTCCGATCCCAATGGCATGAAGTACGTCTCCTGGCGCTGTTTTTATTGGTCGGGCAATTCAAGCGTAAAAAACCGGACGTGAAAGAAGAAATTTACCAGCTCTACCTCAACCACCTGCCGTATGTAAATAACTGGGACCTGGTGGACAGTTCAGCTCACTACATCGTTGGTGTCTGGCTAATGGATAAAGAGCGGAAGATTCTTTATCGGCTGACAGAGTCAGATAATCTCTGGGAAAGGCGGATCGGTATCATGTCCACTTTTCATTTCATCAGACAGGATCAGTTTGATGATGCCCTGGCAATTTCGCTTATCCTGCTGCACGATACGGAAGACTTGATCCAAAAAGCTGTGGGTTGGATGCTGCGGGAGATCGGCAACCGTGATGGAATAATAGAGCGGGATTTTCTAAAATCCCACTATCAGACCATGCCCCGCACCATGCTACGCTATGCAATTGAGAAATTCCCGGCATCGGAGCGGCAAGAATATCTTAAAGGAACAATTTAATATCAACGATTTACAGGAGCTAATATGCAATACACCAATTTAGGAAGAGCCGGTCTTAGAGTCAGTCGTCTCTGCCTTGGAACAATGAATTTCGGACCACATACCAACGAACAGGATAGTTTTAAAATCATGGATGAAGCCCTGGAACAAGGTATCAATTTCTTCGATACTGCCGATGTCTACGGTTGGGAGATCGGTGAAGGCATCACTGAGCATATAGTTGGTCGCTGGCTGGCACAAGGTAATCGCTGTGATAAAATTGTATTGGCTACCAAGGTTTACGGTAAAATGGGCGAAGGCGAAAACGACTGTGGTCTGTCGGCCTATCATATTAAGAATGCCTGTGAAGACAGCTTAAAAAGATTACAGACTGATCATATCGACCTGTACCAGATGCACCATGTGGATCGCAGTACGCCCTGGGAAGAAATCTGGCAGGCTATGGAACAATTGGTCCACGAAGGCAAGGTGCTCTATGTGGGCAGCAGTAATTTTGCCGGGATCGATATCGTTCAGGCTCAGTACGAAGCTCAGTCGCGTAATTTCATGGGTCTGGTATCCGAACAAAGTCTGTACAATCTTAATTCCCGTACGATCGAGCTGGAACTGATTCCGGCCTGTCAGCGACATGGTTTGGGATTGATACCCTGGAGTCCCCTGGGCAGTGGACTGTTAGGCGGTATATTAAAGAAAACAAATCAGGCTCGCCGCGACAGTGATTTAGTCCGGAAACGACTGGAAAAAAGTCGGGGCCAGGTTAAACAATATGAATCCTTTTGTCAGGATGTTGGTGAAAAACCAGCCGATTTAGCCCTGGCCTGGCTGCTGGCCAATCCAGTGGTCACGGCACCGATCATCGGTCCCCGAACGATGGAACAATTCACCGGTAGTTTACGGGCTTTGGATATCAGCCTAGATAAAGAAACGCTCACCAGACTCGATGAAATCTGGCCGGGTCCCGGTGGTCAGGCTCCAGAAGCCTATGCCTGGTAGATTGTATAATCTCTTTGTAAGTAACCTAATCATGTACGCTTATTAATTTCAGCGTTGTTACGAAAATAAAATAAAGTAGATAACCTATGAATCAAGATATACGCATAATCGTCACCGGTGGCACTTTCGACAAAGAATATAACGAATTAAACGGCGAACTGTTTTTCAAGGATTCCCACCTTAAAGATCTGCTCAAATTGGGTCGTTCACGTTTGAAAATTAATCTGCGAACCCTGATGATGGTTGATAGTACCGAGATGGATGATGATGACCGGGAAATAATTGCCAAAAACTGCCAAAAGGCAACTGAAGACCATATTGTAGTTACCCACGGCACGGATACAATGGTTGAAACCGCATGCATCATTGCCGGTCGTAACATCGATAAAACTATTATCTTGACCGGAGCAATGATCCCTTACACTTTCGGTAGTTCGGATGGTCTTTTTAATCTTGGTAGCGCTATCGCCTTTGTGCAAACGTTGCCATCAGGAGTTTACATTGCAATGAATGGTCGTTACTTCCGATGGGATAATGTGAGAAAAAATCGACAGATTGGTGAATTCGAGCAAATAAATACTAAGGATGATTAAGATCCTGTTCTGGTATTTGCCAGGCCTGTTTTTAATATCTATATATTGTAGTTCTACCTAATTTTAATTCGCATTCTAACTATATAAAACAATGGTTTTATAGACAATATCAAATGTATAATTGTGTATATTAGATAGCTATCAAGCAGGAGTTATGAAAAATGCCAAAAATTGAACTGTTTCCTCATTCTGGGTTTTGTGAGGATTCCGCCTGGTAATTCTATCTTGTTGAAAAAAATACTAAAATATAGTTTCGCAACTGTTGCCCTGCTCATTGCGGCATTTGGTATTTGGATCTGGTTGGGACTATTTACCGGTCCAAGCGCTTTTAAAATCAATGAGTATCACCCATTTAAATCGGAAAAAGCGCGTTCGCGATATTTAGCCCATTACTCAGAACGATTGTCACAATGGCCAGTGGAATTTGAAGATCACTATGTGCCCACCTCAGATGGCACAACCTTCGTAAGAATCAGCGGTCCGGAAAATGCACCCACATTGGTACTATTGCCATCCACGTCCGGCAATAACTTGATGTGGTTGCCGAATATCAAGGCTTTAGCTGAGAATTTTCGAGTATATACTATTGATAACATCTATGATTTCGGACGTAGTATTTACCTGCGCAAATTCACGACTCCGGATGATTTTACATCCTGGTTAGATGAACTATTCACCAAACTGGAATTAAGCAATGATTTTAACCTCGCCGGTCTTTCATATGGCGGCTGGCTGACCACACAGTATGCATTAAGGTATCCTGAACGACTTAATAAAATTGTTTTACTGGCGCCAGTTGCAACCGTTCAACCATTGCCGCTGGAATGGGCGAAAGTTGCCATTAAAGCCATTCTCCCCCACCGACGATTCATGCGCCAGATGGTGGACTGGATGTTTCCTGTACTAATCCAAACACCGGAAGGCCTGGAATTGGCCGAAATAATGATGGAAGATGCCTACATCGGTTTGCACAGTTTTAAACTGAAAATGACGGTAAATCCAACCATTTTGTCTGATCAAGAATTAATTCAGCTGCAACAAATACCAACATTATATCTGGTTGGCAACCAGGAAGTGATTTACCAACCCCAAGCAGCTTTGGAACGTCTCAGACGCGTAACGCCCGAAATCCAGACAATACTGGTATCAAACGCCGGACATGATTTAACAATCGTCCAGTCTAATTTAATTAATGATCAAATAACCAATTTCCTTCTAAGTCATTGAATATTTACAACAATCGGTTTTATAGTCGATATATCAATTTATCGATGATGCAACCTAATCGAATTATTTCATCAGAAGAATGTAAATCTTTACCTGGAGGATTAAATGAAAAACGGTTCACGTCGAGTTTATCAGTTTCTTATGGGGACTTTCTTGCTCTACCCAACCCTATCACCAGCCGATATTAATTTGATACCTCAACCAAACCAGCTTGATATCAGTAGTGGTCATTTTATTCTTAATGAGCGCAGCAAGATTGTCATCACACCGGAAACTGAACAGATCGGATTGTATCTGGCCCAAATCATTACTAAGCATACCGGCTGGGAACCAGCCATATTGCCTCTGACAAATCAAGATGAGCCAAATCTAATCATTTTATCCGTGGATAACCTGACTGGCAATGGCGCTGAAGGTTACCACCTGAATATTGATGAAAAGCAAATTCTTTTATCGGCGGCTAGCCCGGCCGGCCTATTTTATGGTTGCCAATCCCTGCGCCAATTATTACCAACAAACCCTCAGGAATTAGAGCGAGTTGAACAATCAGGAAACTGGCAAATACCGAGCTTAAGAATCAGCGATTCCCCCCGCTTTGCCTGGCGCGGCATGATGCTGGATGTGTCCCGGCACTTTTTCCCGGTGGAATTCATCAAGGAATTAATCGATTATCTATCCTACCATAAACTGAATACTTTTCACTGGCATTTAGTGGACGATCAGGGTTGGCGAATTGAAATCAAACGATACCCGAAATTGACCGAAATCGGCGCCTGGCGGGTCGACCGGCCTGATGAAATCTGGGGTATGCGTAAACCGCAACAACCAGATGAAGACGCGACTTATGGTGGTTATTATACCCAGGAAGAAATCCGCGAAATCGTTCAATATGCCCAGGAAAGGTTCATTACCATCGTACCGGAAATCGAAATGCCTGCCCACGTTACTTGTGCCCTGGCAGCTTATCCCCAATTATCATGCACCGGCGGTCCGTTTACAGTCCCACCGGGAAGCATCTGGCCTATCAAAGATATTTACTGCGCCGGTCGTGAAGAGACATTTGAATTCCTAGAAAATGTTCTGACCGAAGTAATCGATCTTTTCCCGGGGAAATATATCCATATCGGCGGCGATGAGGCTCATAAAGGCGAATGGGAACAATGTGATTCCTGTCAGGCTCGAATTGCTACCGAAGGATTGCAAGACGAAGCTGAGCTACAGAGTTATTTTATACGGCGAATCGAAAAAATTTTAATCGAACATGATCGTAAACTGATCGGCTGGGATGAAATTCTGGAAGGCGGGCTGGCGCCGGAAGCTACCGTAATGTCATGGCGTGGCACCAAGGGCGGGATCGCCACCGCACGAGCTGGTCATTTCACCGTGATGTCGCCTGTATCCCATTGCTACCTCAACTGCTACCAGGGTAATCTGGTATTGGAACCGCTGGCCCAGAGCAGCTATCTACCCCTCCGCAAAGTTTACTCTTTTAATCCGGTTCCCAAAAGATTAACCGCACAGCAATCCAAATTTATTCTCGGCGCTCAGGCCAATCTATGGGCTGAATTTGTCCCTAATCCCAAACACGCCGAATATATGCTATTCCCCCGCCTTTCTGCCTTGTCAGAGATACTGTGGTCATCCACTGAAAATCAGGATTGGGATTCATTCCGGAATCGCATTAACAATTTCTTTTCATTTTATGATTTCTACAATATCAATTATTCCACCAGTGCCCGGCAGGTACGATTGCAAGCAAAACCTCGCAGATTCAGTAAAACGATTAAGGTCAGCATGGATATTGAGCTGCCAGAACTGGACATCCGCTACACGCTTGACGGAACCGACCCCGCTCCCCAATCCCATATATACACAAACCCACTGCGATTCAGAGAAACAGTAGTCGTCAAGGCGGCTGCTTTTAAGAACGAAAATGTCGTTAGTCCAATATCGGAATTAGCCTTTCAGGAACATCTGGCACTAAAACGAAAGGTATCCACGGAACATCAATATCACTGGCGCTACCGCGCTGGTGGCAAGGGCGCTTTAACCGATGGAATTCGTGCCTCTGACCATTATCGCAATCAATACTGGCAGGGCTATCGGAAAGTCGATTTCAATGCCGTGGTTGATCTGGGTCGCTCCCGGAAAATACATTCTATTTCGGCTGGTTATCTGCAAGATGTTAAGGTAGGTATATTTATGCCCAGGGAAATTGAATATGCCATCTCTCGAGATGGTAAAACCTATCAGCCTATTGGTAAACCGGTTATCGATATTGTGGTTGATCAACTAGGTCCCATAAAAAAAGAAATCGAAGTCAGTTTTACTCCGACTCGCGCCCGCTATATTCGCGTTAAAGCCATAAATATTGGTAGTTGTCCGGACTGGCACTATGGCGCTGGCAAAGACGCATACATTTTCGTGGATGAAATTGTGGTGAATTAACCAATTGTTGGTATTTTGATCAGGTAAAACAAAAACAGCCCATAGCTTCAGCTATGGGTAATCGCAGGTAGACTACCATGAAACCGTTTAAACGGTTTTTAAACCACCCTTCTTACAATACCCACGGTTAAAACCGTGGGCTATTTAAATCGTTTTCCTTATCCCCTTTCCTTCATAAACTCACCCTTATACTAATCATAATTCACATTTCTATTATGGAGAAAGAACTATGACCAACAGCGGATTCGCCATAACTAAATATCCTGACTCAGTTGAAATCTATCGCAAACTGGACCTGTTGCTAAGTCAGCCGATTCTACCTCTTAAACCAGAAGTGCTGGATAAATACCTGAAATGGTTTGACGATAAATGTCCTAATTCGAAAGAGCTGATCGGGAAAGCCAAAGAAGTGATCCCTGGTGGAGTGCAACACAACCTGGCCTTCAATTATCCCTTTCCCCTGGTATTTACCAAAGCAGAGGGTGCTTACCTCCAAGATATTGATGGTAATCGCTACATCGACTTTCTCCAGGCAGGCGGACCCACCGTTCTGGGCAGCAATCCTCCGGTTGTACGCGATAAAGTACTGGAACTGCTAAATACCTGTGGACCATCTACCGGACTCTTCCACGAATACGAATACAAGCTGGCCGAATTCATCTGTTCACGGGTTCCAGCGGTGGATAAGTACCGCGCTCTGGGCAGCGGCACCGAAGCCGTGATGGCGGCGATCCGGGTGGCCCGGCTGGCGACCAAAAAGAAAAAGATTATCAAAATCGGCGGCGCCTATCACGGCTGGAGCGACCAGGTTGTTTACGGTATGCGCATTCCCGGTACCGGCCGTTTCGAGGCTCACGGCATCCCCCGAGCCTGCACCACTCACACCCAGGAAGTTCGCCCCAATAACCTGGACGCACTGGAACGGAAATTAAAAATTAATAAGTTCCGTGGTGGTACTGCAGCGGTGATTCTGGAACCGGTGGGACCGGAGTCTGGCACCCGCCCCATGCCCTACGATTATAATAAAAATGTCCGTGATCTTTGTGACAAATATGGTGCCCTGTTGATCTTTGATGAAGTAGTTACCGCCTTTCGGATTGGCATTAGTGGTGCTCAGGGATATTTTAATGTATTGCCTGACTTAACCGTTTTTGGTAAAGTAGTTTCTGGGGGCTATCCCGCTGCCGGCGGATTGGGCGGCCGCAAGGAATTGATGGCCTATCTGGCGGCCGGAATCGAAGGCGCTAAAAAACGCGCCATGGTGGGTGGTACCCTTTCCGCCAATCCCCTGAGTTGTGCTGCCGGTTATTATACTTTAGTCGAGATTGAGAAAACCGACGCCTGTACCAAAGCTGGCCGCGCTGGCGACCGTTTAGTTGCCGGGTTGCAAAAAATTATCGATAAATATGACCTGCCTTACGTCACCTATAACCAGGGTTCGATCTGCCATTTGGAAACCTCCGGTGTTATGCTGATCAATTTGGGCATCAATATTCTGAAATCACTTAAAGAGGTCAAAGCTCGTAAAAAAATGATGGAGGAAATGGGTGCCGCTTATATGGCTGAGGGATTGGTTACCCTGGCTGGCAGCCGCATGTACACCAGCCTGGCTGATACCGACGAGGTGATCGATGAAGCCTTAAAGCGTTTTGAAAAAGTATTGGCACAGGCTGATAAATAGCCGCCTAAATCCAGACTTAAATCGCTACTCCAAAATTCAATTATATTGTAATATCCCGGTCAAATCCAAATAAGGAAATACAATGATCGACTACGCGCAACGTAATTGGGGAAAACTGATTTACTTGATTGCCAGTTTAATACTCTTTACTACTACCCTGCTGGCAGAAGAAGCTGGCGCCAAGGCGAGTTTTGGCTTCTGGGATGTTATGCTCATGCCCCGAGTGTGGGTCGGATTCCTGTTTGTTCTCACAGGATTATTTCTGTTAAATCGGAAATTTGTATCCCGTAAAATTCGTTTGATCTCATTGATAGTCATTTTTCTGACCTTCAGTATGTTCTGGCTGCTGCCACTGGGGGAGTTTGCCAGCGGGATGGGAATGCATCCCAGTCCAGTATGTGCCGTTACCAAACCAGCTATGTTTATCAAGGCCGGGCATGGATTCCCAATAGTATTTGCTGCTATCCTGTTTTCAATGGCGGTTATGAGTCTGATTGGCAAGAAATTGTTTTGCGGTTGGATCTGCCCGGTAGGCGCTGCCCAGGAATTGGTCAATCAAATTTCATTTGGAAAAAAACTGGATAAAAAATTAAAAATCAAGCTACCGTTCAAACTTACCAACACCGTACGAACAATTTTATTTTTCATATATTTTACGGTTGTTCTCACAGCCGGATTCAGTATTTACGAGTATTTTACTCCTTTTGAATTTTTACACTGGGGATTTGAACTATGGGGTATTCTGGTAATGCTGGTAACCTTGATCAGCGGAATATTTATATTCCGACCATTTTGTTACCTAATTTGCCCAATCGGTTTGCTATCCTGGGTGCTGGAGCATTTCGCTCTCACACGGGTCAAACTTGACTCCGATAAATGCACTTACTGCAATATTTGCATACGAAAAAGTGAATGTCCCACCGTCCCGGCCATATTAGCGGAAAAATGGTCGCAACCGGATTGCCACGCCTGTGGCCGCTGCATCGAAGTCTGCCCGGAGGATGCACTACATTTCAAGCGCTCATTTTGAATTCTGAGTTTTGAATTTTAAGTTAACTCAACATTCAACATATAAAATTCAAATTTATTAATAGGTATGCGAAATCGGACTACCATAATAATCTACTCCAGTTTGATTTTTATTCTGCTAGTTACCGGTTTTATATATTCTTATTATTTAAGAATCTCAGCCTTACCGGAATGGTATACCGAGAACAAATCAGTGGTTGCAGATTCCCCCACTGATACGGTTGTCTTTAAAACCCACTCTATCCGGGAATCTTCAGTTATTGATGATACGCCTGAACCAGTATTTTTTAAGGTAGTATCCGAAACTCTGATCACTCCGGCTTTGGAGCCGACACAGGTTCTGGAAAATGATCAAACAATTATTAAACCGTCAAAAAAGAAACAATTCAGGGTACCTAAACCGCAGAAAACGCCGTCCAAATCCAAGCGATCATCACGACAAACGGTTGCTAAGCAGACTGAGCCGATAGAAATCACCACTACTGACATCCCTGATCTAATCTATGATCAGGTTAACCGGATCAGCAACGGCCAGGCTCGTCAGCTTCTGAAAGCAGTTCGATCTAACATTTCTCCGCAGGCAATTGATGTAGAAATGATTGTGGACGTTCATCAAATGCAGTCACTGAGAAATATATCGGGGCCAGAATTACATTCATTAATGAAATTGATTAATACCAGTAACTTGAATGAACTGTATTTGCAATTTAACCTGATTCCGATCTATCGAAATAATATGATCACCTTAAAATCTGAATCAACTATCAAGATCGGTAAAGTACTTTTTGAACTGCGCGAAATGGAATCCCAATTTGGAATAAAAGTGGATCAATTTCAGCTTCCGGCGCCTGGGTTCAGTAAACTGAAACTACAGCGGGGAAAAATTATTTTAAAATAACAGAAATGATTGGATATCTATACTAGATCCCCGCGACCTAATGCAAACCAAGAATCTTATTGGAGAGTTCTCCGCTCTTCGCTCTATGCTCCCTGCTCTCGGCTCAATCCTCCGGTCGATACTGCCGCTGAGCTTTTAACAGGAGAACGTCCGCCTTCTGGCGATCCCCGTCCTGAGCCGTTGATACAATTCGCAGGGCTGCAATTAGCGGTATTCGGGTATTATCATAATTGGCATATAAAGCATCAATTGCCTGGACAATAATATCGATATTGTACCCGACTCCATCGGAAATATGCTGGTCCAAGATTTCATAGTAGCGTTCTACAAAATAGGGCTCGCGCCAGTACGGATCATGACCGTATTGCATTTTTACCTCTTCCATATGGATAAGCTTCATCCGACTAATTGCCGTGTAGGCTCCGTTGACGAAAGCCAGTTTTTCGCTGTCAATCAAGCTATCCCAGTACTCGGCAGGTGTGTTATCCTGGGCATAAATCAAGTTCATAGAGCACAGGATCAGTACAACAATAATTATTTTATTCATTTATTTCCTCCAAACTGGTACCACTGTAATGATTAACAATCGGAACCCGTCTACCGGTGCCGAAAGCTTTGGGACTGACTCTGATTCCCGGAGCAGCCTGGCGTCGCTTATATTCATTTCGCTGCACCATTTGATAGATTTCCAGCACTAAATCACGATCATAACCGTTTTCGATCAGCATCTTTGTTGATTGCCGGTCTTCGACAATTGCATCAACCAGAGGGCTTACAATCTCATAATCAAACGGATCAACCTGATCGGGACTTAATTCCGCCGAAGGGGCTTTGGCTAAACAGTTGCTCGGTATTAATTCTTTACCGGCATTTGAATTAATCCACCGCGCAATTGCGTATACATCGGTTTTAGATAGATCTGATATGGCGGCCAATCCGCCAACCATATCGCCATACAATGTGCAATAACCCAATGCCAGTTCGGTTTTATTTCCGCAGGATATAACCAGCCAGTTCAGCTTATTGGAATAAGCCATAATGATATCTCCGCGCACCCGGGCTTGATTATTTTCCTCAGTCAAGCCCCTTTCCAATCCGGCGAAATCAGCTGCCAATTCCGATTCGAGACTATCGACAATTCTCTGAATTGGTACAATCCGAAAATCAATTCCCAAATTTTTTGCCAGCTGTCGGGCATCGTTTACACTATGATCACTGGAATATTTTGATGGCATGGCGATTCCATGTACATGCTCAGGACCAGCAGCAGCAGCAGCTATACAGGCGACCAGCGTTGAATCAATCCCACCGCTCAGACCAATTACAACATCCTTGAAACCGCTTTTTCGCATATAATCCCTGATACCAAGCCGTAGCGCATTAAACAATTCTTCTTCGCGTGACGTAACAACCAATTCAGATTGACCGGGCTGCTCTAAATCGACTAACATTAATTGTTCCGAGAATGCCGAACCTTGAGCCAATAATTTTCCGGCACCATCAATTGCCAGGGATTGTCCGTCAAAGACCAACTCATCCTGCCCACCCACCAGATTACAATACAGGAAAGGCAAACCAGTTGCCGAAAGTTTGGATTTGATCAGCTGATAGCGATCGGTCAAGCGACCTTCATGAAATGGTGAGGCAGAGATATTAATAATCAATTCGGCGCCCAGGCGGCTCAATTCACTGGTAACTTTTATGGGATAATCATCATCCCACAAATCTTCACAGATTTCGATTCCTATCCGGTATTCCCTACTATTGATTTCCAGAGACCAGATTTTGGGAGAATCTCCGGCAGTAAAATAGCGCTTTTCGTCGAACACATCATAAGTCGGTAACAGCAGTTTGTCGTAAATGTCTACAATTTCACGATCATTGATCAGTACCGCTGAATTATATAATCTCCCAGCGGATGAACGAACATAGCCAATGATCGCTGGAATGGTTACTTCCTTGGCGAAATTTTTCAATGCCAATTCGTTAGCTGCCACGAAATCGACTTCGTGTAATAAATCTGATGGTGGATAACCGGTCACTGACAACTCCGGGAAAACAACCAGGTCGGCTCCTTTGGAAATGGCATCTCCATACCAGTCCCGCATTTTTTGCAAGTTTGAATTAAAAGCGCCTACTGTAGTATTAATCTGGCACAAAGCAATTTTCAACGGAAGCACAGCATACCTCAATAACGAATTTCGAAATCACGGAAATTATGCTCATAATTGAGCCATTCAATATCCACATTATCAACTTGAGATCCCCGCGGACCCTGCTTTAACTCTTTTATAAATGATTCAATTCGCTTGCGTTTACCCTCCGTTTCAACGTAAACCGAGCCATCGTGCTGGTTACGCACAAAGCCACCTAAAGCCAAATCCTGAGCCCACTGCACGGTAAACCAGCGGAATCCTACTTTTTGAACCCGTCCCGTAATTTTTAACCGGGCTCCTGCATTGTCCGCTTTTGGAATTTCCCAATCCATTATCTAAGATCCTTGATCTGATTTATTATATCAACCGGATGCTCCAAAGCAATAACGCCCGGTATTTCCCAAGTGCCCAATCCAAAGACGGGTTTACCGAGCTGGAGTCCATAGGCAATTTCTGACAACGTACCATAACTGCCGTTAATGGCAATCGCAACATCACAATTATAGGCCAGCAGCGCATTTCTGCTAATATCCATGCCGGTAGCAATCGGGATCGTGACCCACTGATTGGCCTCACTGAGATTCCGACCCTTTAAAATACCTATACAAGTGCCGTCGGCTTCGTGTACGCCCCGGCTCACAGCTTCCATCGCGCCACTGCCACCCCCACAGAAGACCAACCAGCCTTCATTAGCCATTAAACGACCGAGTTCCAACGCCTGATTGTAGATATTCGAAGCAATTTCCCGACCGCCAAAAACGGCCACCCTAAGGTTGGGTTTCATTAGGGTTCCAGACGATAAATCGTTCGTGGGAAGGGAATTGTTTCACGGATATGTTGAATGCCGGTAATCCAGGCAACACAGCGTTCAATGCCCATCCCAAATCCTGAATGGGGTACCGACCCGAATTTTCGCAAATCAAGGTACCACTGAAGCGGTTTCATGGGCAGGTCGTGTTTCCTGATCCGCTCAACCAGAGAATCGTGATCATCTTCCCGCTGACCGCCACCGATAATCTCGCCATAACCTTCCGGTGCTAATACATCCACGCCCAACGCCAGATCGGGATTTTTAACATCCCGTTTCATGTAAAAGGCTTTGGTTTCAGCGGGCCAGCGATGAATCATAACCGGCCGGTCAAACTGATCGGACAGGATCGTTTCATCGCCTCCGCCAAAATCGCTACCGTACTCAAAATCAACATCGTTATCATGTAATATTTTAACCGCCTCGTCGTAGGTTATCCGTGGAAACGGTGGTTTAACTTTCTCCAGCAGCGTTGTGTCCCGTTCGAGAATCTTTAGTTCTGCCTGGCAATGATCCAAACACCAACCCACAACATACGATATAAATTGTTCTGCCCATTCCATATTTTCATCGAGATCGCAATAGGCCATTTCCGGTTCAATCATCCAGAATTCGGTCAGATGCCGGCGGGTTTTCGATTTCTCAGCCCGGAAAGTGGGACCAAAGCAATATACTTTACCGTGAGCGCCCACCGTAGCCTCAGAATAAAGCTGTCCGCTCTGGGATAAATAAGCCGTCGTATCAAAATAATCCACATTAAAAAGACTACTGGTACCTTCACAGGCATTGGCTGTCAAAATCGGAGTATCCATCAATGTGAAGCCATTGTTATCAAAGAAGTCACGACTGGCTTTTATAATCTGATGACGAACCCGGGTTATAGCAACTTGTTTTTTTGAGCGCAGCCACAAATGGCGATGATCCATTAAAAACGCAGTTCCGTGTTCTTTGGGTGTGATCGGATAATCTTTAGCGATCTGGTGTACTTCAATCGACTTGACCCCCAGTTCATACCCACCAATTGACCGATCATCTTTGCGGATTGTACCGGTCACTGAGACGGCTGATTCCTGGGTCAAATCACCTTTGAGTGCGAAGATTTCCTGATCGACCTCAGATTTTACAACCACACATTGGATCAGACCGGTGCCATCCCGAAAAATCATGAACCAGACTTTACCAATCGATCTGGTATTGTAAACCCAGCCATGGAGGGTTACCTCCTTACCTTCATAATCTGCGATATCAGCAATATAAATATGCTTCATTTCTCCATTTTCTCCGTTTGAAATTTACTATTGATAAACTCGTAAATAGTATTTAAAACAACATTATGTCATTCTGAATGAGGTACGAATGAAGAATCTCAAACAACTGTAATGTACACAATACAATGATTTACACCAATTCAGCGGCTGAGATTCTTCGGTCGCTACACCCCGACCTTCGGTACGGGGCTATAAGCTCTCTCAGAATGACAAATTTGGGACTTTTCACGAGTTCCTCACTATTAATATTAAATGATTTTACCAGGTAGTCATAATATCGTTGAGTATTTCGTCAGCGATTTTCTCAATTGCGATGCGGGTTGCATAACTTCGCGGTTCACCAAACTCATCATCATCGTCGTCATCAAGCACCCCGTCGCCATCATTATCGATTCCATCACTGCTGATATCACCACTGAGACCATAAGCGCCCCAGCCGCTGTAATCTTTATGCAACAAAGCCACATCATTTTTCACATCATACCATTCCAGATCCATTTGGATTGTCAACCGGTATTCGGTGACGACTTCATTGCCGGTAAATGTCTGGGCTCTATCTTCTACTCTGATGATGGAACCGCGTAAAATCGAATCGGCTACATTTTCATCGGCCAGCCTCAAGATGTTTTCTTCCGTAAAACTGGCCAGCAAATTATCGGTAACCGATTCAGCCATCCCGAATTCCGCTGTCTGGTTTTCTACCAGAGGGATGGCAATGCTGTTAATATGGGGGGGTATTGAACCTGCCAGGGAGTAAAAACCGCAACTGATCAAACTACCGGCAAAAATAGCAATCAGGATTCTTCTTAACATCACTTTCGCTCCTTTATCTTGCGCTCAAGCCCATACTGGTCGATTTTTCGATATAAAGTTCTTTCGCTCATTCCCAGTGAACGGGCTGCAGCCCGACGGTTATTATTGAAATGTTGCAGGGTGCGCATAATTGCCTCTTTTTCCAAAGATTCAAGGGTCATATCGCCGATTGCCTCTCCTCTAATCATGGGGAAATCGTCCGGGATAGTAACCGGTGCAACTGGTTCAATCTCAGCGGACTCATGGGGCAGGAAGCGGACTTCATCAACCGGATGGTACACTGGTTTGCCGCTCAATACTTCCTTGATATCCTGGATATCCTGGCGCATTAAAAATATTTGCCGCAACATTATTTCCCGCTCGGCCTGGTCCGGTGATCGGTCAACCAGCACTGGCAGATGGGGATTTTCAGCGACCTTGGATGGCTGTAATTGCCGGGCAACCATCTCGGCGGTGATTCGTTCACCCCGCTCGAGCACTAGAATGCTTTCCACAAAATTCTTCAATTCACGTACATTTCCCGGCCAGTCGTATTGTTTCATTAAGCGCGTAGCTTCGGGCATGAATCCGCGATATGGAATATCATTACTGCGGGTGAATTCCAAGGCGAACCGTTCCACCAATAGGGATAAATCTTCGATGCGATTCCGCAGCGCTGGTACTTCAATGGTAACGGTTTTTAATCGATAAAACAAATCCTGGCGGAAATCGCCTTTTGCAGCTTCACTTTCAAGATCGCGGTTGGTAGCGGCTATAACACGGACATCAGAATAAAGGGTTTTTGAGTCACCAACCCGCATGAATTCACCGCTTTCCAGAACCCGCAGCAGCTTAACCTGGGTTTCCAGAGGCGTTTCCCCGATCTCATCCAGAAAAATCGTACCTTTATGGGCAAATTTGAAATAACCCTGACGATCTTCGCTGGCGCCGGTATAAGCGCCTTTTTTGTGACCGAATAATTCACTTTCAATAAGCCCCGCAGGGATGGCTCCGCAATTAACAGTAACCAATGGTGCATTAGCCCGCTTGCTGAATTTATGGACGGCTTTGGCAACTATTTCCTTGCCGGTTCCCGATTCACCAGTGATTAAAACGGAAATATCGACTGGGGCAATCTGGGCAATCATTTCAATCACCGCCTTAATTGGACTGGAATTGCCGATTATTCCCGTTGTCTGTTGTAAGCGTTCGATATTCATGGACAATCCTGTTTTACATTTACTTGGATAATTATCATTTATAGATTTCCCACATAGAACTCAACAGCGTTGTAAGATCGGAATAGCGCGGTTTCCAACCCAATTTTGATTCAGCCTGATTGGACTTGGCGTATAAATCCGATGGATCGCCAGGGCGTCGGGCTACGATTTCATAGGGTATCGGCCGACCGGTAATTTTACGGGCTTCTTCGATTACTTCTAAAACCGAATAGCCGATTCCGCTGGCAAGATTCAACAGCAGATTATCGGAATTAGCGGTCAGATAATTCAAAGCCTTCACATGGGCATCGGCCAGATCGTTGACGTGGATATAATCCCTGATTCCGGTGCCGTCGGGAGTGTCGTAATCAGAGCCGAATACTTCCAAACTGGGTCTTTCACCGGCGGCTACTTCCATGACAACCGGCAGCAAATTGGCCGGATTGCGCTCCTTGCCGCGAACCCTTCCCTGCACATCATAGCCAGCCGCATTGAAATAGCGTAAGGCTGCAAAACGCAATCCCTTCAGTTTACCGTACCAGGCCAAAATCTGTTCGATCTCCAATTTGGTAAAACCATAAAAATTTTCCGGTGCCAATGGATGGGCTTCATCGATTGGTAAATATCTGGGATTACCGTAAACTGCCGCCGAGGAGGAAAAAATAAATTTGTCGACCTGGTTGGCCAGCATTGAATTCAATATATTAATAGTGCCGGTGAGATTATTACGGGCATATAGTTCGGGTACCAGCATCGATTCGCCAGCCGCCTTAAAAGCTGCCAAATGAAACACTGCCACTACTGACTCTTTCATTACCGCATCAATCTCGACCGGATTTAGAATATCACCAAGCACGAATTCCGCTCGTTGATCAATATTTAATTCAACCCCGGTGGACATGTTATCAAAGATAACAACCTCATGACCGGTATCCAGTAATTCCCTGACAACATGGGAGCCGATATACCCGGCTCCACCAGTGACTAGTACCTTCATATTTTCACCGTTCCCGCTATTTCTTTTTCAAGTTTCTGAATTTCATCCCGCAGTGTAGCCGCCTCTTCAAATTGCAGATTCTCCGCTGCTTTCAGCATCTCACGGCGCATTATTTCCATGACCATCGCTTTATCCTGAATGTCAAAATCTGAACCAAGACGCGCTGTTTTAGGTTTAATATCTTTTTCCGCCGCCGAATCGGCTACCGCAGTGGAATGCATGATCTCGTCCATTGATTTATATACACTCCTCGGCGTTATATTATGCCGTTGGTTATACTCTTCCTGGATTTTCCGCCGACGATTTGACTCATCAATTAAATGCTGCATAGCCTCGGTAATTCTATCACCGTACAATATCACTTTACCGTTCAAGTGGCGTGCTGCCCGTCCGGCCACCTGCATTAGTGAACTTTTCGAGCGTAAAAATCCCTGTTTGTCGGCATCCAACACTGCCACCATGGAGACTTCCGGCAGGTCCAGCCCTTCCCGCAACAGGTTGATCCCTACCAGCACATCGAATTCACCGAGTCGCAAATCCCGCAGAATCTGGACCCGTTCCAGTGAATGGATTTCGGAATGGAGGTAGCGGACCCGCAGATTGATACCTCGCAGGTATTCACTTAAATTTTCCGACATACGCTTGGTAAGAGTGGTTACCAAAACGCGTTCATTACGATCTGTCCGAATCCTGATTTCTCCGATCAGATCATCGATCTGACCTTCGGTTTCGTGAACCTCCACCACGGGATCAAGCAGACCAGTGGGACGAATAACCTGCTCTACTATAACTCCCTGGGATAATTCCAATTCACGATCTGCCGGCGTGGCAGTGGTGTAGACAGTCTGTTTCTGCAATTGCAGAAATTCTTCGTATTTCAAGGGTCTGTTATCGAGGGCACTGGGCAGCCGGAAACCATAATTCACCAGCACCTGCTTGCGTGCACGGTCACCATTATACATACCATTGATCTGGGGAATGGTAACGTGGGATTCATCCAGGATGGTGATAAAATCGTCACCGAAGAAATCGATTAATGTCCAGGGGCGTTCACCCGGTTTTCGACCGGAGAAATATCGGGAATAATTTTCAATACCAGAACAATAGCCAACTTCCTGCAACATTTCCAGATCGAAATTGGTGCGCTGCTCCAGCCGCTGGGCTTCCACCAGATTATTTTCGGAACGCAGGTGAGCGAGGCGATCATTGAGATCCGTTTGAATTTGTGGCACAACAGCTTTAATAACCTTGGGATCGGTTACAAAATGTTTGGCCGGGTAGATATAGATCGAATCCAGTTCCTGAATCACTTCGCCGGTTATTGGATCAAAGCGCGCCATATAATCGACAGAAGTACCAAACATTTCCAGCCGGACACATATTTCATCGTAGGCTGGGAAAATCTCGATCACATCACCACGAACCCGGAAATTGCCCCGTTCCAATGACATATCATTACGCAGATAATGGATATTGATCAACTTGGATAATAAATCCCGGCGCGAGATTGTCGCACCCTTTTTGATTTCGATCACCTGTTGCTTGTAATCCGATGGTGAACCGATCCCGTAAATACAGGAAACGGAGCTGACGACAATGACATCTTTACGATGCAACAACGAACTGGTGGTTTTTAAGCGAAGTCGGTCAATTTCCTCGTTGACGGAAGAATCCTTTTCGATAAAGGTATCGGTAACCGGCAGATAGGCTTCCGGCTGATAATAATCATAATAACTGATGAAAAATTCTACGGCATTTTCCGGGAATAATTGCTTGAACTCGCCAAATAACTGGGCTGCCAGGGTTTTATTATGGGAGATAATCAGGGTTGGGCGTTGGATTGCTTCGATAACCTTGGCAATGGTATAAGTCTTACCACTGCCAGTTACTCCCAACAGAGTTTGATGATTCAGCCCCTGATTAAGACCAGCTAGCAGTTCAGCAATCGCCTGGGGCTGATCGCCGCTGGGTTCGAATTCACTATGTATTTTAAACTCTGCCATATTGTCCAAATTTACCGGTTATATCTGGTTCCGAGCAATCAATCTTCCGTTAATATGCTACCAATGTCGATTGTTCCGGAGTTTTAATATTTACCACACATTTTGGCAGATAATTTTGGGAAAGCTCTCTGTGATAAGTAATCAGTAATTAGGTATAGTGACAACACATGTGTTGTCATAATAATGAAATCTATCCTGATTGGGAAAAATGTTTTTCGAATGTAGCATAGTCGAACACTATTATAGATTTTTACTCAATCCATTTATAGATTTTAAAATGTCACTAGTTATCATTATAAACCGATAAATCGGTTGGAGTCAGGCCTGTTTCTAATACCCACAGTTAAAACATGCACTGAACAAAGTGAACGTGTTGGGGGGCTGAATTACATCTAAACGATTTATTATTAGCCCACGGTTTCAACCGTGGGTTTGGATACGAATAAAACAACAAACCGTTTTAACAGTTTAATTAATTCATCTATTAGATGTAGGGACAACACATGTGTTGTCCCTACGAAGATATTTTGTTGGAAAGGTTAAATTAGCCTGCCTGTCAATTCGTAGTCACTGGCGCCAGTGATTTTTACTTGCACGAATTGACCTTGCTCTACAGCACCGACAATGCGAATGATATTATCGATCTCAGGGGAATCGAATTCGGTGCGACCCAGGGATTCGGTTTCCCCGGTTTTATCAACGATCACGCGCAGAGATTGCCCCAACAGTTGAGCGTTTTTGTCGGTGCTGATGCCATTCTGCAAATCCATTATCGCCGCTTTGCGATCATCTTTCACAGTCCGAGGAACATCATCGGGCAGATCGGCAGCCAGGGTTCCCTCTTCTTCAGAATAGGTGAATACACCCAGGCGATCAAATTCGATTTCTTCCACAAAATCATGCAGACGCTTGAAATCGTCTTCAGTCTCACCGGGATAACCAACGATGACAGTGGTTCGCAACGCGATGCCTGGTATGGCAGCTCGCACCTGTTTAATCCGTTCCCGGATGTCGGCGGAATTCAATCCACGCCGCATAGATTTAAGGATGCGATCAGAAGCATGCTGGATCGGTATATCGAGGTAACGGCAGAATTTAGCAGCGGCAGCCAAAGCATCGATAGCAACGCCTGTAAGGTGAGCCGGATGGGCGTAATGCAACCGAATCCACTCCAGGGGCAAATCAATACCATCCAACTCTTTGATCAGGGCATCCAGACCGATCTTTGGCTGCAGGTCCCAACCATAGGATGTGGTATCCTGGGCGATTACCAGCAACTCCTTCACACCACGTTTAACCAGACGATCTGCCTCGGTAATGATTGCTGGAATCGAACGACTTTTCTGCAAACCGCGCATGAAGGGAATACTGCAAAATGAACAGCCGTTATCACAGCCTTCCGCAATCTTGATGAAGGCATAATGTCGGGGCGTCAGCAAAGATCGCAAATAGGTGGGATCATCTTTGAAAAACGGCTTACCAGTCAAATAGGAAATGATCTGACGATGATCATTAGTACCGAAGAACCGATCGACCTCGGGTAGATCCCGGGCCAAGTCTTCCGGATAACGTTCTGAAAGACACCCCATTACGATCAGATTTTCCAGCTTGCCGGTCTTTTTCAGTTCAGCCGCCTGCAAAATAGTGTCAATTGATTCTTCTCGAGCTTGATCCAGGAATCCGCAGGTATTGATAATTATCGTATCAGCTTGATCGGGATCATCGACAATATTCAACCCGGAGGTTTTCATCCCCCCCACTATTATTTCTGAATCAACCAGGTTTTTGGCACAACCTAAGCTGATCAGGTTAATATTTTTTTTATCTGGCATCTTTTTTCAAGATACTCTAATTCACACCAAATAGCGATTCCACATATTCCCGGGAATTGAATTGGTAAAGATCGTCAATTTGTTCCCCAACACCAGCAAAAACGGTGGGAATATTCAGTTCCTGAAAAAGTGGAAATATGATACCACCCTTAGCCGTGCCATCAAGTTTCGTTAGGATAGCGCCATCAATTTTCACCCGATTGGCAAAAGTTTTAGCCTGGATAACCGAATTCTGTCCCAGGGTTGAATCTATAGTAATGAAGGAAAGCAGCTTTAAATGGCTAAAGCGTTTGGTGATCACACTGTACATCTTATCCAGTTCTGCCATGAGATTATCATAAGTGTGCAAGCGACCGGCTGTATCAACGATAATGAGGTCCGCTCCGGCCGATTGAGCGGCAGTCAGGCCATCAAATAGTACAGACGAGGGATCAGCAGATTTTTCATTACAGATCAGGCGGATTCCCAGACGTTCGCTCCAGATTGTCAATTGCTCAACCGCGGCTGCCCGGTAAGTATCTGCGCCAATGATGAGAATGTTCTTGTTTAATTTGCGATAATAAGCAGCAAGCTTGGCTACGCTGGTAGTCTTACCGGTACCATTAACACCGACGACCATCAAAACAGTTGGTTCAGGGGGGATAATCGGCAGGTCAGCTGCCGTAGGCAATAAATTATTCAATGCCTCAGTTACGATAGCGCGGAAGTCCCTCTGAGGCGATTTCCTGATATCAGTTAATAAAGCATCAACGGTTTTGATACCCATATCAGCCGTTAACAGAATTTCCTCCAGCTCTTCAAGCGTTTCTTCAGAAATGCGTTTACTAAGCACATTCGAAAATTTGGCAGAGATGTTTGCCCGGGTTCGTCCCAGAGCTTTAAATAATCTGCTGACTAATGCCATATTAATCCTTTAAGGAATTCAAAATTTTGGGTAATTGCATTGATATAAACATCTATCAACGATTAATAATCCTACTAACAACCATATACAATCCAATCTATGGTTTAAAGGGCTGGGAAATTAAATAGAATACAAACAAGATGATTGAAATATGTGGATCAGGATATGAAATACTGAAGATTCAAAATGTTGCCAGTCGCAAATCCCATTTGCAGAATTAGGTTTTTGAGGGGTTCCTGAACCTGATATTAGCTTCAGGATTCTTCAATTTTTATTTTTGTTTTTTCAGCAGTTTGTTGATGCTCAAGGGAAATAGAAGCATCACAAAGACTGCTTATTAGCGGCTGGTCATGTGATATTAGAATCAGGTAATTGCGATTCAAATACTCCTGCAAATATGCGATAAGCTTTAGTCGTTGGTTCTGCCCGAGTCCAAATGTTGGCTCATCAAGAACCAGCAACTCATATCGGCAATGAGTCAACAAAATGATGAGAACAAATCGTAGGGTTGACCAGGAAATTGTGCTGACATCCCGGTCGCAGAGATAATTCCAGGCTATCTGGAATTCGGGCATTCGGCGCCGGGCTTGATCAAACCGTTCCGGGAGCAGAATTCCATTGGTAATTAGTTCCCAAGTAAAGGTCGTCAACGTATGCATACCCAGCATTCTTTCGGGAAATTGATCCAAATAACCGATTACCGGTCGCTTTGATAAATTACCAGTTACCAGCTTCACCGACCCCCTTTGGGGACGGATCATTCCAAGGATGATCTGAGCCAAAGTAGTTTTGCCACAACCATTAGAACCTTCTATTCCAAAAGAACGACAACTTTCAATTTTATAATTGAAATCGCGGAATATTTCAATGTCATTATACTTAAATGTCAGGTTCGCAATATTAAGTGACAACTGACCGGAATTATTCTTTTTCTGCGGATATTCAATCGGTGACAGTTGGTTAACCGGTGTAAATTCATTTAAACTCAATTTCCAGACTATTTCACCGAAATTAGCATCTGATGCTTCGGAAGTAAACCACAACACAGCAGATTTCGATTCGCGGATTGAATCCTTAATAATTCTTATAATCTTCAGTTTATAATCATCAGAAAGAAATGACATACCATCGTCAATCAGCAGTAGATCAGGCCGAGTCGACAGAGCATTGACTATATTCAATAACTCCTGCTCACCCCCACTGAGAGTAGCCGGATGACGATTGACATCAACCGTATATGGTAATAGCTTTTTGGTGCGTTTATAGTGGTGATGGATTAAATCGGAATCGTCCAGATTACATTCAATTGAAAAAGCAAGTTCCCTGGCTATGGTCGCGCATACAATCTGATTATCAGGATTTTGAAAGATTATCTGAATATCAGAAGGCAAACTTTTTGCTATCACCCGGTAATTTTGTTGTCCGCGATATTTCCTCCCCAACAAGTGCCGAATCAGATCAGATTTACCCACTCCCGACTCGCCATAAATAACATGTAATCCGGGTTTGATGCTATAATTTACTTTCCGGCCGGAAAATTTGGGAAATTGTAGTGTAAAAAAAGGCTGATCAATCATGAATAATAGCCCGCACAACCCTAGTTGCCGAACCAAGATTCCGATGGATCACATTTGTTGCGGAAATGCTGGTTTTCAAGAAATATTGACGATCTGACAATAATCGGTGAAATATTCTGTAAGCGGTTTCACTGTCTTCGATTGAAAATCCCCCATTACTCGACATCATCTGTTCAGCTTCGGATGAGTTTTTGTATTTTGGACCAAACAAAACCGGCAGTCGAGCAATAGCAGGCTCCATTACATTATGAACGCCAGTTGAAAAACCACCGCCGACATATGCTAACTGTCCGGACCAATAGAGCGTTGCCAGCGTGCCGACGATATCAACTACAATCACACGTGAACCATTACTAATATTGCCATCGCAGCTAACGTAGGTAGATGTGGATAGCCCTCGTGATTCAAAGGCTTCGACGGAATGGGAAATATATTTACCACTTGGTTCATGAGGAACCCAGAGCACAGATAGATTTTCAAATTCCGTTAGTAATTTGATGATCGGTTCAAATATTACATTTTCATCTTCCGGCCACACACTCCCTATTATCAGTCTTTGCTCACGCGTCAGAACCGATTCGGTCCTGACTTTTGAAAACTGATCGGCATATTCTTTCACTTGATCGTAGCGGGGATTCCCCAACACTCGCACACGAGGTGGTTTCTTATCAACCAGAATTTTCTGCAAACACGAGTGATCCTCTTCAGTTATTGTATAGATTGAAGAAAATCGGGTGTATACATTCTGATAAAAACTTCGGATTATTGGATACAATTTTCTGGTCCCGATTGCGAACCGAGCTGAAAAAATGGTGGTATGAATTCCATTCCGTTTCGCTTGCCAGATTAGGTTTGGCCAGACATCATAAGCGGCAAAAATAATCTTTTTAGGTTTTACAATTGACAAGGCCCGGTTTATTATCCAGGGAAAGTCTATAGGTAGATATATTTTGCAATCAATATTTTGGTCATTGACATTTCCATAGCCGGATGGGGAGAAGAAGCTTACTACCATGGTACTAGAAGGCAGAATTTCTTTCAAACCCTTGATAACCGGACGAATCTGTTCGTATTCGCCATGGGAAGCCGCATGGAACCAATAAACCGGGATATCACGAGTTCGATCATTAAAGAATTCGCGTAATATCCGTAAGGATTTATACCGACCTATAATGCCCCGGCGAATTTTTTTATTAAATATGGCAACAATATGAAGCAGAGTTACCATCAATGGGAGAATCAGTACATTATATATGATTTTCCAAACAATCATATCAGGTGGCTAATACCTCATTGACATTTTTTATAACCATTTGATGATCGATCCGTGTAATACAATACTGTTCTTTTTGGGTACAGGTCCGATTGCCTTTCTGTGAACAGGGACGACAATGGAGATTCTTCACTTCAACTGTTGCCGATCCAGATAGATTATGGCCCGCTCCGGTCTCCCGGGCGGTGGGTCCCAGGATCATTACCGACCTGATACCCAAAGCTTCAGCAATATGACACAACCCAGTGTCGCTGCCAACTGTTAATGCGGCGGAAGAAATAATAGCCATTGATTCCCTAATTGAAGTAACTGCCCGCATGTTTATTACCGATTTACAATATCCAGTAATGTGATCACAAATTTCGTCTTTGGAAGTTCCTAATATAATCACATCCATGGACAAAGTATCAATGATTTCACGGGCTAATTTACCATAGCGTTCAGCCAACCACTGCTTCTGCGGCCAGGCTGCCCCGGGAATTAAACAAATATAGCTGCCTTTCACTCCTCGCTTTAACAGAGATTCCCGTGCTGAAATTCTCTCGACCTCTGACACAACTAGCTTTGTTTGATATTTGGCTGTTTCTTTTGCAATGGGATCAATAACCTGATTCAACGACCGGATTATTCCAAAATCTTTGGGAAATGTGTTTTTATGAAAATAAAATAATAAAAATCTACGCAATCGCGGCTTATGAAATACTACCTTTGGAATTGAGCCCATAGAAGGGCGTATTATTTTTGATCGTAGGGTATTATGAAAATCCACGATCAGATCATAGCCAGTGCTGCGCAACCGGCGTGTGATTCTTTTTAGCTGGAAAAAGGATGTTGATCGATCAAGCTGGATTACACGGTCGATAGCCGGGTGACCCTCAAGCAGCGGCGCAAAATCAGAAAGAGTAAAATAATCGATCCTGGCAGCCGGATAAGCTGCTCGTAAACGTTGTAATGGTGACGTGGTTAAAACGATATCACCGATTGAACTGAATCTGATAACCAGGATTGACCTGGGGTTTAACACTTTAGTTTGACCGCTGACTGTTGAATAATACGAGGTTAGTTAACGATTCTTTGTAAACTGAATCCGGAAATGGATCAATTGCTTTCAGAGCCTGGGTAGAGTAATCATCAATCTTCTGGTATGCATATTCAAAACCACCTGCATTCCGAATTATTTCGGCAATTTCATCCAGGTCTTCAGAAGTTTTCTTGCGCTGTCGCATCAAGCGATCAATCTGTTTACGCTCTGGTTTGGGCAATATACTATACGAATGTATCAAAGGCAGGGTAACTAAATTTCGTTTTATATCCGCACCTTTATTCTTACCGATTTTTTCTTCCTGCCCGAGAAAATCAAATAAATCATCTTTGATTTGAAAGGCTAAACCAAGTTTCTCTCCATATTCTCGCATTGCGGCACGATCGGATTCTGTTTTTGTAGTTGTTAAAGCCCCAAGCTCACAACTGGCAGAAATCAATGATGCCGTTTTACGAAAAATCATATTAAAATAAGATTTTTCATTAAATGATCGACTGGCGCTTTTCTGAATTTGTAACATTTCACCAGAAGCCATTTGTTCGGCGGTATTTGAAATCAGGCTCAATACTTCAAAATCTTTCAGACCAATCATATTGATCAAAGCCTTGCTGAAAAGAAAATCACCCATTAGAATTGATATTCGGTTTTTCCAGATTTTATTTATTGAGGGGTAACCACGTCTTTTGGTGGCATCGTCCACAACATCGTCATGCACTAAAGATGCAATATGCATAATCTCGATTAGTGCTGCAGCGCGATAACTATTCAAAGTTGGCAGTCCACAAACCCGCGCTGCTAAAATGGTTAAAATGGGTCTGAAATGCTTCCCCCGATGCTTAATTATATACTTACCAATAATATTTATAAGTCGGATCTCAGAATGGACTGCTTCCTCCAGCTCACGCTGGAAAATTTTCAAATCATCCAGGATAGGACGGCTTATTTCCTTTAGATTGATCTCACCACCTGGCATAATTAAACCGGGATTGCATCCTTGACTAATTTTTTTCTTTTTCCTACCAACCAGGAAACCCCAATACTCAATTCATAAAGTCCCCACAATGGAATTGACATAATAACCAAACTTACGGGGTCCGGAGGTGTAATTATCGCTGACAGAAATAGAATTATTACGATTGCATACCGACGATAATGACGTAGAAAATGAGGTGTTAACAAACCAATCACTGAGAGTATAAAAACCAGGACTGGTAATTCGAATATTATTCCGCTGCCAAGCATCAGCATGGTAATAAAATTAAAATAATAATTGATGGAAAAATTATTTTCAACAAAATCATAGCCCATCCCGGTAAAGAATTGAATTGAAAATGGAATAATAATAAAATAGGCAAAAGCAACTCCGGATAAGAATGCCAGAAAAGTAAAAATTATAACGGGAGCAATATATTTTCTTTCAGAAGCATACAGTCCGGGAGCCACAAAGCGCCAGATTTGATAAGTTAATACCGGTATTGCCAGGATTATCCCCCCTACCAGGGCAATTCCCCATTTAATCATAAACATTCCCTGGACAGTCAAAACTTGCAGGGACATGAATCCTTCGACAGATTCAGTAGGCTTGATTAGAATTGAAATTATGGGATCAATAAAGAAGAAGGTGATTAGCGCGCCAAATAAAATCGCGGATATGGATTTGACTAAACGCCAGCGTAATTCTTCCAAATGATTAAGAAATGGCATCGATGAAGTATTTTCAGGCATGCCGTGATTCCATGAATTCTTTTGCCAATTGGTGGGGAGAGGATTTAAATGTATCTAATTGATCAGTAACCAATTTCAGTTTTTCCAAGCGGTTGGACGTCCAAAAATCCCTGATTAGCTTATCTTGTACTAAATCCAACACCCGTGCGCGATGATGTGCTAATCTTTTATGGGTAAAATTTTTGGATTGCTTCTGTTGCTCAACATAATCGGCGATGCCTTGATATAATTCATCAATCCCTTCGCCTTTATTAGCAACGGTATTGTAAACAGCCGGTTCAAGCGCGGTCTTGCTTGACGAAGTATGCAAGATATTAATCAGTAATTGCGCCAAACGTCCGGCACCGTCACGGTCAGATTTATTAATAACAAAAATATCAGCAATCTCAATCAAACCAGCCTTCATTAACTGGATTTCGTCACCGGATTCAGGCACCAGTATTACTATTGTGACATCTACCGCTTTAGCTACATCGTGCTCTCCTTGACCGACTCCAACAGTTTCGTAGATTATGACATCCTTACCACTGGCGGCTAAAACATCGCCAACCTCCTGTGCTTTACGCGCTAATCCACCGAGATCGCCACCGGATCCCATACTCCGGATATATACATCGTCATTCCAGATATAGCGATTCATTCGAACGCGATCACCGAGCAAAGCTCCACCGGTAAAGGGACTGGTGGGATCAACTGCGATCACACCTACGGATTTACCTTTTTCAATTAATTTATTTATTAACTGGTCGGTAAGGGTACTTTTACCGGCTCCAGGTGGACCGGTCAAGCCAATTCGCAAAGCTTTTTTACTTTGATCGTATAAGCTGGTGAAAAATTCTACCGGATATTCGATATTATGTTCAATATTTGATATTACTCTGGAGATGATTCTATGATTATTCGTGCGAATACCACTGAGTATGGAATCCTCCATTATATTATAATTGGTCGGTTTACCAGTTCTAAATCAGGTAAAAACGCGTCGGAATTGATCAAAATTGTGGACTATAAGAATTTTTCCGGTCCGCTCGATATAGCCCTTCTCTTCCAGTAATTTGAGGGTTCGTGACACCGTTTCGCGTGAGGTTCCCGCCATATTTGCAATATCTTGCTGATAAGGCAGGTTACGAATTGTAACGGCTCCGAGCTTAATTACACCTAATTCTTCAGCTAATCGGATTAGTGTAATGGCGATCCTTTTTTCGGCGTCGCTTAATGAAAGGCTTTCAATCTGCTGGTCGCTTTTTCGCAACCGGCGAGTTAGTTCTTCCAATAGACTAATTGCTATCTTCGGGTATCTTTCCAGCAATCCCAGGAATTTCCCCCTGTTCAACACCATCACTTCGGCGTCTTCGATAGCAATAACATTTGCCGAACGTGTCTCCCCATCGAGCAAGGACATTTCGCCAAAGAATTCACCTTCACCGAGCATAGCTAATATTACTTCCCGTCCCTCTTCGCTCAGCCTTGTTATTTTAACGCAACCGGATGAAATAACAAAAAATGAGTCTCCTAATGCTTCTTCCATCAAAATCATCTGTTCTTTAGCATAACTTCGAACCTGCATCAGATCGGAGATTTTAATCAAAATATTGTCATTAAGTTCAGAGAAGATCGGGACAGTTCTTAATAAATCTATTTTACTCATGATGATTTCAGATTCTTTCGGTTTAATTCAAAACGCTATTCCCACAACAAAATTTAACAAAAACTGGGTTTAACAATAACAATAATAATTCAAACAATAATTAAAATGATATTTACCTAAATAACACTTAACTGTAACATTTCTCTAAAAAAAAGAGCCCCTCGGTTGAGGGGCTCAAGAATCAGCCTAATAACCCATTCCTTCCATGCCACCAGGAGGCATTCCAGGTGCCGCTGGAGGATCTTTTTCAGGGATCTCAGTGACAACGGCTTCAGTGGTCAATAACAGACCAGAGATTGAAGCGGCGTTTTCAACAGCTACACGGGCGACTTTTGTCGGATCAATGATACCAGCTTTGAATAAATTGGTATATTCTTCTTTCCGGGCATCAAATCCAAAATCACCATCATTTTCCAGTACTTTCTGTACTACAATCGATGGCTCAAAGCCGGCATTTGCCACGATCTGACGAATCGGTTCTTCCAGAGCGCGACGCATGATTTTTACACCAACCATCTGATTGTCAGAAACACTGACTTTATCAAGCGATTTAATGGCACGCAGCAAAGCTACACCGCCACCGGGAATAATACCTTCTTCAACCGCTGCGCGGGTAGCATGCAATGCATCTTCGACGCGGGCTTTCTTTTCTTTCATTTCCACTTCAGTCGGGGCACCGGCGTATAGTACAGCTACTCCACCGGAAAGCTTGGCCAGACGTTCCTGCAATTTCTCGCGATCATAATCGGAAGTGGTTTTATCGATTTGAACCTTAATCTCATTAATCCGGGCTTTGATGGCATCGGTTTTTCCTGTGCCGCCGACGATAGTTGTATTATCTTTATCAGATACAACCCGTTTGCAAGTACCAAGATATTCCACTGTGGCATTTTCCAGTTTGTAACCCTGTTCTTCAGAGATAACGGTACCACCGGTAAGAATAGCAATATCTTCCAGCATGGATTTACGACGATCTCCAAATCCCGGAGCTTTCACTGCCAGAACTTTAAATGTTCCGCGCAATCTGTTAACAACCAGAGTAGCCAGCGCTTCACCGTCGATGTCTTCGGCAATCATCAAAATACTACGTCCGGCCTGTACAACTTTTTCCAGAATCGGCAGGAGATCTTTCATGTTGCTGATCTTTTTGTCGTGAATCAGAATATAAGGATCTTCCAGTTCAGCTTCCATATTTTCAGAATTAGTCACAAAATATGGGGACAAATAGCCACGATCAAACTGCATACCTTCAACAAATTCAAGATAAGTTTCGGCAGTTTTGCTTTCTTCTACTGTAATTACACCATCTTTACCAACATTAGCCATTGCTTCGGCAATTTTGCTACCAATCTCTTTATCATCATTGGCAGAAATAGTACCAACCTGGGTTACTTTTTCCGGATCAATACCAATTTCCCGGGATTGTTTTTTGAGGTCTTCAACGATAAATTTTACTGCTGCATCGATGCCGCGTTTAATTGACATTGGGTTGGCACCTGCAGTGATATTACGGATACCTTCTGCTATAATAGCTTGGGCTAAAACGGTTGCAGTTGTGGTTCCATCACCTGCTACATCGGAGGTTTTGGAAGCAACTTCGCGAACCATTTGGGCACCGACGTTTTCCATTTTATCTTCAAGATCAATTTCTTTAGCAACTGTTACACCATCTTTGGTGATGGTTGGGCTACCGAATTTTTTTTCGATTATGACATTACGTCCTTTGGGACCAAGAGTAACCTTAACGGCATTAGCCAGTTTATTAACACCAGCTTTCAGACCGTTACGGGCATCCAGATCGTATATTATTTCTTTCGCCATGAATATCTACTCCTTATAGAATCGCGAGAACATCGCTCTCGCGCATAATTAAATAATCTGTGCCATCAACGGTTACTTCCGAACCGGAATATTTACCGTATAGGATTTTGTCACCAACTTTCAAGGTCATTGAGACCAGATTACCGGAATCACTGAATTTACCTTCGCCAACGGCGGCAACAGTTCCCTGCTGTGGTTTTTCCTGAGCAGTATCGGGCAAAATGATACCACCTTTGGATTTCTCATCAGCAGGAGCGGGTTCCACTACAACGCGGTCTGCAAGAGGCTTTAATTTTAAGCTCATAGTTTACTCCTGATTTATATCGTTATTTATTACAAAATTTTAGTTGTTATATCCAGCGCTGAAATTAGATAGCAGAAAGCAAAAACTACAATCACTATTTAGCACTCTAGTATATCGAGTGCTAAAACAGCTATAGGTAACAAAAGTTCCTTAAATACCAGTGCTGCCAAACCCTCCGACACCGCGGCTGGTTTCACTCAATTCATCTACTAATCGAAAACTGATCGGTGAACCATCTACGGCAACCAACTGAAACAGGCGCTGACCGGGTTGAATAGTGTAATCTTCTTGTCTGATGTTGTCTACCGCGGCAATTATCTCACCACGATAGCCAGCATCGATTAAGCCAATCGAATTGGACATTCGCAGTGGGGTTTTTGAAATGCTGGAACGTGGCATTAAATAATATGGTTTATTATTCAAATTTTCACAGGATATTTTAAAATGAATGAAAACAGTAGAATTGCCGTGAATTATCATTTCACTGATAACAAATAAATCCAGTCCGGCATCACCATCATGGAAATGCCGGTGATTCTGATAATACTGCTCGCAATCTTCATCAAAAGGCTTGATCAGTAATTCCATATTAAACTCATCGTGGGTAGTTCATTTTAAAAGTAGAATTTTCTCTGTTTTGGATCCGCCAGGGTAATTCATCTGAATAAAAAATACACCGGTTGATAAAATATTTCCCTGATAATCCTGCCCGTTCCATTTTAAGGTTTGTTTACCGGGATCAAATTGCCCTTGCTTGGAATATACCAGCTCACCCCGCAGATTGTAAATATTGAATTCAATATTGCCACGAACCTGCATAATAAATGGTATCGTTACTTCAGCATTAAACGGATTTGGATAAGCAGATTGCAGAATGAATTTGTCTGGGCCGTGATAATCGATACCATTATTAGTGGAATAGACTGATTTTAAAATCCAATCATCTGGATCAAACACCAGATTCATCACCCTTCTACCAGGTTCGATAATAATACTAAATTCTTCATTAATCTGAGTATTATTAACAACTTCAATATAGGTGGTATCATTACAGATTAATTTAAGATCGATTGGCATCTGGAAATAAGTGCCGGTAGTCTGATATTGCCCCACATTTACAATTAAAGTTTCACCATTCTGCTGCCAGCCATATGAATACCGAGGATAGTAGGATCCGTATATCCATTGCTGGAAAAATACCTCCAGATTCAAACCGGAAACAGATTCGCACACTGCCTGAAATTGCTCGGTGGTTGCAGAATTGTGTTTATACAAGGGGTGATTACCATAAGCAAGTAGTATGGCAAAAAAAGTGTCATCGCCGACAACATGCCGCAACATATGCAAAACCCAGGATGCTTTTCGATAACTCAAGCCACTGTTGAAAATATCACTGGTGGTAACCGGGTTTTCCACATAGATGGTACCGCCACCAAAATATGCATTATAGGCCATATCAGTATGTAGACCGTCTGGGCCGTATTTATCCTCCCACCAAAGCGCTTCGGCATAAGTGGCAAATCCTTCATTCAACCAAATATGATGAAAGCTGTTACAGGTGATCATATCACCCCACCATTGGTGAGCAAGTTCATGAGCAATCAGCGCTTCAGACCAGCCCCCCAAACTAGTGATTGTCTGATGCTCCATTCCACCGCCCCAACCAAACTCGGCGTGACCGTATTTCTCATCCATAAACGGATACTCACCAAATAACCCAGCAAATACGGAGATCATATCTTTTGTCAGTAGGTAATTTTCCTGTAAGGAATTAAAATGATCCGGAAAAACATAATAATCCAATGGTAATGTATCATTATTTACTGAGATATATTGATCATGCCAGACAAAATAGGGATAAATGGCCAATGAAACCAGATAGGTGGTTATTGGATATCTTTCTTGCCAGTAATAAGTTGTTCTACCACCCATTTCCAATGTGTCCAACAAATTACCATTGGAAGCCACTATTAGATTTGACGGCACGCGCACGATTATGTCAACCGAATCCGCCTTATCACTGGGATCATCTTTACAAGGCCACCAAGACCTTGCTCCGTAGGGTTCTGATAAAGTCCAGATTAAATCCTGATTATCATGGCTTCCAAATATAAACGAACCAAATCCGGTTGAAGACGGACTACCATTATAGGCTATTTCCAGCTCAAGTGTGTCATCGTTTAATATATCATTAGGGGCCGGAATACTAAGCACGTTATTTGTATGCGTAAATGTCTGATTCAGGTTATTTACACGTACTGCTGTGGCTACCATTCCGTCGGCAAAGTCCAATTCAATAATATTTATTGTGGAATCCAGTATACTTACACGAGCAAATAAGGTACCGCTAATTGTTTCGGCGAGTGGGTCAATATCAAGATTAATGCGATAAAATAATGCATCATATTTTTGCTGCTCAATTGTCAGCGTGCTACGGCTTTCAAAAATTCGTAACAAGGATTTTGAATGACCGCATAAAATCTGCTTTTTAAGCTCAGGTTGGGCAATCACCAACGATAAAATAATAATGCTTGGCAGGTATATTTTTTTCATATTCATATCCATTGCATGGGAGTTTAACGTTGCAAATTTACATGAAAATTAGGTCGAATTCGACTAAACTAATTACTTGACAATTCGATTGGACAACAGTACACTTCTTTATGAATAAGTTAATTCCGCTATTTATAATATTATTATCCAACCAACTGGTAGATGACCAATTCCTTAAACCACGGCAGCGGATGGTTGAACAGCAAATTCAACAACGTGGGATAACCGATGAGCGAGTATTAAACGCTATAATGGATACGCCGCGCCACCTCTTTGTGCTTCCTGAATACCGTAAACTTGCTTATGCTGACAGCCCTTTGCCAATAGGTTTTAATCAAACAATCAGTCAGCCATTTATTGTGGCTTACATGACGGAACTGCTGCAGGTAAATGACAATCATACGGTATTGGAAATTGGAACCGGATCAGGATATCAGGCCGCTGTGCTTTCACTACTTTGTGAGAAAGTCTTTACCATTGAAATCATACCTGAACTAGGTCTGCAAGCCCGGGGCAGATTAGAAAACCTGAATTGCGCTAACGTCGATGTAAAAATCGGGGACGGATATCAGGGTTGGCCTGAATTTGCACCGTTTGATCGAATAATAGTAACCGCCGCACCAGAAGAAATTCCTGGTAAATTAGTCGAACAATTAAAACCGGGCGGACGCATGATAATTCCGGTGGGTGAACGTTTTCAGACCCAGGAATTATTAATTATAACCAAATCAGTCGATGGTATCGTACGCCAAGAAACAACATTACCCGTGCGGTTCGTTCCACTGATTAAAGAAAAAGAACTAAGGCAATAATAGGGTCGCTTCCCCGGTAATTACAACATCTCCAGCTTTATCGAGACAGATCGTTTCAAAACTGCCAATTGGCTTATCATCACGAATGGCTGTCAAAGTTACTTTGGCGGTTATTTTTTCACCAAGATAGACCGGTTTGAGAAATTTTAATGATTGTCCCATATAAATTGAACCTTCACCAGGAAAAATCGTGCCAAAAACGGTGCTGAATAAACTACTGATTAGCATACCATGCACAATTCGCTTACCAAATCTGGTGCCGGCTGCATACTGCTCGTCCAAGTGAACAGGATTTTTATCGCCGGTTAATTCAGCAAATATTTCCACATCCTGAGCACTGAAAGTTTTTTCTAAGGTTACACTGGTACCTAATTTATATTTCGATTTTCGATCAGACATTTTTCCCCTGTTTCGATTTATTAAAATTAATTTTAGTAGTATATTTTCCGATAAATGATCTTGCTTCAGCTACAAGTATATAGGTGAATTCTTAGTCTATTGAAGTTATTATTATTCGGTTTGCAATTCCTTGACTTGTCTTTCCAAGCCCTGTTTTAAAACGGTCAGCTCCCGTATGCTTTTATCTTTCATTGTCATACGTTCGTCCATCGTGGTAATTACTTTATTCTTGACTATTTCAAGCTCGCCATATTTCACTACCAGCGCTTTATAATCATCAAAAGGCGCTTCTGCGAGTTTGTTTTGAAGATCAGCTATTTGACTTTCCAAATTCTTCTGTTTGGTCAGCAAATTATCACGTTGGCTAGTAGCCTCATTCAATTTTATAACGGTTTCATCTAAAACTACCTGTAAAGAGTTTTTTTCGCTGGAACATGCTTCCAATGCAGCGCGCGCTTCTTTCAATTTCCCACCAAACACTTCACTGGCAGGAATTAAAATTATTAGTGCAAAACAGACGATTTTAAAATTCTTAATTAATCTCTTCATAGGAGTTTCCTTTACCTAATCCCTCAAACATGTGCCAAAATATAGAACGGCTCGAATAAATTAACAATTGAAACTACACGACAAAGAAAGGATATTGGATTAGCACATTCTAAGAAAAACCGATTTGATATTTACGTATGATAAGTGCCCCAAAAATTCCCAAATGCCCGTTATATCCTTTCCCCCAATATTGCTCCTAAATGTGCTCCGTAAAATATTATTACCAATGCCAGGCCATGTACCAGTAATATTACAATTTTTGTGCGTTTATCTCCTGGAAATTCAGGTTGGAATTTAAAACGTATTGCCGTCAGGATAATTAGTATCAATCCGGCAAATAGCATGATAATCCCATGGGTATCATGTAATGGAAATGGTTCCATCATATGACCGTAAAGAGTATCGGCCAAAAATCCGGTGATTACAGCTGCCAACAAACTGGGTATTCCAATCAACAAATTGTACCAGCCAACAATCAGGAATTTTGGGCGATTGAAGAAAATGCCAATTAAATCAAATAAATAGCCCGTGGCAAATAGCGCAATTGGAAAGTGGATAAATAAGGGGTGAATATTATTTAATTGATACAATTTTTCCTCATTCAGTATCTTTAGCAACCGGGTATTTATTCCCTTGATGGCAAGTCCAGCAAGTCACTTGATCGGCATTTTCCCACTTTAGAAAATCATTATTAATCATGCTGGTCATTTTTAACATTTCACGTGCGATTACTTTATGCTTATTCTGATCACTGCTTTTATCACGCATATTATGGCAAAAAACACATTTAACACCCAGGTCACTCGCCATCCCTTCCATATGTTTTTTCAATTCAGCTTTAGTTTCAACCTTCAACACCTGCAGATTCTTACCAACTTGACCAAACGCCAGGCTGCACATCAACAATAAAATAATCGAATAGTAACGCATATATCCTCCATTAAAACCAACTATGTAATTGAATTAAATATTCCGGTTTAAAACTTCTGCCATTATCCGGAGTTATGCTAGTAAATCTTGATTGGAATTTAATTTCCAAAACATTGATTGGAAAGATATCCAAACCCAGGGTAATTCTTTTGATCGCACCTGATAAAAATTCAAGTTCAGGATCGTAAAACTGGTGTGAAGCGGTTATAAATATTCCCTGCTGTAATTTCCAATTTAATTGATTGACCACCGCGAAAGCCCTGGTTTCGGCACTGTTCCAATTCTGCCCAAAATCAAGAGCCAACAGCCAGTTCAGTTTATCAATATTCAGACCGGTAGAAATAGAGAGAAATGATAAATCATCTTCGGATAACCAATTTAATCCTAAAAATGACGACCATTTATCAAAAAGATTTAGATAATAATCAAAATTGAGTGACTGGTATTTTTGATCGATTTGTTCATTGAAACCATATTCTGCGTCGGCACCGGCAATAAATTTATTCCCAATACTACCTGATATGGTGACCGATTCATTGAGCTGGAAACCTAATTCCACCATACCAGGCGGTTTTAAAAATGGTGACGTGAAAAATCCTTCAGTCGCTGTATCCAAATGTCTGAGCCGTAAGTTACCACCCCGATTAAAGATTGTGTGGTCCTCGAAATTTAAACCATAATCCGGGATTGCCCGGCCAACCCTGACCCAGTTCTCATTGCCGAAATAGATTGTGGTCCAAAATTCCGACTCAGTTCTGCGGCTCAAATCGAATTCTATATACAGACTAATCTGGGAATTGACCAATAATTCGCCATAGATATCGGTTTGCATCGGAAAAATTGCCAGTTTGCGGTTTACCGAATCGGCATGACTGAAAACCTGGACTCGTGCATCTCCGCCGATTCGCAAATGTTGACCAACGAATCCATCCCAATCACTTGCTGAAAGGTGCTTATATTTCTGACTGACCAACTCGCCCTGACCAAAAACAGATACTCCGTATTCATTGCGCATCCCACCTCCAGCCGGATCCACGTGACACAGGCTGCATGAATATTCGTTTTCCAGCGCATAGCGCGGCAGAGCTAACAAGGTGCTGGAGCTAGATATCAATATCAACAGTAACTGTAACAAAGTCACTGAAATTAAATTATCTAGTCGTAGCGCCATCTTGAATCCAATTTTCAATTATATTTAATTCAGTTGTAGAAAGGGCACCACCCAGGGGCATTTGAGCGCCAAATAAATCACTGCCGATCAATTTATTCCATAATACCGAGGAATCCGGATTACTGGGAACAACCCTGATAGCCGAATACGAGCTTGCCGGTTCATTTACCAGATTTTCCCAGGCGACCGCTTCAGCGAGATAAAGATTGCCGGAACCGCCGTGACATCCCAGGCAATTCTGGTCAAAAATGGATTGCACTTCCTGTGGGACCAGCGGTAATTCGGCAACCACCGGGTTACCAAAATCGTTACAAGATGTTAAAATCAATATAAGCCCAACAGCCCACAAAAATATAACTTGAGCACGCATGCGACTTATTTCAACAATGTCATTTTACCGTTTTGAACTATTTCTTTCGTACCCTGAGCCCGGAAGCTGATCTGGTAAAAATATATTCCGGAAGGTTGATTTGAGAAATCAATTGTCTGCTTGTGACTACCAATTGAATAATCTGACTGAGAAACAAATATTTCCATCCCTGATAAATTGTAAACACGTAGGGCTACGGTAGCCGGTTTTGCCAGCAAAAATGAAATGGCTGTCACTGGATTGAACGGATTCGGGTAATTACCGGTTAGACTAAAATCAACCGGAGCGGCATACTCTTCATGGATAGCAACCAGCGCTTCGTTAGCTCCTTCATTGAGCCAATCGCGTATTAAATCAACCTCAGTTTGGGTCAATGATCCTCCCCGGGGCATCCTGTCGCCGTGATCTGGTGATTTATCAAGTCTAACTTTATCGTAAATTGGACTGCTTACGGCATCAAAAGGAACTATAATCAATGTGCCATAACTATTTCCAATACTGGTTGTAACTGTACTATAATTGGTTAGAGTTATGCCAGATGTACCGCCGTGACAATTGATACAACGGTTATTAAAAATCGTCTGGATTTGCGTATTGTAATCAACCTGACTGAAAGTCGATACAAAAAATATTAGCATAATAAAAGATATTCGCATACTTGTCTCCTTACTGGTCGAAATTCTAAAATTCGATTGGTTTAGTCTCTATTGATAATTAGTCTCAGTAAGAATCTACATCAGATAGTAATTTATATACAATATTAATGTGGACAAATTTAGTCCATATTACAAATTGATAGCAGAATCAGTACGATGGCACGAATATGTTGCTTGACTAAGCAAATCAACCTAACCATAACTGTCGGTCAAGACTGCGATATTGAATCGCTTCGCTGATATGTTCTTGTCCCAGATCAGTTTGATTGTCCAAATCGGCGATAGTGCGGGCGACTTTCAGGATTCGATCATAGGCGCGTGCCGATAGATTCAGACGTTCCATGGCGGTTTTTAATAATTCGGCGCTATTGCCATCCAAATAACAATATTTTTGCAGATCCCTGGTTTCCATTTGCGAATTGGCAAAGAAATTTACTTTCTTAAACCGCTCCAGTTGTATTTCCCGGGCACCCTGAACGCGCTGCTTGACGGCAGCAGAATTTTCGCCGGAATTCATATCAGCCAGTTGATTAAATGGCACGGCGGGAACTTCAATATGGATGTCGATTCTGTCCAATAATGGACCGGAGATTCTGCTCATATAGCGCTGGATCATTTGTGAAGTACAGGAGCATTCATTATTGGGATCGGTGGCATAACCACAAGGACAGGGATTCATGGCCGCCATCAGCATAAACCGAGCCGGATAACTCAGTGAAACGGTTGCGCGTGCGAGGGTTACTTCCCCACTTTCCAGAGGCTGGCGCAGCACTTCCAGAACATTCTTCTTGAACTCCGGTAGTTCATCAAGAAAGAGAACTCCATTATGTGACAAGCTAACTTCACCGGGTTTGGGAATTGTTCCACCCCCAATTAGCCCGGCATCACTAATTGAATGGTGCGGCGATCGGAATGGTCGGGTAGCGATTAAACCCTGTTCTACATTTAATAAGCCGGCAACTGAGTGAATTTTAGTCGTCTCCAGCGCTTCATTTAAGACCAGATCCGGCAGGATTGTCGGCATGCGTTTAGATAGCATCGTTTTTCCACTTCCCGGAGGGCCAATCATTATCACATTGTGGCTGCCAGCGGCGGCAACTTCCAGCGCTCGTTTCACCTGTTCCTGGCCTTTTACATCAGAAAAATCGATCGAATAACTACGACTCGCATTGAATAATTGTGCTCGATCTACCTGGACTGGTTCGATTTCAATCTCGCCATTCAGAATTTGTACAACATCCATCAATGTATTTGCACCGGCTACTTTGACATCTTCTACAATGCCAGCTTCCCGGGCGTTTTCTTTAGGCAGGATCAACCCCTTAATGCCATTCTTGTGAGCTGCAATCGCTAATGGTAATGCTCCTTTTACCGGTCGTAACTGACCATCCAGTGATAATTCTCCCAACAGAACCAATTTATCTAAATAATCCCGCTTAACGAACCCCATTGCCGCTAGAATACCAATAGCAATTGGTAAATCAAAACCACTGCCTTCTTTTCGGACATCAGCAGGAGCAAGATTAATAGTAACGTGTTTATTAGGGAATTTGAAGCCACTGTTCCGAATTGCGGCCCGGACCCGTTCCTTGCTTTCTTTAACTGCGCCTTCCGGTAATCCGACTGTAATGAAACGGGGCAGTTTGGCGCCGGTTAGATGGGCTTCGACCTCTACAATATAACCATCAATTCCCAGTACCGCGCTGCTTAGCACTTTTGCTAACATGACATTACCAGTTCTACTAATAAATAATAATAAAGCACAAGAACAACCATCAGCACCTCTGCCTTTAAGTTATAAAGCCCTCCTGTTATTGCTGCTTTTGGAAAATGATTTAATCGCCGGGCTTGATGCGATCAAATTCCATATTTTTATATTTCTCCCACATTGTATCCCCTGCGACCTGCTGATACCGGAATGCGAATTCCAACGCTTCATAAAATGGACGATTCATAAAATCTTCATGGCTGTAGAATTGATCAATCCAACCGACAAATTCCTGCATTTTGACTTTCTGTATTGAATCAAACACACCATATACCAGTTCGGCAATGTTATTATAATACCAGGTTGTAACATCATTATAACCCAATTGCTTTTTCATGGCGGTGTGGGTTTCATATACCTGTGTTAAATATGAGAATAAAAATATTTCCTTTTCTCCAGGGGTCAGGGTTTTCCAATATACTACAACTGGCGATAAATCTGTTTCCAGTTCAGGTGTTTGTGCTCCGGTGAAAACGATAAGACTAAGAATTATCAATACCCAACGCATTAATCTTTCCCTTCTGTTGATTCAATTTTTCGGATCAACTCCATCAAGCGATCGATGGCTTCATCCTCCCGGACTCGCCCCACGCTTTGGCCCTTATAATACAACAATCCGCCGCCTTTTCCAAAGGCTATCCCAAGGTCTGTATGGCTGGCTTCACCGGGTCCGTTTACCGCACACCCCATCAAAGCCAACGATATGGGCGTTTTAACATTCTTCAGCTTTGCTTCCATCTCACTGGCAATTTTGAATAAATCAACCTCAAGTCGTCCACAGGTTGGGCAGGCCACAATCGTGACCCCTTTACTGACAATGCCAAGCGATTTCAAAATCTCAAACCCAGCCTGTACTTCTTTTACGGGATCGTCCGTCAAACTGACGCGAATAGTGTCCCCAATTCCCTGGGCTAATAATGTTCCAATACCAACCGCTGATTTTATCGTTCCGGATACGGCAGGACCTGCTTCGGTTACGCCCAAATGGACAGGATAATCAAATTCTTGTGAGAATAATCGATAGGCATCAATCATCAACCTGGTGTCAGAAGCTTTCAAAGATACCACAATGTCCTCAAACCCATGCTCCTGGCAAATATTGATATGATGCCGAGCGCTGTCCACCATGGCTTCAGCGGTAGGAAAGCCGTATTGTTCCAGCAGTTGTTTCTCGAGGCTACCGGCATTTACACCTATCCTGATCGGTAAATTGGCCGATTTCACTTTATCAAGGACGGCTTTAACCCGATCACTTGATCCAATATTACCCGGGTTAATACGAATTTTATCGACGCCGGCATCCACTGCGAGCAACGCCATTCGATAGTCAAAATGAATATCGGCAACCAACGGTACTGTCATGTGGCGCTTAATTTCAGGGAGGGCATCCGCTGATCGCTTGTCAGGCACCGTTACCCGGATTATCTGACAATCGGCTGCTTCCAAACGTTTGATTTGCTGAATGGTGGCTTCCACATCATAAGTCTTGGTGGTAGTCATTGATTGTACCGTAATCGGCGCATCGCCTCCAATTGGAACTCCCCCAACCATTACCTGCCGTGTCTTTCTACGATCTGCCATCATTTCAATCTAAAATTAGCTGATATACTTGGAAGCATCAATCATTTACCTGCTGGTAAGGAATTCGGAGATATTTTTCAGCTTCGGCAATGCTGTAGGTAAAATTATTCAGTTTAATTGCTTCTCTGTAGGCACTGATTGCAGCCACTCGGTTCCCTTCCAGGTCTAACAATTGTCCTTTCAATAGATAAGCCTGTCCGAGGATTGCATCAAGTTCGGCGCCATAATCATTAATTGCACGGTTTGCCGATTTTTTTGCGTTTTCATATTGACCATCTAAAAAATAATAATAAGCCCACTCGTTATGTAAATAACCGAGAAATGCCGTTTTATGCATGTCGGACAAGGTGGGAAAATCTTTCTCAAGCCAGGTCAGAGATTGCCGAGCACTTTCCAGATCGCCAGTAGCCAGCTGGCAATGGGTAAGCAATTGTCGGTAATACCAGTTTTTCGGAAATTGACCAACCAGATCGCGTGCGTGTCTGATAGCCTCTTCGGGCTGATTATCAATATAAAGGTATAAATATATAAGTATTCCCTTGGCTTCCATCCAGGCAAAATCACCCTGGTCAGCAGCCCGAATAATAGCCTCGCGTCCGGTTTCGAGCGATGGATTTAGGCCCAGCAATCCGGCACCGAATTTCATTAAACCACCGCTCAATGCAGCATAATATTCAACTATACCGATTGGCAACTGAGCATCGATCAGATCAGGATTTTCGGCAGCAACCTGCCGAATAATGGAAAATCCCTGATAGGCATGCCACAGTGTTCTGATCCATTGCTTTCGTCCCAGGTGTATCCTAGCCTTTATGCCAATTGCGCTGCCGTAGTACAAGCGATAAATTGGACGATCAGGATATTTTGCCACCAGCGTCTCATAAACCGGAATTATTTCCGCTAAATCTTCGCTTAATATGCGATAGTTCTCGGCCACCGGATCTACGGCCTGACTGTGCTGGTAGCGAGCCGCAGCATAGACTAAGTGCACTGCATAGTGCTCGGGATATAGTTTCCGGGCGGAATCAAGTATTGATACGGATTCGGCGGTTTCATAATTGTACCAGGCATTTATGCCGGACCAGATCAATTCATCATCGGGAGTATTTGCTTGAGTTGATACAATAAATAATAGTATAACGAATACAAACTGCAATAATCTATTTAGCATAACTATTCCGCGGATGCTGGTGTGCGGTGGAAATCCGGTTTAGCCGCTTTGCCGGCTTATAATCAACCAACCCTGCGCAGTATTATTATTTGCATTCAATTCCAGACTGCGTTGCCAGGCTGCGCGTGCCAAACGTTTTTCATTCATTTTCCAGTAAGTAATCCCGATTTCAGTGTAGGGCGTGGCTTCCTTGGGCTGCAATTCAATAACCTCCTGAAATGCCGCCAGCGATTGCTTGTACAGTTCGAGCTCGCGATAGTGCTTCCCTAAGGTGGTCAGGGCTCCCGGCAGCCAGGTAAAAGTATTAGAATTGACATTAACGGCCTTATTAAATGCCGTTCGTCCCAAGGCGGATTCACCGAGGCGATTATATTCCATGGCAAGCACATAATAAACCTGAGGCAAATAATATCTGGCTTCTTTATGTTTCGGCGCATAATACAGTAAATCTTCCCATGCTGCCGCCGCATGTCCCCACTCTCCGGCCTGAAAATAGGCTAAACCCTGCAAATGCCGAAATTCCTTAGACAAGGGGTTTAATCTGATCACTTGAGCACAAGACAGGGCGGCATAAAGAAAATTACCCTGATCAAATAATAATTTTGCCGAAGCCATATGCGCATCAATGTTATCGTGATTCAAACTGGTAGCTTTTTGATAGGCAATTTTAGCTGACTCAAAATCGCTTAACTGCTCATGGGTTTGACCAGCTAAATAGGCAAAGCCACTTTGTTGGGGATATTTTTCTTGTCCATCCAAAACTTTGACTAGCGCCGATTGATAATTTCCCTCATCCAATTCAACCCGGATTTGACGTAATAAGTGTGCTGGTTCAGCCGGCTGATCGGCAGCTATATTTTGTCGATTCGGCCTGCTTGATACTAATTCGTTGGAAATACCTGGAATGGCGGCAATTCCGTCCAGGGTTGCCTGATGGCTGGGATTCAGCAGTAATGCTTCAGTAAAAGCCTGACGCGCTTTATGGGTTTGATCCAAGGTGGCGTAAAAGGCACCGAGGTAGTAATGGCTGTCAGCATCTCTGGGATTCTGATAAACCATTCTTAAATAAATATCTTTGGCTGCCAGCAGATTACCCTTAATCTGGTAATTTTGCGCTAACTGATGTTGTAGCTTAAGATTCTCAGGTTGACTGTTGGCTGTTCTCTCCAGTTCAGCAAGTGAGACCACGGGCTTACTTTCCAGGCGTACCAGTTGTCTTTTAGGCAATTGCTCCATATTAGCAATGGCAATATTCATCTGGCGGTTGGTAGCAGATAATTCATCGGTCAGACTATAAATGTCGGTTGCCAGTTTATTAATATTAACCGGGGGTAGAACTACTTTGGCAGCAGTTGATTTTACTGGCCGTTTAGCAGAAGATTTAGTTGGACGGGTGGTTGCTTTGCGAACCGGTCTAGTCTTCGTGCTGGTGGGCCGCTTTTTTCTGCTATCAGTGGCTGTCTTTTTAGTGGTCGGTTTTTTAGTTCGCGATGACTTGGTTTGGGGTGGTCTTTTTTTCCTGGTGGTTGGTTTTTTACTAGTGCTAGTTCTTTTTTGGGGTTTTTTCGCACTATCTTTTGAATTTGCCGGTGGTCTTTTACGAACCGGACGTTTTTTGGTAGTGGATTGTTTTTTAGGTGGATCCTGAGCGAAGAGACCATTCGTATCAACGGGGGCTCCGCTTAGCATAATAAGCAGCACAAGTAAACGAATCAAAAGTTTGTTAAACATTCCCAGCATACCTCGATGCAAGAATTTACGAAATTTGCCAACATTAGAAAGCTGATTTTAATCACTTTGAATTACAAATAGTCTCTTGACAAAATATTTTGTTTATTTAATTATTTTAATAAGCTCACGAAATGTATTTTCATCAACTTTTCGCTGAAGCTCA
>CAZIJQ010000013.1:0-48878 GCA_964539785.1 uncultured bacterium | reverse complement strand
GGGCAATTCCAACAATTGCCTGAACATCATCAGGGCAGAGGTCTAAAACGGTCATAAAATTATCTTCAGCAAGTGCTAAATCATCTGTCTCATTATAAAGAACACCTAAATTGAAATACAGGTCGCATTTGATACTGGTATCACTTTCTTTATTAATCGCAGATTCATAAGTAATAATTGCACCATCCAGATCATCACATTCATAATAAACTGATGCAAGTGCCCGGATTGAATTGGAATTATTAGGTTCAACTTTGACCGCTCGTTCATAATATTTTATTGCGTTTTCACAATCTTTATTATATGAGTAGAGCTGTCCGGTAATACTTAAAATTTTGGAGTTTTCGGGATCCATCTCAACGGCCTTCGTAATATACACGAGCGCTGAATCAAGATTTTTTAAATCCTGGAAGGTTGTCGCAATGCTGGCGAAAGTTCGCGATTCCGTCGGATTTATTAGTGCTGCTGTTTTGAATTTCCCAATTGTAACCAGCAATAATTCTTCACGCTCTGTATCATCTATAGCAGAATTCACTTCTTTATAAGAATTTACTGCGTTATTATAGGCATTTACCCAATATTTATCACGGGAATTTGCCACATATTCACGAACAGACGGACCAACTAATATTGAGCGATCTGGATCGATGGCAAGTGCTTTTTCGAACATCTCGTTCATTTCAACCCACTTTTTATCACGGGCGTAAATCTGTTCACCTAATTGATATGGTATTTCCGGGTTGTCTGGCTCAACCACCATGGCTTTTATTAGAAATTCCTCCGCATGAGCCCAATTTTTTTGCTGAATGTCTAATTTCGCCGTGGTGTATTCTTCACTGGAACAACCGAAAAAACTAATCCCCAGCAAGCTGATTATTGCGGCAAATAAAAATAATTTTTTAAACATTTTTTTATTCCTTCTTCGTGACTTTATCGTATCGTTTCCGATTCAACTTACAAAAATTAGGAGGCGTTAGTCTCCTTTTCAAGTGCTAACCGTATCGGCCAGGTATTCTTTACGTCGCTCTAATTCAATAGTATTACAATTTGCCAATTGTTCTATTCCAAAGCCTTCCACGCAAAATGACGCCAGGGCTGAACCATTGATTAGAGCATTGGTAGAATTTTCACCATTTGCCAAAGCTGCCAGGAATCCGCCACCGAAAGTATCCCCTGCTCCAGTAGGGTCGATAACCTGTTCCAGTGGAAATATACCAATATCAATCTTTTCAGTGGCCGTATACAGGGATGCCCCTTTACTACCTTGTTTAATCACCACTGTTTCCGGGCCCATTGCTTTTAACTTTTCAGCCGCCTGATCCAGAGACATATCATTCCCCAAAGCTTGTGCTTCAGTTTCATTAATCAATAAGATATCAGTTTTCTTGATAACCTGTGCAAGTTGATCAGGGGTAGTATCAATCCACAGATTCATGGTATCGGTTACTATCAATGCCGCTGAATCAGTCTGTCGAATTACCGATAATTGTAACTGTGGATGAATGTTTGCCAAAAAAACCAGCGGTACATTGCGATCAATACTAGATAGTACCGGGTTAAATTGTGCAAATACACCCAATTCGGTAAACAACGTTGTCCTATTATCACCCAGAGCATGGTATCTGCCACCCCATCTGAATGTGGGGCCACTGGCGGTAACAAGGCCATCTAAACAACTGGCATAGCGTTGATAAATTTCCATTCCCGCAGCCGGAAAATCATCGCCAACGATACCCACCACATGCACATCAGCGCTGCGACCAGCAGCAACAAGGGCATAAGTCGTGGATCCACCCAACAGATTTTCCCGTCGTCCGGCGGAAGTTTCAATGGTATCCAGAGCAATTGAACCAACGATCAAAACAGGTTTTTTATTCATCATATAGATTAGTTTAGCTGATTTCTGCCACTTTTGGCAAGGTAAAATACTGTGTGCAAGGAATATTTTACCAAATGCTTAACGACTTGATTTAGCGCACGTATCAGAATCATGCCTGAGACAGGAAATTTTATTAAAGTAAATAGCTTTCGATTTTGAAATTGAATTATTAATTTAGCCATGAAACACTTATCATTATTTTTCGGGAAGTTATCGTTGCAAAAACACTACACATAAACCTATATTGTAACAATTATGAGTATAAAAACTTTCGCTATCATCACCGATATTCATGCCAATGAACGCGCTTTAAGCACTGCTATTGACATTATTAATAATCGTAATAATATAGACCAGGTAATTTGTCTGGGTGATTGTTTCACGCTGGGACCAAGCCCCAAAGAAGTTCTGGAATTATTATTATCTATAGATAATTGCATTTTTATCCGTGGTAATCATGATCGTTACCTGGTTGAAAAATTATGGACTCATGAACGCCCATCGCTGGAAGGAATGGATCCTGATGATCCCCTTTGCCAGGCCATTGTGGCTAACAATAAATGGTCATACGAACAAATCGGGCAGGCCGGAATAGATTTTATAAATACCATGCATATTGCCCACCGGGAACAGGTGGGGCATATTCTGGTTGAATTCACCCATGCCTGGTACGAACGTGATGATCAACCTCCTACAATTCATGAATCATTGAACTGGCGTAATCATGTCAGTCGCATAAACTCAGTTATTAAACAATTTATTTTCATACACGGCCATACTCACATCCCCCGCAACGAATCCAGAGAAGACCTAACCATCCTTTGTCAAGGATCAATCGGTTTGCCCTTTGATGAAGATCAACGTGGAGCCGTAGCATTTTTAACAGTTAGTGATTCTTTTAAATGGGAAGTTGTACGCTTTAAGTATGATCTGGATTCTACTATCAATTTGCTTGAAGATCGAAAACCGCCGTTCTACAAAAGTCTTGCCAATACTCTCAGATACGCCACAATACGCAACGATCTTTAAGTTTGTCTGACTTCTTTTTCCTGTAATGCCGCCGTAATTTCCGAGCCCTCGGAAATATGATAATGATGTATTTTGACCATAGCGCCACAACGCCCGTACACCCCAAAGTTCAAGCTTTAGTAAATGAAGTTAACGAGCTGCATTTTGGTAATCCTTCCAGTATTCATCGTTACGGACAGAAAACTCGTGCACTGATTGAAAAATCCCGGAAGCAAATTGCCGGACTAATTGGCTGCCGTGCCAGCGAGATTATTTTTACCAGCAGCGGCACGGAAGCAAATAATACAATTTTATGGAATCTGGCGTTTTCACAACGCAAACATGCCATTTTGAGCTCAATTGAACATCCATCCCTGCTGAAAACGGTTAAAAAACTCCGCAAGTTAAACATTGAATATTCATTGATCACACCTGACAATTTTGGAATCATTGCTCCGGATGATATTGCTAAAGCAATTAAGCAGAATACTGGCTTGATATCAATTATGACGGCCAATAATGAAATCGGAACAATTCAGCCAATTGCAGAAATTGGCAGTATCGCCCGTCAAAATAATATCCCTTTTCATACCGATGCCGTCCAAGTTGTCGGTAAGCTACCCTTGAATGTTAATAAACCAGCCGTCGATTTAATGACCATATCCAGCCATAAATTTTACGGACCGAAGGGGGTTGGGGCATTGTTTAGGCGTCAGGGCTACAGTTTGCAGCCACTGATTATGGGTGGCGGACAAGAACAGAAATTACGATCCGGGACCGAAAATGTAGCCGGTATCGCCGGGATGGGTCTGGCAGCGGAGCTGGCCAATAAAAATTTAAAAGCCAGTAAACTTCTGCTCGAACAACTGGAAAAACGATTTGTTACCCGTCTGCAATCCCATGATTTTATTTTCAAAATCAATGGTCACACCAAAAACCATATCCCGGGATTAATCAGTCTGACTATCCCAACAGTTAGCGCTGATGTTCTGATCGTCAGTCTTGATATGGCCGGCATGGCGGTTTCTAATGGCTCAGCCTGTTCCTCCGGGACTGTTAAGTCATCCCACGTTCTTGAAGCGTTAGGGCTTAAACCTGATGATAACCGCTGTACAATTCGGATCAGTTTCGGTCATGATAACACTGTGGAAGAAGTGGAACAACTGGCCGACAAATTGGTAGAAATCGCCACAAGCGTCAAAAATCGCTGAAAATAATGCCAACCAGGAAACAAAAAGTATTAGTAGCTATGTCAGGCGGAGTTGACAGTTCGGTGGCGCTGTACCGTATTCTGGAGCAGGGCTACGACGCTATCGGTGTCACAATGAAACTATGGGAATACGAGCAGGTTGGTGGCAATACGCAGAAAAACGTAAGCTGTTGCTCGCTGGAATCCTTCAATAATGCCAAACTGGTGTGCGAACAACTTGGAGTGCCCCATTATACGCTTGATCATTCGGCAGCCTTCCGCAAATCTGTGGTAGATAATTTTGTTGACGAATATTTTCTGGGACGCACACCTAACCCCTGCGTCCGCTGCAACGTGTTTCTGAAATGGGGTACTTTACTGGAGCAAGCCAAGCAATTAGGAGCCGATCTGGTTGCTACGGGCCATTATGCCCGCACTAGCCTGATCAACGGACAAACCAGGCTGCTGAAAGGCCGGGATGCTAAAAAAGATCAAACCTATTTTTTGTGGGGCATTGAAAGAGAAGCAATCCAACAAACTTTATTCCCTCTAGGTGATCTGACAAAACCGGAAGTTCGTAAAATCGCTGCGGCCATTGATCTGCCCACCGCTTTGGAGCCTGAAAGTCAAGAAGTCTGTTTTATCCCTGACAATGATTATCGCCGATTTATCAATGAATATGCACAGAATCGAGTAAATAAGTCTAAGTCCGGACATTTTATAGACCCACAGGGAAAAATTTTGGGTCTCCATTCCGGGATAACCAATTACACAATCGGACAACGGCGGGGGCTGGGCATAGCCGGACCGGAGCCTTATTATGTCAAAGACATTGATTTGAATACCGGCAATATTATCCTAGGAACTCGTTCTGAAGTTCGATTCAATGGCTGTGTAATTAACAACCTGAATCTGCTCACCAATGATACATTGTCGGATTTGGAGCAGGCCACGGTCCAGATTCGTTATAACCATCCGGGAATTGAAGCGAAGATTGAAGTATTGGACCCAGGCAGGCTAAAATTAAATTTTCACGAACCGCAATTTGCCGTGACGCCAGGACAGAGTGCGGTTTTATATCAAGATGAAGTTGTATTGGGTGGCGGCCTAATAACCGAAGGATTAGAATGAACAGAACACGTCCGCTGGCGGTGGCTATTATGGCTGCCGGACAAGGAAAACGAATGAATTCACCCTTGCCAAAAGTGCTCCACGAAATCGGCGGCAAACCCATGTTACTGCTGGTCACTGATTTAGCACAATCCATCGGCGCTGAGCGAATAATTGCGATTATTGGACACGGCCGAGAATTGGTTGAAGTCACATTGATCGGCACTGGTGTGGAAACGGTAATTCAGGAACAACAATTAGGCACGGGACACGCGATCCGGCAAACCGAACCACTGCTGTCCGGGTTTGTTGGCGATATCATGGTTCTTTCCGGCGATGTTCCACTGCTGACGAGAGCCAGTCTGGAAAAATTACTGGCCACCCATTATGAGTCCCGGGCCGGTGCAACGTTGATGACGGCACGCTTCGATGATCCTACCGGTTACGGCCGGATTGTACGAGATGCAAACGGTTTTCTGGATCAGATTGTTGAGCACAAGGATTGCACTCCCGAACAACTGAATATAAACGAAATCAATGCCGGTATCTATATTTTTGATGCAAAAACTTTGTTTAATAGTTTGGAATTGATTGATAATGATAATGCTCAGGGTGAATATTACCTACCTGACGCATTAAACTATTTTCCACATTTCGGACATACAATTGCGTTGGAATTACTGGATGACCCGGTGGAAATCGCCGGAATAAATACGCAGGAACAACTTAATAAAATAAATCGTATTTTCAGTGAACGTAATGGATAACAATATGCGAAATACAATCCTGTTTTTATTTTTCATCAGCCTTGTTTTCGGGCAATTCAAAGCAGACATGCAACGGGTCGATTTTCCCGAGGAATTACAGAAAATGACCGCTCTTGAATCGCGGTCTTTGTTAGATCCAGCCCGGTTTCAAATGAATCACAGTTTCTCAGTATCCATGATGAGTATGGGTGGTATTTCGGCTGGAATGGGCACTTATACTAATTATATGTCGTTCCTGCTCCGTGACAACCTGCGCTTGACCACTAGTTTCAGTCTGGTCAAACCAACCATGATGCAAAACCTGAACTCACCTAACACGCTTGACGGCCAAATATATTATGGGGCCCAACTTGAATACCAACCCTCCGAAAATACTCTGTTTCAGTTGGGTTTTCAGACTTATCCGGCCTATTCATATTACAATCGCCCAAATTATTTTGGTCGGACTTTTAGATAAACGTGCCGCGCAAGAAAAAAAACAAGCTTTTCTCATTTAGTCCCGCAAAACGCAAAAAAAAGAAATCCGGTAGCGGGGATACACTACTTAATTCCGCCATTGCCGTCCTGTCTTTGGTACTGGTTGCATTTATAATTTCATTTTCCAATCGATACACACGTGGTGGATTAGAAATCGATTCTGCAAGTCTCAACAACCAATCGCAGCCTATGCTGGCAACTCAATATTACGAAATGAACCCAATTCAGGATATTGAGATAGAAATCCTAAATGGCTGTGGTGAATCGGGCCTGGCCGCTAAACTATCAGATTTTTTAAGAAGTCATCAAATTGATGTTGTCCGCTCAGGAAATGCCGATCATTTTGAATACCCATCCACAATTATTATTCAACGGAATGAAAAAGTTGAATATGTTCGGAAAGTCGCAGCTGCTTTTAATATAGATATAACTGATGAAAATAAAGTTTTAGTCGTACCCGATGAAAACCTCGATGTTGATATCACCCTCATTGTAGGTAAAGATTATTCCAGCATCAAACCAGTTGCTGAATTTTTAAAATCCCGCTATTAAACTGTTACGGTATCATATTGAATAATTCTGACCTTGTCAGCGCTGAACTGGCAAATGTAATTGCAAATTTGGCACTCTCAAAAAAAGCTGAAGACATAAAGATTCTTGATATTCGCAAGATCACTAGTATGACCGATTTTTTTATAATCTGTTCAGCAGATACGGACATCCAGGTCAAGGCTATTGCCGATGCGGTTCGAAAAGGTACCGATTTCAAACCCTGGCACACTGAAGGCTACCAGCAATTATCCTGGGTATTGTTGGATTACGTCGATGTTATTATTCATATATTTAAAACTGAAACGCGTGGATTTTACCAACTGGAAAGACTTTGGGCTGACGCACCAATGCAAGAGCTAACGGATGAATCCCAAGACATACTTAATCCAGCAACTGAATAATTGCATCACTGAGCTGGGATTACCCGGCCGTGACCCCCAGGTTTCGCCAACCCGGGACCCGCAATTCGGCGATCTGAGCACCAATCTACCGTTGACTCTAGCTGGGCAATTACGGCGTAAACCGCTGGAAATCGCAGTAGAAATCAAGGCTGACCTCGACAAAAAAATAGATAATTCGGTTATTGATACAATCACGATTACCCCTCCCGGTTTTATCAATTTTATTATCAGCAACGATTATTACCGCTCGATCATATCCTTAATAATTAGTAATAGTGGCGATTTCGGTCGTAGTAATGCCGGCAGTGGAAAAACTGCCAATGTAGAATTTGTCAGCGCCAACCCTACCGGCCCCCTCACAGTTGGTCATGGTCGGCAGGCTGTATTGGGCGATTCGGCCGCCAATATCCTCGAGTGGCATGGTTACGACGTGACCCGCGAATATTATTTCAATGACGCCGGTCGACAAATGCGTTTGCTGGGACAATCGGTAGCCGCCCGCTATTTTCAGGAAATCGGCCAAGATACTGAATTACCGGAAGATGGTTATCAGGGCCAGTACATTCGCGATATTGCCAAGGCTATCCGGATTGAGTTGGGCGATGAATTAGAAACAGATAACCCGGTTTTCCGCAAATCTGCCGAAGATCAAATTTTCGCCGACATAAAAAATAGTCTTGCCAAGTTGGGAATTATCCACAAGGTTTTTGCTAACGAAAAGAATTTCTATGAATCCGGCGCGATCAAACAAACCATCGCCGATTTGCGTGCTAAAAATCTGGTTTACGAAACCGATGGCGCTACCTGGTTCAAAACCACCGCTCTGGGCAAGGAGCAGGACCGGGTCCTGATCAAAAGTAGTGGCGAACCCACCTACCGCCTGCCCGACATTGCTTATCATCGTGATAAACTGAAGCGCAATTTCGATTTGATTGTTGATCTGTTCGGCGCCGATCACATGGATTCCTATCCCGATGTAATTGCCGCGTTGAAGGCGCTTGATTATGATGTCAGTTCAATTCGGGTACTAATTCATCAGTTTGTAACATTAGTCCGCAGTGGCGAAAAAATAAGAATGTCCACTCGCAAAGCCAATTTTGTCACCCTGGAAGAATTGATTGATCTGGTGGGCAAAGATGTTGTCCGCTATTTCTTTATAATGCGGGGAATGAACAGCCACCTGAATTTCGATCTGGACCTGGCGGAAGATGAATCAGAAAAAAACCCGGTTTACTATCTCCAATACGCCCATGCCCGAATCTGTAATATCATTAAGCATGGTGAAAGCCTGGGAATTAGTCTCGACCAGCAATTTGACACTTCCCTGCTTATTGAACCTGCCGAATTCAAGTTGCTGAAAAAACTAGTGGAATTCCCTGAAGTAATGGAAATTGCTCTGAATGTGCTGGAGCCGCAAATCGTCGCCACTTACCTGCAATCGCTGGCGGGAACGTTCCACAAATTCTATTCTGAATGCCGGGTCATAACTGATGATCGCGCTCTGACTCAGGCGCGGCTGGCTCTGATTGGAGCGGTAAAAATTGTACTCGCCAACAGCTTGACTAATATCCTCGGAGTTCAGGCGCCTGAAAAAATGTAGGTCATAGCACGGTTGACTTACTGAAAGCTTACTATGAAGTTAAAATTAGCCCACCTAGTCTATCTGATTCCCATCCTGGCCAGCGCCCAGTTCAATCTCCAGCAGCATTACGATCTGGGCCGCCAAATTCAAACTACCACAGCCGAATTTTTTAATGTAAGCAATAAGAACGTTACCTTCGCGTTTATGGATATCAATTATGATCACCGCCACTTTGACAAAAAAGGCGCCACTGACATGTGGTACGAACTGGCCTGGTACCACTCTATACCTTTGTTGGATGGTAAATTAAATGCGTCGATCCAGTATAATGATGGTATCTATTTTTTGCCGGCTGATTCATCGATACTTTTTTCCGACGTTCATTCAGCCTGGTTGGCAGGGATCAGTTATCCTTTTCAGATCGGTGAATATGTAATTCCGGTAGACCTGTTATTGCGGCAACAGGAAGGTGATAATAATTTAACATTTCAAATTACCATCATATGGTTCTTACCTCTGTATCAGCGTTTCACGCTGCTCGGCAATCTGGATTTTTGGACCAACGCCAGCGGACCGGCCTGGTCAATTCAGGCCGAACCGCAATTGCTGGTTAACTTCGGTAATGCCGGTATTGGACTGGAAATGGAAATATCACGTGCGTTCCCCGGTGCCTGGACCGCCAGCAAAGAATATTTCGATGCAGCCGGCAATCCCCGTGAAAAGGATTGGTGGTTCATTCCTACTCTGTTCATTAAATACACGTTTTAATTATTACAAATGACCATAAAAAAACCCAAAATCAGGTTACCCTTTAAATATCCCAGCTTGGGCGAAGAAATAGCCAACAGCATCACCCACGGGATTGGCGCCGCGCTAAGCGTGGCAGCTCTGGTATTACTGGTGGTCTTTGCCGCCCTTCGCGGCGATGCCTGGCGTATAGTCGGCTTCAGTATTTTCGGTACATCCCTGTTCGTTTTGTATCTAACATCCACCCTTTATCACAGTTTCACCAATCTCAAGGTTAAACGGTTTTTCCGTGTACTTGACCATAGCGTGATCTTCATTTTAATTGCCGGATCATACACTCCCATTACCCTGACAGTCCTACGGGGACCCTGGGGTTGGACCTTATTCGGATTGATCTGGGGTCTGGCAATTTTTGGCATCGTGATGAAAATCGCCTTCTTCGATCGCTTCAATGCCCTGTCGCTAATACTCTACATATTGATGGGCTGGTTGGTGGTGATTGCCCTGAAACCACTCCTATCCGTTGCTCCTTCGGGACTATTAATCTGGATGGGCATAGGTGGAGTCAGTTACATGCTGGGTATCATTTTTTACGCCTGGGAGCGACTGCCATTCAACCACGCCATCTGGCATTTGTTTGTGCTGGGCGGTAGTATTTCCCATTTCTTTGGGATGCTGTTGCACCTGACCTGATTTCCGATTAGACTTACAATAATGTAAATTTTCCCATGGTTAAAGCACCTGGCATCAATGAACGCATCTACAACCTGGTACGCCAGATACCAGCCGGTAAGGTTGCTACCTACGGCCAAATCGCAGTTTTGGTTGGCACCGGCGCCCGGCAGGTAGGCTATGCCATGGCTGCCCTACCCCACGACGATGTTCCCTGGCAACGGGTGATTAACAGTCAGGGTAAAGTGAGTCCCAGAAAAGGTGGTAATGGCGAGCAAATCCAACGCGCACTGCTGGAAGCGGAGGGAATCCGTTTCAGTCCCGGTGGCAGAGTATCTTTTTCTTCAGTTATCTGGGAACCGGATTTTTCACAGTTTATTTCAGATGATTAATCCTCAGCGGTGGCTGGCCGCGCCTGATATTCCCTGATTATTAACCCATACAGGGCAACACCTACGGCGTACAATAGCGCCGTGATTAAAAATATTTTATAATACTCCAGATCAATTCCCCGCAAAAACTGGAAAATCTTAGCCGACACAAACCAGGCCGCACTCCAGATTGATGAGTTCAGAGCACTGATCAATTCCTGATTCTTGGGTCCCACATAGTTCATTGTAAGCTCATTAGTGGAAGGTCCCGACATATTCATCAAGGGTTGGCGGATGATATAACAGCCGATTGCAACATAAACCGCCCAGGAAAAATAAGCGAAAATTTCGGTCAGTGATAGAATCACCAGAAACAGGATTGCCAGTCCCTGCACCGCGATAATCGCAACCGAATAACCATAACGGCGTCGAATTACCGGCACCAACAACGCTGAAATAAAAACCGCTACCGAGGTAATGCCGCCAATCAACCCGAACTGGTCCGAATCGATGCCAAAAGTGGAGTAGAAGAATAAATTGATAAATGGTATGGTTAGTCCGGCACCCACGGCAATAATGATGGCCGGAACGACGGATTTGACTATCAAATTCCAGTCATAATCACCGATCACTGATTTCAGTCGTGATTTAACCGTAGCAGATTCTGAGCGTGGCGAACCTTCCTGCAATCGTAAGAAAAACAGGAACGCTGGCGTGCTCATTAAAATCATCAGCACTATCAAATGGTATTCATCCCAGCGAAATTTTATACCGGCAATAGCAAAAGGTGGCAGGTTTGATAAAACGGCTACCAATCCACCGGCTACAATAAAGGCAAACGACCAGGTTGCGAAACTGAGCGATATTGCTTCCGACAATAAATCCCGAGGAGTTGTACGCATTATGAACGGCAGGGAACAAACCTGTAACAACATGAAACCGAAACCCAATATGAAAAATGAGCCCTGAATCAAAACCGGATTATGCCAGGTTATTGCTTGAACTACCAGCAATGCGGATATGGGCACCACAATCGCTGAGATTACGAAAAACGGTTTCAATTTTTTACCTTTGATATACAGGCCCAGGGGAAAAGCCAGAACCAGAACTCCAAGAAAACGATAAGAAATAAAGGAAGCAATTTGTTGATCGCTATAGGCCAGCTTCCGCAGATAAATGTTTCCGATCAACATGAATACTGCATTAATCAGAAACAGCATAAACTGCGCCGCCGCCAATTGCATTATCGGCTTCGGTAGTTCAAGATAACGTTTGATTAGCTCGCGCATGTAGTACTAACCCGATGAAGACATTGGTATTCTGTTCACTCTCATAATTTCCTATCCGGGAAATTACTGCCAATGCCGGAATATTCACTGGCATCAGAATATTTAGGGTATGATCATTTCACGATAGTGCAAATGCTTGGTAGATTGAACAATACTTATTGCAATGAACAGGAAAATTTTATGAAATACAGTGAAGGAAAATTGATAATCCAAATCAAAGATCTGGAAAACACAGCAGATACGCTGGGTCTGGATTCACTCGACCAACTGCGTTCAGTTGATATTTACCAACATTTGAACCGCCTAACGGCTCTATTCGAAGATATTGGAATCCCGTATGATGAAATGCAGGGATTTTATGATGATATTGCGGCCGGTCTATCAGAAGAATATCAACGCCTACCGCTAGAAAATAAATATCCGGAAATGACATTGTCTAATTACGATCGCTGGTTTCGGGATATCCTGGAAGCCACTCATATCGCCCATTCAAATTTCCATGAACAACAACTGGCAAACCTGCAAGCTCTGGAAACCAGTTCGGCGGCCTTTGTCAAAAAAATGCACCGGAGTGAATCATAATTAATCGGGGGATTGACATGAAGAATCTTGAACATTTAAATCGCGAACAATTAATCGGCATGCTGGATGATTTCGCCAAAAACTGGCTGGCCCACGACGGTCTGTGGTTTCAGGCAGTGGAAAAACAATTTAATATGGAAGCAGCCATGGACTGCGACCGGGAAGCTTGGCGAATATTTACGGTAATAGAAGCCAAACGGATAATGCGCCGCCATGACATCGAACCTGACAGCGGTCTGGCGGGGCTGAAAAAAGCCTTAGGTTATCGCATCTATTCACGGCTGAATGTGCAGGAAATCGTTGAAGAAACAGATTCTTCATTTGTCTTCCGGATGAATGCCTGCCGGGTGCAGTCTGCCCGAGAACGGAAAGGGTTAGCTGATTTTCCCTGCAAATCGGTAGGAATCGTGGAATACAGCGAATTCGCCAGCACTATCGACGAGCGCATAAAAACGGAATGTATAGCCTGTCCCCCGGATGAGCACCCCCCTGAATTCCACTGCGCCTGGAGATTTAGTATTACTGAATAAAGAGCTATTTCAAATAAACCAGCTTACCAGTTTTCAGTTTCGGTGAAGATGAGCCCACTGACGTGAAGCTGATCTGATAAAGATAGATCCCCGCCGCGATCCGGTTTCTCACGTTCCAGACAAATTGATATTGTCCGCCAAATACGACATTTGCCGTATTATTCATTACCTGCCGTCCGAGTAAATCAAAAATTGCGATACTGACTTTTCCGGGTGTCGGCAAATCAAATCGGAAAATAGCGCTGCTGTTAAAAGGATTGGGATAAGCCGTTACTGAAAACGTATTGGGCTGAGTCTCAGCATCAGTCAATAATCCCACATTAGCAAAACCAGGCGTTGGAGCAACAATCTGCCAATTATCACTACCATCGGGATAGCGACCGAACGATACATCGGTGGCTTGGGGACCAAAAGATAATGAATCGATCACGGTTACACAATCGACATCTACCAGCGCGATAAATTCTCCACCGGCACTTAATTTAAAAGTGGTATGCAGCGGTCCCTGCAGCGGGTCATTATCACACCAGACCAGTAAATAGCTTTCGGCTGCCAGCGCCACACCACCAAATGGAAATTGCCACTTGGTCAGCTCATCGGGATTATCCGTAAGATACATGCCGCTGAGAAAAACATCCTGAGCAGTAGGATTATAGATTTCCAGCCAGTCGTCATATTCGCCGGCCTCATCCACAATTACATTATCATTGTCGGCCATAAATTCATTCACCACCAGTCCGGTTGTGTCTTGCCCGCCTACCTGCAGGACAATTGCCGGCCCCAGGGGATACAGGCCGGTCAGCCCATTCACATCCACCGCCTGAATCTGAAATCTGCCGAAACCACCAACTCCCAAAGGTGGAATCGTCCCAACCCAGCGGTCAGTCTCTTCCACTTTATTAGTACCCGCCAGTGGTTCAAACACCAGTGGATATTCTTCAATAACAGTCAAATTCCCTGGATGGAACCAGATTGTAACAGTATCCATGACTAACGGACTGCTCACCGCCGCGTATACATGAATTGTATCGACGGGTCCTGGATGTCGGGGGCTCCAATCGATATCATAAACCAGTGGCGGCGCCGTCAACCAGGTCAACTGGCCCGGCAAACTGGTATTACGCTGATTGACAAATTCCTTTAATCCCTGTTTCACATGCTGATTATCATAATGCCCGGCAGTATAGGAATCATGGAAATCGTCAATGGTGTAGCCATAATCCAGGGTGCGGAAAGAATCCAATTCGGCCCAGGGTGTTATCATTGAATGCAGGCTGTCGATCCGGTCTTCCCACAGCGGCAGCAGGAACAGATTATCGCGATAAAAATCCATAAAATGAGTGAAAAGATTGCGGTACTGGTTGTTGGTAAGTAATCGGGTTGTTAGCGGTCGGCCACTATTATCACTGACGGCATAAGAATAAGGATTTATTGACGACCAATCGATGTTGAACCAGTCGATGCTGAAAGTATTATCATAATCATAGGGGATAAAATGGAATCGATCCTCGCTGGGATTGTGATAGAGATAATAATTATTTTTAAGGAACCGATAATCGTCCCAACTGCCAGTGAGAATATTAATGGCCAGGTACTTCAGCACTTCCGACACATCCAAATAGCTCTCCAGTGAATCGGCTAATTGACTGTCGGGTGTATTTTCCAGAATACTGATCAAGCGTGCTAATTGGCCAAAATCGTTCTGATCTTCGTTGGTTTTCAATTCGTAAACTGGACGATCACCATTATATAATTTATACAGGTCGGGATCATCCCCAAGATAAGTCAGATCCGCCGGCCAAAGACATTTCCATAGATTACCACTGTCATCGGCAAAATTCTTCTCCAGAAACTCATCATCGATATGCTCCACCGAGATGTAGAGGCCGTAATATTCACCATTGATGTAAACCCGAATATGGGCGGCCCGGCTGGCAGTCATTCCAATATCTTGATACATGTCCCAGCACAATTTGGAGCGAATAATTGAGGGGTCGTTATGCTCACCGTTTAAATTCATTTTATCGACGCCATAGAATTCCCGGCCCGGGACGAAATAATTGAAAGATACCTTGAAAGATTTTTTCGCTGAATGGCGGGAAGTATTCCCGCGAATCCGGAAACCGATCGAGTCTACGGACTCGTCAATATAAGCATTCACAAACCGGAAAGTGGCGTAATGCAAAGAATCGCTTTCCACATTATCGTAGATCCAATCCAGGTCTTCCTGATCCACGGTGATATATACCGCCCCTACCTGCGAATCGTCGTAAAGCATCCAGCTATCTTCAGCCTGGCTAATGCTGGCTGTGACAGATATCAAAATATAATATGCCAACTGTTTTCTGAATCGCTGTGAAAACATAGTTAACTCCGGTTAATTCTATTTTACAGTGACAGTATATATGCCATTAGCATAAGGCACAAGTTGAAGTGTCATTTGTTTATCATTTGTCGCGATTCCTCCGGACTCACCGATTCTGCTTACTGTACCAATGGGAAATGGCAATTCGACTGTGGTCTCAACAGCAGAATTACTCTGATTGAAAGCCACCACCACAAATTCGTCAAAATAAGCTTTACCGAATACCAACACAGGTCCGTCCACCATCAGCGGAATATAATCGCCGATTGACAATGTCGAATATTGCCGACGTAGTTTTATCAGAGCGGAAATCCGCTCCAGGGTAGTTTGTTCAATTGGGGTTAAATCGGAATCAAAGCGCATTGGACGTCGATTCCCGGGATCAGCAGCGCCCATTAACCCCATTTCTTCGCCATAATAAACCACCGGCACACCGGTAACCGAGAGATTGAATGCTGTGAAATTGATCAGTTTATCATAGCTGGTTTTGTTTTGAACTGGTCCGGGTGGGTCATTAAATGCACGTTCGGTACCATTATCGCTGAAAGTCAGTTGACCATCGGCCAAGGCCATGAAGCGCACCTGATCATGACTGGAAGTAATATTTCCCATAAGATTTACGGGACCAAACACATCCGGATTTTCGTTCAGGATTGTCGCCAGATGATTGAAATCGGCTTCGTCAGCGCTGAATGGTCCGCGGGCATTGAAATAAATCGCGAAATTGAATTGCGAATTCAGCTCACCGGGATTCACATAACTGCCGATCAATTGATCAGATCCAAAGGTCTCGCCAATCTGATAAAAATCCCGACCTGGGTAACGGGATTTCATTTCAGCAGTCAATTTTTTCCAGAACGTGTGAGGCACGTGCTTGACCGCATCCTGACGAAAGCCGTCGAAATTAAATGTTTCCAGCCACCACAGCGCGTCATCCACCACTTGATCAATTGCCTCCGGTGCGGATGGAAAATTGTAGGATGGGATAAATTCATCGAACCAGGTAGTCAGACGGGTTTCCTCACTCCAATTGCGAATATTAACCGTCCCATCCGGCAAGTACATAGAACCGAACCAGTCCGGATGTTCCTGATTGTAAACATGCTGATCGTGGACATGATTACTGACAAAATCCAGGATCACTTTAATGTCCCGCTCATGAGCAATCTTTATTAATTCCTGTAGTTCTTCGCTGGTGCCGAAGCGCGGGTCAACCTGCCGGGGTTGCACCGGCCAATAGCCATGGTAACCGGTATACTTCCGGTTGGGCGGTATCCATTCGGTGAAGGCACTGTCCGGCTGGCATGATACCGGTGAAACCCAGATAGCGTTAATTCCCAAATCAGTGAAATAACCGGATTTTAATTTGGCAATAATCCCGGCCAGGTCACCACCGTGAAAATCCGCCAGTGGATGGAGATCGACCGCGCCAACCTTACGGGTATTGGTTGGATCACCATCGAGGAAGCGGTCTACCATCAGACTGTATAAAACCGAGAAATGCCAGTCGCCTGGTTCATTTTTAACAGTGAGGAAATGACCGTTTTTAATGATAGTCTGATTTTCCGGAATCACCCGGCCAGCTCCATCAACACCGGTAATCCGTAAGCGGCCGTTGTCCCAGCCGGTGGTATTTATTATTAGACTGCCATCGGGCTGAGGATCGATCTCCTGATCGGTCAGGAGTGTATTGTCAATTAGTACCTCGGTAATTACCGGCCGCGATCCATCAGCCGGTGGAATATAGCCGAATTCCAGACGCTTGCCGTGGGCAGTTCGTTTCATGAATTGACCCGCCTTCTGGGGGCGCTGGTCCGATAAATCGAGGATTGAATTCCAACCGCCAATATTATTGGAAATGAAAACCGGATTCAGGGGATCGATAACTTCCTGCCAGTTAACAACAAATTTGTATTCGTGTCGCTCAGGCCGCAAATAGACGGTTCGCTCCACCATCCCATCGCCATCACTATCGGCCAATGGAAGAGCGGTGCGGGACCAATCATTGAAAGCGCCCATAACTATGATCAAGGTATCGCCGATTTGAGCAGGATAATAAAATGTATGGCGGATCATTTTCTTGACTTTCACCATAATTGTATAGGGCAAACCATCAGCGGTAACCGATAAACTGACCAAGGCACCGGCCGCTTCCAGTGGACGGATATACAGGCTATCGCCGACCATTCTGGATTCCAATTCGCCCTGGGAGAATACCTGTATTAAAGTTTCAGGTGAACGCTTGTAAACCGACAAATCAAATCCGGATTCGATCCCTTCGCGGACGATTAATGTGGGTATTTGATACAATGATTGAGGAATCTCCCGTCCACAACCGGCCAAAATGAGAATACTGATTAATAACCCCGATATTTTTTTCATTTTATTTCCAATGAATGCTGGTTCAGAAGCGCCAATAATTTTAATCATTCTGTTTTTGATTAAACTAACCCTCCGTAATTTAGTCACTCTATTCAGAGTTAATCATTAAAAGAGAAGTATAATGCGCATAATATTACGGTATTTCGGTTTAATTCTGCTGTCGGCATTTTTTATAAACTGTTCAGCCACCAATGAGGAAGACATGCTATCTTACGGAGCTTTTGTACAGGGAAATAAGACAATTTTCAAACTACTGGCGCCACGGGCCGAGGGAGTTTATCTGGTTATTTTTGAACGACCGGAGGATGAGACCGGATCAGAATATCCCATGGGAAAAAACAACGATGGCGTGTGGGAACTGGGTTTGCGAAATGCCGGTTATGGTACTTACTACGGTTATCGATTGGAAGGTCCGTCACCAATTGACCCGGCAATAATTGTGGCTGATCCTTATTCCAAAGCTGCAGTAACCCAAAACAATTATCGGCACGTAGCCAAATCATTGATCGTGGCCAACGATTTCGACTGGGAAGGAGATCAACCCCTTAAACTCGATCCCCGGGATGCAATCATCTATGAAATGCATGTACGGGATTTAACCACCCATCCTACTTCCGAAGCTCACCAGCCCGGTACGTATGTTGGCCTAGTGAATCACAATCAGCGTGGCGGATTCGCTCATATTAAAGCCATGGGATTCAATGCCGTGGAATTGCTGCCGACTCAGGATTTTGCCAATGTGGAAGTGCCATACAAAGATAAATCCACACCGGTTTACAATACTTGGAATCCCTATGCCCGCAATCACTGGGGTTACATGACCACCTTCTTTTTCGCCCCCGAAACCTATTATGCCAGCGATGGCACAGACCGGCCCAATGCCTGGAATGGCAAAGACGGACGTGCAGTAAATGAATTCAAGACAATGGTGAAAGAATTTCATAAGCAGGGAATTGCTGTTTTAATGGATGTGGTCTATAATCACGTGTCCAATTACGATTACCATCCTTTTAAATATATTGACCGGGAAAAATATTTCCGTTTGGATAAAAAAGGCGATTATATCGCCCAGAGCGGTTGCGGGAATGATACTTATACCGAAGAACCGGATGTGCGCCAATTGATTATCGAAAGCGTGAAATACTGGCTGAAAGAATATCACATTGATGGATTCCGGTTTGATCTGGCACAATTAATCGATAAAGAAACCTGCGCCTTGATTCTGACCGAAGCCCAAAAGATCAATCCCAATGTGATCATAATTGCCGAACCCTGGGGCGGTGGCTACGATCCCAATGGCTTTTCCGACATTGGCTGGGCGGCCTGGAACGATCAGTTTCGCAATGGTGTCAAAGGGCAGAATCCCCACGATGGACTGGGCTTCATCTTCGGCAAATGGCAGGGCGGCAATGATCAGGCTTCGATCCAGCGTTATATTTCCGGATCGCTGCGGGACAACGGCGGACAATTTGTGGAGAGCGCTCATTCGGTCAATTATCTGGAATCCCACGACGATAATACCATGGGCGATTTCATCCGTTTGGGCACCAAGCTGGTAAATGAAGATCAGATCATTGCCAACCGGATGACTAACGCTGAAGTGCGGGGCCGACAATTGGCAATCAATAAACTGGCTGCCCTAACCCTGCTCACCAGTCAGGGTTCCACCATGATCCATTCCGGCCAGGAATGGGCGCGCAGTAAAGTTATCGCTGACACTAACGTACCCGATGACCATGTAGGTTTGATCGATCATAATTCTTATAACAAGGACAATGAAACCAACTGGCTCAACTGGGATGAAAAAGACCAGAATCAGGAATTGGTTAAATATTACCGCGGTTTGATTGAACTGCGAAAAATGTTTCCTGAGTTTCGACGGAGTCAACCAGCCGATTACAAATTCACAATTCCTGATGGTAATGTAGCAGTCGTCTATCAGTTGAAAGATAAATTATTTGTGGTTCTGAACGGTGAGCGGAAAAAACAAATCCCTGTTAAACTACCAAAAGGGAAATGGCATTTACTGGTAGATGGCAAATCGGTTAATTTGAATACAACAGAAATTATTACCGGAGAAATAACGGTACCAGCTACCAGCGGGATGGTTTTTAGTCTGGTTGGAAACGAATAACCGATTAAGGTAAGGGTACGGAGCGCCGTGCCCCTACGTTTAATAATTATATACCTACGCTGTCATTCTGATGAGTGAAGCAAAATGAGGTTTACCGGCCATAGTGAAACGTAGGCAGGAATCTCAGGAATCCTATTTGTGCTCAACTTTTGTTTGAGATACTTCACTTCGTTCAATATGACAACATTGATAATTTTGCAGCCAATATCCAAGCTGTCCTTCTGATGAGCAGAGTGAAGAAGAATCTCAAGCATCCTATTTGTGCTTAACCTATGTTTGAGATACTTCGTTACACTCAGTATGACAACAGAGTTAGTGTGGTAGTGTAATCTCAGAGTTATATTGTTTATATTGTATTAGCAACATAAACCGTTGAAACGGTTAGCGGTTTTTCTCGATTCAGACCCACGGTTGAAACCATGGCTGTTTAAAATGGATAAAGATAATTGATCGGATAGTAAGGGCAGGGCGTAGCGTGCCCTTACTATAAATTATTTCAACAGCACCAGCTTTTTGGAAACTGTACTCTGTTCGGTTTTCAACGTGTAGATGTACATCCCTGCGGCGACCGACACACCGCTCTGGTTTTGACCATTCCAAGTTACTGAATGCCAACCGACGGACTGCCGACTGCTAATTAGCGTTACCACTTCCCGGCCAAGTAAATCGTGGATAGTCAGACTAGTCATACCGGAAGTTGCCAGGCTGAAATCAATTATAGTCGTTGGATTAAATGGATTGGGATAATTCTGGCTCAACCGAAATTCAATTGGTATTTCAAGCTCAAGCGGGTCCGTTTTCAGCAGGCCTGGCTCCGGAGGAGTCAAATACTGATCGGTATAAATCCGTAATTCGCCGGGCAACAGGCTGATGGGATCCGTTGTAATGGTAATGTTTGCAGTATCACCACTGAAATACTCGTACCAGGTACCTCCATGATAGAAATTGGGCACAATCGCCTGAGTAGTCACCCCAAAATTTCCCAGAATGATTACATTCAGCGAACTGTGCGAAAGGCGGATTTTCTTTAAACCATCGCTACGTCCCAGGTCAAGACTGACGGTGGTGGCAGTGCTGCGAAAAACCTGATTTTCCCGGCGCAGTTTCAGCAAAGCCTGCCAGGTTTTATACAATCGCAGGCGATCGGGTTCGGCATAATAATTCCATCGAATTGGTTTAGGATCGGTTTTGTAACGATCATCACCATAGGGTTGAGGAACGTTACCACTGCTGTTGGCGAAAATCGATGCATCATAACCCAGCTCGCTGAATTGCCAGATCATCTTGGGTCCTGGTATCGTCAGGAAAAATCCGGCGGTCAGTTTCATACGATCAATTGCAGTCGCTAAATTTTGAATATTATAACTACCACTGCTGTTACCCCAAGTAAGGTTTTTATACATCAACCGTTCTTCATCGTGGCTTTCCATGTAGGTCACCAGGTGCGGTTCAGCCCAACCTCGCGTTCCATAATATCCCCAGGAAAAATTGGAGCCACCGCTGGAATGCCAGCCCATGCTGGCCTCATTATAATTATAATTGGAATTGCCCCAGATCAGCATACCGTAGTCCGCCAGTTCCTGCTCCTCGTTATTCGGGGCAAAATGTTCCAGAATTATGTAGGCGCTGCTGTCCGCGGTCCAAATCTGATCAGCCATCCGCTCCAGAATCGCGATCCGAGCTGCATCATAACTGCTACCATCTCCAGGCGTATTGGAAAAACCTTTGGTGAAATCAAACCGGAATCCGTCAACCTTAAATTCTTCAATCCAGTAGCGATTCACCCGATCTACAAACGCCTTGGTGTGACCGCTGGTGTGGTTGAAATCGTATCCCCAGGAATAGACAGGATTCGGCGATACCTGGTTGTACCAGGGATTGTTGGCGGCCGGCCGGTTCAATTCGTTATTCCAGTACAAGCGCACCAGAGGCGATTGACCGTAGGAATGATTCAGCACCATATCGATGATAACAGCCATTCCCCGGCGATGACATTCATCTATTACCGCTTTCAGGGCCTGGTCCGGACCGTAATATTTATCCGGAGCAAAATAAAACGATGGATTATAGCCCCAACTGGAATTGCCTTCAAATTCATTGATCGGCATGAATTCCACAGCGTTAATACCCAGCCGGTCTAGATAATCCAGAGTATCAATCAGGGTCTGATAATCGTGACGATTGATGAAATCCCGCAGCAACAGCTCGTAGATCACCAGGTCTTTGGCTGCCGGGGCCTGAAAAGTATCGCTGTAAATCCAGTTGAAAGGGGTCTGTCCGGTTTCCAGAACTGCCACCGCATCACGGGTCAGTCCAGCCGGATAAGGTTTAAGATTCGGATAAGTTTCGACCGGAATACCCCACTGACCACTATCATTCCAGGGATCAAGAATTTTAGCAGTATAGGGATCAGCCACCCGGATCTCCCCATCAACCAGATATTGAAAAGCGTATTCCTGCCCGGGAGTCAATCCATCAATACCAATCCACCAGATCGTGCTATCCGCCTGGGGCTCATAGATATTCATAAAATAGGTCGTGTCAACCAGCCAGTCATTAAAATCACCGATAACGTAGACAAAACTCTTGGCTGGTGCAAACAAGGCCAGTGTCACCGATGTGGGACTGGTGTAGTGAATGCCTGGCGGCAGGTGGGCAAACAGACTGGTGTAATTGCGAACCGGATTGACCATGATGGTAAATCCCATTTCATCACTGTTCCCACCGGTATCGGAACTGACTGCCAATATCTCTAAAGACCCGCTACCAAAATCGCTAGCTTGCAAACTGAACATCAATGTATCAGTAGTGTCCGCTGCAGCCAGTAGCCCATCGACAAATACCTTTATGGAATCCAGCGGATCGTTCTCGATCAGAGCTGTAACAACGACATTCACCGAATCACCTAATTCCATGAAATAGGGGGACCGCAGGGGATGACCAAAATCTACCGCCACTTGTGGTTCCAGAATGATCGTATTGAGAGTTGGTTCCAACAGGGTAATGTCCCAGTTACCGCCACCGGAATTATGTCCCCAGGAAGATCCGGGACTGGCAGGCGTACCGGTATTCACCACATAATGCAGAGTCAAAATTTCGCTGTTGGTGGGTATAGTAACCGTCCAAATACCGTCGATTTCTTGCTCCATTGGTGAACGAACAGCACCATCACCTGAGGTTACTGTACCTGCAGGCCAGGTTTCAGTTGCCGGAATTTGCCAATCGCCAGGACCGGTTTCATTAACTCCCCAATGAAGTACTAAGCTGGTTGTGTTGTCCGGGATTTCACTATTCTGATCGGCATCAAAATGAATCGTTATCGAATCGCCAATAATGGGGTAAGTGGGCGTCCACCAACTACCGTTCTGGGCGGTAATAAAACTAATAATCACTAAATAAATGACCGTTGTTTTTATCAACGTCAAACGCATTTAACCTCCATTTTATTACCGGTCAACACTGGAGAAACACTTAGTCCAGATCTAATTTTAATTATCTACTCTGACCTCGGTCGATAAATGTCGATACCATGTATAATACAGTCCAGTGGTTAAAGCCACAAGAATGATTCCCAGAACGCTCACATTCAGCCAGGTTTTGAAAATCAGGCTCAGCATGAACAGGAAGAAAACCACCTGCCACGGTACCGCCATGATCGTGGAAATAATATCCCGTTTGTTCTCAGATTCAATTCCTAATTGCTGCTCCGTTGACATCTGATTCTTAAAGCGTTTCCAGGAACCGAAGGGTCGGGTAATTTTATAGAAATTCAATAAGGTTTTGTCATCAGTGGGACTGGTTAACAATGTTCCCAGGATTGTCCCGATCAGGGACATGGAAGAGGACACCATGAACATGGTGTATTCGGTCACACCGGCAGGAGCAATGGTTTTAAATATGATTGCTGCCACCATTCCCGAAACCGTGCCGATAGCAAAACCGTAACCATTCATCCGCCACCAGTACCAGCGCAGCAGCATTGGAATCAGCATGCCGGAACCGATGCTCATGGTGATCCAACCCCAGACTTCATTGATGTTTTTAAATACCAGCATCAAACCCAACCCAATCACAACGATCAAAATTGAGGCCAGGTAACTTTGACCCATCAATTGTTTGCGGGACGCATTTTTATTGAAGTACAATTGATAGATGTCTTTTACCCAGTAGGCTGCTCCGGCGTTAACGGTGGAATCGAATGTCGACATCCCCGCGGCCATCAAGCCTGCGATTAAAAATCCCTTCACTCCCACCGGAATGGTTTCGATCACCGTGGGCAAGACCAGTTCCGGGTCAGTCACAGCGGCTCCCAGTGAAATACCGATCACGGCAATGGCGCCGATGAAAATCCAACGGAAGGACAACAGGAAAATCCAGGCCACACTTAACAGACCGGCTTCACGATCATTCTTGACAGCAAAGAAACGCTGTAACATGTAATTACCGGTTCCCCCTGATCCTTCCAGAATCACTTTAAACAGGTAGAATGAAATGGCAATTCCAAACAGGTTGTAAATCTTATATTGGGAAGCGTTATCGATATCCAGTGTGAATTTGGGCAAAACACTGGACCATTCCTTAAAGGTCGTAGTAAAACGCTGGAAACCGCCGTCAAACATAGGCAATGAGATGGTAAATTCTTCCGGCAGATCAATCCCCCAGGCTCTCACAGCCATGTACATTATAGCTGAGAAAATCAGAAAACCCTGGAATACGTCGGTCCAGACCACACCGTATAATCCGGATGCCACCGTATAAATCATGGCAATCGCGATCAGAATGGAGGCAGCCCAGAACTCCGAAGGCAGGCCCAGGTAATTTTCGATACCGAGAAATTTGTCCAGGAATTTGCCGCCGCCCAGGGCGAAGTAAGTCACCATGGCAATTGTTATTATGATCGAACTGATGGCCGAAATTAATCTGGCAGTCCGCCCCTGGGTATCCTTGCCGAAGCGCAATTCCATCCATTCCGCCAGGGTCATTACTTTGGAGCGGGCGTTCCATTTGCCCATGTAAATCATCAAAAAAGCCATGATCAGGGTTACGCCGCCGCGAATCTCGATGTAAAATCCTTTGGCACCCAAGGCGTAGATCAGAGCAGCAATGATCATCGTACCGCTGATGTCCAGATTGGACGACATCCCCGAAGCCGCCAGCGCCCACCAGGGCAGATTGCGGTTACCAAGAAAATAAGAATCGATTCCCGCCGATGCTTTGCGCTGCAGGTACAAACCGATAGCTACAATAGCCGTCAGATATACCGCGATAATTCCATAATCAATTGCCTGCATTATTTTACTCCTTGCCCTGTAAAACTCAAGATTGAATAATTATTTTATATCTGATATTTGACTTCATCCCCACCAATCAGATAACGGTTCCAGCGGGAATTACCGTATTCTTCGGTATCACAATGATCCCGTCACGAATACAACAGAAATCATTTTCACTGTGCTCTACTCGATCAGCGTTAGTTAATTTGACATTATGACCAATCCGCACATTTTTATCAAGGATAACCCGTTTCAGTACCGATCCCGCCCCAATTCCCAAAGGGATATCGTTGTGATTATTAGACCGGTTTTCGTAAATGTCGGCACCCAGCATGTAGACCTGATTCAGGTCAACGTTATCCTGGACGATACTGCGGGTACCTAATATGGAACGATTTATCTGTGCTTTGCCGATCTGGCAGCCTTCATTAATAATAGAACTGACCACTGTGGCATCCGTCATTCTGCTGCCTGGTAGAAAACGCGGACGGGTAAATATGGGATTAATCACATCGAAAAAACTGAAAGCCGGATTATCATCAGTCAGATTGATATTAGCATCAAAAAAGGAACCAATGGTACCAATGTCCTCCCAGTAGCCTTCAAATCGATAGACCGTTGTTTTAAACTGTTCCAGACAAGCCGGGATTATATTTTTACCAAAATCATTGCCGGTAAAACTGAGTGCTTTCTGCAAAATATCTTTTCGGAAAATGTAAATACCCATGGACCCCAGCACACAGTCGCCGGAATCACACTTTACGGATAATTCCTCAATCAGGGCGGGGTCTTCCGGTTTTTCAACAAATTTCTCAACTACACCCTGGTCATCGCACTGTAATACACCAAATCTGGAAGCAATATCCACCGGGATCGGGATTACCGCAATCGTTACCTCGGCTTCACTTTCCAGATGAGTGCGATAGAACTCGCGGTAGTTCATGGAGTATAAATGGTCGCCTGCGAGAATCAGGAAATGACTGGCCGGCAATTTCACAAAGCGGTCCCAGTAGGATCGAACAGCATCGGCAGTACCCTGGAACCAGTTAGCGGCTTTTAATGTCTGCTGGGCTGCCAGGATTTCAATATTCCCCGGAGAAAACATATCAAATTTATAGGTCTGGAAAATATGCCGATGCAGGGATGCCGTATTGACTTGGGTCAGGATATGAATATTATTAATGCCTGAGTTAATACAATTGCTGAGGGGAATATCTATCAAACGGTATTTTCCCCCGATGCCCACCGCCGGCTTGGCCCGGTTCATGGTCAGTGGGTATAATCGTGCACCACGACCGCCGCCCATAATTATTGCATCCATTCGCAGTTTACTGGTCATTTGCTTACTCTCTAGTTAGTAGCTGTTGATATAATTTCCGGTAGGCTGCCGCGGATTTTTCCCAGGAATAGTCCACTGACATTGCATTTTCCCGCAAATTATTCCATTGATTAGGAAAATTTTGATAAACATTCACAGCTTGATGGATGGTAGCTAACAGCGTTTCGCTGTCGTAATTGTCAAACACGAAACCATTACCCATATTGCCATCCCAGTTCTGCACCGTATCAGCCAATCCGCCGGTGAAATGGACAATTGGGGCAGTTCCGTATCGCAAACTGTAAATCTGATTCAATCCGCACGGCTCGAACTTGGAGGGCATTAAAAATAGGTCCGAACCGGCTTCGATCAGATGAGCCAGTGGTTCATCATAAGCTGCCGTAAAAGAAATTTTATCAGGATATTTCCCGGCCCACTTACTTAATAGTTCCTGATATTCCGGCTGTCCCGTACCCAGAAAAACCATCTGAACCGGCAGTGACAACAGACGCCCCATAATAGCCAAAATCAAATCGAAGCCTTTGCTTTCGACCAATCGAGAAACTGAGCCAATGATTGGAATATCAGGATTAAACGGCAAATTGCAGCGTTCGGCCAAAGCCTGCTTATTTTTCAATTTACCAGTCATATCAGCTCGTGAGTAATTATACGGAATCAGCTGATCTACTTGAGGATTCCAATAAGAATAATCGGCTCCATTTAAAATACCTGAAAATTGTTCACTGTATTTCAGTAAAACATCGTGAAGCCCAAATGACATCTGACTTTGCTCAAGCAATTCGCTGGCGTAGGTCGGGCTGACCGTATTGGTATGTTGCGAGTAGCGTATACCAATTTCCAGGGCATTATAATTTTCACTTTCGGTAGCAGAATTAGCCTTTAATTCGGCCCGATCGTTTGGTCCCAGCATTCCGGATTCGGCAACTGAAAAATGTCCCTGGTACTGAAAATTGTGTACCGTTAGCAGGGCTGGAATATCAATTTTACGATTATGTAGCAGAAATGGAATCAAGGCTGTGTGGTGATCATTTACATGAATTATATCAGGATTGAGAATTCCCCTGATGATCAAATCAACAATTACTTTTTGAAAAAAGAAAAATCGGTCAGTGTTATCCTCAAAGCCCTCACCATCCGCTCTGGTATAGATTCCTTCCCGACTATAATAATATTCATTAATTACAAACAGGCATTCCAGCCATGGTTCCTGACTGTTAACACACTTGGCAATTTCATAGGGGTGGGAAGTTAGACCGAGACGCACAGAACCGGGTATACCAATCGATTCAATGGCATATTTCTGTCGGTCAATAAACGAATATAAAGGTGAAACGATCTGAACCCCGGTGCCACTGGCAGCCAATTCAGCTGGCAGGGCTCCTGCTACATCTGCCAAACCGCCAACCTTGGAAAAAGGAGCAACTTCAGCAGCGGCAAACAGGATTTTCATACTCCAAATTACACGCTTAAAACCGTGTTCCGCAAAATGTTTGACTGATCTGATAAATCTCTAACATGCGGATCGAGAATCTCCGAGGTTCAATCCTGCTGATACAACTGATTTTTATAATCACGGATCATGCGATGAGCGGTAAACCGTACGCCTGTTTTGATGGCTGCGCGAATCAATTCCAGCCACCGATCCTGATCATCATAATAGGTTGGAATTACCTGCTGTTCAAGAATTGAATACAGGTGATCGGCGTCTTTATCATCATCCGCCTCGGAACGAGATCCAATTGCCCAACCGTTAACTCCATCCTGGCAGGCTTCGTCCCACCAGCCATCTAAAACGGATAGATTAGGAATACCATTCAGAGTCGCTTTCATCCCGCTGGTTCCGGATGCTTCATGGGGACGCACAGGGGTATTCAGCCACACGTCGACCCCGGATGTTATAATTCGACCCAGCCACATATTATAATTTTCAAGAAAAACCACCTTAACTTTGCCAAAGAGACGATTGGCATTCCCGACGATATCCTTCAGAATATCTTTCCCGAGATCATCTTTGGGATGGGCTTTACCGGCAAAGATTATCTGGACTTTACCCCGACCAATCTCCACCAGCCGATCCAGGTCTCTGAAAATTAACCGAGCCCTTTTATAGGATGCCGCACGCCGGGCAAATCCAATGGTCAAAATATTTTCTGACAAGGCTTTCTGAGTCTGGGAATTAGCATAACCCAGCAAGAAATTTTTCAATGAACGGCGGGCTTCCAGGATATCTTCAGCGGGGATTTCATCAATCCGCAATAATTCTTCCGGATTTAAGCGCCAACGGGGAAATACCCGGTCATATAATTCGCGAAATGGTTTGCCAACCCAGTAATTATGATATACACCATTAGTAATATGATTGATCGAAAAATCAGGGAATTGATCCCTGGCAACAGAGCCATGCAATTTGGAAACACCATTCGCAGTGCGACTAAAATACAAACCAAGCTCAGTCATGTGCATACGACTGTTTTGCACCAGCGACGGTAAGTTCAGATTATCCGGGATCAGGCCGTCCATCAGATTTTTACAACGCTCCATTGCAAAATGATCATGTCCGGCTGGAACCGGCGTATGGGTAGTAAAAACACAGCGTTTACGAACCTCATCCTGATTACCCTTGAATTTTCTCAGCAACTCAAGTGTTAAAAATGAGCAATGGCCTTCATTCATATGATAGGTTTCAATATTATTAATCTTGAGCGCCTGCAACAGCCGAATACCGCCAAAACCAAGGATGGCTTCCTGTAGAATGCGGTGGTTCTTATCACCGGAATAAAGCCGCAGAGTAATTATTCTATCCTCGGGGCGATTGGTTTCAACATCCGTATCCAATAAAAATATTGGGATTTCATGCCCGGTTAAACCGCGATAGATATATTGCCAAGCCCGGATATTGACCATGTGTCCCTGAAGCGGCAAAGAAAATTTGACTGGTAACTGCTGCATGACCGGGTCCGGATCAAACCGGGGATAGGTTTCGGTTTGATTTCCTTCTTCATCGATCCGTTGCTTGAAATAGCCTTCTTTATACAGCAGGGTGACGGCGCAGAGGGGAACGCCGGCATCGGCAGCAGCTTTAATATGATCGCCAGCTAATACTCCCAGACCGCCACTGTAAGTAGGCAGTTTGGATGATATCCCGATCTCGGCGCTGAAATAAGCAATTTTATACATAGTTGATTCAGTCCAATAATTCGATTGTCAATGTAACCTGTGTCTCAAATTGTTCCCCCGGCATCAGATTTAATTGCCAGAAAGGCAATATGACTGAACTTTGATAGACACGCTCAAAACCGGCTTCCGACATGGAGACGGTCTCCACCGGATAACAGGCTATATTTTGTTGTGAGTTAAATATTAGATTAAGTTTAAAATGATCCCATTCGTTAACGATGGCAACCGAACCGATATTCTCTAAATCATGCAAACTATCCAGCCAGGCGGCTTTAGGTTTCTTGCCATTGAAAAGGTAATAACGATCCGGCGTATGTCCACCCAGTAAAGAAAAATTGAGCTCGCTGGCATAAATACCGCACAATCGATCGTCTCCGCGATTAATCAAACTCAGGTCAATTGTCAATTGATTGCCATCCAACCGCAATTTTTTATTGATTTCAACCACTGATTGCAGGGCAACCCCCAGCCCCGTAAGGTAAACGCTGCCGTCCTGCTCAATCTGGTATCTGATTTCTGGTAAATTTCCTTTTTCCGGAAACTCACGACGTAAATCTTTAGCGCTTACCTGATTTTCGAAGAAATGATCTTGCAGGACCCGCCGGGGCCACGGATCAAATTGCAGGTATTCTTCTAACCCTTCTTCTTTGGCCAGCGCCAGATCGTGAATCGAACCAGAGGACTCAGCAGCCTGAACAGCCTTAGTGACTTTCGCGTGATAGCTCTCGTTGTAGCGGCGCATGGTATTCACAAGGTTAAAATCTCTGGCAAGAACATCCAGCTCTTTGATCGATCCGCCAGCACTGCTCACTATCGCTTTCATATCAGCCGATTGGAGAACACATTCTGTGGCGCCGTCTTTGTCAATATCCGAAGGATCGGTATTAATACCGGCTATTTTATCGAGTGTTTTTTCGGCTGTCAGTAAATGAGTATAGATGGCGTGCCGTAAATGGGGCAGGTACAAACCACCGAAAACGCCATGCCAGTAGGCGCAGTTACATTGTGCACGCCACAAATTATTCCTGGCCTCCGCCAAATCCGGGCCGGTCAATTGACCTGTATTTGCAATTGCTTCCAATCGATAAGAAACCTGAGTCATTCGTTTTTGCATCCAATTGGATTCCCCATACAGGGCTTGAAAATTGCGCCAGGTTCCACCCCGGAGGAAAGGCCGGACTTTTTCCATGGTACCATTATGGCCAAATCGATCTACCAGACTGACAAAACGTAACCCCTGTTCGGCCGGCAGGGTCCATTCACTCATTTCGAAATAACTGACGGTTGGCAGGAATACCAATCCCAGGGGACCATTATTGTGGTAATAATCCTTGAATGTAGTCGTTTTTATCCAATCCTGATTCTCTTCCAGAGCCGTAAAAAATCTTTCCAGCCATTGATTCGGTCCATAGCAATTTTCATTAGTGCCGGGCCACAAACCGAATTTTTCACCATCATCGGCCATTACAATAACATTGTTGCCGTCTTCGGTGGCATAGTCCCGCAAAATTTCAATGGTGGCTTCCGGATCCTTAAATGGCATGGCATAACGCAACCGTTGACTGATAGGAAAAACACCAATCGTGTGTCCTTGTTCGTCGGTGTTAAAATAACCGGTCAGATCATTAAGCTCTTTACCACTGGCGATAAAATGATAATCATCAACGGTAATGTAATCAATACCGGTTTCCTCAATCGGTTTTGCCAAATGGGGTTCCCAGACTCGTTCGGTTAACCATGATCCCCGAGCCGTGTAGTTGAATCGTTGCTGGATATAATCGCGTAGTTTATTAATTTGCCCAAGTTTATCCTTATCAGGGATAATGGCCAGAATTGGTTCGTAAAAACCAGCCGCCATAATTTCAATATTTCCGCGTTTAACCAATTCGGCGATCCGATCAAGAAATTCCGGATAGCGGTCTTCCAACCACTCCAAAAGACAGCCGCTGAAATGAAGTGCCATGGCAATTCGCGGATGCCGCTCAAGAATTTCGATAAAAGGTAAATAGCTCTTCAGAAATGCTTCTTCGAATACATAATCAAAATTTCCTACTGGCTGGTGATTGTGAATGCCAAAAATAAATTGTACTTTTTTCATCTATCTGGGTTGTTCCTGTAATAGCGTATTTAATTCTCTTTCATTCATCTGTAAAACCCGACTGCTGCCATCAATGGCTTCTCGATAAAAATCTATGATATCTGAATGAACTGAAGCAATTGTCCACTCTTGACTATTTATAACCAATACGTCTCCAATTTTCAGATTGTTTGATGTCAAAAATATTTCCGCAGAATGAAGAGTCAACATGACCTCCAGGGTAATTGATCCATATTATTTTCTGGCTGATAAACAGCTATTTATTTTCAGGAAGGCTTTTGTTCCAAGAGCTCATCGAGATGAATATCGCCGCGACGCATCATTCGCTGTGTGATGTCATTGACATCGTAATTGAGCCGCGCTCCGGCCAGGGTTATGTCAAGTACGATATGATTAGTTGCGATTTCCGTAATAGCCTTATTTCTGGTCCAAATAGCCTTGCTATTGGCAATGTCCATAGTACTGCCCATAATTGCGATGGTTTGATCGGAGATTACAATTACTTTAGGATTCCAAATCTTCAATAAATCAGTCTCGTCCAGATTGTAGGTAACAGCCGTATCGATGGGCAGCGGAAGTTCGCAAAAACTGAATGAGAATATTTCAACACCCCGTTTCTGGGCTGCCTCAAGTTCCTTCTCAATATTGACAAAATCCTTGGGCCAGATACTTATAAAAATCTTTTGTTTAGTATTATTAATTGTTTCACGCATTTTCAAAATCAGGTTACGGTAGCCATTCAAATGCCAGAAATCGAAGACTTCTTCTTTAGTATCAAGTTTATCAAGCACGATCTTAAGATCATTAACACGATCCTCATGTGATTGATTTAGATATTCCAACAACGCTGAAGGTGAGATCGGTACATAACGTTTTGGTTCCTGACCAATGGCATCAATCAAGCCGCGCTCCTGCAATTGGTTGATCACCGAATAAACAGCCGAGCGCGGTATACCTGATCGAGTACTGATCTCGTAACCGGTAGACGGGTTGTTTTTTAACAAGGATAAGTATGCTTTGCAAGAATTGCCCGTAAAACCAAATTCTTTTAATAAATTGATGATAGTAGTTTCAGTGTTACTCATATCTTGATCCTATAATTAGCATACTCAAAGGATAATGTGACGGAAAATAATTGTTGCTGAATCGCTCAATTTGCAATATTTTCCAGTGCGTCACTCATAAGTGAGTTACCAAATTTAACACAAAAATTGGGTTGGTAAATAACAGATTGTTAAAACAGCTATTATCAATATATATATTATTGATCAATTTCACTCTCTGGGCTCAGAATCCACCTGATTGGGCGGTGGATGCTATTTGGTATCAAATATTCCCGGAACGATTTTACAATGGAGATACGGATAATGATCCCACGATAGAATCGTTGGTAGGAACTTGGCCCTGGGATAACCAGATCGAATGGAAGGTTTCACCATGGACGTCGGACTGGTATGAATTCCAACCCTGGGAGAGGGCGAATGGCCGGCGATTTAATTATCAATTTCAGATCCGACGATATGGGGGCGATATCCAGGGAATTATCGATAAATTGGATTATTTACACGATCTTGGTGTTACCGCCATCTATTTGAATCCCGTATTCCAATCACCTTCATCGCATAAATATGGGGCTGAATCCTATCATCACATAGATCGGTTTTTCGGTCCAGATCCAATTGGAGATCAGCAAATCGTTGCGAAAGAAGATCCGCTAGACTCTTCAACCTGGCGTTGGACTGCTGCCGATAAATTATTTCTGCAACTAATCCAAGAGGTCCACGCCCGCGATATGTATATTATTATCGACGGCGTTTTCAATCATGTAGGCTTGACATTCTGGGCTTTTCAGGATGTGATAGAAAATCGCGAGAGCAGCCCCTTTTACAGCTGGTTTAATATCAAAGGTTCTTCCGGCATGGATAAATCACACCTGAACGAATTTCAGATCCTACCGTCGTTTCTCTTGCAACCCGGATCCGATACTTTGGAATACACCGGCTATGTCGCCGACCTGCCGGCTTTCCGCCAGGACGCCAATGGTCCTATTGAGCCTATCCGCAATCATATAAAAGAAATTGTACAGCGCTGGGGTGATCCAAATGGTGATGGGGATCCAACCGATGGAATTGACGGTTGGCGCTTAGACGTGGCGGAAAGGGTGCAGATCAATTTCTGGCGCATGTTTCGGGCTTGGGTAAAAGAGATCAATCCAGCAGCCTACCTGACCGGGGAAATCTGGTGGGAAGATTATTGGAATAATAAACAATTCAACGCAGCTAAATGGTTGACTGGTGATTCCTTCGATGCAGTGATGAATTACCGCTTTGCCGACGCCATGTTCAAATTTTTCATTGATCAAAACCAACAAATATCTGCCAGTCAGTTGGACAGCCTATTGGCTGGCATTCGCAATGATTATAGTAACCAGACCAATTATGTGCTGCAAAACCTGCTGGGCAGTCACGATATGGAGAGGCTTTCCTCGGCCGTGGTAAATCCCGACCGCTGGATTGATCATGCCAACAACCTACAGTATAATTTTGAATTTGACATCCGCAAACCGAATCAATTAGAATGGCAGATAATGCAAGCAATCGTTGCTTTTCAATTCAGCTATCTGGGCGCTCCATATATTTATTATGGGGATGAGGTCGGAATGTGGGGTGCCGATGATCCTGATTGCCGCAAGCCTATGGTTTGGCCGGAGTTCCATTACGACGACGAAATAACGCACCCATGTGATCGACTTGAAGATTGTTCCTATACGCGTCCCCGCGACCGAGTCGAATTCGATCAGGAATTGTTCAATTATTATCAAAAATTAATTGTAACGAGACAAAAACATAATTCTCTGCGCCGTGGAACATACAAAACCCTGTACACCGATAATCAAACGGGTCTTTTTGCTTTTGAACGGGAGTACGACGGTGAACGGATTATTGCAGTGTTCAACGGAATGGCAAAAAAAGTAAAAATTCCCGAGCAAATTTTTGGCAAACGGACAAAAGATTGGAAGTTAATTTGGGGGTCAGATAATTCTGACTATCTAGATGGGAAATCGGCAAAATTCTACCGGAGAATCTAGATTTTATTTCTGCAGAGGGCAGTGAAGAATCATTTTATAATGACGGGGGGGTCCAATTCATCTTTTACCAATCGATCTACTAATGTAGCCGGTAACCGTTTTTCATCTCGTTGAAAATGAACAGATGTTGGTGGCAGCAAGAATAACACCCAAAAAGCGCAAGAATTATTACCGCTTTATCAATATCAGTATTTTGTTGCTTTTAGTTGTCTCTTGTTCAAGACATGGCGATGTTCTGGCCGAGTACGAGGGCGGATATGTTACGAATACTGATTTCCTAAATAATTATCGAAATTTTCTAAAGGTTACCGGTATCCGGGACAATATGTCCAGTAGGCGCATGATCCTGGAAAATGTGATTAATGAAAACTTACTATTAGTGGAACTGAGCATTAATCAGTTTAGCAACTCAGATATATATCAATATGAAAAAGATTTGATTTACCAACAAATGTTACTTAACTACTTCTATCGTGATGAACTCTTATCGTGTGTCACTTTCAGTGATCGCAAAATCAGGCAAATTCATATACTAGAAAATACGCTTTATCACATTAAACAAATCTTTGCCCAAGATTTTGACCTGGCGATGGAGTATTACCTCGCTCTGGAAAGTGGTAAATCTTTCGAGCAATTGGTCACTCCGGATGTTAATGTCACTTACGAATACGCTAATACCGATCTAGGTTACGTAAGCCTATCTGACCTGCATCCACGGTTTCGGAAAAGAATCACCATGTTGTCCGTTGGTGAAATTAGTCAACCGATCAAGGGAAGATATGGATACACTGTTGTAAAAGTTGTAGATAAAACAAGACCGCTTTTTCTTACCGAATATGAATTTTCCAAACAGAAACCTCGGTTGGAAGCTAAACTAAGAAATATATATAGTGATTCTCTAGTGAACGCTTATACAAGAGATCTTGTAGCACAAACCGAATTTTCCTGGGAGAAAGCAAATCTCCGCTGGCTGTTGGACTTTTTACAGAACATTAAATCTAAAGAGGATTTTAACATCTATTCGGAAAGTATTTCGTTATCCGATCGTGTAATCTATCAGACCGACGGTAACGATGTCGAGCTCACCGCGCTCCTACCCATTATTCGTAAATCGAAGTTTGACCACCTTAAAGCTGTCCATGATATAGAAACATTGAAAGACTTTATTGCCGGAAGCGTTGTTCGTGAAGAAATAATCACACGTGCAAAGGATAAACGTTTAGACAAATCTGAAAGATTTCAAAACGAATTTAAAATTAAAACTGAAAAATTAAAGATGGAGTTATGGAATCAGCTCCTCTCCGACACAGTTCATTTCACTGAACCGGATTATGAACATTTCTACCAGAACTACCCGGATTTATTTGTTATTCCCGTTAAGCGTATGGTTTATGAAATACGAAACAAAGATCAAAAAGTAATTTCAGAAGTAAAAATGCGTGTGCTCCAGGGAGATAGTTTTCAACATCTGGCAGAAATTTTTTCTGATCATCGCGATCCTAAGCATCCCCGGGGATTGCTTGGAATTTTATCATCACAGGAATTGGGGAAATTGGGCACAACCATATTTTCAGCACCCTTAAATGACGTTATAGGGCCGCTAGAATATGATGGTTATTATTATCTTTTTATATCGACCGAAGAATATCCATCGAGAAAATTATCTTTATCGGAAGCGAAACCGTTGATTAATACCTGGTTTCGAGAAGAACTCAATACAAAAAGAAAGATGAAATATTTCGAACAATTAACCGAACAATACTGCGTAAAACGAAATTATGAAGCTCTAAAAAACATCAAATACGTTGATATGAAGGAGAAAACATAATGATCATTCTTCGCCGCACTTTTACCATTTTACTTTTACTTGCCAGTCAGTCCTTTATATTCGCAGGAACGACCGGAAAAATTGCCGGTTATGTTAAAGATCAAGAAACCGGTGATCCTTTAATTGGGTGTAATGTCCTGGTGGAGGGAACTTACCTGGGAGCTGCTTCCGATGGAACCGGGGCATTTTTCATTTTAAATGTTCCTCCAGGATCGTATACGGTAAAAGCGATGATGATTGGTTATACAGCCAAGGCAATCACCGATGTCTCTGTTGCCATTGATTTAACCACGACGGTGAATTTTGGACTTCAGCAAACAGCCATCCTGGGTGAAACTGTCACCGTCACTTATGAGCGTCCTGCCATTCAGAATGACCGTACATCTTCCGACGTCCATATTTCCGAGGATGTGATTAGTGAACTTCCGGTTCAAGATCTGAATGATATCTTGGAACTGCAATCCGGAATTACCAAAGATGCGGGCGGAGGTATCCACGTGCGGGGCGGGCGAGGAAGCGAAGTCGCTTACTGGGTGGATGGCATACCCGTAACCGATAGTTACGATGGAAGTTCTGCTATCGAGGTAGACGTGAATTCTATCCAAGAGCTTCAACTGGTAAGCGGTACCTTTAATGCTGAATATGGTCAAGCAATGTCCGGTATCATCAACATTGTCACCCAAACCGGTGGGACAAAACTCAACGGCTCCTTTGATTCTCATATTGGCGATTATTATTCACCTAATGATAAAATCATGCTTGGAATTGATAATTATAAACCCTCAGCAACCCAAAATTATTCTTTTTCTTTAAGCGGACCTCTTGTATTTGAAAAACTACGATTTTTTCTCTCCGAAAGAAAATATAGGTCTGACGGGTGGCTCAATGGAATTAACTATTTTACCACAACCGGCATGTCAGGGGATAGCATTATTGTACCCATGAACTGGCAGGAAAGATCATCTTTTAATGGAAAGCTATCGTTATTTCTAACTCGTGATATGAACCTTCACTTTAATACTCTGATCAGCAACAGGGAATACCAAGATTATAATCACTTCTTTAAATGGAACCCTGGCGGAAACCCGTATCGTTTTGACAATGGCAAAAATTATTCAATGTCGCTCAACCATATTTTCAGCGCAAAGACATTTTATACTATTAAAATATCAAAATCACTATCAGAATACACACAATATCTTTACAAGAATCCTTTGAACAGTCTTTACGTACATCCGGATTTTCTAAATGTCCCCGGTTATACGTTTTCTACTGGGGGGACAGATCAATTCCATTTCTACCGCAATACGAATACATCTCTGTTTAAATTTGATTTTTCCACTCAATTGACACCAAAAAACCTAGTGAAATTTGGTTCCGAATACCGATCGCATGATTTAGAACTAGAAAGCTTTTCAATTGTAGCCAAAAGAGATGAATTTGGTATTGAAATAGAGCCGTTCACACCAGATACTCTGGATACTTCCACACCTTCCCATAATTATTATTACGAAAAACCAGATGAATTTAGCCTATATATTCAGGATAAACTGGAGTATCGGATGTTCATCGTGAATTTAGGTATTCGCTACGATTACTTTAACTCCAACAGCTCTGTTTTAGCTGATCCCAGTGATCCAAACATCTACTATCCATTTAAACAAGAACATGTGAATATGACAATGGAGGAACGCAAAGCTATTTGGTATAAAGACGTTACTCCGAAAACCAGCATTAGTCCCCGTTTAGGCCTGGCATTTCCCATTACTGATCAGGGCGTAATTCATTTTTCATACGGTCACTTTTTCCAGATCCCATCTTTCCAGTATCTTTATGATAATCCTGGCTTTAAAGTACTTACCAGCGGAGGGACTTACGGAGTATATGGAAATGCCGACCTGAAACCACAAAAAACAGTAATGTATGAGCTGGGATTACAGCAGCAGTTACTGTCAGACTTATCACTTGATATAACCATGTTTTACCGCGATATCCGCGATTGGGTAAGTACCGGCGCTCCCATCCAAACAACATTACCAGGAGTGACTTATGTGACCTATATCAATCGGGATTATGCTAACAGTCGTGGTATCGTATTATCATTACGGCAAAATATTTTAAATTTCGCTTTTGTAAACATTGAATACACATACCAGATTGCGGAAGGTTCAAACTCTAACCCTGAAGAAGAATATTTTTCCCTACAAGACAATGCCGAACCCACGCGGCAGATTACCCCGCTGGATTGGGATCAACGACATACCCTGAATGGAGCACTAACCATTAACAAAAAGGAGTGGGGGGGTTCACTCATTGGCCGCTATGGATCCGGTTACCCCTACACTCCTTCGTATGGTATTTCCACCCGAACTGGTTTAAGTCTAGCCTCTACATTGCCCTCCAACAGTCGTCGTAAGCCGACAACGATTGAAATGGACTTGAAGTGCAGTCGTTCATTTAGTATCCCACACTTCAACGGGCTTATATATGTCCAGATTTACAATTTGTTCGATACTAGAAATGCCAACAACGTTTTCTCTGATACCGGGGAGCCAGATTACACCACTTCTGCATCAAATGTCGGGCGGGATATATACAGCACCAATACGGTAGAAGAATTCATCATCTATCCAGATTGGTATAGCACACCCAGAGAAATTTTGTTGGGCATAAAACTATCATTTTAACGAGGAAGGATAATTTATGAACTCGAATAAGATCATTGTTTTGCTTTTTTTAGCGAATTCCATTCTTGCCTATGAACCTTCGGATCACAGGGGCGATCCAACTTACCGGCGAAAAACCGAAATCGATGGTAACCAGGTACGAGCCAGTATTTTCAACTATGCTTTCAGTGGCCGGACTGGTGGTAACCAACCGACTCATATTCCCTATGAATGGCCTAAGAACACAAGACAACATTATATCGCGTTGACGGGTGTATTTATGGGCGCTGAGGTAGTAGATGAAAATGGGTCTCGGAAAAAAATCGTCATAACGCCAAACTATAGAAACAACCCCAACACTGGAAAATCCTGGAATCTGGAACCGGTACCTGAATTTTTAAATGAAAATTCTGATCAAATTGCCAAAAGCACGCTCCCTTCGTCATGGCCCCCCACCTGGCCCGACCGTCTGGATGATCCTAACGATCCCGGCTGGCCCAACTCCTGGAACGGATACTTCGGAAAAAATCAGTACAGTGCCGATCAGGAAATTTACTATGAATGTGCGGATAACATGTATGATCGTCATAATTATTTCCCTGATTCAACAGACCTCACGCGTCGCGGTTTGGCGCTATTGACAAAAGTGAGGGTTATGGCCTGGTCCCAGATTCTTGTCAACGACGTTATTTTTATGCTTCACGAGATCACAAATGACGGAACAAAAAATCTTGACAAAACCGTTTTTTCACTGTGGCTGGCAGATCTGGTGGGTGGGGACGGTGATTCCGATGATGATCACCCCTCTTTTGATCTATTAAACAATGTTGCCTGGAGTATGGATGCTCCCCCATTTATAGGAAATGAGGCCTTTGGGAACACTCCTGTTGGCGTGGCTGCAACTGCCTATTTGGAGACACCCGGAAATGGCTATGATGGGATCGACAACGATGGAGACGCTGATGATTATCCCGAGTTACTAGCCAAGTGGGATAATTATGAAGAACTGGTACCATTATTTTCTAATGGAGACTTTGATCTGCTCATTTTGAATGCGGAGGAAAAATTAGTGACTATCGACGAAGATTATTCCCGGCATATTATTCAATTTTCCGGCGATAATGATACCATCATTTCCCAGGGCATAGAATATATCTTGAATGCCGGTGATACTTTAGCTGAAAATCCCGATAACTTGATTGATGATGATTTTGACGGGTTAATCGATGAGACATTAGACCTCCACCTGGATCGTCTGACAATCAAAGGCATAATTCCCGTGCGTTACATTAATTATAAGATGTTTGAAGTTGGGGAAGTGATCAGACGCGGGTTGTTGGTTGCCGGTGACTCCGTGCAATATTCTCAAACCACTGTTGCACCCATGATTGATGAGTTGCGCGATGATCAAGTGGATAATGATGAAGACTGGGATCCATTATCCGATGATGTGGGACTCGACGGTGCTTCCGACACGGGTGATGAAGGAGAAAACGACCTGTTGCCTACATCCGGAGCCGGAACGGGATTGACGGGAGAACCAAATATCGATCTGACCGATGTTTCCGAATCCGATCAAATCGGTTTAACAGCCGTGGCCTATATGCTTTCATCAGCAAACGTAATGGGTATGGCGGATAACCGTATGTGGCGTGAATTCTTAACTCCCGGAGAATTTATTGATCCTGAAGTTGAATTGGAAGGTGACTATAACCTGCACGTAACCTCAGGGTATTTCCCGTTGATGGTCGGACAAACCGAACGCATCTCAATGGCAGTAAACTTGGGAGTCGATCAGGATGACGCCCTGAGAAATAAAGCAGTAGCTCAAATGACCTATGACGCTGATTATCAATTCGCTAAAGCCCCCCGACCGCCTACCGTCACCGCTGTGGCTGGTGATGAGAGCGTAACGCTTTATTGGGATGATCTGGCTGAACAATCCTACGATAACTACATGGCTGATCTAGGTGCGAATGGATATGACTTTCAGGGATACAGGATCTACCGTTCGACCGACCCGGCTTTCTCAGATCAATATCTTATCACCGATACTGATGGAGTACCAACTTATTATAAACCCATTACGCAGTTCGACTTGCAGGATGGAATTGCTGGCGTTGATTCTTCTCTGGACATTAACGGTATTAAATTTGATCTTGGGAATGATACCGGAATACAGCACACTTTCGTCGATGAAGGTGTACAGAACGGCCAACGCTACTTCTATGCGGTGACGTCTTATGACGCCGGTGGCTATAGCCTTGGAATCGCGCCAACCGAATGTCCGCTTCTCATTCAGGTTCTTCCCGATGGTGAGATAAGCACCGGTATCAATGTGGTAGAAGTTACTCCTGCTCCTAAACCGGCCGGTTATTTAGAGTCCGAGGTTGTGATTGACCATGTGGCTGGTTCCAGTTCCAGCAAGTTGATGGTGGATGTCATTGATCCTCTTTCGATCTTGGACCGGAACAGATATCGCATGACCTTCGAAGATACGGTTTTTGAAGCAAGCAGTTCGATTTATGAAGATACGCTCACGACGAAAAATTTCTCATTATATAATATTACTAATCTGGATTCCGTCGATACACTTATCAACAAGTCCGAACAAGTAAAAACAGGCGATGAACATACGGTTAAAGAGGGATTTCAAATTTCTTTTGACCTGGAAGCCATTATCGAAATAAATAACGAACTGACACAGTGGAATGATAACGATACAACGATATTTGATCCCGTTTTCAGGCGTTGGGAAGATGTTAACAAAGTTGGATACCGGAAACCATCCGACTACGAAGTGACATTTGGTGAAGTTGGAATCGGACGTTGTGTCGAAATGTCAGTATTCTTCGGAATGATACTGTTAGAGGAAAGAGATGTGAATTTCACGGTAAGAAATGTATCCGAGAATAAAGACATTGCATTCGGATTTTGGGAATTGGATTCAACGGATGGAGTAGCTGACGGACGGTTCACTTCTAACCTTTTTGAGTCTGATATCATCATTTTTATGGAGGAAACCGTACAAGACAACGAAGATACGGTCCTTGCGCCAACCTGGCAACTGAAACTTAAACACCTTTATGAGGACACTCTTCGGCGGCACCCGCAAGCCGGAGACGTGTTGGAAATCGTAATTAAAAAGCCGTTTATGAGCAGTGATATTTACGAGTTTACCATGTTCGGCCCCGAAATTGATAGTGACACAACCAAAATTGATATGAAAAAAATCAGAGTGGTACCTAATCCTTATATCGCAACCTCCACCTGGGAACCGAAAAATCCCTATTCTTCGGGAAGAGGGCCTAGGGTTATTCACTTTAATAATATACCGAAGGACTGTGAAATTACAATTTTTAATATTGCCGGTGAAATTGTTGATCAATTTGAAGTCCATAACACAATCGATGATGGAATTGCGGAATGGGATCTATTGTCAAAAGACAATCTCTCTATTTCATATGGCTTATATCTCTTCCATGTAAAAGACTTGCTTACGGGAGAAGAAAAAACCGGAAAATTTGCAGTAATTAAATAGGTGAATCGATGAAGAAATCAATCGTTATATTACTATTAAGTTTGTTTTTCAATGCATTGCTTGCTCAATCAATCTCCAAGGTAGGAACTTCAGCGGCCAAATTTCTCGATGTACCAATCGATGCTCGCGGAACCGGAATGGGGCAGGCTGCTGTTGTCGGATTTAATGATCCATCCACGTTGTTTTGGAACCCATCAACAATCGCCTATATCGAAAATATATCCGCTCATTTTAGCTACACGCAATGGTACGAACAGATAAACTTTAACTATCTGGTAGCTATTTTTCCACAGGGGCATTCTGGAGCAATCGGTATCAATATTGTTTATTTCCAAACGGAACCCATGGAAGTAACTACTGAACGATTCCAGGAAGGTACAGGTGAATTTTTTTCAGTCGGTAGTTACGCCTTTGGGCTTGCTTACGCAAGAAAGTTAACCTCAAACTTTGCAATCGGCGCAAATTTAAAATACATTCTCGAGAAAATATATCATTCGACTGCCCAGGGATTGGCTTTTGACATCGGTGTGAGGTATTCTCCACCCTGGAAAGGATTCCGGATCGGTTTTGCAATTAGCAATTTCGGAACTAAAATGCAATTAACTGGCGATGATCTTTTAACATCAGTTGATATTGATCCCACTCAAAGCGGAAATAATGATGTTATTAATTCCCACTTAGCTACTGATAAATTCGAATTGCCACTGAATTTAGCCCTGGGAATAGCCTGGGATGCGATCAAAACATCCGGAATGCGAATGACTATCGAAGCTGACGGACTTCACCCCAGCGATAACTTTGAAAGCATGAATATAGGTTCCGAAATAGCTTTTCTTAACGAAACAGTTTATTTAAGGACCGGATATGCTCATTTATTTCTTGAATCAATTGAACCTAATTTCTCAATTGGTGGAGGGGTTCGATACCCCATAACAGGAAATATGCACCTAAGTTTTGATTATTCTTATCAAACCCATTCATATCTGGACCGGAATCAACATGTTTCAATGACATTAATGTTTTGATCAGCTTAAAATTAGAAATACTGATTGTCCTTGGTGACCAGGAATTGAAATGCCACTCATAAGATGACAACCAGGCCGGGAGGATGGCTGTTTCTAGCTCTAACTTCGATATAAACTGTTGCAATATAAATTAAAAACAATTAAATTTCTTTTAGTAACTCATTTATGAGTTACTGCCTTTAATAATTAAATAAAAGGGGACAAATATGCGAAAAATTGCTACTGTAATGCTGGCAATCCTAACGATGATATCATTTGGATTGGCAGCTAATGTAACCTTCGAGGTCAACATGTCATATGAAATCTCACAAGGTAATCTTGATCCTACAACTGGCTATGTTGATATTGCCGGAAGTTTCAACGGTTGGGATGGTGTTAACCATCACTTATCGGATGCTGATGCAGATTCAGTGTATGATATCACCATTGATATTCCTGTAGGTGATATTGAATTCAAATTCCGCATTAACGGGAATTGGGATACTTCTGAATTTCCCGGTGGCGGTCCGAACCGAACCTACACCGTTGTAGAAGGTGATCAGGGCTATGTGTGCTGGTATAACGATTTCAGTCCTGTACCGGTTGTGATCTTCAAGGTTGATATGGCCAATCAGATCAGTCTTGGTAATTTTAATCCGGCTACGGATTATGTTGATGTTGCTGGAAATTTCAATGGCTGGGATGGCGTCAACTCTCACCTGACGGCAAATGACTATAATAACGCCATTTGGGAAATTACCGTTGACACCTTCTCGGTTGGAAATAATCTTGAATTCAAATTCCGCATTAATGGTAGTTGGGATACCGCTGAATTTCCTGGGGGCTCCAATCGGCAATACACTGTCGGAGAGAGCGTTCAAGAATACTCCGTATATTGGAATGATTTCGATTACAACCTGGCTATAACCTTTAAAGTGAACATGTCTCACCAGATCAGTCTGGGAAACATGAATCCAGCCACCGACTCCCTTGATATTGCTGGTAATTTCAATGGATGGGATGGTATTAACCATCAACTCACCGATGCAGATGCCGATTCAATCTATGAAATCACGATTGATGATACTGCGCTCATACATGTCGGAGATAACCTTGAGTTCAAATTCCGGATTAATGGGAATTGGGACACCTCTGAATTCCCCGGGGGTGGCCCCAACAGGACGTACACTGTTGTCGCCGGGGCACAGGAATACTCGGTTTGGTGGAATGATTTTGACCCCAATTTCATTGGATCTGCGGTACACTTTTCGGTAAACATGAAAGCTCAGATCGGTGCCGGAGGTTTTAATCCCGATAGCAACAACGTTGTAGAGGTACAGGGATCCTTTGATGGTTGGGCCGGAACAGCCTTAGAAGATGCTGATGTGGATTCCATCTATGATGCAGTTATTTCGGTACCCATAGGAGTGATGCAGTACAAATTTGCTTATACTGACACTGCCGGAAATACGGTAGTTGAAAATCTCACTCAAAACCGCAGCTATACAGTTGAATTGGTAACAGAAACAATTGAATTGGGTACTGTCTGGTTTAATGACCTTGAATATCTAACTTATGGCGAGGGTAATATCACTTTCCGTGTTGATATGACTGTCCTGCAAGAGCTTGGTTTTTATGATCGTTTGGAAGGTGATTCTCTCGAACTGAGAGGTAGTTTCAACGGCTGGGGGGGTGCTGAGGATAGAACACTAATTGACATGATCCGTCAACCAGGTGCGGAAATTTATTATCTGACGATTCCCTACGAAGGATGGAGAGGTGATAACGAACCTTATAAATTCTTCCTGAATTTACACCAGATTGCCGGTGGTGATACTGCTGTGCATGCGGGCGAAGATTTCTATGAATATGAATTACCGGCTTCCTGGGGTGGCGGTGATCGGAGGTTCACATGGCACGGTATGAATGCAGATACTATTCTGCCCATTCAGACCTTCCAGGACTACGTGACCGAAGGTATTATTCCTGAGAATGATTCCGCCCTCGTGCATCTCCGTATAGATATGACGGATGCTTTCAACTTTGAAGAGGACGCCTTTGATCCGGATAACGATAGATTATTCTTTGTCTGGCAGGATGCCTGGGGTGCCGAACTTCAGGATGTTGTAGCCGGAAATATTGCTGACGATTCTACGAAATATGAGTATCATCCAACCGATGTGGATAACGTCTGGGAATGCTCTTTTTACATTACCGGACCGGCTCCTCACGCCATTATGTACATAACACGGTATATCAAATCAGATGGTACTGAGGTCGATGAAGAAGGAAGTGGATATGGCTATGGCCGTTATCGGACACAGTGGTTAAAACCGGACATAACTGGATTTCTTCCAAGGGAACAAACTCTGGCTACGGTAATATTCAGCACCGAGGGGATAGCACTGGAAGTTGAGCCAGAACCCTTTGCGAATGGAATTGTCTATTCTTCAGTCGATGATGAAAAATTTACAATGCCAACCCAGTTTGTACTCCAGCAGAACTATCCGAACCCCTTTAACCCGGTAACCGAAGTTAAATTCACTTTACCGGAAGCGGGGAAGGTCACCTTCACGATCTATAACCTTCTCGGGCAGGCAGTGGTGACCTACAACCGTGAATTTACCCAGCCTGGTACTTACGGGCTTCGGTGGGCCGGATTAAACAGTGCCGGTAAATCTCTTCCAAGCGGTATATATTTATATGAGTTGAAGACTACCAACCATCGTGCTGTCAAGAAGATGACGCTTTTAAAATAGCGGATCTAAATATAAGTACCAAATCTGGTAGCGGGCTCCCTTTTGGAGCCCGCTTTTCATTTAAAGGCTGTAATTTTATGTAATGACAAAGAATATAAAAAACTGGTTATTCCGGTTAGGGGTGATCGCTCTGCCATTTATTCTCATCATCTTTTTTGAATGGTCATTACGAATAACCCAATTTGGCGCTGATTTAAAATTATTTGTACCTTATACTGATAATCCGGATTTTCTCATTCATAACCCGGATGTGTCCTTACGATTTTTCTCACGGCGAGGACAGACGGGCTTTGGAGGAGATGATGTATTTAAACGGGAAAAGGGTACCAAGACTTTGAGGATCTTTGTTCTGGGAGGATCAACCACAGCCGGATTCCCTTTTTTCTTTAACGCCCGCTTTTCAAGCCAAATCAAGGTTCGCCTTCAGGATGCTTACCCGGGATATAATGTTGAAATCGTAAACCTAGGAATGACCGCAATAAACAGCTACACAGTCCGCGATTTCGCCCGCGAATGTCTTCAATATGATCCCGATCTACTACTAATCTACGCCGGCCATAATGAGTTCTACGGTGCCTACGGTTCAGCATCGACTCAAAAAACCCTTTTTGGTACGAACCGGACGCTGACACTTGCCGTTCTCCAACTTAAAAAATTGAAACTATATCAATTGGTTCGATCGCTGATCAGTTCCCTTCAATCTATTGCCATGGAGAAAGAGGGGGATTCGCGTACGTTAATGGCACGAATGGTCGGAGAAAGCACGATACCCTGGGGCGGCGATTTATACAACCAAACAATGGCGATTTTCAAAGACAATATTGAAGATATCATTCATTGGACAAATGCGATTGATGTTCCGATCCTCTTTGGAACATTAGTATCAAACATCAAGGATCAAAAGCCCTTCGTTTCCATTCATGAAAACGATGTAGATGAAGTGTCCTTCGATAAACAAATTATTGATATCAAAGAACAAATGCTGGAAAAGGAATATAAACATGCGCTTGATCAGTTACAGAAGCTCATGGAACAGAGTCCTCATTATGCACTTTTATATTTTTATGCCGGGCGCTGTGCCCAATTATTGGGGGACTACGAGATGGCGAAGGATTACTACATCAAGGCTAGAGACTTTGATGGCCTACGATTTAGAGCATCCAGCGATATTAATAGAATCATCGCCGGTTTTACCCATCAATTGGACCATGTATATCTCGCAGAAATCGACTCTGCCTTCGCCGCGAATTCACCTCACAATTTAATTGGAAACGAACTCATGCTGGAACATCTTCATCCCACGATCGAGGGTTACTTTCTCATGGGTAAGGTCTTCGCAGAAACTATTATTAACGAAAACCTTTTTGATAAAATCGGTCAACGTCACACAAAAAGATCAACGACAACTAAAACCGATGACCACTACCGCAGGCAAATAGCCATTACACCCCTCGATCTTAGAATTGCTGAATATCAAATGGAAACGCTTCTATCCGGATGGCCGTTCATTCCCAACCAGCAGAATAAAACCTTATCCGATTTCAAACCAGCCAGTAAGCTGGAAGAAATCGCGCTGAACACGCTTAAAAAGAAACTCAATTTCTGGGAAGCCCATCTTGCTATGGTGGACTATTACTTGGAAAGCCAGAGGGGTGATGATGCGCTTCAAGAAGCCAACGCTTTGGTAGCGGCCTTTCCGCACAATTTCAAAAGTTACAAAATTCTAGGGAAGACATTACTTGAGTTGGAAAAACATGATCGCGCTCTTTCAGCTTTTATGATAGTGATAGAATTGCAGGAAGATGCGTTTAGTTACAAATGGGTTGGAACAATCCTTTTGAATAAGGGACAACATAAGGAGGCGATTCCTTATTTGGAAAAGGCTCTGATTCTGAATCCCGAAGATCATCAGGCGCTGTATAACCTGAGTGGTGCCTATCACCTGGTCGGCCACCGGGAGAAAGCGATTGAAACATTAGAGAAATTAATCCATGATGAACCGGGTTTTCCAAACGGTCAAGTCCTAAAAGTTCTGTAAAATGGTTCAAGCGGCCACAGTCTTCGATTG
>CAZIJQ010000012.1:44317-48895 GCA_964539785.1 uncultured bacterium | reverse complement strand
TCGTTATCTGGCAGAACTGTTTTTGCAGCAGGAAGATGGCAAATGGCTGAATATTAATCAGGATCTGGTCGATCATGGTTTGGCGGTGCATAAAATCTATTAACAGCAAACCATTGTTCTGATGACAGCTTGCTTGCACAACATCGGATTCACGGGCTATCTTTAAGTGATGCGTAGCGTATTAATTATTTCATTATTATTCTTATGGGCCTGTGGACCTGCGGCGAAACCAACCCCCCAACCGCTGTCCGAATCCGACCCGGTTGAAGAATACCTTGATAATATTAATCAGCAGGATCCCTACCAGCGCTGGCTGATGAATGAATACGATTTATGGCAATATTTGAAGAAAAATCCCAGCGAAATTGATGTTATCTCAACTATCGGTGAACCGGATTCGGTGTTTATGGATTACGACCGGACCTATAAAGTTTTATACTATTATATACCCAAACTGAATGATTATAATTCAATTGAAATAGATATTTCGACCGGCCTAGTGACCGGGTTCGAATGGGATTGACAGTATTGTTTTAATATAAACAAGCATAATAGTAATGCCCATATAAATGAAACCCTTTACATTAATAATTGAAAATCAATTATTCGCCTAATATTATTCTGCTGAATAGCTGTTTATTCAGCAATTATTAGGATTAAATTGTATTTTATTGGTCGATTGCAATTGCCCTATTCTGGCTATGTTGTTTAATTTTGAGTCTCATATTTCAGATAATATTTTTAATAGATTTTTGAATCCTAATAAAAGGAGACCCACCGTGGCCAAGCTGAAAGGTGAAGTCAAGATTGCCATCGAAACCTGTAAAGGTTGTGAATTATGCATTCATGAATGTCCACAGGATACGCTGGAAATGTCCGAAGAATTGAACCAGCGGGGATACCATTATGCTGTCATGACAGTTGATAATTGTACCGGCTGCACTAATTGTGCGTTAGTTTGTCCGGATGCCTGTATTACCGTATATCGCGAGGTCCGGGGGAAAAAACAGCCCATTGCTCAGGTCAGTAATGTGACTGAGGACATGACAATTACCATCGATGGGAGGCAGTCATGAGCGAAGTCAAGTTTATGAAAGGTAATGAAGCATTGGCCGAAGCCGCCATTCGTGCCGGTTTGGATGCCTATTTTGGTTATCCCATTACACCACAATCAGAAATTTTAGAATACCTTTCCATACATGTGCCTAAACGTGGCGGGGTTGTTTTGCAGGCCGAGAGTGAAGTCGCAGCTATTAACATGATCTATGGTGCTGCCGGTGCCGGTGCCCGGGTAATGACTACCACCAGCTCACCGGGCTTTAGTCTGATGCAGGAAGGGATATCTTACATTGCCTCCGCTCAGTTACCATGCCTGTTGGCAAATATTGTACGCGGCGGACCGGGTCTGGGAACGATCCAACCCAGTCAGGGTGACTATTTCCAAGCGGTTAAAGGTGGTGGTCATGGCGATTATCATTTGATTGTGCTGGCGCCTTCCACCGTTCAAGAAATGGCGGATTTTGTCTACCTGGGATTTGATCTGGCCGATAAATATTTAACGCCGGTGATGATTCTTACTGACGGAGCCTTGGGGCAGGGGATGGAAAAGGTGACTTTTCCGGAATACGATCCAGCTAAAATGAAAATCGAAAAGCCCTGGGCCACGACCGGTAAATCTTCTGACCGATCTAAAAATGTAGTCACATCGCTTTATCTCAAGCCGGAGAAAATGGAGCAGATTAATGAAGAATTGCAGGCAAAATATGCACGAATTCGTGCCAACGAAATTCTCTGGGAAGAGTACCTGACCGAAGATGCCGAAGTCCTGTTTACCGCTTTTGGATTAGGGTCCCGGATTGCCCGTAAGACAATTCAATTAGCCCGGGAAAAAGGCATCAAGGCCGGACTTTTTCGTCCCAAGACGGTCTGGCCTTTCCCCTATCAGCGGTTGAAAGAATTAGCACAACAGGTGGATGTGATCATGGATGTTGAATTGAATGCCGGCCAGATGGTTGAAGATGTGCGACTGGCTGTTGAAGGCGCTGTACCAGTATTATTCCACGGTCGTATGGGGGGCATGATTCCCACACCGGAGGAAGTACTAGAAAAATTGGAAGCTAATTTAAACGGGGTTCGCGCCGGTAATCGTCCGCAGGAGGTGGCATTATGAGTACCCAGCAAGACGTGATTTGTGAGCAGATTGACAATATTAAAATGGCTAAGGTTTATGAACGACCCGATTCGCTGATTGATGTGCGGATGCATTATTGCCCCGGCTGTGGTCATACAACCACCCATAAAATTCTCATGGAAATAGTTGATGAACTGGAGATTAAGAGTGAGGTGATTGGTGTTGCCCCCGTTGGTTGTTCTGTATTGGCTTATGATTATCTGGATATTGATATGCAGCAGGCCGCCCATGGCCGAGCCACCGCAGTGGCCACCGGAATTAAAGCCGTCCAGCCCGACAAATATGTATTTACCTATCAGGGTGATGGTGATCTTGCCGCAATTGGTACTGCGGAAACCATCCATAGCGCCAATCGTGGTGAAAATTTCCTGATTGTGTTCATAAACAACGGTATCTACGGAATGACTGGTGGTCAGATGGCTCCTACGACACCGATCGGTGAAAAAACCGCCACATCTCCATATGGTCGTGATCGGGCTACCATGGGGGCGCCAATTGATATAACCGGTCTGCTGGCTCAGTTGCCGGGCACATTTTATGCAACCAGGCAGTCTGTTAATGACGCCAAAGCTGTCCGCAAAGCCAAGAAAGCCCTGACCAAGGCTTTTCAATATCAAAAGCTTAATAAAGGGTTGTGCATTGTAGAGATAGTTTCCAATTGTCCTTCAGGATGGAAACTGACACCTTATGAATCCAATCAATGGATGAAAGAACATATGATGAGCCTGTATCCCCCCGGGGATGTAAAAGTACCCAGCAAGGAGGATTTGCAGTCATGACCGAAGAAACTATCATTGCCGGCTTTGGGGGACAGGGTGTACTATCCATGGGAATGCTGTTAGCCTACGGCGGGGTGATCGAGGATCAGGAAGTTACCTGGATGCCCAGTTATGGCCCGGAAATGCGCGGTGGTACTGCTAACTGCATCGTTATCAATGGTGACGAACCAATCAGCTCGCCCATCGTTTCCAAATTTGATTCGGTGATCATTTTCAATCAGCCCTCATTGGATAAGTTTGAAAGCGCCGTCAAACCGGGCGGATTACTGATGTATGAAAAAGAAGCGATTCTTAATCCGCCGACTCGCACCGATATCACAATCATTGAAGTACCGGCAGCAAAAGCAGCCATTGAATTAAAGAATCAGAAAGTTGCCAACCTGGTTATGCTGGGTGCTTTTTTGAATGCCAAGAATGTCATAAAACCGGAATCAGCCGCGAAAGCACTGTATAGTGTCCTGCCGGAACGTCACCATAAATTGATACCGTTGAATGAAAAAGCACTGAAAAAAGGTGCGGAACTGGTTTCCTGATTTTTCCGTGTTAAAGAAATCTGAAAAGGCGCTAAAACCAACGGGTAGTGGCGCTTTTTTTTTATTTCTCGCAACACTGCTACACTGTGTAACGCTAATGAGGTTGCAACGCCGGAGCGATGCAACTAGTGAAAAAGTATCTAAAACCTTGCGAAAGTTTGAAACTTACGCAAGGTTGATGCTCTGCACCAGCACTCCAGAACTCCTCCGCACCCCAGCACCTCATCCCCTAAGTTTCACCGTCTCACGCTTTTTACTGGCCGTAGTTTTTACGTAGGCCTGCTTACTATCTTTTTATCTGTCGGCTTTCCGTTTGAATTTCAATTGTCGAAAGTCTAATTTTGTGTCCTGATGACCGGTTCAAGAATAAAGATTGCCCCGTCTTTATTAGCGGCAGATTTTTCTGACCTGCGGACCGCTCTAACCTATTGCGATCGTGGCCCGGCCGATTTTATTCATTTGGATATTATGGATGGACATTTTGTACCTAACCTCTCGTTTGGTCCCGCCGTAGTTAAATCAATTCGTCCGTATACCAAGACTTTTTTTGATGTCCATCTCATGGTTTGTGACCCAATGTTCTGGATTGAACCATTTTCAAAAGCAGGTGCCGATGGGATTACTTTCCATGTTGAAGCATCCGGGCAACCGAAGGAAATTATAGATTACATCCGGAGTTTTGACAAACAGGTTGGAGTTACCCTGAAACCGGGCACGAATATGGAATTGGTGGAACCATTACTGGAATTGGTTGACCTGATTTTGATAATGAGTGTAGAACCAGGTTTTGGCGGGCAGTCGTTTAACCCGGCTGCAATTGTTCGGATCGAAGCGATTGATAGATTTTTGAAAGTAAATGGTTTGCGGGAACGGGTTTCGATTCAAGTTGATGGAGGAATCGGATTGAATAATGCAGTAGAAATTGTTGCTGCCGGAGCCGATAATCTGGTTGCCGGATCGGCCATTTTCAGAACTCCTTATCCAACCGATACAATCAAACGATTAAGAGAGATTGTCGAATAATGAAAATTTATCTTGGTTCGGATCATGCCGGTTATACTTTAAAGGAAGCGAT
>CAZIJQ010000012.1:0-44217 GCA_964539785.1 uncultured bacterium | reverse complement strand
TAATGAAAATTTATCTTGGTTCGGATCATGCCGGTTATACTTTAAAGGAAGCGATCAAGGAGCATTTGCTGGCTAATGGTTATCTGGTGGAAGATCTGGGTGCGGTGAATTATGATCTTAAGGATGATTATCCGGATAAGATATTTCCAGTGGCTGAAGCTGTTGCCAGAGACCGGGAAAGCATGGGGATTATTCTTGGGGGTTCTGGACAAGGAGAAGCAATGGCCGCCAACCGGAAAAAAGGGGTGCGTGCTGCCGTCTTTTATGACGGGTCTGATGAAATAGTCAAGTTATCCCGCCAGCATAATAATGCTAATGTGCTGTCGCTGGGGGCACGGTTTATTGAGATTAACCGCGCCCTGCAGGTAATTAATATCTGGTTAAATGAACCATTTGCCGGTGGTCGTCATCAAAACCGAATCGATAAGTTAGACCGTTCCATTTGAATTTTCTGCGCGCGTTATTATTCTGGGTTACCCGATCCCGCTGGCTGATCTTTGCCATAATTATCGGTATTATCTTATTTGCTCTGCCAACTCCTCAAGGGCTCTCGATTGAAGCGCACCATCTGATAATCATTGTTATAATTACGCTGCTGTTGGTTATTACCGAACCTATTCCCTTGCCGGCTACTGCGTTATTCATAATTGTATCCATGACCTATTTTGGCATCGATAAACCCAACGAAATTGCCCATGCCTTTATGAATGATGCGGTATTTTTCATAATGGGTTCCCTCATGTTGGCCGTGGCAATTGTTAAACAAGGGTGGGATGTCCGTATCGCTCTGGGGATTATCAAATTAACCGGAACCAAAACTCGTAATGTTGTCATTGGATTTACGGTTATTTCGGCATTGTTATCTTCATTTGTTGGTGGTCATACAGTGGCCGCTTTAATGCTGCCAATTGGGATGACGCTGGTGCGGTTTACATCCAGGGATGTTGAAAAAAGTCGCGGATTGGCAGCCATTCTGCTATTTTCCATTGCTTATGGGGCGCTGGTTGGATCCATTGGAACCCCTTCGGGAGCAGGTCGAAATGTTATTATGCTCAATTATTTAAATGAATCGGGAATTGGAAATATATCATACGCCCACTGGATGTTGTATGTCTATCCGTTGGTTATTATTCTGGTGCCGATAGTCGCAGTTATTTTATTGACCAGTTTTTCAACCAGCTACGTTGTTTTAGACAGTGGAATTCGGAAATTAAAAGTACAAGTCGCCCGGGCTGGCGCCATTACTTTCCGGGAGCTGGGAGGTTTGTTTATTTTTTTTCTGGTATTTCTGGGGTGGATATTTTTCTCAACCAGGTTTGGTTTAGGTACGATTGCCTTGACGGGCGTGATGTTATTTATCATTTTTGGTCTGGTAAAATGGGATGATATCAATCGAAATACTCATTGGGGCGTTATTATACTTTTTGGGGCAACTATCGTATTAGGTACTTATATGCGTTCCACCGGAGCAGCCCTCTGGCTTGCCAATGGATTAGTGAATTTGTTGACCAGCGGAGTCGAACCTCTGGGGTTTTTAGCTGATATTGTAATCGTTACCATGACTACCGCCATGGCCAATACTTTGTCAGGTTCGGCGACGGTGGCTGTCCTGGGACCAATAACCCTCCACATGGGCGATAACCTGATCCACCAGGGATTACTCACCGCAATAGCATCAGCTTTTGGATTTTTCACGGCAGTTGCGGCACCGGTCTGTGCCATTATTTATTCCAGTGGACTGGTCCGTGCCAAAGACTTTTTTAAAGCCGGCTGGAAAGTCGGATTGATTAGTATGCTAATCCTGATTATTTATGCCAATACTTATTGGAGATTATGGTTTTGAGAGCACTCAATGCTAAATTAAATAGTGATGGGGGAACACCATCATGAGATTATTAATTGCAATATCCAGTAAGGAATATTCCGCAGCGACCTTAAAAATCGGTTTGGAAATTGCGCGAGCATTCAAAGCTTGCGTAACCATCGCCTGTGTAAGCCCGAAATCCAGCTCATTTACTCGCGATCAGGTTCGTCTGGCACAGGAGTCAATGGAACGCTGGAATTTTGATCAACCGGCAATTTCGGTGCTGGAATGGGCTTTTGATTATCTGAAAGACTATAAATTTATCAGTCCGGAAAGTTGTGATGCCGGATTTCAAAAAAAATTGTTGGTTAAAAGGGCTGGCACACGGGGTGAAATCAATCTGGAAGGAGTATTCTGTAAGCAGGTCAATCTGATCCTGAGATTTGGTGAAACGATAGCCGAACTCCGCGATGAGGTTCAGAAACATTCCTATGATGTAACAATTATCGGTGGTAGCCAGAAACGGCGTATGGCGCATGATCTGGTTCAGTACATTGATAGTTCCATTTTAGTGGTCAAACAAATCGATTTTAATAAATTATATCGAGTGTTACTGGCGGTAGATGATTCAAAAGGCACTAAAAAAGCAGTTGATTTTGGTATAACAATTGCCAAAGCCTATAAACTGGAAGTAGATGTTCTGACTGTTTCCAAGCGACAACGTTTTGGCGCCGGGTATCGTGGCGCATCTGATCAAGCCTGCAAATACCTTGAGGAAGCTGGTGTCAAATATCAGCGGCATTTAAAGGTCGGTGATCCGGTGGAAACAATTGTGGCTATGGCGGGCGAAAATCATATCACAATTATGGGAATTTCAAGTAAAAATCCCATTAAAAAATTCTTCGTAGGCAGTAAACCAGTCAGCGTTATGGGTAAAAGTGATAGTCCGATTTTAATTGTAAAATAAACAATATTATACTGATTTCAGCTATATCGGATTGGTAATTTTAAATATAGAAAACAGCGTATGAATAATAATTTACATCACAATACAATTTCGTCTCAGGACTGGCAGTTATATATAACCCGTATGGTGTGGTACTGCGTTCTAATTGGGATTCTTGGCGCTGTTGCCTCGCTGATCTTTAATGGGATGGTACATTTTACCAGTTACATATTCCTGAACTTATTTGCCGATTATTCCCCTCCGGGACTTCCTTCTGAAGGGCAAAACACTATTGAATACATCGGTGGTTCCGGGCGCTGGCTGATTCCTGTGTCGACGACGTTTGGCGCATTTCTATCAGGTTGGCTGGTTTATCGGTTTGCAGCGGAAACCGAAGGTGCCGGTACCGGTGCCGTAATCCAGGCTTATCATCATAATGGTGGGAAAATTCGAGCACGGGTTCCGATTATTAAGGCAATTGCTTCCGCGTTGACAATTGGCTCAGGTGGCGCTGCCGGCCGACAGGGACCCATGGCTCAAATCAGCGCCGGACTGGCATCGATAATAGCCAGCAGTCAGAAATTAAGTGATCGTGATCGGCGCTTGCTGGTACTGGCCGGTTTGGCAGCCGGAATTGCAGCCATATTTCGATCGCCATTCGGGGCTGCCATTTTTGCTATCGAGGTTTTGTATTTCGGGATGGAATTTGAAGCCCGGATGATGATTTATACTACCATTTCAGCAGTTACCGCTTATGCAATAAATGGTATTTTTATGGGCTGGACACCCATATTCCATATCTCCCCGGATCTAACATTTTCAGAACCGTTGAATTTATTATGGTTTATAATATTAGGAGTTTTAGCCGGTCTTTATGGTTCGATGATTCCGAAAGTGTTTTATGGTATCCGCGATATATTTAAGCGCTGGTATGCACCGGCTTATATTAAGTCCGCCAGCGCAGGGTTACTGGTTGGGCTGCTGGCATTGCTGTTTCCTCAGATTCTTGGTGGCGGCTATGGTTGGATACAACAAATACTTGATGGTCAGGTAGGTTTGGCTCTGATTTTAATATTGCTGATAGTAAAATTGCTGGCAATGTCATTAACAATCGGATCCGGGGCTTCGGGCGGGATCTTCGCGCCAAGCCTGTTTACCGGGGTGCTGCTGGGGGTTGCAGTCGCTTCTGTAATCAACCTGATTTTTCCCGGTCTGGAGCTGAATATCCAATCATTTGCAGTTGTTGGAATGGCGGCCGTTTTTGCCGGTGTGGCACGGGTTCCAATCGCTGCACTGATGATGGCTGTTGAAATGACCGGTGGTTATGGATTAATTGTACCAACCATGATTTCGGTGATGATCAGTTATATGGTGCAATCTTCATTATCACGTAATGAGCGCTACAAAACCATTTATGAAACTCAGGTTCTGGATCGCCCGGAATCTCCGGTTCATCATTGATGAATATCTGGTTCGTACGCTTGATTTGATCAGAACCAACCAGTTAAAAAAACAGCACCACGATCAAGCTTTAGCCTTATCTCTTGATGATGTTTTGAAGTGGCGAGTGCCGATTAAGATTGAAGAAACTGGGCAGTATTTTTACCTGGGATTGATCTGTAATAAATCAGCCTGGGCAGGTAAACGGCTGCGTGAGATAGAATTTCCGGTAACTGACCTGCGGATTCTGGTTTCGATACATAATGGCATATCACAAGTGCCGAATGGTGATACAATCCTCTATCCCCGGGATAAGATCATTCTGGTTACCAGGCCGGAAGTCTATCCAAAGATAAAAGATGCCGTAAAGATACCGTATCTGAATCATCGAAACAGTTATTGAGTAATATGCTTTGTCTAAAATCTGTGACGCGGGGCACGGGTTACTCTATTTGTTAATTAATTGTTATGCCAGTCACGAATGAATTTGAATTATTGCTGCATATTCAGCCATAAAATCAATTAACAAAAGCATGATCTTCAAACAGTCGATCAAGTTGGACACTGTGGTACTGAGTTTGTACTGAATGCCGGTAAATACACAGTACAATTTTTTGCTAACCATATGAAATAAAATCAGCGAAAAGACGCCCGATAATTATGAAAAAACGAATCCATTCGGTAAGCCGACAGAATACGGGTCTATCATTAATTATATTTGTAACCAGCCTTTTTGGTAATCTAAGTGAATCAGAAATGGTTGAATCCCATCTGGAAGAATACTCGGTCACAACTATAATAAATACCCTTACGTCAAATGTGGATGCTCGTAGGATGTATTCTGCTGTTTTCAATCAACTGGCTGATGTTACCCCGGACATTATCAGCTTGCTGGAAAGTTTTGTAAAGTCTTCTCCAAAAATCCTTGATGATGTGACCCGGCGCTGGAATAGCCCGGCTGAAAAGATGTCATATACTAAATATCGTAAAATTTTTATTTCCAGAGAACGGATTCAGGCCGGTAAAAAATTCCATGATAAATATCGCAATCTGGTCCATAAAATCAGTGAAACTTCAGGAGTTGATGAATATTTACTGCTGGCTATCGTAGGAGTAGAATCTATGTACGGGGTGTCGCATTCTGATTATCGAGTTGTGGATGTTTTCCATACTATTGCCCATGATGTGCCTCGCAAAAGAAAATGGGCCGAACAGGAATTATTGCAATATCTGGATTATTGTAATAAAAATAAGGTTGAGCCCGGTGAAATTCGTGGCTCTTACGCGGCTGCAATTGGTTATGCCCAATTTATACCTTCCAGTTTGAATAATTACGGTAGTGATCATAATGGCGATGGCCAATTTGATCCATATAACTGGGATGACGCGCTGGAAAGTGTCGCTAATTATCTGATTAAGCATCGTTATGATCCAAAAAATGATGTATATACTGAGGGATCACGCAATTGGAAAGCCATCTATGCCTATAATCATTCTCGTAATTATGTTAAAGTAATACTGGAATTCAGAGAGGAACTAAAACGGATTATAGAATCCTGATGTTAATCATTATCTGCCAGATCTGCTTGGATGTCCAAAGCATGCATCATTAATGTAAAGATTAAATTTATTGTAGGTACTTTCTTATAAAAATATATAATTGTAATTTCCGGCTGTTATTTTATCATTTTCAGATTAATCCTGAGCAAGGAAACTATATGTCAAAATGGGACAAAAAACATTTCGTAGATGATTTGCGTGCTAATTGCAGTCGAGAAGTGACTAAAATTGGTGTACGTATAATTGAATTTGGTGAAAAGGAAGCCGACGAACTATCATGGGGGCGCGGTAAAGACCATGGCACCCTGAGTTTTAAATGTCAATCTGATGTGGGTTTGATTACTTTGTTTCATATGTCCAGCGAAGGTGCACTGAATCTGATGATCAATTATCTACGTGGTAAGGATTTACCAAAGCAAGTACTTCGTGATCTAATTGTTAAGCTGGAATCCAATTTCCTGCGAGAATACGACGAAGAACTGTATCCCTCTGATACTTTTGTAAAAATTAATCAGCTATTTCACACATCAAATCAACTGGATAAATTTCTGCATGCTATTGAAGGCGTCTGTTATCGGTTGAGACAATAAATATTTCTGTTGTAGCACGTCATTAACCCTGCGTTGAGCGGGGTTTTTTATTGATTATAATATGAAGTACTTTATAAATTAAAGTAATATTTTGGAGTTATGATGGAAAAACATAAAATGGAAGCCGATCTGGCAGTAATTAAACAGATCATGCTGGAATCCCGGCAGCAGGTTGCTAATATCGGGATCAATCTTGTGGTTTGGAGTGGGATAGTGATTATTTGTCTGATGCTGAGCTATTATAGCATTACCAATGATAATATAATTAATGAAGGCCTGATTTGGGGAATTGGATTTGGTATTGCCTGGATATTTGAATTTTTCCTGTATCGGTTCCAGCGCAAGCAAGATCATGATAGTACCTTCAGTGGAGATATCCTGAGCCGCTTGTGGCTGGCCGTTCTCGTCTCCATGATGATAGTTGGAATATTCGGAGGTTTGAGAGGCATAATTGAAGATGGCGCCGGTAGTGGGATTCTGGCAGTCTTTTTGGCGATTGGATACCTGGTTTCCGGTACGATAATGAATTCCAAATGGGTTAAATTACTCGGATTAGGGTGGTGGGCTGGCTCAATCCTGATATTTTATTCAACCAATTTCACTTCTATTCTGATCTGGATATTTCTAATGATTTTCCTGCAATTTATTCCAGGCGTGATCTTATTGATACAGGAACATAAAAAAAGGAAGAATAGTGAGTCAGTTTGATTATCAGGCAATTAATGGTTTGATACATTCTCGTATCCGCTTATCCATCATAGCGCTATTGGTCAGTCGTAAAGAAGCACCATTCGTCTTTATCAGAGAAAAAACAGGTTCAACCGATGGAAACTTGAGTGTTCAGCTTAGGAAACTGGAGGATGCATCCTTTATCTCTGTGCAAAAAGAATTTATAAATCGTAAGCCGATCTCAAAGTATTCAATAACAGAGAACGGTAGAAAAGCGTTTCAGCAATATGTTAATCATATAGAGTCATTATTAAATATTGGAGAATTGTAATGATCAAAATATTAACTGGAATTTTACTGTTTACATCGATAATGGCAGGTGAAACGGGTGTAGTTATTGGTACAATAATGGATAATGCAACTCAACAACCATTGCCAGGAGTAAATGTATTTATTGATGGAACAATGCTAGGTGCAGCATCCGATCTGAATGGAAAATTCCATATTACGAGGGTCCCTATTGGATTTTATCATGTTCGATTCAGTTCCATCGGGTATAAACCGTTAACTAAACTGAATGTTCGTGTTGTCTCAAATCGTCCGGTAGTGATTAAAGCAGAATTGGAACAACAGGTAATTGAGTTGGAAGGAGTCACAGTTACCCGCGAATACTTCGAAAAAGAAAAAGATGCCATAGTCTCAAGCCGTACGGTTGATTTAAATGAAATTCGCAGGGATCCCGTCGGAGTGATTGATATACAACGAATGATGCAGGCTCTGCCAGCGGTTGTATCAGCATCCGATCAGCAAAATGAAATTGTTGTCCGTGGAGGTTCGCCTGGTGAAAATCTATTTCTAATGGATAATATTGAAATTTCCAATCCCAATCATTTTGGACAGCCGGGAACAGGCGGTGGTCCAATTAATATGATTAATACTTTATTCATTGATAGAGTGGATTTTATGGCTGGTGCCTTTCCTGCAAAATATGGAGATAAAGCATCCAGTGTTATGGAAATTTCTCTCAGAGAAGGAAGCCGGCTGAATCATTCTCAGGATATTGATATGAGTATGGCTGGGATAGGACTCAATCTTGAAGGTCCCCTGCTTGCTGGTCGTGGTTCCTATTTAACATCATTTAGAAAAAGTTATCTTGAATTAATTATTGCCAGTACCGGACTAACAGCAGTACCGCGTTATTGGAGCATGCAATCCAAACTAACTTATGATGTTACATCAATTGATAAGTTAATGTTCAATTTTGTTCACGGTGTAGACGCAATTAAACTTGAAGGAGAAGATGATGCCTGGAGTCGTGGCGCTGAAAATGTTAATGCCCGTGGTAACCAATCAGCTTATGGGCTGACCTATAAAAGGTTATGGGGAAAAAAGGCACTGACTAATATAACGATTGGCGGAACCTGGGCTGAATTCATTTATGATGTATATCGAATAAAAGACAATGGTGAAAAAGCTTATTATGCGGATCAGAATTTTACCGAATGGGATATTCAGGCCAAAGGTGATTTTTTATGGAAACCAAATCCCAAATTTGAAATAAGTGGTGGAGTGGATTGGAAACAACTCGGTGTTGTTCATGATTCTTGGGTAGGTCAGGATACGGTTTGGTTATTTGGCTATAGCACTTCCGAATATCCGGATACATTTCGGGTGATTTCGACTGACCAATGGCAAACAGATGTTCAGCCCATTATCGAAACTGCAGATCCCGATTCTATTTTTGAAGACAATGCTGGCATCTGGCATTATAGTTCGCGTAATGATGATAATACCTGGAGTAAAATTCGATTTCAAAAAGTGGGTATGGTTGGGCAGCCTTACGATTCCTCAGAATCAAACACCAGTTCATCTCATCCGCGTTTAGGAGCATTTGTTCAAGTGAAATATCATTTATCAGATCGTATTTATGCGAATATTGGACTACGGGCTGGTTATTTGGAATACACTGATTTTAAATGGTTATCCCCAAGGTTGGGCATAAACTATGCTTTCACTCCAATGACAGCTCTAAGTTTAGCTTACGGTCGTCACTATCAATCTCCAAATCTCTTATACCTTGCATTTGATTCTGATAATAGAACCCTGAAAAGTAAATACAATGATCAAGTTGTTCTGGGAATTGAACATTTATTTTCACTTGATACACGAGGTACATTTGAAGCATACTGGAAAGAGTATCAGGATATTCCGGTTGATTATTCCAGCACCACTCTTGATTCAAGTGATGCTAGTAGCCGTTTGGTTAACAAAGGATATGCAAAATCCTATGGCATTGAGTTTTTTCTGCAAAAGAAAATGGCAAAGGATCTGTTTGGCACCTTCTCTTATTCCTGGTATCGCGCTTTTATGCAGGATCCGCGATCTGAAGATGAAAAGTTTTATCCACAGATGTTTGATTTTCAGCATGTAGCTTCCATTGTAGGTGGTTATCGGATTCCACTGAAGGGATCGAATATTGTACCTATATCTAAACGAAATGGATTGGTCCGATTTATTGCAAAAGCGCTGGGTTGGGGATCGGATGAACTAGAATTGTCCGTCCGCTACCGGTATGTTGGTGGAAAACCTTATACTCCACTCCAATATGATCATAATGTTCAGCGCTGGTATGAAGATCCAAGTACTGATTATAATACCAAGCGACTGATTGCTTATCATCGCTTTGATCTTATGATCCTATGGCATTCGCATTTTAAAAACTTCAATTTAGTATCCTACTTTGACTTACAAAATGTCTTTAATAGAGAAAACATATGGGATGTCCAATATAATGCTGATGGTACTACATCTGACATTTATCAATATCAGGTTATGCCGGTTGGTGGATTTACAATTGAATTTTGATTATTGTTCGTCTACGCTCTTATGGCGTTTATCAACATCATGAATGTTTTCAATGTGGATAATGTCTGGGATATTCAATATAACCCGGATGGAACTACCGAGAATGTACTGCAGTTCAAGACTTTTCCGGTGGGTGGGTTTATGCTGGAGTTTTAGTTTGATATTTGATTTATACCTACTTGCCGATGTCTCTTTTTCTATTAGTGAATGCAATATTTCAGTGGGAAGACAAAAGCCGAATATCGCCGTTAATCTCACTATTGGCATTATCATAACTGCATTCGTGGATATTCTGAGTTAATCTGATTAATTTTATGGCATGGTAAAAAGGCTTCCCCGAATATTGACTGTCATTCATATTTTTGTAATTGCTGGTCCTTTACTTGCTGATGATCCTCTGCCACGGGGTTTAACCGAAGAAGAAAAAACACGCTTGCACGAAATCGGAGTAAATCGCACAGTGACTCCTCCGCCGGACAGTGTCGTGTTTGCGCCAGCGGAATTTGATTCGATCGCTGGCGTTATTTATGCCTGGAAAGGCTTCACAACTCTGCTCCAGCAATTAATCAAAGAAACCGCCGAAAACGACACTGCTTGGGTTGTTGTTGCCAATTCCGCGGAGCAATCTTCGGTCTATTCCCAGTTGAATTCCTACGGCGTAAACATGGGGAAAGTAACCTTCATTCAGGATGTTCTGAATTCTGTTTGGATACGCGACTATGGCCCCTGGTGGATATACCAGCCCGATAGCAGTCTGGGAATTATTGATCTGATATACAATCGTCCCCGGGCAGATGATGATCAATTTCCCGAAAGTTTGTCGAATCATTGGGCTTTGGATTATTATGGACCTGATCTGATCGAAGCCGGTGGTAATCTGCTACTTGACGGCCGGGGTGTTGCACTATTATCCAATATTATTTTTGGTCCGGACCATGGATTTAATACAGATGGTAGTCTGACAGTACCTCTGCTTGAACAAATTTTGGGCGATTATCTGGGAATCGACAAAGTCATACTGACACCTTATCTGGAAAACGACGGTACCGGCCATATCGATATGTTTGTGAAAATTCTGAATGACACTACAATAATTGTGGGCGAATACGATTCACCTTCCGCTGGATCCGGCAATAATTATACTATTTGTAATCAGGTTGCTGATCAATTGACGGCAGAGACTAATGGTGATGGAAAGCAATTTAATGTACATCGGATGCTCATGCCGGCCTATAGCGGTGGTATTACCTACACCTATGTTAACTCACTCATCATGAACAAAAAAGTATTTGTACCGGTCTATGGATTTACCACTGATAATGATGCCCTGAATGTATATCAACAATTGATGCCGGAGTATGAGATTATCGGGTTTGATTGCAATCAGATAATACCCTATAACGGAGCTATTCATTGCATCACTATGAAAGTGCCAGCCCGGATTCCCCTGACTGATCCCTGCGCGGATTGGCTGGCTGGCGATGTGGATAATAATGGTCAGATAGATATCATCGATGTACTATTGGCAGTTGATCTGGTTTTAAGTGCTGCTCCGGATTTCAACTGCGCTGTGCAATCAGCGGACATTAATTCTGATGCTGCTGTAAATATTTTAGATGTAGTAAATCTTGTTCAATTGATTATCAGTCAATAAATTGCTCCATCGGCTTTATTGGTGGGGATACTAAAATGGTGAGGAATGACAAGATGAAATTCAGTTACGGTCGTATACTTTTACTCGGATTTGGTTTCATGGGGGTAACTTTACTGTGGGGGATTTATAACGCCTATGTGCCAATATTTTTACAGGCTGGTCGGCTGGATTTCAGCGCTGCGGCAGCGGTACCGGGTTTTGGAATGAGCGCCACTATCACTGGTTTTATTATGACCATCGATAATATCGCCGCCTTGTTCATTCTGCCTTTCATTGGCGCGGCTTCGGACCGTTTGTGGACTAAAATTGGTCGGCGAAAACCATTTATCTTAATCGGAGCTCCCATTGCTTTAATAGGATTTGTTGCCATTCCCATATTTGTTGGCAATTCACTGTTCTATTTTATGGCATCTATCTGCCTGACCCTTTTCGCAATGGATATGTTTCGCACTCCTATTATTTCGCTCATGGGAGATATTACACCTTCTCCAAAACGCTCCCAGGCCAATGGTGTAATTAATCTTATGGGTGGGGTTGGCGCGGTTTTGGCCTTTGTTGTTGGCGGGCTAATGTTCAAAGTTTCAATCGGAGCGCCATTCTATTTTGGTGGTGCAACAATGCTATTTGGCTGTGCAATGGTACTGTTTTTTATCCGCGAACCTGATCAGCACTACGAAGAGGAAGCCAAGCCATCGCTGATAAAAAGTTTGCAGTCCGTTTTCCGTGACCAAGATAAATCAGCCCTGTATCTGCTGGGAGCAATATTTTTCTGGTTCCTGGGTTACGGCGCACTGGAAGTATTTTTTACATCCTTTGCGGTGAACACGCTAAATATCGACAGTGGTAAAGCGACCGGACTTTTGGCTTACTTCTCGTTGCCGATTGTTCTTTTCTCGCCCTTGAGCGGCTGGTTAGGAGCCCGCTTCGGTCGTAAGCGTACTATCAGTTTCGGAATTATTTTATTTGCAGTTTTGTTGACCTATGGCTTTTTCATGACTACAATATTGGAAACAAAAATTGTTTTACCACTCTGCGGAATCGCCTGGTCATTAATTCTGGTAAATTCGCTACCAATGGCACTTGATATGGCACCTCCCGGGCATCTGGGAATCTATACTGGTCTGTATTACCTGGCATCGCAATTTTCCAATATTGTTGGGCCAATTTTATCAGGCTATCTTATTCAAGTATTCAATAATAATTATGCCACCGCTTTTCTGTATGGTGCAATTACATTAACTATCGCTTTAGGACTAATGAGACCTGTCAAGCGTGGGGAAGCAGTTAGGGAGTAGTAAAATGGAAAAACAGCTAATTTACGAACCAATGACGGTGATCACCGATCTGATCCTGGCTGGGATAACTGCCTGGTTTGCTTATGAGATCAATTCCTGGTATTGGGAACGATTGATGAATGTGCATTGGCATTTTTCACGAGCATTCTGGATGCTGGCCCTGGGTGCGTTGCTCGGTGCCATCAGCCACGGAATCGGACCTCATTTGGATGCAGGTATAAAAGATTTACTCTGGCGACTGACAACAATTTCTATCGGTCTGGCATCGTTCTTTCTGCTAATGGCTGCTTTTCACCATGTTTTTGAATTTTCGACAGTGGAATTGCTGCGCTGGATTGCGGTAATCTTTTTAGTCATTTATCTAATTACGATCTGGCGCGATCCCCGTTTTATAAATGTGATTCGATTTTATGCCCCTACAATGGTGTTTATTCTGCTGGTAATGGTGTACAGTTATTTCGCAAGTTCCGCCGAAGGCACCGGGTGGTTGATCGCCGGAATTCTGGTTAGCTTTCTGGCAGCAGGAGTGCAAATGAGTGGATTTTCCCTGCACAAACATTTCAATTACAATGATATCTACCATGTAATTCAGATGGTAGGCATGTATTTATTATATCGCGGTGCGATAGTTTTAAAGGATTACAACGTCAATTGAACGATCTATCGCCTGAATAGAATATTTGTTCTACGATCGGCAGTGTAACTAATAATGCCAGTTTGTAAATTTCGATGCTAAATTCCGCGTCAATTTTTAAAAGGTGAATTGTGAAAATAGAACTTACTTCTCCAAATTCTTATAGCTGCGAAATAACCATTGAGTTAACCTGGGATGAGATTGCTCAGGATTATGGAAAAACTGAACAAAAAATTATAAAAACCATCAAAATGCCCGGTTTTCGTCCTGGAAAGGTGCCTAAAAAAGTGGTGCTCAAACAATATCAACCGGCAATTGAAGCCCAGTTTGTCGATGAAGCAATTCAGAAATATTTTATGGAGGCTTTGCGGGAAAAAAAGATAACTCCTATCAATCAGGCCAAAGTTGACGATATCAGTTTTAAACAAGGCGAGCCTTTCTCATTTAAATTGAATTTTGAAGTTGAACCGATAATTGAATTGCCAGAACTCAAAAAGAATAATCTGAAAGTTGATAAAACGGTTTATGTATCCGATCAGCAGGATATCGAGGACGCCATTGCCGACATGCGGGAACGTTTCTCCGAAGTGGCGACTGTAGAAGACGGATCCAAGGAAGGTGATTTCGTGGTCGCTGATCTCCAGAAACTTGATTCCTCTGGCCTACCGTTAATTGGCAAAAAGCTTGAGCAACGGTATATTAAAGTTGGTGAAGGAGTGATTGGCGGTAATGCCAATACAAAACCGTTATTGGGACTAAAGTCCGGTGATACAACGCGGATTGAATTACCTGAAGGAGAAGGGCCTGCCACCAACACTTACGAGGTTACTGTTCATAATGTTGAGCAGCGAGTACCGGCTGAGATCAATGAAGAATTTATTAAGCAGGTTGACCCCGAGGCCAAGGATGAAGCGGACTGGCGCGAGCGGATCAAAGAGCGAATTGATGAAAACCTTGCTCATCGATCCGAAGAATCTTTTAATCGCGCGCTGTCCGATGCCATGATTGAATTAGTGCAACCGGAATTCCCAACTTCCATGGTTGAAATATATCTGGATCGAATCCTTGAGGATATGAAAAAGAATAATTCGGGTAAGGTTGACGAAGCCCAGATCAGGGAAGCTTACCGCCCCATGGCTGAACATAATCTGAAATGGTATTTAATCCATGGGGCTTTGATAAAAAGCCAGAAATATTCTGTGGCTAAGGAAGCTATTGATCAGGAAATTCAACGCTTGGTTGATCGTACACCCACTAGCGAACAGGAAATCCGAAAATTCTATAAAAAACCGAGCAATCGTCATAAATTGGAAGATGATTTGTTAGAAAAAATGATTCTTGGTTATTTGCAAGAATATGCAAAAATCAAAGAAGTCAAGGTTAAGACTAAGGATCTTCGTGAACAGGCAGCCCGGGAAGAAAAAAATGGATAAGAATACAATCGCTCAATTAATTCCAATGGTGGTTGAACAATCAGGTCGCATGGAACGGGCCTATGACATTTACTCGCGCTTATTGAAGGAACGGATTGTATTTCTTGGAACACCCATCGACGACACGATAGCTTCATTGATAATTGCCCAGTTTCTGTTTCTGGATGCCGAGAATTCAGAGAAAGACATTTATTTATACATCAATTCTCCTGGTGGAATTGTTACCGCCGGACTGGGAATTTATGATACGATGCAGTACATTAAATCCGATGTCGCTACAATCTGCATGGGACAGGCCTCCAGCATGGGGGCGCTATTACTGGCCGGTGGAAAACCGGGGAAGCGTTCGGCTTTACCGAATGCCCGGATTATGATTCATCAGCCCATGGGTGGTGTAGAAGGTCAGGCCAGCGATATTCAAATTCAGGCCGATGAAATTGACCGCTTGAAAAAACGATTGAATAAAATCCTTTCACAATGCACAAAACAGTCCCTGCGACGTGTTGAAAAAGACACCGATCGAAATTTTTTCATGAGTGTCGAAGAGGCCAAAGCATACGGATTAATTGATACAATTCTGACCCCCCGAAAAAAATGAATAAACACTCTACTCCCGACAGCAGTGATCTGATACCGGAACAATCTCAGGTGCATACTGATCCAGTCGAATTTGTGCTGCATAAGCCGGCCGAAATAAAAACGTTTCTTGATCGCTACGTTATTGGTCAGGATGTCGCAAAAAAAACGGTTGCCGTGGCGGTCTACAATCACTACAAACGAATCTTATATCAACATCTTGACGAAGACGTTGAGATTGAAAAAAGTAATATTTTAGTAATCGGACCAACTGGAACGGGTAAAACCTTATTGGCTCAGACGCTGGCACGTTTTTTATCGGTCCCATTTGCCATAACCGATGCTACCACTCTTACGGAAGCCGGCTATGTTGGCGAAGATGTTGAGAATATTTTAGTCCGACTGCTGCAGGTGGCTAATTATAACGTACCGGCCGCTGAACAGGGTATAATCTATATTGATGAATTAGATAAAATTGGGCGCAAATCTTCTTCGACATCCATTACCAGGGATGTTTCCGGTGAAGGCGTTCAGCAAGCCCTTCTGAAAATTCTGGAAGGAACTACTGCCCATGTCCCGCCGCAGGGTGGCAGAAAGCATCCCGAGCAGCGCTTAATTCCAATTAACACGCGCAATATTCTGTTCATCTGTGGTGGTTCTTTTGATGGGCTGGATGATATCCTGGAACGACGTAAAGGAACCGGCGAGATTGGTTTTAAGCGCAAACAAAAATCTGCTGTCATGAAGAAAGCCGGTCCGACCCTTTCTGAAATAACTCCGCAAGATTTAATCCAGTTCGGATTTATTCCCGAATTGGTAGGTAGACTGCCAGTAGTTGCCGGTCTGGATTTGCTGGATCATGAGGCCATGTTCAGGGTATTGACTGAACCAAAGAATGCACTTGTGAAGCAATATCAGAAATTGTTTAAGATGGAAGGGGTGGAACTCGAGTTCCAATCCAAGGCTCTGGACGTGATAATCGAAAAAGCAATGGCCAGACAATCCGGAGCGCGCTCGCTACGTTCGGTAATGGAGGAATTTATGATGAGCCTGATGTTTGATCTGCCGGAATTGAAACGCGTTCGAAAAGTGATAATAACACCGGAGGTTATTGAAAAGGGCGCCAAGCCACGTTATCAATATTTTAAGCGTAAATCAGCTTAAAAAAAAGGGGGAGCGTGCTTCCCCTTTTTTTTTATTTAAGCAATAGAATTTTCCTGGTTACTGAATAATCCGCTGCCTTCATCTGCATGAAATAAGTGCCGCTGGCAACGTTTTTTCCGTTATTATTTCTACCATTCCAAACTAATTCATACCGGCCCGGATTGTGCAATTGTGTCATTGAATAGACTATATTACCGCGGATATCATAAATCGAAAAATTAATATCGGTTGTTTGTGGGACCTGATAATTGAAAGTAGTGGTGGGATTAAATGGGTTTGGGTAATTATTTGATAACGAGAATTCAGTGGGAATGGATTGCTCTAAATCAGTCCCAACAAACGGAGTAATAGTAATATCTCCAATGGTGTAGGTAAATGGAATTCCATCTATTCCAAATTTATCCATCAAAATGACATTATTGAGCCTTACCAATACGTGACTGGTCAGGGCTGAAATATCCACAACGCCGTTTACAGTAAAAATTGTTCCCTGGCCCGTATCTACCGGTGTAGTCCAGGAAGCTGTTTGCAGAGTGATTCCATCAGATGTGGTTTGCATAGAGAAATTCCAACCGGCCAGTCGATCCGAAAGTTGGATGGCTGGTGTCCATTCGCCATCTTCGTTCCAGTCGGTAAAGGGTTCTCCTGCGTCCCAGTGATTATTTCCATTGGCGTCGGTATAAAATTCATCGGCTGCTATCAGATAATCCGGTAAATCATTCAGCGACATTGTGATCATTTTCAATGGAACACTATTCTCCAAAGCTACCGTATATTGGAATGGTCCTCCAATGGGAGCGCTGCTATTGCTCACTGTAAATATCTGGTCGATGGCGAAAACCTGAAAAACGGCATTGGTAACTATTAAGGCAACTTCTGAATCAGCCGAATCCGCAGAATAATAATTAGTGAGTGTCAGTTCAACTGTACGGTCAATTCCAGTATTTGCGAATAACTCAATATCCATGATTGTACCCGATCCTGTGGCAATGACGGGATTGACCAAATCAATTAAGTTATTATTTATTAGGATGGAATCGGCGGTTACACGATCGGATAAATTGACTTCAGCTACACTTAAAATATCCGGACTACTGTTGAGCCTGAATCGCAGGGTTGCAATTTCCATCGTATTGTCCATATTTATAGAAATCCAACCGCTATCATAAGCATTCGCTGAGCTGTTAGTGATACCGACGTCAGCCATCAATATTTCCCCGAAAGCAAGGTCAAATGTCATTATGGAATCCGGGTCGGAAATATTCTCGATACTGACCATTGATGGGACACCATAATGGTTTACCGTATTAGGGGTAGTACTGTTGGTAAAAAAGCGGTTATCAGTAAACCCTGGGAAAGGATCTCCACCATCGCTGCCAGCATCGTTTTCCAGGTCAAAATAGCCATCGGCCTGTTCGAGGCCGACTCCATAATGCGGTTCATTGTTATTCACACCCCAGCCGCCGGTCATTTCAGTGTCAATATGCCAGATGATTAAACCGGCACAAGGCATGTTAACATCGGTGCCGACCTTTTGTCGGTTTTCAATCAGCCAGTATTCACTATTATCCTGTGGATGATTAACTCGATAAATCGCGTTATTTGAAAATGATTGGTCAATTGCGACCTGCATTTGATCAACATCCAAAACAGTTGGATTTGACCAGTCAAGTTCTGTTTTGCTCCAGGCGTTCATTGCGGAAGGATACCAGGGAGTATTCCCGGAAGTACCCCATGATCCGCTGGCCATTAGTGCGAGTTTGCCGGCGCCGCTGGATGAATAATCGGTATCATAAAGATCCGGTAAACCAAGGGCATGGCCGAATTCGTGGCTGATTACGCCAATAGCAACTATATTATTATTTTGAATTTCGGGATTCATTGTATAGCCATTTATCCAAACGCCGTCGTATTGGACTTCCAGGCCACCGGCCGATAAATACCATTTATGGGACCAGATATTGGAATGATCACCTTGTTCAGCGCCCGGTCCCGCATGTAAAACATTTAAAGCATCCAGATTCCCATCACCATCATTGTCATACTGAGACCAATCCATTCCATGGGCTTCGGCGGTATCAACTGCCGCTCGTATCAGTTCCAGTACGCGATCATAACCGTCTGGTTCAGAATAGGCGTAATAATCATGATTATTGGGCGCCTGTACCCAATCAACGACATCTGTCACCGGGTTAAACTGTCCATACGATATTTCCTGATAGAAATCTCTAAAACTACCGGAGCCGGGATGATTTGGGTGCCCATAACCCTCAAGATTCATGATATCGTTAAAAATAGTGTCGGGATAGCTGGCTAGATAATCCGGAAAATCAACCAGTAACAAAGGTATTTTAAAAGAATCTGTTCTGGCAGAATTGATGTTGAAGGTCCTGCTGTGCTCGATATTCAGATATGGTTCTGGTTTCAGGTGTTTTTCTAAGCTATTGCCTGATATATCCATTTCAGGATGCACACCACGCCCCACAACAACTGTACCCGGTAGCAGATTTCTTCCATCAACGCCCACAGCATACACCCAATAGCCGCTTGTCGTTTTAGTTATTGACCAACCCTCAACCGTTTCAAACCAGGCTCCCCATTCATCTCCTCGATGAAAGCACTCAATAGATTCTCCATCCGGTTGTTTTAATATCATCATTTCCGGGGAAGCATTAATTCCATAGCCCATTTGCAGGATAAATAATAAGGCGATTAGTAAGTAATTCATATTCTATACTCGTTGATTTTAGGCCTCGAGTTTAAGCATATTTTATTAGATAAGGATGCTGCAAATTTAATGTATAATTGAGGGCACATCTGTCCAAAACGATTATTTAAAATGTACTAATTTGATCTTTAGAGTTTGCTCATCAACAGACAAGAATGTCTGTTGTACGTGCCATTGTAGTGCAGACATTCCTGTCTGCTCAAACCGGATTTAGGATTTGATACGTGGATTTAATGGAAATAACATTTAACAATTCACTAGTGGGGCTTGTTTTTACCATTTTGAAATAACCTGTCAAAAAACATATCATCCAGTCGAGGATTCAGGAAAATTTATTAAAATTAGGGAAATCTTGTTTATTTTGGACAGCACTGAATTGAGGGGAAACTCCTTGACAGCTAATTTATAATTAAGTATTATCCGGGTCAAATACAGAATTCACAATCTATCCCGAAACGTTAAATCAACCTAATAATCAATTGTAGGAGGCCTTATGCGCAACCTGGTAATAGTGCTTTGTATTCTTTTGAGTACTAGTTTGCTTTTTGGAGAAGTATATCATAACACGAAACTGGAAACGAATGTCCAAAATCGTGAACGTGTTTATATTGAAAAAGATAGTTTTTCACTTACTAATTCTACGTCTTCTCCTTTGCCAAATTATTCATCCCGCGATGACAATTTCACATCTGTAATGATTGATTCCAGCAAAAATGGTTATGGAATGTATTCTAATAATACCAATCCGATCGTATATGTGCCCGGAACCGGAGTTGCTGTCTGCTATCGCCAATGGCAGGGTATTGACGCTTCTTCCGGCTATATTGGTACAGCGCAATCACCGGATGGTGTAACATGGACAATCGCAAGCAGTCTGAACAATTTGTATCCTGGTGGAGCAGCTCCCGATGGCGCCGGTGGTTTGCCAACCGGACGTTACCCCAGCATGGTTGCAAGTACTAACAGTTATCCTACTGCAATTTGGAATGAATATACTACCACGACGGGTGGCGGAACCAATGGTGGACGTGCCATGTACACCTGGGATGAATTGGGCTGGTTTGGTGGCAGCTTTAGCAGCCCGGTCTATGATTTAAATACCGGTTGTGCGATGACGCCCTGCGATCCACCTGATTTGTGGGTGAGCCAGGCACAAGTTGTCGAAGATGCAACCAGCCCAACGCTGTTGGCGCTTTTTGGTGAAGGATTAGGACCGGATCAATATTGGATGCTGCGCTCCAGCTATCACATTTTTGGCTATTACGGCATGGCAAACCCGGTCATGGTTTTTGATAAAACCACTCATTTTGGCGGTACAGCCGATGCTAATTACACCGGAACTCCGGAATTTCATATCAATGATGACGGTATTGGCTATATGGTAAACTCCGGTTACTGGCATGACTATGAGACCGGTGGATCGATTGTAAATCACACAATGTTTTACAAGAAAACTACCGATTATGGTTTAACCTGGGAAAATACCGGTGGTATAGAAAATACAGGTTTTCATGCCTGGTCCGATCTTGCGATCAATCAGATGATGTTTGATGCCGGTCTGCTTGGTGATTCCCTATCCACCGTTGTTGGTGAAGACACTACCTGGAACGTACTGAATGAAGCTTTTTTCGGTTATGATTACGACGTAAAAGTTGATGCTTATGGCGGTTTACATATCAGTTCAGTTGTAGTAGCTACTTATGAAGGTGCCGATGGTGTTTATACTGGAATGCCAGGTGCGGGACACTATTATTTCTACAACCCAACTCCTGACGATGTCAATACCTGGACTGTATCTCAGATCCGTGATATGTCAACCTCATTCCTGTTTGACTTTGGTTCATTCTCCGGCTGGCAATATCTTTCACCTGATATGGCAATGAGTAATAACGATGATGGTACAGTCACAATTTGGTGTACTACGGCTGCCGTATCTGATACTACCCAGGATACCACCAGCATATATATGGAAGATATTGATGTTTATCTTGCCGTTTCCGATGATTATGGCCAGACCTGGGCCGATCTTGGTAATATGACGAATACTCCATCAGTAGGAGATATTGACTATTATGAATTGAGTCCACATTTAGCTCCAATTGCTACCCAGGATATTTGTTATATGATTTTCCAATCTCCGGATTTTGCGGTATTAACGGTTCTTGATGACGAAAATTATGAAGATTACAAGCAACGGGTTTATGTGGCTTCATATAATAGAGGACCGGTATCCACTGATTCAGAAGCTATTACACCAGTAGAGTTTTCCTTAGGTCAGAATTATCCAAATCCCTTTAACCCCACTACTGAAATTGAGTATTCTCTCAGTACTGCAGGTAACGTCAAACTGGAACTCTATAATGTTCTTGGACAAAAAATGATAACACTTGTTGACGAACATCAAATTGCCGGTGCTCATGATTTTACTCTGGATGCTTCAGCATTTCCAAGTGGCGTATATGTATATTCACTGACTCAAAATGGCATTACTAAGACCAGTAAAATGGTGTTGATGAAATAAGAGATCACTGGAAATAGCCAGGTTTTATAATTATTTTAAATATCCGCTGGTGCTTATTTGGTCTGATAGTGCCAGCGGATTATTACATATCTGGTTCAAATGATTAATCGAGAAGATAAATAAATGTTGCGTGAAAAGAGTTTTTTCAAGATTTTTATTTTTGTGGTATTATTGGTTTTTTTTGGTTGTGTGGAACCAGCTGAAGAAACCATAGCGGATATCGCACTCGCTAACACGTTAGGTGAAACGACCATCGGGAATGGTGCTCAAGGTCCGGTTTCGGATTATTTTTATAATTTTGATAATGATATTGCGGCTGAGTTTTATCGCTCTGATCAAGCAAGTTTTGATTTAACTTTTGCTGATTTTTTACGGTTACAGAAAAAAGAACCCCCCATATTAACATTAAAGACATTTCCTGAATTTCTGGTAGATATAAATCCTGGTGAAGTGGAATTTACTAATCGAACTGCAATCGATTCTCTGACTGAAAACGATGTTATTATTGAAGATTCTTTGCAGTTAATTTCAGATTCCTATGATAATCTGATTAAATATGAGTGGGATATTGTGCTTGATACAGAATTTCAGCGCTATATGCCAACCCGCAGTCGCAAAGTTGATTATCAGACAACGGTTTTTTATAGCGATACTGTTGATATTTTAGCATACTCCGCTACGGTCGACACACCCGTAATCAACTCGGGAATAATGTATGTGGATTCCAGTGAGTGGGTAGATACATCATACACGTATGAGTCCGATCAGATTCTTCAGTTTGTGCATGATTTTAATATTGGCCGCTGGCAGCTTAGCTCCGATTCTCTCATATTCCGGGTAGGTACTGATTGCAATGACAATGGTATTTGGGATTCGGCTGAACAGACTTTCAGTGATAGTGTGGCTGGCGCTGTGAAAGATGCCAGTGGTATTTGGTATCTTGATACTGGTAATAGTGTTTGGGATTCTTTTGAGCCATATCTTGACAAAGATACTTCCGGTACCCATGAACTCAGCGAAGTATTTCAGGATCGTAATTGCAATAAGATCTGGGATCCGGCCGAAGAAATTGTAGCGTCTTCCGAACCCGGCGCCATCTATGATGTTAATAATGATATCTGGTTTTTGGATCGTGGCAATGGTCAATGGGATGATAATGAAAGATTCACCGATTTGAATAATAATTCAAACGGTGATCCGGGAGAGTTGTTTTATATAGATATTATCCCAAATAATCTACTCGTAGATTATTCAGATCCGGCACAGCCACAGGTTTTGCGTACTATCAACAAGCTTGATTCACTCGTGACACGCTGGGGGATTACTTATTATAACCTGATCGATACTGTGGATATTATTGAAAGACAGATTTCCAACGTTACCTTGAATGATTCAATTGTAACACTTCGTACCAATAAAATTGTAGCAAATATAACGGACTATGATTCTGACGATGACTACCTGGTTACCAAGACTGAATGGATCAATTTAAATCCTGAAGCCGGGGAAGATCCGCGGGATTATGATTATCTATTGTTCAAGATGGATGAGAATATCAAAAAAATCGTTAAACCCAGCTATTTTCTCCCATATGGGTATTATTGGAATGAAAATGATATTAATAATAATTTTTGGTACACTAATAACTTAATCGATGAAGTACTGTTTTATACCCCAAATGGGTTATTGCGCGATGGTGAACGGTTTGAAGAAATCTATTACGATACCACACAAGTCGCTGTTTATAAGATTGAAAAATCATTTGCTGTTGACATGGATACGGTGACTGTACCGGCAAATATCAGGCGTGGTAAAATGATAGATGGTAATGTTGTTTGTACCGCTGACACAACCTGGTTAGCAACATCGATTGATGATTGTCCTGGAGTGGATACAACGTTTACTGATTGTTTTTTGATTACTCGCGAACTATCCATGACAATGATTGGTACAGGAGTGGAATATGGTGAGTGGAATAACACTTGGTTGGTTAAAGGTCAAGGGATAGTAAAAGACGAAGTATACGTTCGCTGGACCGAGCCGACCGGTGTTGACCAACAGATCTGGTTGGGCTTATCGCGTTGGGAATTAGGACGTATCACCACCAATCCTGCTGCGCAATCGAATCGATTAAAACAACTGGTTGGACAGGCTCGACAATTGCGACTGGATGAGTTTGATTCAGCCCCGGAACTCGGTGGTGATCCTATACACTTTAGGCGCACTGCTGGTTTGCAACGCGTAAACATCAATAATAAATAATTCTGATTATTATCGTGAAAATGATTAACAAGAATCTAATTAATTTAATTCTGGCAATTGCTTTTTTCATTTCACTGGCTCAAGCCGGTACTGACGGTACAATTCGGGGGAAGGTTTCCGACATTTCCGGAAACACTTTACCCGGTGCACAGGTATTTATCTCTGAATTATCAATCGGTGCGGTAGCCGATGTAAACGGGAATTATATTATATTAAATGTTTCGGTAGGCACCTACGATGTCACTGTAATGATGATGGGCTACCAGAAGCAAATAGTCAGCGGCGTCGAAGTAATTATGGATAAAACCATCTGGCTGAATTTTAGTCTACCCATTGAAGCATTTGAAGGTCAGGAGGTTACTGTAGTTCGTGAGCGTGATATGGTTGAAAAGGGAGCCACATCCAAAAAAGTAACCATTGATGAAGAAACGATGGAAGCTCTGCCTTTACGGGATCTGACTGAATTATATACTTTGCAATCCGGTGTGGTCAAAGTTGAAAGCCGTTCTCAGGGAATCCCGGATCATGAGGAACGAGGTTTGGAAGAGATCCATGTTCGTGGTGGTCGTTCCGGTGAAATCGCTTACATGATCGACGGTTTATATATCAGGAATCCCATTTTCGGTGGGATTGGTAATGGCACCAGATTGAATTTATTTGCAGTAAAGGAATTTGATTGGCAGCCAGGTGGTTTTAACGCTGAATATGGCGATGCAATGTCGGCCGTATCCAATATGCACACCAATTTTGGGGCAGATAAATTTTCCTATAGATTCAAATATGAAACCAGCCGGGTTGGCGCCGCAATGGGTGCGGAATATGATAATTTGCGCGGTTATGATGACTATAACCTTGGTTTTGGCGGCAGTATTCCGCTTCTTAAAAATGTGAAGTACTGGGTTTCGGGACAATATACAAATCGAGATAATTGGCGTGTTTACGAGTTTGATGATCTCATATATATTGAAGATCCTAATGATCCATTCAATACCAAAAACCGGGAGAAAATGGTGCAGCCCTGGGATGATGTTGCAGGCTTTCGCGGTTTTGGATTTGATAAAACCTGGGATGCTTTCGCAAAATTATCTTACAACCCAACTAATCGTCTGCGGATGAATGTTTCCTACTGGATAGTAGAGGCTCATCGGAAAGGTTTCAATCCTCGTTATCTGTATTGGGATGAGGGTCAAAACGAATTATTTCGTGATACTAAGCGTTATACATTCGAAATAAATCATTCTCTCAGCAGTAAAACTTTTTACACCATCCGCGCCAGTCGTTTTATCCAGGATCAATTTCAGGGAGTCCGTTGGAAGGATAGTGACAGTGATGGATATCCCGATTGGTTTGAATGGCGTCATTCCGCAGGTTCTGGCAGGACAATATCGGACCCCAATGATCCCAATATGATACCATATACGCTTTCGGAAAATGGCGACACCTTGTATTATACCAAATTGGATGATCGTAGTGGTTGGCAATTTGGTGCAGCTCCCGGAATATATAATTGGGAAGTTGCCGAAGATTTTACTGATACTAATAATAATGGTATCTATGAACCGGGTATTGATCGTTTCAGCCCTGATCAGGATCGGAATGATAATGGAATCTGGGATGGTCCTGAGCTCACTGAGAAAGCTCTTTATCGTGATGGGAGTTACTGGTTGCTGCCATCCATGTATGAAGACTATGACCAGTTTGAAGACTTTCGGTCAGTTGATAAAGAGTTTGAGCAGGATCCCTGGTGGTATGCCAATTTCGGCGCCGGCGGACCGCGGTATGATGGGTCTGAATTTAATAGTTTTTATTTCATGCCCAATGTGTTTGAAGGTGGACAATGGGACGAAGGTCGCGTGTTTGGGGGATCAGATCGATTCTATGGCAGTTCGCGTGCCACCACCAATGAAGCCCGGTTAGACTTTACTTCGCAATTAACGGACAAATGGCGTATCCGCAGTGGTGTCGATTACAAAACCCATAAGCTCAATTTTTATGAAGTTAAAGAACCCTGGTTAGGAGAAGACGCTTATATCCAATCATTTGCAGAATATTGGAATGATACCGGTCCTGATGGCCTTACTTCAATTGATGAAGGCTATCCCGGAGCGGATTTCGGTGAAAATAATGGTCGGTGGGACTATGTAGATGAAAATAACAATGGCGAGTGGGATAAAGGTGAGGCTCACGAAACATTTGATGACGCCAATGGCAACGACCGGTGGGACGATTTCCGGGAACCAGCCGAATTATCAGCCTATATCCAGAACACCTTCGAGGTTCCCTGGATGGTTATTAATGCTGGTGTTAGAATTGATGCCGTAAATTATAATACCCGAATCTGGGCTGATACCCTTGGAAAATATTCCCCGAGCCGTCCCTGGTATTATGAAGATTTGAATGACAATAAAAAATGGGATGAAGACGAAGATATCGATGATAACCCAGGGTTCGCTCATCAAAGAGTACTTTTAAAACCGGCCGACTGGTTTTACAAAATAAGTCCGCGTCTCGGATTCAGTCATGTGATTACCGACCAGGCCACTTTTACATTTAATTATGGTGTCTATTATCAAACCCCCATATATCAAAATGTATATCTTAATACTAATCGGCTGGAAGATCCGGAAGATCTATTTGAAGAGGGCGAAGGAGAGATTGGCAACGCTACCATGAATGCTTCAAGAACCCAATCATACGAATTCGCTTTTAATATTCAGGCTAATCGTAATTGGGTTTTTACGCTTGGCGCCTGGGTAAAAAACATGGATCAATTGGTAACTTTTAAGCATCAGCGCAGTGGTGTTTATACCTATCAGGTAGCCACCAATGCCGATTATGGCAGCGCCAAAGGAATCGATTTTTCTTTAGAGAATCGCGGTTTGCTGATCAATACCAATTTACAATACACTTATTCCGTAGCTAAGGCTAATAGTGAGTATGAAGCCGCTGCATTAGGATCCGAAGCAAGTAATGCCCCCACTCAGGAATTTTTAATGCCCTATGACCGAACCCATGATCTGACCCTGACAATGTACACCAGATTACCTTTCGGTATTACTGCAGCTTTAACCGGATTTTACCAATCAGGTTATCCTTATACTCCAATGATATTTAATGGGGATACTCCAGAATCGGATGTAAAAAATAAATATTCTAAGCGTGTTTCTGACTATCGTAATGTAAACCTTTCATTTTCACAAGGGTTAATGATTCAGGATTTTAGCGTTGTAGTGGGGTTGAATTTATTCAATGTCTTTAATCTTGTTAATGCATTAGATATTTACGAGTTAACTGGAAAAGCAGATGATCCTGGTGAGTATTATACAAATTTTGTTGGATTACCAAGCCCGATTCATACTGCTTCGAAATCATATTATGATGCACCCTGGATGTATTATTCGCCCCGGGAAATCAATTTCTTTATCCAGTTCAATTTTGAATAATGGACTAATTAATTAAATTGCAAACAGTTGAAAGAACCTGATATCAATGAACATTCCCAAAATGGATACTTTTTTTACTGCAAGTCCGATGGGAAGCATGAGGTTTTAATAATGAAAGATAAAAATTTATACCACCGTTTGGGATTACAAATTTTCAGAGTTATAACAATATTGGCTTTATTTACCAGCGGAATTTTCGGTGAAAAACTCAAAACCGAATCCAGTCCGGAGTATAGGTATAATAATCCCAGCCCTCTGGGTAAAATTGGTGATAATCCGTTTCCCACCAATCCCATGAATGATCGGGCCAAAGGTTATCTCATCAAGGGTAAGGTTAAAAGTGCGGTGTTTAATTACGGCAATTTCATTCAATGGGGTGATTACAGCTCTTCTTCCGGTTATAATGGTTTACCGGCCGGTATGTGGGGTAATTATTCCTATCTGCCCAGTGTCTCATTTATGGCAGGGGTCGCCGGTCATGAATATTCATCGGATTATTCCTGGTATATATGTGAGACTATCCAAATTGGTAATAATGAGTTGAAGGTATGGTGTTCTAAAGATGCGTACGAGAGCTGGTTTGATGTCATTGATACAAATTTTGTTGGTGTAGCCTTTGATATGCTGGATGACCGAGGGACCGTCGGAACCTTCAAAGAAATAAAACTTGATATTGATCAACGCAATCAATGGGGACTGGATCATAGCTCGGGTGAATTATTTATTTCGGTTATGTATGATGAAGTCATTGAAATCAATCCCAATAAATCCAGTGCAAAAATTGGGCTTATCAGACCCTGGGGATTACGTCCTGCCCTAAAAGAACGCACCGATGATTTCGATGTTTATGATTACGGCCCGGATATGGAAGAATGGACCTCCGATGATAATTATGATTTTTACGGTGCAACAGTAATTGAATCCTGGTTTACCCGGGTAAGCCCCAGTACTAATACCGAATGGCATGCCGCCAATAAGGCACGTATTAATACTCATAATACCGAATATAATGCTGGTGATCTTTTCGGAAATACGCCCTACGTTCCTGACGATGATCCTTACCCTGTGCTGGCTCACAGTAATTATTCTCAGACCTGGCCCGTACAGTTCAATTCCGAAACTGGTGAGTATGAACCCTATTGGCCGGGTTGGTGGGCAGAGGATTATAATGAAAACCTGCCTGATTGTAATAAGACCAAAAAAGATCCGGATTGCTGGGAACCGGCAGTTGGCAGGTTTGTTTCTGATTCCGATGTATATATGGAATTTGATGATCGCTGGGCTGCTCGCGGTAACCTGATTAATACCAATAATGAATATGAACAGACCGGCTATCCCCTCGGCGTTAGAGTACGAGCTACCGCCCATTCTTATGGTGTTGCTTATGCCGAAGATATTTTATTTGTTACTGTGAAAGTTCGCAATGAAAGCGGCGATTGGACCGATGGTGATGGTGTATATCATGAAGCTATGATAATGCCGGACGGAACTAAATTAAATCAGGGAAAGGGATTTAATTACAAAGACGTTTTCCTCGGCTTTTATATGGATGCGGATGTCTTGTCCATGGACATTAATGGTGGTACCGGAGTCCATACCAATGATGATGATTTCATGAAATATTATTGGGAAAAATTTGATGTGAACAATGAAACCATGCTGATCAGTATGGCAATGATATATGATTATGATGGAATAAGTGGACCAGCAAGAGGTAATGAACTGGGGGTCGTTGCCACCCAATTACTTGATTCGCCTCTGGCTACTGCACCGGTTGATCTTGATTTGGACGGAACCCCCGATATTCTTGAAGGCGAACCCTTAAAAATGACTGACTGGCACTGGTTCGATTGGTACACTCGTCCCGGTGTTCCCTATGCTGAAAGTAATGGTAATTGTTGCGCTGGTGCACAAGGACGTCCCCAGGCGAGAAATAAAGAAGAGATCTTACTGAAAGTAATGTCGGGTGATACTACCAATCTCAGCGATGATGAAAATGCCTGGCATTTTCATACGGATTTTCCGGAAACTGATCTGGCTATTGATTTAAATCCGCATTTTGATTCTATAAAAGGATTGGAGCAGGAGCAGGCATTTTTGCAGGATCCTCCCGGTTTGGATTGTGTTTTACTTCTAAGCTGTGGTCCATTTGATTTCGATGTTGGTGAGGAAGTCCCGTTTTCCTTTTGTATTATTTTTGGACAGGATACTACCGACTTGATTCAGAATGCCAGGTTTGCCCAGATTATGTATAACTCCCATTATCAAGGCTACACTGCACCGACGATTCCCAATGTTACGGCCAAAACCGAACATGGCAGTGTTACAATTATGTGGGATGATGTAGCCGAACGATCTAATGACGTTGTGACCGGCTACGCAGATTTCGAGGGCTATAAAATTTACAAAAGCACCGATGGCGGAAAAACATGGGGTAATCCGGAAGATAAAATTTTAGACGATTATGGCATTCATGTGGGTTGGCAGCCAGTTGAGCAATGGGATTTATCTGCTAAACAGGATTCATTGTACTGTGTATATGCCAATGATGAATGCCACGACTCACCTAATCGCGGCCATTCGATTTCCGGGAAAGACCCCCATGCTCCCTGGTTTGATCTGGGTGGTGATACTGGGTTGCCGGATACTACTGAAGATGGACTGTATTTCTGGGTTGACACTGATGTTAAGGATGGTCGGGAATACACGTATTCCGTTACCAGTTATGATATGGGTGTTGAGGCTCCGGTTAAGGTATCCTATCTCGCTGATGGCAGCGGTGGCTATACCCAGGTTTCTGATACTGCAATGTCTAATCCAAATTTCTGGTCTGCGCCGCATGGTTATCAATCCATTGAGAATTCAAAAGGAACAACTATTCAGGATGCTAATTTTGTTACAGTCATACCAGGTCCGATTGCGGGAGAGAATTTGACGGACGTGAAAGTGGTCCCCAATCCCTATATCGTGCGGTCGGATTTCAACGAAACCGAATATGTACGTAAGATTATGTTCACAAATTTACCAGCTCAGTGTACCATATCAATTTTTACTGTCACTGGTGAAAAAGTCATTAATTTTGATCACAATTCTGTCGGTAGCGGCATTGAATTCTGGAATCTGAGATCGTCAAATAATCAGGAAATTGCACCCGGTCTATATATCTATGTGGTCGAAGCCGGAGATGATAAGCACATTGGTAAATTTGCCTTTGTACGATAATTTGAAAGAAAATGGTATGAAGATCCTACATTCAAGTACTTTACTAATATTGATAACTGTCCTTGCTTTTGGTCAGTTTAACGACACGCCACAGGTGGTTTCAAAAGTTGGTACTGCTGCTGGTAATTGGCTGAAACTTGGAGCGGATGTTCGGGCAATGGCGATGGGGGGTGCCGGTGTTGCTACCGGTCGTGGAGTTTCCGCTATTCCCAGTAATCCCGCTGCTATTGCCTTCCTCAATAACTCGCAAGTGTATTTTTCCAAGGTTAATTATTTTGCTGGAATTAGTCAATTGGTGTTTGCCGGTGGTACTAAACTTGGCAGATCCGATTTTTTAGCCTTAAATCTATTCTATCTTGGATCCGGGGAAATTGAACGTACAACTGAAGACCAGCCTAACGGCACCGGCACTTTTTACAACACAGCATCATTATCACTTCGCACCAGTTATGCTAGAAGATTGACCGATCGTCTTAAGGTTGGAATTTCCCTTAATTATATAAACGATCGCTATGATGATGTTATCATGAACACCTTTGCTTTTGATATTGGCTCAAATTTTGTTACCGGTATTTACGGCTTTGTACTTGGTATGGCAATCAGCAATTTTGGACCTGAAATTACTTATTATGGTTCTGGTTTGGAAACTGATGTTTCGCTGGTGGAGGATGCCAGTGGTAAGCTTAAAAAAGTTACTCGATCCTTTCCAATCCCGTTATCATTCCGGCTGGGTGTCACGAATGAGTTGATGGGACCTAACAGCATATTTTTAAAGGATCCTACCCACAGAATTTCTATGACATTTGAAGGAGTAAATCCCCTTGATTACCTGGTATCAGGAAATATGGGGTTGGAGTACTCCTGGCGGGATATAGCATTTATTCGTGCAGGTAGCTATCTTGGTCATGATACCGGTCGTTTCAGTACCGGTGCCGGTTATCGCTATCGCGCAGATATGTTCATTATCGCTGTCGACTATGCGTTTGTAAATTACGGAATCCTCGAATCGACACACCATTTCAGTATTGGTATCGACTTCTAATATCAGGTTAAATAATGATAACGATAAAAAAATCACATTTATTAAACCGAAATTTTCTGGCAATTTTGCTTATAATTATTCTGATTTTATCGAGTAGCAGCTTAGCCAGTACTGGTTTTTCCGCGCCTGAAGCTCCCACTGTTCTGGTTGCTGCCGAACATGAGCGGGTTTATCTATTCTGGGATAATCTGGCCGAATCGTCCATCGATTCACTGACCGGGTATTCCGATTTTGAAGGTTATAGAATTTATAAGAGTACCGATGGTGGTTTAACCTGGGGAAGTCCGGACGATAAAATTTATGATTGGGATCGCAATTTTGTTGGGTGGCGACCGATCGCGCAATTTGACCTTACTTACGAGGAGGATTCATTGCATTGTGTTTATTTGAATGATGAATGCGGCGGCAATGACCCGATTCGTGGTATCGCTGTTTCAGGAAGTGATCCTTATCAACCGGTATTAAGCCTCGGTACTAATTCCGGATTGAGATATTCTTTTATCGATGATGATGTTATTGACGGTCTTGAATATACCTATGCTGTTACATCTTATGACATGGGGCTGCGGACATATGAAATTATTTACAATCAGACTGATTCGAATTTCGTTGCCGATACCGTCTGGTCGCCATCAAATCCCGAGCATTTCACAGGTCCCGATGACGTGAATGGTATTGCCAGCATGGAGTCAACAATGGGTTCAACGGAAGATGATAGGAATTTTGTGAAGATTATTCCTGGTTATTATGCCAGCAATATTACTTTTCCGGATGATGTTAGTGAATTCTTTATTAGACAGGAAGGAACCCTTGGTACCGGGGATATCACTTATGATATTGTCGATACAAAGCAACTAAGCAGTGATTTTTATATTTTTGAAATACAAGCTGACCAAGGATTGACTTCTGTCGATGGTATGAATTGTGAGAACCCATTTGTCCATATATATAAGGTGGATGATTTGGTTGATCCGATACCATTTTCGATTGCTGAAACAATCGTAATTACGGGACTTGATTCACTTACAATTGACTCTTTGCTGGATTTTCCCGGAGCCTATCTTGAAAATGATGAAGTCAACATACCAGAGTACGAGCAAATTATTGCCGTTGATGAACGCTCTAGTATTCTCGATGGAATCCAATTCGAATATCACAATATTCCCTGGTTGATACCGGCTCCCCTGGAAATCGAAGAATTGGAATGGCAGGCTGATAGTAGCGTTATCAATCTGATTGATCTCAAATTTGACACCGATCAGGGAAAGTATGAAAAACGATTAAATTTCGATTATAAATTAGAATTATTCTCTACAGCTGTCGGCGATACAGTTATTAATCACACCGGGCAGATGACACCGCTGCCATTTAGAATTACTAATTTGTCAACCGGCAAAAAAGTTGGTTTGAAACATAATGATTACGGTGTGAGTTTCCCGCCTCCATTGCCAGCACTTGGATATGGAGATAAAAGCTATACCAGAAATGAGAAAATACTTTTTCAACGTGATACATTAATGGTTAATGGCGAAGAGTCGGAAGTAGTTACTTATAATCTTTCAATTGATTTCCAACCCGAAGAAGTGGCCAGGAATTATATGCTGCAGTATGGGATTTCCAACATTAGTCAGTTCTGGTTGGCCAATGAAACCTACCGAGAAGGTGATTTGTTGGGACACAAAGCAATGATATGGGTCGCTCATAGAACCCATAGCGGAGTCGAACCCTCAATTGATTTTTATGATAGTAACAACGACGGTGTTAATGATAATCCATGGCGGATTGTATTTCCCTGGAAAGATGGTGATTATGTTATAATTCGACCTAAAAAATTCTTTACCGACGGTGACCGCTGGCTGGTGGATATGTCTTCCCTGGGGAAATCTCATGAAGTAGGCAAATCTGAATTAAGCGATATTCAGGTCGTTCCCAATCCTTATATGGTCAGATCGGGTTTTCTTGAGTCTGCAACTGATTATAAAATGCGGTTTATTCAACTGCCTCAACAATGCCGTATTGCAATTTATACCATCAGTGGCGAGCTGGTTAAGACCATTGACCACGATCAGGTATATGATGGTAATACCTGGTGGGATCTGCGGAGTAAAAGTGGAAAATTAGTAGCACCCGGGTTATACATCTATGTGGTGGAATCCGGTGATTACAAACACATTGGTAAATTCTCGGTGGTACGATGAAGCAGAACTCAAAATTCGTCAGCCTTTGGATTGTATCTTTTGGATTGTTATTTGGCCAGTATTCTGACCTTCCCGACATTAGTGAAAACACCTCCACCAATGCCGGTAACTGGTTGAAAATCGGAACCAATATCAGGGCCAATAGCATGGGTGGTTCCGCAGTTGCCAATAGTCACGGTATTGCCGGAATTCCTGATAACAGCGCCAGTTTGATTTATTTGAAAGGTTCGGAAGTATATTTTGCCAAAACAAATTACCTGGCTGGGATTACCCATAATGTGATATCCTATGGTCGAAAATTGTCGCAGGCCGATTATTTTGGACTGCATTTATTCTATCTGGACTCGGGACCGATGAAGGTGACTAATATTTATTATCCGCTCGGTACCGGTGAGGATTACAAAGTCACTGATTTCGCTTTACGGATTGCTTACGCCAGAAAAATAACTGACAAAATCGGGGCTGGTGTCGTAGTTAACTACCTGCGGGAAAACATTTATACTACTACAATGCAATCCCTGGCATTTGATGCTGGTCTGTTGTACAATACCGGCATATTGGGTAATGTGCTGGGTTTTAATATCAGCAATCTTGGTCCCGGGGTGCAATTCCGGGGCGAAGGGCTCGAGAAAACCGTTGACGATACCCTGAGTGTTGATAACCGACTAAGTAGAATTAGCGAAAAATTTTCACTTCCGGTAGTGATCCGTTATGGAATAAAAAATGATATTGTAGGATCTGGAAGCAGCTTTATCCGAATGGAAAATCATCGTTTAACTCTGTCTGCTGATGGTATCCGCTCCACGGATTTTTCGATGTATGGAACCGCTGGTTTGGAATACAGCTTCAACGAATTTGCTTTTATTCGTACCGGTTATAATCTTGGACATGATACTGCAAAACTTAGCACAGGTGGTGGCCTGGCATTTAGAACCAGTGCATTTGCACTTAAAGTGGATTATGCTTTCGTAGATTATGGAATTCTTAAACCGGTTCACCAATTTGCAATTGGAGCTGAGTTTTAATACAGATTTAGTAGGATAGGGAATCCGCAAATGAGTGGGGATTTATCTTTGATATAAATCAATAATTGATAAAATCCCTATATAGTATTTGGTATTCTCACTGGATTAGAATAATATAACAGAATGTAATAAATGAGGAATTTTCAAATGAAGTCAAAATTGGTATTTGTTCTATTTATTTTTATAACCTTTCTCATGGCACGAGATATTACTGAAGTGCGAAATAATACCTCGGCGTTGAAGGCGGAGGTTGAGCAGATAATAAACAGTAATGCAGCCAACTCGGTTCGCACAACTGGCAACCGCACCGACACAACTACCATTTGGTTTGATGATCTGGAGGGTGACGTTACAGGTTGGACTGGAGATGCCGAATGGATTCTGACTGAAGTTACCAGTTATAGCCCTACCCATAGTTTTAATGCTGATGATGATAATTACGATATGGATCTGTTGCTTGTTTCACCAGTTGTTTCATTGCCGGAACTGGATAATGATAATCAATTTTTCAAATTCAGTTTTGCCGTATGGTGCAATACTCCTGATGGTGATGGTGATGATGATGGTTTTCTGGATGATTATTATTTTGTAGAAATAGCTAATGTTAGTCAAACCTCGGGAACCTATCCGGATGCCACGTTGGAACGATTGGAAACACCTTCAATTACCCTTACCGGCACCAGTCCGGTACTGAATTTTAAACTTAATTACGATATTGAACCTTACGTAGGTGCTGCTGAAACAATTGATGGCTGCTTAATTAATGGCTGGGATGCTGCTAATGTTAGAATATCCACTGATGGCGGTACAAACTGGAGTGTTTTAAACGGGGCGCCGGCTTACGATTATTCCAGTTGTTACGGCTGGTTCTTCAATGACGATGGCTGCACCGTTTCTGGCTGGGGTGGTGCGGCAGCTGCTGACTGGGGTGATGCCAGCTTTGATCTGAGTGCGTATGCCGGTCAGACAGTTAAACTGGGTTTTTATTTTGGATCTGATCCCAATACCGGTGCAAGTGGTCTATTCATAGACAATGTTCTGGTTACCAATGCCGCCAGTGACACCATATTTTTTGATAATGCCGATGATCAAGTTAATCTGGTGCCGGTAGCGCTAAATGGCACCGCTACTTATTTCCATACTGATAGTTATGAGGCGTTTGAGAATAATTCCTGGTGGTTTGGCTTTCAGGATTTTGTCTGGGATCAGGTTTTCTATGATTATGGCGATATTGGTCGCCCGGGTGCATCGGATATCGGCTGGGAGGTTTATATGCCCGGTCTTCCATTCAATGGTAATACCCAGATGGATTTGTCGGCTTATGCCGGATTTAATGTAAAACTGCGCTTCAAAGCCCGCTTCGATGATAATGATGATGGTGGCAATGCCGGTGGCATTTATATCGATGATGTCCATGTCTGGCAAGTTGATTTCCAGGAAGGTCCTCCCGCAATTACCGGTTTAAATGCAGTAGCAGGAGATGCTGTTGTAAATGTATCCTGGGATGATTTGAATACCGGTGGCGGATTTAATGGTGACGTATTATATGATGATGGCAGCTTTGAGAATGCAATTGGTTTGACCGACCCGGGTGAAGCATATCTTGGTACTATGTTTGATGCTCCTTTCGGTGTAACCAGTATTACGGTAAATACAGTTGATATTTTCGGATATGACGGTGCGACCGGTACTGCCAATATCTATGGTTTTAATGTAGCTGCGGGGCTTCCCGAGGAAACATATACTTACTCTCAAGCGATTACAACTGTTGATAACCAATGGATTACTCAAGCTGTAACCGGTTGGACTTTCACAGGTGATTTTGTTATTGCCCTGGGAATCACTGATATTATTAGTGCAGCTCTTGACGAAAACACCGTTCCCAGTGGACAGTCATGGTCTAACCTGGGAGCCGGATGGGCCACCTGGGTCAGTGCAAGTGGTACTCTTCCGGATGGTGAATGGGGTATCCGCGCCAACGTTACCAGTGTGGGTGGTTTGGCGGCTACCTATAATGTTTACCGTAACATTGCCGATGGAGAATATTTCCTGATGTTCAATGGCGAGAATCTCACTGAACCGGCCTACACCGACAACCTGGTGGCAAATGGCATTAATTATTGTTATAAAGTTGCTGCGGTCTTTGATATTGAAGGCGAGCAGGCCGGCCCGGTTTGCGGCATGCCGCAAGCACAGACCGTCCATGAAATTGCCTATGATGACGGCGATGCCAATACCAGCACCAATGCAACCAATGGAAATTATCTGGCGGTAAAATTCACTCCCGAAGCATATCCTGCCGATCTGGTGCGGTTAAAATATTTTATTCCAGGCACTACCGGTGGAATTGCTTTGACTCAGGTTTGGGATGATGATGGGGTAAATAACGGTCCCGGAACATTACTTGGAATCGGTACCGTAATCCAATTGGTTAACGGCTGGAGTGAAAAGAATGTTGTTGCCCAGGAAATCTCAATTAATAGTGGCAGTTTTTATGTCGGCTGGCAGGAGACGCCGCAAACCCCTGCGATTGGGATTGATACAGATTCACCCGCTGATAACAGTTTTATTAATGTTACTGGAAGTTGGGAACCCTTTGAAAATTATTTCAGCGGTGCAATAATGATTCGAGTTGATATGGATACAGCACGGGTGGCGATCGGAGACGAATTGGCACCGGATGTTCCTGTAGCTTTTGCCTTGGCTCAAAACTATCCGAATCCATTTAACCCTATTACAAATATCGAATTTGATATTCCAAACGCTGGCCTGGCCACCTTGACCTTGTATGATATTACCGGTCAGGTAGTTAATACCATGATCAGTCGCAACCTGGGTGCCGGCCACTACCACTACCAGTTAAATGCCGGTGATCTTGCTTCGGGTTTGTATCTCTATCAACTGAAGGTGACAGATGATAGCCGGGATCTGTATTCGGCAACCCGGAAACTAATGTTAATTAAATAGAATAAAAATATATGTGACAGCCATAGGGGTAACCACGGCGGTTACCCCTTTTGGTAAACCAGGATAACTATCATGAAGAAATTCATCAGTATTATATTTATAATTTCAGCATTAACTGCCTCACCCAATCATTACCAGGACCGAGTCCTGATATATATCGCTAATGATGTTATTGAATTTAGTTTATCCGAACAATCGGCAAAAGATTTTACCAACAATTCGGCGGTTAATAATGCCCTATATCAGGTCAACGCAGCAGACATAAAGCTCTGGCTACCCAGCGCTAATGATAATGACGTTGATGGTGATATTTATTTGAATCGTTATTACCTGGTTGATCTGACCGGCAACAGGTCAGATGTGGAAGATGTTCGATCGGAATTAGAGAAATCAACCTCGATTTCACATGCCGAACTAATTCCAATTATCCGACCGGATTACAATCCTAATGATCCACGCTTCAATCAGCAATGGCATTTACCAAATATTCAAGCTACTGAAGCCTGGGATTTATGGGACATTGCCGGTGGGCAAATTCCTGGTATTGATTCTACCCGCCAAATTAAAGTTGGGGTAGTCGATACCGGTGTTGAGTGGGACCATCCGGATCTGGTTGATAATATTTGGCAAAATCTTGGGGAAGACGTAAACAATAACGGCGTCACAATTATCCAATCCGGCAACAGCTGGATCTTTGATTCAGGTGATATAAACGGCGTCGATGATGACGGCGATGGCTATATAGATGATCTGATCGGATGGGATACTGAGGGTAATGTCCAAACCAATGGAGATAATGATCCGACGCCGCCTAATGTAGGTGATGTACCGGATCATGGTACCAATGTTTCCGGCTGTGTTTCCGGTATAACTAATAATGCTTTGGGAATTGCGTCAGTCGGTTGGGGGATTTCTATCATCCCGGTTAAAATTGCCAACGATGGCGATGGATCGCTCTCCGGTGGTTACAATGGTATTTTATATGCTGCCAAGGCCGGAGCCGATGTTATAAATTGCAGTTGGGGTGGCTATGGATACAGTGGTTCAAGTCAAAGTGTTATCAATGTTGCCCATGATACCTACGGTGCCATTATTGTCGCATCCTCCGGAAATGGTTATCAGAATATGGGTCCAACCAATCTTGACACACATTATCCATCCGGTTATGATAATGTTATATCAGTAACCGCAACCGGCACCAATGATAGTTTCAATTGCTGGGCTACCGCAGGACCAACTGTGGATCTAGCAGCTCCAGGAGAGAGTATTTGGACCACTGATTTGAATAATGGTTATGAGAGTGTACCTGGGACCTCTTTTTCTGCACCGATTGTCGCTGGGGCTGTTGGACTTTTGTGGTCAAAATTCCCTGATGAAACGCAGGCTTGGATTGAAGATCGAATTGTTTCTTCTACTGATTATTATTCTGATATGGATCGTAATTGTCCCGTGCGCAATGAAGGTGATGCCAGTTCTCATACCGAGAGTATGACCGGTCAATTAGGCTCCGGGCGATTAAATATATTTAAAGCCCTGGCCGGGGGATTGTATCCAAGTCTCACAGTTGGTGAAGTGAATATGCAAAATGATACTGATGAAGATGGTATTTTTAATCCCGGTGAAACTGTAAAATTGAAACCAATATTGATAAATGAAGACGGTTGGGCCACTGCAACCGATGTTTTTGCAGTCCTGTCAACCAGCGATCCCCGGATATCGGTGCTCGATAATTTAATTGACCTTAATGGTGATATACCAGCCGGTCAATCGTCGTTCAGCTTGTTCGATTCATTTCAGATTGAAGCTGATCCGGGTGCATCAACCGGTACTGTTGAGTTAACTGTAACTTTATACGCCGGCCAGGATCCCTATCTTTATGTGAATGATGTGGTGATAACGGTTGCATTGGGTTTGAACCAGAGATACTTTCCTTATTCTACTGGAGCGCCGGTTAAAACTTCACCACTTGCAGTAGATGTCAACGGCGATGGAAATAAAGAGATATTTTTTGGAACTGATGATTTTAAACTGCATGGAGTAAATTCTGCTGGTGAGAGTTTACCTGACTTTCCATTGACTATGGGAAATCAAATCAGGTCGAGCGTTGCCGCTGCCGACTTGGATAACGATGGCGATACTGAATTGGTTTTCGGCTCAAAAGATAAAAATCTCTATATCGTTGATGGAGCTGGCACAATCCAGCAGACCTATACATCCATTGGCTACATCTATGGTACACCGGCTTTAGCAGATTTAGATGGTGACGACGATCTTGAAATAATTTTTGGAACAACCCTGATAAATGGCCCAATCCAGGGCGGTTCGGTTTATGCTATCCATCATGATGGTACAGATGTTTCCGGGTATCCGATTGATGTTGGTGAAATAATCATGGCTGCGCCGGCGGTGGGTGATATGGATGCTGATGGGATTATTGATGTAGTCGTGGGAACCTGGAATAATAATGTCTATGCTGTATCATCAGCGGATTCAATTAAGGCAGGTTTTCCATATACCACCGGTAATAGAATTAATGTGGCCCCTGTTTTGGCAAATTTAATTGGCGATGAAAATCTCGAATTAGTAATCGGTAGTGATGATGGCACACTTTATATCTTCAACCATGAAGGTACGATTATCAAAGAAATCACTACAACCGGCTATATTCGAGGCGGTATTGCCCTGCATGACATTGATAATGACAATTATCCTGAAATATTTTGGGGTGGATATGATAGCAAATTGCACGCTTATAACCTGACCCTTGATTCAGAATTATCGGGCTGGCCAATTGATATCGGACAAATAATCTCAGTTTCGCCGGTAATTGTCGATCTGGATGGCGATGAAATTGTAGAAATTGTTTGTGCCCATATTGGCGGTCAAGTGTTGGCTTTTCATTTGGATGGTAGCCCTGTGGGCAATTTCCCGGTTACGACTTCAGGTTCGGTAGAGGGTTCTCCTGGTATTTTTGATATTGATGGTGATGGCGATCTGGAGATATTATTAGGGACCTCAAATGGTGTGGATATATTTGATTACAAAAATGATATGGGAACCGGTGATTCATGGAATATCTTCAGAGGATCACTGCGCCGAACTGGCTATTATCCGGATGCGATTCTGGCAATTGAGAGCCAAGCTGATATTGCAGAGATTCCCAGCGAGTTTTCAGTCAGCGATAATTTTCCTAATCCATTTAATCCGGATACTCGATTTGAGATTCAATTACCGGAAAATAATCGGGTTTCAGTCATCATATATGATATTACCGGACGCCGGGTAGCTGAATTATTAAACGAAGAACTGGCAGCCGGGATTCATCAATTGCATTGGAATGGCCGTGAAATGAATTACGGTTTTGCTCCATCAGGCGTTTATATTCTTAAGGTTGTAGCCGGTGGTTATTCTCACACTCAGAAAATGGTGCTGGTAAAATAGTATCACATGATACTGACATAAAGAAAAAATTGTGATTGATTAAAAACAGGTGGAACATTTAGCTTCCACCACCCAATATATTGGAGTAAAGGAAAGATGTTAAGAAATAGTATACGTTTGGCACTGATATTATTAATGGTCATGAGCCTGGCGTTTGCCATCGATTGTCCGGCTGATTCATCATATCACATTGATTTGCGTACGATGTTACCGGATGGATCACCTAATCCGACTTATGGCCAAGAAATCGCGACTGGTCTATGCGCCTGTCTTGATTTTGGTCAGATGTTAGAGGTTTCTGATTCAACTCTGATATTAACTGTTAATATAGTTGATAACGAACCGGTTCGTGGAGTTGAGCTTGATCTTTACCATAATGTACCCGGTTTGCTGGAATATGGTGGAGTGATTGAAAAAGGTTCAAAGCTTCTTAATGTCACCGACGATAATGGTGTCCCCAAAACGATGACCTTATTAGCCAACCAATTGGCGGATTATATAAAGGTTATGGCCTACAGTACGGCACGTGCCCAAACCAGCGGTGATGGTTCTGAAGGTGAATTATTCCGCATTACCTATAATATTCTCAGCGGAATTACCTCACTTCCCGATAGCATTGCATTCAGTATTGGTCAGTGCAATATCCCCGGCACATCCAAAGAACCAAGCATTTTAAACGTTGTCTGTTCCTATCCAGATACTTTGAATCCAGTAAATATTAATATTCTTCTTGGTACTGATCTAAGTTCAGCCGCTATACCTCAAGAATTTCAATTGGGACAGAATTATCCGAATCCGTTCAATCCTTTCACCAGAATTTCTTATTCTGTGCCGGTAGCTGGTAATATTAGGATCAATATATATAATGTACTTGGGCAGAGGATTAGGACATTATTAAATGTTGAACACATTCCCGGAAATTATGAAATCGAATGGAACGGCCTTGATTCCGATCGTAAACAAGTTGCCTCTGGTGTGTATTTCTATGAAATGAAATCAGATCAGTTTGTTGCTCGGAAAAAAATGTTATTCCTCAGATAGTTATCGTTAAAAGATTATCCAAAAACGTTAAATTCCTCTGTCTGTTTTGCGGGCAGAGGAATTTTTTTATGACTAAGTTAATAAAACTGGGATTAGTTATTAGCACTGTGATCGTCAGTGCTCAAACCCCCAATTATGCCATTCAACAAGCGGCAAAAGAATGGGGGGATTATACTTCATTTCAGCGTGACGAGTTGATTTCATATTGTAGATTTTTGTATTCTGAGCAGCAATATGATCGTGCAATATTGGGCTATTTCCAATACCTGTATCGTTTTCCGGGCGACTCAATCGCGCCCCTTATTAATTACCGAATTGCCCGTTGTTACGAACTGACAGGCAAGACACAATTGGCAGTATCGTATTTTAATCGTGTTTTAGAAATTTCAGATAGTTCTAATGAGGTAAACCGTCTGGCCTGGTATCATATGTTAAGTATATTTGTTGCGGAAGAAAAATATGACACAGTACTTCAGATGACAATGAATGCCAGTGATCCTTATGATATCATTTTCCGGAGCTATGTACATTTACATAAAATGGAATGGGAAAACGCTCGCCAAGCTATAAAAGCCGCTGAAGCTAAGTTCAATAATCGCCAATATTCACGCCTAGCCCAACCATTATTACAGGCAATTGAAGATGTGCAACAGGTTCCCCGCAAAAAAACCGTATTTGCAGCCTTGGCATCCATTATTCCCGGGGGTGGATTTGCTTATCTTGATAAATGGGATTCTGCAACTGCTTCCGCACTTTCTTTTTCTGGTTTACTCATTGCCGGATATGCCTATAAATCAAATTCCGGGATTTTGATACCGGTGGTATTGACGGCATCAGGAGTATATGCTGCCAGCATCTGGAAAGCCATATCCAGCGTCCAGGCAACTAATCACAATAACTTGCAAAGGTACATCGATTATATTATTATACGGTATCCGGTCAGCGGGTTTGTCGACTTGGATGAACCTGAGATATTTTAAAATATATTCTACATATTTATTGACTCGGTTGTAAAACGGACTCTAATTTCCGGGGCTGCGCAAGAAGAGAAAACGCAGCGTTTCTAATTAAAGTTATTTGAAAATTTGGTATGCGTGGTCCAAACGTCAATTAGGACACATAGTCGACACAGGAAAATCAAACATACAATGGAGAGTTTGATCCTGGCTCAGGACGAACGCTGGCGGCGTGCTTAACACATGCAAGTCAAGGAGAAAGCATCCTTCGGGGTGTTATTAAACTGGCGAACGGGTGAGTAACACGTAGGTAATCTGCCCCGGAGATTGGGACAACTCCGCGAAAGCGGGGCTAATACCGAATGATGCAACGAATTTTTCGGAATATGTTGTTAAAGCGGGCTTCGGCTCGCGCTTTGGGATGAACCTGCGTCCGATTAGCTAGTTGGTAGGGTAACGGCCTACCAAGGCGATGATCGGTAGCTGGTCTGAGAGGATGATCAGCCACACTGGGATTGAGATACGGCCCAGACTCCTACGGGAGGCAGCAGTGGGGAATTTTGCGCAATGGGCGAAAGCCTGACGCAGCAACGCCGCGTGACCGATGAAGCTTTTCGGAGTGTAAAGGTCTGTCGTGAGGGAAGAACCGTTTCGGTGTTAATACCACCGGAGCCTGACGGTACCTCACAAGAAAGCACCGGCTAACTTCGTGCCAGCAGCCGCGGTAATACGAGGGGTGCA
>CAZIJQ010000011.1:47862-49356 GCA_964539785.1 uncultured bacterium | reverse complement strand
ATATTTACATGCGGTTTCGTCCGCTCAAATTTTGCCTTTGACATTGGTCCTCCTTTTGATTTTCAACTTCAGAGCCTACGACCGGACTTGAACCGGTGACCCCGTCCTTACCAAGGACGTGCTCTACCATCTGAGCTACGTAGGCATATGCGGCCAGTTCACAGGTGAATCAGGCCGGGATGCCGAACATCGCCCGGTTGAGCGGGCGACGAGGTTCGAACTCGCGACATTCAGCTTGGAAGGCTGATGCTCTACCAACTGAGCTACACCCGCAGTGTGGGGAGAGAAGGATTCGAACCTCCGTAGGCATCCGCCGGCAGATTTACAGTCTGCTGCCATTGACCGCTCGGCCATCTCCCCGCATCGCAAAATCTTTAAAAAAACTTGCTTAGTGATTCTTTATGACTTTCGACGAAGGATGTCTCGACAGAGCCACCGAAGGGACTCGAACCCCCGACTTACTGATTACAAATCAGTTGCTCTACCAACTGAGCTACGGTGGCATTGTCGGGAATCCAACGAATAATTTGCGCTATCCTATCAAAAAATCGACTCTGCACCGAATTATTGCGTGCAGCAAAGCCTTGGAAATTAAATTGAAAATATTTAAACACAAAATATCTTTTACAGAAAAACTAAAACAATATGCGCAGGCAATCACTACGCTGATCAAATGATATTAAATTGATCGAATTTCTGCTAGCGTTGCTTAAGTTTTGGACCAACCGCTGTATCTTCAACAACCCATCCTAATTGGTATAAATCATCGCGAATCTGATCAGATTTTTTCCAATCTTGATTTTTACGAGCCTGGGTCCTCTCTTTTGCTAACTGAATAATTTCTTTTGGAATACTTAAATCAAATTTCAATATATCAAAAATTGAGTTTACCTGTAATAAAAATTCTATCCCATCGGCAGCATCTATTTCGGATAACGTGTTATTGCCCAACTGCACATTTGTTTTTCGAATCCAATCGAATAAGGAACTTAACGCACCGGCAACATCCAAATCATCATCGAGTGCCTTGATAAAATCTTCATACGCGGCAACACGATTTGCAGATCCGCTAATGTCCACGTAATCTGCAACGTATTCCTGTAATCTGCTATATATCTCCTGCACCCGATTCACTGCTTTTTGGGCTTCATGCTTTTTATCGTCAGTGAATTTTAATTTTGAGCGATAATGGGTGGACAATAACGCATAACGTAAGCTTTCGGATGTGTAACCGAGTGCAAGTAATTCATTAACACGATAAAAATTACCAAGTGATTTGCTCATTTTTTCACTATCCAGCAACAAGTGCTCGCTGTGCAGCCAATAGTTAACAAACTCTTTGCCGGTAGCACATACGGATTGTGCAATTTCATTTTCATGGTGAGGGAAAAGATTGTCAACGCCACCACAATGAATATCAAAATGGTTACCCAGATACTCAACTGACATGGCCGAACATTCAATATGCCAGCCTGGTCTCCCGCGTCCCCAGGG
>CAZIJQ010000011.1:0-47762 GCA_964539785.1 uncultured bacterium | reverse complement strand
CAACTGACATGGCCGAACATTCAATATGCCAGCCTGGTCTCCCGCGTCCCCAGGGCGCATCCCAGAATACATCACCATCATTTTCCTTCCAAGCTTTCCAGAGGGTGAAATCCTGTGGATTATCCTTGGAGTAATCATCTGATTCAACCCGTTCAGTACTTTGCTGCTGCTCGAAATTCAGATTCGCGAGTCGTCCGTAATGATCATATGAGTTAATTGAAAAATAAACCGAACCATTCTCAGTAACATAAGCATACCCTTTTTCAATCAACGACTTAATCATTTCGATCATCCCGGTTATATGATCGGTGGCGCGGGGATATTGATCGGCCGGGATAATTTTCAGCTTTTTAATATCACTGTGAAACAGGTCGATATATTTGTTGGTTAATTCTCTAATTGGAATCTTTTCAGCAACTGACTTTTTAATGGTTTTATCATCAACATCAGTAAGATTCATAACATGGGTAACCTGATACCCTTTTAACAACAAATATCTTTTTAAAAGGTCTTCAAAGATAAATGTTCTAAAATTACCGATATGGGCTGCATCATAAACTGTTGGGCCACAGGTATACAGTTTTACTTGACCTTTTTGTATAGGTACAAAATTTTCTTTTTTTCGTGATTTTGTATTATAAAATCGAGTGGACATTTTATTTAATGGCCTTTAAAAAATTTCTTTCAACATGTACTGAAATTGCATGCTGAATAGCATCAATTTTTATAACAAATTTATCTTCACCATCGATTCGACTGACAATCCCCTGGATTCCTTTCATGGGACCGGCCGCGATTTCTGCTTTATCGCCAACCACAAAATAATCAACTGACTCGAGATTATAGCCGCCTTCGATCATCAGTTTAATCGATTGTATCTGTTCGTCCGTAATGATCGCAACTTCCTGATTGAATTTAATTACATGGTGTACACCAATTGTCTGTAAAACATACAAATGGTTTTTTAATTCAATTCTAACAAAAAGATAGCTTCTGAAAAGCGGAACATCAACCCATTTGGTTCGATCGCTCCAGCGCCGCTTAGTCCTTATCAGCGGCAGGTAGGCCTCGATATTTTTTTGAACCAATTGATCATAGGCAGTTTTTTCATGCCGTGATTTTGTATACACAGCAATCCAACGTTTTTCAGTATCCGGAAGCATCATTTAGCAGATAAATTAATTATTTGTTTGATTAAGTCAGTAAAATCAATTCCGGCGGCTTTTGCTGCTTTAGGCACCAGGCTGGTGGAGGTCATGCCGGGCAAAGTATTTGTTTCTAAAAACCAGAATCGGTTATTATCGTCTAAGCGGAAATCAATACGAGCATAATCCGAGCAGCGCAATAAGTGAAAAATGGCTAATGCTGCCGATTGAATATTTGCAGTGAGATAATCCGGCAGGTCGGCGGGACAGATATAATTACTCAATCCTTTGGTATACTTGCAGGCATAATCGTACAAATCGTGCTCCGGATTTATCTCGACAATTGGTAATACGGTATCCCCAAGCACTGCCACTGTCAATTCCCGACCGGCAATATATTGCTCTATCATTATGTTGTCTGAATAATCTAATGCCCGCGCAACAGCATTATCTAAATCAGCCGCTTTCCGCACAATTTCCAAACCAATAGTACTTCCTAAATCGTTAGGTTTAACAACAGCCGGGAATTCATTGAAATATGAATCTTTGGCAGAAAGCTCACTCTGGACACAAACCCAATCGGCAGTATCATAACCGCCCAATTGGACCAGTTTCTTACTGATATCCTTATCCATACAAATGGCCGAAGAGAGCGTTTTAGATCCAGTATAATTCACGCCAATACTGTTAAGATAACCTTGAATTACGCCATTTTCGCCAGTTCCGCCATGCAGGGCATTAAACACTAGATCACAAGATTTCAGTTCATCGGTAATTGCGTGAATATCTGCTTTCAGATCCAGTAACTCACTTCTAAAGCCAGCCTTGAGACAAGCTTCATTAATTGCTATTCCGGAACGCAAAGATACCTCACGTTCTGGGGACGTTCCCCCCATTAAGACTATAATTTTCATTCGCTCACATCCATCAAAAGATTCGCCCCCTCCAATATATTCTTGGCAATATATGTCGGTGGAGCTGTGGTTTTTATATTTTTAAAAGTTTTTTCACCTTCGCCGGTGAGCACTAACATTGTATCCATTGATAATTTTTGACCTGCTATTATGTCCTTTTCGCTGTCGCCGATCATCAAACAATCCGGTAAATGCAAGCCCTGTTCTCTGGCAGCTTGTTCGAACATTCCCGTACCCGGTTTGCGGTTCTTTGAAGCCCTGTCCGGGTGATCCGTACATACATATATATTATATAATGGTATCTTGTTCCTCGCAAACGAATTAATAATGAAATCATTTATTTCATCAAGTTTGGATTGCTTGATAATACCTCTGGCAACACCAGACTGATTTGTGATTATGGAAAATCGTTGCCCATAATCACTCAACAGCTTTAAGGCCGGAAAAAGAAATTCAAAAAATTTAAAATCATCCAAACTGGCGATGTAGCCAGGATCGGGATTGATTGTCCCATCCCGGTCAAGAAAAATCAAATCGTATTTTTTCATTATCGTGATTCAGCCAATTTGCCCAGATTGCACGTCTTTTAAGCGCACCGAACTTCTCAAAAAATAAAAGAAACCAATGATGGCAAATGGAACAAATCCGATGGCGTGAACCAGAACCGCAAAGGCCTGAGCGCTGGCCAGTTCAACATTAAATAGCTCCACCATCACCAGCACAGCCGTTGCGTGGTAGGTACCGATATAGCCCGGCGCCGCCGGAATTGTAATCGCTAATGTAGTTGCCACCAGAGTCACCCCGACTGCAATCCAGTTTACCGGCACATCTACCGACAGAACCACCAGATAAGTACAAATATAATAAACAATCCACATGGCGATAGTATAGATCGATACTGCTAATCCATGTTTGGTTGACTTAAGGGAAACCAGCCCAGTTACCAGATTCTCAATCAATTTAATCAATTTGCTGCCAACTGGATTCTGAAATATTTTCCAATTGAATACACGTTTCTGAATTTCCGATTGAGCAAATGCCAGTCCGATGAGAATCAGTACCAGAATTCCCGTGCCGGCTCCAGCAATTAACCCACTGATTTTTAACCATGCCGGGAATGGATACAGAATAAAGAAAAACGCCATCACCACCAGTACTCCAATCATATCCAGCACCCGCTCTAACACTATAGTGCCGAAAGCGGCTGAAGCGCTAATTGGTTCGACTCGTGAAATGCTGTAAGCACGCAAAAATTCACCGAGGCGGAATGGCAATACACTATTACCAAAATATCCGATCATAGTTGAGCCAAAAAGTGGGGGGAACTTAATGGAGCATAGCGGTTCCAGAATCAATCGCCAGCGCAGGGACCGTAAAACGACTGAGAAAACCATCAACAGGATCGAGGCTGTAATATACCAGGCATTTACCTGTTTCATGGCTATTAACAAATCTTCGATTTTTACGCCTTTGAAGGCAAAATACAGCCCTACGAAACTGATCAGGATTGCCAACGTCAATTTCAAATATTTATTCACGTAAGTCTATTATTTCCTTTCCGGTCAATTCGATGCCTGAAATTCGGTTTTTTTCGTTCAATTGCTTCACTGATTCAATTCTCAGTGTCATTCCATCGTCGGCATTATAATTAAGTATTAATTTTGAGGGCAGGTAATCGGCGCTTTTAATTTCAATTATTCCGGTGATTTCAGCCGATATTACATTAAATGAGATAATTTGAACCTGACCGGACTTTTCAACACTTTCAACTTCCAGTAGATTAAAATCTCCGGTTAGAATATCCAGAATCGATATATCCTGGGGATTGATTTGATCGATCACTACCTGCTGACCGGCTTTATTCCAGGTATAAATATCCCGATCCACAACCTGGATCACCTGATCGGTAGTCTCAATCAGATAATTACCTGAGGAATCGATCGACAGAGCTGCATTTTCGATCCAATCCTTGCCATACTGCTGATGAATGATTTTAATCTCCAGAATCAAGCCGCCCGGCTGATGTAGCGCTGTGCGGATTGAATCGAGAATTGCCGACTGATTTGCATTGAGCAGACTCAATAAACTTAAAACTAGCAGTGCGAAACGATTAATCATTTACCAATATATTGTCCGTCAAGATAAGAATCGTCAACTAGAACTTCCCTGGCCTTACTGCCGGTAAATGGTCCCACAACTCCAGCTTGCTCCAATTCATCAATCAGACGGGCAGCCCGGGAATAGCCGACTTTAAGTCGACGTTGTAACAATGAAATTGATCCCTGCTGATGAGTTACCACCAACTGTAGCGCATCATCAAATAACTCATCCCTGTTTTCGCTGTCCACCGGATCACCAGTAGCTGAGATTTCACGAATACTTGGTAAAATCAATTCACCGGGTTGTGGTTGTTTTTTGATATGATCCATAATGGCTTCAATTTCATCCAGTTCTATAAAAGCATTATGTAATCGTACCAATTCCCCGGATCCGGTACCAAGAAACAGCATATCGCCACGGCCGATCAATTTTTCAGCCCCCATTCCGTCCAGAATTGTACGGGAATCTATTTTTGATGCCACCTGAAATGCGATCCGGGATGGGAAGTTAGCTTTGATAACACCGGTTATTACATCCACCGATGGTCGCTGGGTCGCAATCACAAGATGGATACCTACTGCACGGGCCAATTGAGCCAGCCGGGCAATGGGAGCCTCAACATCTTTGGCACTCATGAGCATCAAATCAGCAAGTTCATCCACAACCACAATGATATAGGGCATGATGGTTTCGTCATTCTCAACTGCCTTTTTGTTATATTCATCAATATTGCGTACAATCTTATCCGCCAGCATATCATAGCGCCTGGCCATTTCCGATTCCACTGCCCTTAAAGCCAATACCGAATTATCGGTGGAAGTCACGATTGGTTCGTCAATATCTTCCATTGCCAACAGATGGTATCCCTGGAGCGCCCGATACATGGTCATTTCCACTTTTTTGGGATCAATTATGACAAATTTTACCTGATCAGGAGTGGCCTGATAAAGGATGCTGCAAATTATTGTGTTCAGACACACTGATTTGCCGGAACCGGTCGTACCGGCAATCAACAGGTGCGGCATTTTGCCCAGATTCATGGTGGCAATTTCACCGGAAGTCGTTTTACCGACTGCCAGTGTCAGCAGGGAATCGGCAGAAGTAAATTTTTCCGAATTGATAACAGATTTGAAATACACCATTGCCGGATTCCGATTCGGGATTTCGATTCCGACCGACGATTTACCAGGGATTGGAGCGATAATTCTAACCCGACTGGCTTCCATTACCCGTGCCAGATCATCGGCCAGAGCGGTAAATTTGCTGATGCGTACACCTTCTGCCGGTTCCACCTCAAACAGAGTAATTACCGGACCTGGTGAAACATTAACGACTTTACCCTCAACACCAAATGTTTTCAGAGAATCCACCAGAAAATTAGCTCTATCCAATAATTCTTCCCGGCTTTGGCCATCTATTTCACCTTCCGGAGTTGCCAGAATATCCGATGACGGCAATTGGTATTTACGACGCGGACGTTTCCGTTCCTTTAGCTTATCAATATTGATTTCTTCTTCGACAACTTCTTCATCGACGGTAATCTCATCGGTGTCAGCAACCGGCTCGGAAGTCTGAGATGGCGGTTTGCTCAATGACTCGGCCGATGGACTGGCCGGAGCACCTTTTTCCTCAGGTGGGATTAATATTTCCAGTTGCGATATATAGTCGGACGGTTCCGGATCAACGTCCGAAGGTTCAGGCTCTTCTTTCAGTTCTGGCTTAAGCTCTTCCGGATCTCTGTTTTTATCAATTTTTTCAAGTAAAGCCTGAGTATGTTTCCGTTTTTCTGCTTCTACATTTTTCTGTGCTTTTACTGCTTTTTTTTGATCGCGCCACAACGCATATTTATCGCCTAGTTTTGCGAATGGAGTGTAAAAATTCCAATTGAAATAATTTCGCGCCACAATAATATATGCCACTCCCAGCATTAGCATTGTTCCGACGGTGCCAAGAAAATCATGGAGGGTAATCGCAATTACTCCGCAGGTGAGCCCGGAATAAATAAAATTGGGATTATATTGATTACGTAAAATTGCCACTAACCCGATGGCAATTGCCGATAAAGCCACTAAAGTCAGGAGATGACCGGTGAAGCGCAATAGCGGTTTCACTGGCAATTTACTGAATAACCACCACCCCCATGCCAACCCCAAGCACGGAATTGCATAGGCGAAATAGCCAATGAATAATTTTATCAGGAAATGGGCAATATAAACGCCCAGTATACCCATGGGATTACCGATCGCAACATTTGGGGATATTGAGGGTTCTTCATTGGGATTAAAGCCAATCAAGCTGGTAAAAATAAACAGCGAAATGGCAATAATTAATAATCCGGTTATTTCAAGTCGTTTAGATTTCATATAATTTTTTATGCTTTTGACTTATTTCCAAATACCAATTGATAAATTCTCTCAAACCGGTTTTAATATCTGTTGTTGGTTCATAGCCTAAGCGCTTTCTGGCACGCTCAATATTGGCATAGGTCTGTAACACATCGCCGGCAGGCATTTCCTGCTGATCAATGATTGGCAATTTTCCGCAGATTTCGCCAATTGATTCAACCAGTTCCGACAGCTTGATGGGATCGGAATTACCCAGATTGTAAATAATGAAATCGTTAGCTTGATCCATTGTCGCGACGATTCCATTAACGATATCGGACACAAAAGTATAATCCCGGGCCGTATCACCATCTCCAAAAAATGGAATTGGTTCTTCATTCAGTATCATTCGTACAAATTTATGAATTGCCATTTCCGGTCGTTGACGGGGTCCGTACACGGTGAAAAATCTAAGACATGAAACCGGAAGTTGATATAAATGATGATAAGTATAGCATAGTAATTCGCCCATTTTCTTGGTTGCACCATAGGGCGAAACCGGAAAGTCGACTCGATCTTCCTCGGAGAAAGGAGTTTTCTCATTATTCCCGTAAACAGAGGATGACGAAGCAAACAGAAAATGCTTTACTTGATACTTGACTGCAGTTTCCAACAGGATTTGAGTACCAGTCACATTGGTATCAGTGTATACCATGGGTTTTTCAATCGAAGGGCGCACTCCGGCCATTGCAGCGAGATGTACAACTGTTCCAAATTCATATTGCTGAAATAATTTATCAATAAATTCCGCATCACGAATATCGCCCTGGTGAAATTCAAAGCGCTTGTAATTAAAATGCTGTTCCTGATTTAATCTTTTTATTCCCGGATTGTAAAAATCATTTAGGTTATCAACACAAATAACCTTTCGATTATTGCTTAATAAGCGATCAATTAAATGGGAGCCAATAAAACCTGCACCACCAGTTACTAAAATGTATGAGCTCATACTGAATTCAATCCAATCAATAAGAATTTCACTGGCTTATAATAAAACTGAATCGACAGATAATCTACTATTTCGTTTATCATCAATTTTGAGCCGTACCGTCTTTATAAAATGGTGGTTTAACGACAATTGCTTTCTTCAATTTCCCCCTGACATCAACATCAATTTCAGTTCCGGATTTGGTGAAACCACGGTTCAGGTAAGCTAAACCAATCCCAGTATTCAAAGATGGAGAATGGGTGCCGCTGGTCATTATTCCGATTTCCTCCTCGCCCCTATACAACTTGTAGCCGGACCTAGGAACCGCCCGTTCCTGCATTTCAATGCAAACCAGCCGACGCCGTAAATTTTCTTTGTGAGCAATAATGGCCAACTTGCCAATAAAGTCGCTTTTACCAAGTTTAGTGATCCAGCCTAAACCGGCTTCAATCGGATTAGTGGTTTTATCGATATCATTTCCATAAAGACAGAATTTCATTTCCAGACGCAGCGTGTCACGAGCACCAAGTCCAACGGGTAATAAATCATATTGGGCACCGGCTTCCATCAGGCGATCCCACACTATCGTAATGTCTTCATTATTAGCATATAACTCAAAACCAAGCTCACCGGTGTAGCCGGTTCTGGCAATTGTAACAGCCTTATCGGCAACTTGTCCTTCAAGAAAATGATAAAACGGAATATCATCGACTGTCATGTCAGTCAATTCTCTCAGGATATCACGGGATCGGGGACCCTGTAAGGCAATCAAGCTGATTTCAGCACTTCTATTTTCAATTGTAACACCATCGATTAGCTGATCGCTCAACCAATTGTAATCTTTCTCAAGATTTGAAGCATTTACCACCAGCATGAAATAATCGTCGTAGCGATATATCAGCAAATCATCTACAATGCCACCGTCCTCATAACACATTGCTGAATACTGCGCCTGCCCGGTTTTTATCGACGTGACATCATTGACTGTTACTAGATTGAGAAAAGCTTCTGCGGCAGGCCCGCTAACAATAAATTCGCCCATATGGCTGACGTCAAATACCCCAGCGGTTTTGCGCACCGCGTGATGTTCTTTCACGATTCCGCTGTATTGAACCGGCATTTGATAACCGGCAAAAGAAACCAGCTTGGCATTTAAAGCCATGTGTCGGTCGTATAGGGCTGTCTTTTTCATTTACCTACTTGATTTTTATAGGGGAATGCCACTATTATGAAGGCATCCTGATTTTAGTAACTATTCCTCGAAATATTCCTTTAAAACCGCTAAACCGGCATTGATATCAGGAACGTCAATCCCTGAATATGCCAGGCGGATAAAATATTCGTTTTCATCTGCCAGAGGTCGACCAAAATGATTGCGGGTACAGAATGAGACACCGGTTTTCTGAAGTGCCGCAGTCATCAGTTCATTTACATCCGTCAAACCTTTACGAGCCATGATTTTTGTAACATTGGGAAACAGATAAAAGGTACTGTTAGGCATCGGAATATTAATACCATCGATAGCATTCAGGCCGGCAACAGCAGCATCGCGTCGGGCACGTAATGTATCAAGTATCTGCAGTGGTCCACTGGGATCACCAGTTAAACCTTCCAGCATTGCCCATTGAATGAAATGATTCGAGCATGATTCGGCATTAACATTTAATTTGGCAATAATTTTTATAATAGCTTCTGGTCCCACAGCAGCGCCAAGCCGCCAACCGGTCATGGCATATTTTTTGGAAAATGTGTACAAAACCACAGTCCGTTCGCGCATTCCTGGCAGAGCTACAATGGATTTGGGATCACCACCATAACGGATTTCATAATAGGCATCATCTGCCAGAACGATCAGATTGTGTTTGACAGCCAGTTCGGCCAGGGCTGCCATTTCTTCTGGTGTTGAAGCAGCGCTGATGGGATTCTGATAATTATTGTATATCAGAATTCGGGTTTTGTTGGTTATTGAGTCTTCCAGCTTTTGTAAATCGATTGCAAAACCGGTTGTTGTTTCCACATAGCTATAGGGGACGGCCACGCCACTAAAAAACTCGATCTGGGATTCATAAATCGGATAACCGGGATTGGGATATAAAACCTCATCACCCTCATTCATTAGCGCGGCAATGAATTTTCCGATCACCGGTTTCCCACCTGGTTGAACGGCTACATTTTGTGGACCGTAATTAACACCGCGGCGCTCCCCAACATCGCTTGCCAAAGCCTCGCGCAAAGGCATAATACCATCAGCTGGGCAATATCCAGTTTTACCATCTTTAATGGCTCTATTGGCAGACTCAACTATATTGTCCGGTGTCGGTAAATTCATATCACCGAGATGAAACGGGAATACCTTATTACCTTTGGCAGCCCAGGCCGCCGCTTTTCCTGATACGGCAAATGCCGTTTCGGTACCAAGTCGATCAATTCGATTAGCAATTTTCATTCTAACCCCCTTCTACATTTTTGCAAGTGCTTTCTTAAGAACCGTTTCCAATCCACCTGACAATTGGCCGTCTTTTTCCAGTTCCTTAAGAGCGCGTTGACATTGATGACGCTTATATCCCAGTGACATCAGGGCCAGGATAGCATCGTTTAAATATGGTGACTGCATATCTGTGAGAAAACCAAGATTTTCATCATCCTCGAAAGTCACAAATTTTTCTTTTAGTTCAATTATTATCCGTTTGGCGGTTTTAGGGCCAATTCCCGGTACATTTGTCAGGGATTTGACATCGCCGGCAATGATTCGATTTTTAAAATCTCTGGGGTTTGTCCCAGATAAAATTGTCATGGCCGACCGGGGGCCAATCCCAGTGATAGCAATCAGCAGCAAGAATAATTTACGTTCATCTTCCTCGGTGAAAGCATATAACGCTAGTATATCTTCTTTTACATGCAGGTAGGTAAGCAAGTCGATCTCAGCACCGATTTTCGGAAGACGATCGTAGGCTGGTACACTGATATTTAGTTTAAAACGAATTCCGCCAACGTCAACAATGGCAACCGTCGGTGACTTTTCTACTAATTTGCCAAAAATTGAATCAATCATTTTTCAAGACCACCGTTTTTGATGGAGGTGACAAATACCGATTGCCAGAGCGTCGGAAGCATCCAACGGCTTTGGTAAAGTTGGCATTTTCAGAATAGATTTAACCATGTACTGAACCTGTTCTTTGGTAGCGGCGCCGTTACCTACCACAGATTGTTTGACTTTTCTTGGGGCATACTCAAAACAGGGTATTTTAGATTGGGCTCCAGCTAACATCAGTACACCCCGGGCCTGACCAAGCAAAATCGCGGTTTTTGCATTCTTGCCGTAAAATGAATCTTCCACTGCCAATTCATCCGGTTGATATTTTCTTATCAATTCCATAGCGTTATTAAATATATAATCGAGGCGGGCTTCCAGGGGCTCACGGGCAGGCGCTTTGATTGTACCATAGTGACACAATCCAATCTTATTCTCATTTTCATCCAGTATTCCAATTCCCGTGATACTCAATCCCGGATCAATTCCAATGACCCGCATCTATCAATCCTGAGTTAATAAATCTTCATCGATATCAAAATTGGAGAAAACGCTTTTTATATCATCGTGATCTTCGAGCAGTTCCATGATTGTCATTATTTTTTCAACCGTCGGACCTTCAACTTTTGTGAGGTTCTTTGGAATCATTTCCAGGTCAGATGATTCGACAGTGTAGTCTTGCTCTTCCAGGGAATCGCGCACACTCATTAAATCCGTGGGACCGGTAGTGATAATATAAAACTCATCTTCGTCACTATTAAAATCTTCTGCTCCTGCCTCCAACGCAGCTTCAAAAAGACTGTCTTCATCGCCAGCATCTTTTTTCAGGGAAATTACCCCTTTACGATCAAACATCCAGGCAACGCTGCCGTTTTCGCCAAGATTACCACCATACTTAGTCATTAAATGTCGAATTTCGGCCACAGTCCTCTTTTTGTTGTCGGTAAGCACTTCCATTATGATAGCCACACCGGCAGGACCGTATCCTTCGTAAGTAGCTTCTTCAAAATTTTGTCCGGGTAATTCGCCGGTTCCTTTTTTTATGGCACGCTTGATATTATCCTGAGGCATATTCGCACCTCGAGCTGCCATAACAGCCTGACGTAAACGGGGATTGGCATCTTCATCACCGCCGCCGGTGCGCGCAGCAACCATTATCTCTTTGATCAATTTTGTGAATATTTTACCGCGTTTCTGATCAGTAGCAGCCTTCTTGCGTTTGATCGTAGCCCATTTACTGTGTCCTGACATAAATCACCTTTTTATTGCAAGTTTGAAATTAGCTATATCAGTTGATTGCTTCAACCTTAGTTCCGACCTAATCGGCGCTAACATTTGATCAGATTCCAACAAAATGATCCTTGTTAACTGCTTTTCATATATAAAAATAATAAGACAGATCGTATCAATACTTTGTCCTTTTTTCCTGATTTACTTCCACCCTGGTACGGATAATCCAAGCGGATCGATACCCCAGCTTAATAATTTCCTGTTGCAGTTCTTCCGCTTCATAGCGGTTAATAAAATCACCTACCCTAACTTTATAATTAGGAACCTCATAGGCTATATATACACTATCGGTTACTATCCTTGCCAATTTGCTTTGCAGACTATCTGCTTCTGATGACAATTCAGTCGATAAGACTTGAATCCTGTATCCAGTTTTTTGGGATGGGGAATTATCGGATCCCAGGATCGATTTAATGGCTATTGAATCCTGAACTACCGGATTGATGATTATTGGCCAGTTCGGTTCCGGTTCGATCAAAATACTGGGATCAAAAAATTCATTCCGAGTCGAATCCTGACCCAAAATTACTGTGGTAAGCAGCGTGATAATCGTCAAATAAATCTTCACAATGTCCTCATGGCTCCTGAATATACCCATCCTTTCTTGCCATCGAGAAGAATGATTTCCACCCAGTCATCCTGAGTCTGAGTTAGCTCTACTTTCAATCCTTCGTGAACACGAAACAGGATTTTCCCCAAACCTGATGGAGTTGAGCGGGCTTCAGTTACTGCTGTTGTGATTATACCTTCCTGTCTATCAGATAATTCCAGTGACTTGTCCAGATATACCAAATGCAATAATATGGAAAAGAATAACAGGCTATTTCTGATAATTGATAAAACCGGCGTTATGCCAAAACGTAATTTCTGGGTACTATAAATTCCTGCGGCAAGCAATAATAATAGACTACTGGCGAACAATATACCTCGCAGTGTAAATGACTTTTTTAAAGCACGATACAAATCCAGCAGCAGGAAACCTTCCGGAATTTCAATGCGGTCCTTTATACCGGCTTTAGCAACATCGCGGTTGTATTTTAAATCGGTATTGTTAGGCGCAAATTGCAGACCTTTTTCATAGGCCCAGATTGCCAATCCCAATTTACCCGATCGATAATAGACATTTCCCAAATTGAAATAAAGAGTTTCATGTTCATACCCCTGACGCAAAATCTGTTCGTAGGCGACAGTAGCCTGATCGTATTGTTTATTCCCGACTGCTTGATTACCCCGGATCCATAGACTATCCGGTATCTGCTGGCCTGCCAATTGCCCAGAACAGGCAATAACTATCGTAATCAGCAGCATCCGCTTCATAATTCACTGTCCAATGACATGATAATCGACCGGGCTTCGGTCAAAATATCATCATCGTGCTTAACCGAACCAGGAGCATAACGTGCAGCATCACAATTGACCAGTAAGGTGTGTAAACAATCCAGCAAGTTGGCTGATATCCTTTCAGCTAAAATAGTATTAACGGTATCAGGAGCGAGGTTAGGTGATTTTAAATTGAGCTTATCCTGCAAATAGTGATAGGCGATACCGGTAATTTGTGCGTGGACATTATCATCAATTTGGTCAAGCTTTCCAAGTGCAATTTTAAGGGCTCTTCCCGAACGTCTGATTCCAAAAGTTGATTCGTTGTAATTGTTAAAGTTTTTGATTGCGCCCGGTGTCAGAACTAAACCAATTGCAAGTAGATAAAAAATAATAATCATGAAAGATAAAGACCCGCGACCGGTAGAATACCAGCGGGGTATCCCCGTTTTGATATATCGTATATCCTTGCTTAATAAGGTAACCTCTTCCTTGGTCAGATTGGTATTTTCAATCAATGCATCACGATTGCTCTCAACCGAAATAGTTATGGGTCTGGTCTTAATGGAATGCCATTTTCTAGTTTTCGGATTGAAAAAAGGAAATACAATTTGCGGTAAATCAAATTGACCGACTGCTCGCGGTATAAGAATATACTCCCGAGTGATTGTACCGGAGATATCATCTCTGAAAGGATCTTTTTTATATTCAGACGTAGGTGGAAATACTTCCAGATCGGTGGGAAATTCCGGATCAGGAAACTCAAACAAGTTAAGATTTCCAGTCCCCTTTAGAATTAGTTTGAATGCAACAGCTTCATGGGTTTTCACCTTACGTCGATCGATTTTTGCTTCCAGTTGGAAGTTCCCGACGGCTCCGCTAAAATTCTGAGGCTGCGGTTTTGGAAAGGATTTGATATCGATTACGACTGTATCGGTCTGGATGACTTTAGTAATGGTTCGTGCTGCAAACGGATCAGCGAAAAAATCATCAAATAGCGATCGGCGCGACTGCCTACTACTCTTGACCTCTACCTGACATTTCACTACCATTGGTGTTATTTTTATTTGTCCGGATTTAGTCGGAAATAGCGCTGCTTTATACAAGGTAGCAACCTTGTAGCGCACTCCATCAATTGTAACATCACGGAATTGCGGTTGAGACGGGGAATAGAGGTCATCCCTCCAGAAACCAATTGTTTTTGGTCGCGCGATATACTCTATCCCTCTCAGGCTAACTTTTGTGTACAATTTATAGGTGATTGTCATTTGTTCACCCGGATAAGCCTGCTTTTTATCCGGTTCTACGACCAAGTAAAGATCTTCCGCGCTGCCAGTTGAAATAGTATTGCTACGGGCATCGGCAACCTGAATACTAATTGGCTGAGTCTTGAATATTTTACGACCAATCTGCGCCGACAAACTCGGGAATACCAACTTCCCGGTTTTTTTAGGGTTAAATGTCCAAGTCAGGGTACGCGTGCCCGACATTTTACCGTTGATCCATTGGAAATTGGTCTGTTGTCCGGGACCGCTGATAAGATTAAAATTATTTAACGCTGGTGAAATGTCGATCGCGGGAAACTCATCGCTACCGGATGTTTCAATTCGATAGGTAAACGTCTCATTTGGTAATAATCGATCGGCATCTACAGTTGCCTTAATAACAATTTCTCCCCGGATTAACACTGGGATCCATAAAATTAGTATTAATAAAGCCGGATGAATTTTATGGTGATTTCTCTTTTGCATGTCTAGCATATTATAATTGGATAAATCCCATTATTCCAAATGGTAATTCATTAAAATTGTATTTTTTGATTACCAATCTTTTTCCAATTTTTTCGATTTTGCTCGTGCCATTTGTTTTTTCATATAAATTTGATCATCATCTTTTAATGCATCCAGCATCGCACGGGCGCTTTGCTTGTCTACTGATTCCTCATCCTCCTTCATTTCCGATTGCTGGGCTTCAGCTTGCTCCGATTCTTTTTCTTCTGAGTCTGACTGCTGTTTTTGCTGATTTTCTTCCGCTTGCTGCTCTTCTGACTGGTCTTTTTGCTGCGATTCCTGATCCTCCTGTTGATCACCCTGAGATTGCTGATCATCCTGTTCCTGGTCAGATTTCTGCTGATCTTTATCCTGTTGATTATTTTGCTGCTGTTGCTGCTCTAATTGCTGACGCAACATCTCATAATTGTACTTGGCATCAACATCATCCGGATCCAATTCGATCGCTTTTTTGAAAAAGGCCAGACTTTCTTCCTGCCTCTGTTCCTGATAAAGAGTATTACCCATATTATAATAGGCTTTAGATTTCAATTTTGCTTCGTCGCTGCCCAAGGCCTGTTCAAACGCTTTCCGGGCAGCCTCCAGATCCTGTTGTTTATAGGCCGTAGCTCCTAATCCGAATTGGGCTTCCGGGTTGTCCGGTGATTTTTCCAGAACCGCTTCGTAGTAAGCACGAGCGTTTTCGAAATCCTCCTGCCAGTAATAGCGGTTTCCCTTATCAATAGCAAAAAGCCAGTTAACCGTGATGCTTAAAACTATAATACTGGTAATTATTTTATACAATTCTTCCTCGCCAGGTTTCTTCTTGTTTGCGTCTCGTAGGCATTATAAATGCGGTGAAAAAAAATAGCAGTGCAAAAACTGTGAATAGCTGGTAACGATCCTCAAATTGCGAATATTCATGGGTTTTTATGGTACGTTTTTCCATACTGTTGATATCTGCCAGTAATTCGCGATAATTTGCAAACCGATTATCGAACTTGACATGTATTCCGCTGCCAGCATGGGCGATCTCCTGCAATATTCTTTCATTCAAAACAGATGTAATCAGTCTTCCCTGTCGGTCACGCTTATAATCATCAGTCTGCCCGTCTTTTGATTTAATCGGGATCAGTGATCCCCCACCCGTTCCCACACCAACGGTATTAATCACAATACCAACCTGGGCTGCATCCGCTGCAACCTTGATGGCTTCACCTTCATGATCTTCCCCATCAGAGACTAACGTTAGTACTTTATATTTTTCGCTCTCCTCTGGAAATGCACTCAGTGCTGTGCGCAATGCAGTACTTAAGTCGGTCCCCTGAGTTGGAATCATGCGTGTGTCAATAGCATCCAGGAACAGGAGCGCAGCTTCATAATCACTGGTTAAAGGTAGATACAGATTGCTGGAACCAGCGAATACAATCAAGCCAACGCGATCACCGGATAAATGCTTGATCATCTGCGAAATTTCAAATTTTGCTTTTTCGATTCTGCTTGGTTTAACGTCTTCAGCATCCATGCTTACCGATACATCAATGGCAAATACCAAATCAACCCCTTTGCGCTCAATCGGTTTTAATCTAGTCCCAATCTGGGGTCCCGCTGCCGCAAACAATAAAAAAATCAGTCCAAATAGTTGTAAACGTTTTTTCCATACTAACCGGTCACGATTGAGGCGACCGAATAAATTGTATTCCAGTGCTTGATTGCTGTCTGTAAACAGTTTATTTGATTTTCGATTTCTTAAAAACCAAATTATCCACAGAATACCTACTGGTAAATAAAAGTAGAGCATTGCCGGATAGCGAAAATCAATCATGTTCGAGTCCTGAAAATAGCACGATCGAGTGCTTCATATCCCAATCCAAGGATAAATGCCGGCAGCAGCAACCAGCCAAACAGCTCATGATATTCGGTATATTCTTTAATCTGGATTTCCGTTCGCTCCAATTGATCAATCTGCTGGTAAATCTCAGCTAATGCCGCTTCATTTTCAGCCCGGAAGTATTGCCCGCCAGTTGCCGCGGCAATCGCTTTCAATGTTGGCTCATCCATATCCACTTCAACCTGCATAACTCGTTGTCCAAATAAGGGATCATTCACTGGATAGGGTGCGGTTCCTTTTCGCCCTGCTCCAACAGTATAGATTTTAATACCAAACTGGTTAGCCATATCTGCTGCAGTTACCGGATCAAGTTCCCCGGCATTGTTGCTGCCGTCTGACAGTAATATCATTATCTTAGTTTTGGCCGCACTATTTCGAAGTCTATTAGCACCATTGGCAATTGCCATCCCGATAGCCGTCCCATCGTAGGCCTTTTCCGCAACCACAATTTCCGTCAGCAGGGATTTTAAAACATCTTTATCAACCGTTAGTGGGCATTGCACAAATGTTTCCTTGGCGAATACTAATATTCCAATTCTATCCGCCCCGCGATTGACAATAAAATCATTGGCGGTGGCTTTTACAGCTTCCAGACGATTGGGTTGGAAATCCTGGGCAAGCATACTACTACTAATATCAATTACCAGCACGATATCGATTACTTCAACTTTGGTTTCGCTCAGGGAATCTACTATCCTGGGGCGAGCCAGCCCGATAATCAGCAATAAGATAACCGCTAATTGTAACCATCGTAAGATTTGTGCTTTAATCCTACCGCGGCGCCGGAATTGTTTTTCAAATAAATGAGCTGAGGGTATCCGCAAGCTACCTTCGTTATTCTTACCATAACGCTGAAACCACCAAACCAAGCCGGGCAATAATAATAACAGGATTAATACTAACGGATGGGCAAATTTTATCATTTTATCGACAATAGGCTGGCTTGTTACTTAATTATTTTTCCATCAGAATTAAATACAAAATAATAATCGGACAATCATTTTATTTAAAACCATATACTATTAAAATAAATAATAGTTTCGAATCACATTCCCGGATTTTCTGTATAGAGAGTTGGTTTAATTAAGGAGAAAAGTAGAATCTGTGACCGCTTTAATTTGATATTTAAGCAGACCGCTGAATTAATCGGATATTACTTTTTCTCTTCCTCTTTTTTGGGCGGTGCTGGTTCCTCATCGGTTGCATCTTGAATCTCTTTTTGAACACCATCAACAGCACCCTTGAACTCTCGGATACTTTGTCCCAATCCCCGAGCCAGTTCCGGCAGGCGCTTAGCGCCAAATAATAATAATATCACCAGAAAAATTACAATTAATTCCCATCCACCAGGCATCCCGGCTAGAAGAATTTCATGATTTGCCATTAATAAGATCTCCGAATATTTTTAGTCATTATTCGACAAATTACCACTAAATATGTAGATTTGCCCTGAAAATTTACAACATCAACACAATATTATGAGATGATAACGGTTAATACTGATATTTGATCCTTAAAATAGATTGATACGCAATAAAATATGCCTGAAAATGCAATAATTTTCGATATGGATGGAACGCTGGTGGACTCCCTGAGCGGGATTGCCCAGGCAACAAATAACATCCTGAAGCTGGAAGGACATCCGGTTCACCCGATCCAGAATTATCAACAATTCGTAGGTTACGGGATTGACCAGTTGCTTTCCCGGGCTATACCAGCCGATTTTCGTCATGAGGATTATCTTGATGTGGTATTAACAAAATTGAGCGCGGAATATTCCCGAACCTGGCGTCAGCACGGTAAACTGTACCCAGGGATCGGGGAAATGCTATCCCAATTCAATGGCCTGGATATCCCGCTGGCTATTCTATCGAATAAACCTCATAATTTTACAATCCAATTTGCCGAACATTATTTATCCAATTGGCATTTTGAAGAGATTGCCGGCGCAAGTCCCAATTACCCTCGCAAACCTGCCCCCGACAAGGCTGTAAAACTTGCCAATCAACTGGGAATAGCCTGTAACAAAATTTTTTTTGTGGGGGATTCTAATATCGATATTCTGACTGCCCAAGCTGCCGGTATGATTGCTGTTGGTGTAAGTTGGGGATTTAGATCGGTATCGGAATTACGTAGTGCTGGAGCCGGGTATATAATCGATACTCCTGCTGAAATGATCGCAATTGTTAATCAACAAACTGAAAATATTGGTGATCGATTTAGATCAGTAAATCCCAGATTATCGCAAGTAGCGCAAAAAATAATAAGCAGTAACCAGACCGATCAAACTGCAAAAATTAAAAAACAAGCTCAGGCCAAAACTTAGTTTCAGTATAATCAAATTCAGGGTTATAACCCCTGTTTCATTCCCAACCATCCCTGCCAGATCAAAAGTTACTCCGGTTAGAAAGAAACCTTTCACCACGCCTTCGGGAAGTATCAGGCCCAGTAACTGACCCAGCAGCGAGCCAATCATGGCACCGATTATTAGAACCAGGGAAATAATTGCAATCGAACGTTTATTCATAGATTATGCCAATGATTATTCCGTTTTATTAATACTGCTTAAATTTATTTTTTCATCGAAGCGATTGTGATTCAATATCCAGTTTAATACACTCCATGACAGAAATATAGTAAATAGTGGAAATATTACCAGTCCTTGCCAGATAATAATAGAAGCAACAATAATAAATATCCCGGCTAAGCGTAATGTGTTGGAACGCCCGCCTTTAAATGTAAAGTTAGGGAATTTCGCTATCCTCACTCTGCTGATCATTAAAAAACCCAATGCAACAGCCATTGATATGGCAATTCTTGGATCGCCATAAGTACCATTAATCTGATAATTAAATAAAACAAAGCTGACTATCATCACGGTATTCAGGGGTGTTGTTATGCCTTCATAATATGATTTTGGTTCTTCCTGCATTACATTAAAACGAGCTAAACGAATAGTACCAAACATCAGTGGAGTAAAGCTAATAAGCATTCCAATAATTACTGGTAATCCCTGAACATAAAGGGTGTAGAGAAATAATGATGGCACAAGACAAAACGAAACCGTATCAGCCAAAGAATCAAACTCAACGCCGAACTTACTGTCGACACCCAACTTCCGGGCGGTCTTTCCGTCAATTGCGTCAAAACCCATGGCAAATAGAATAATCCAACTAGCCTTAATCGGATCGCCTTTCATTAGCATTATCAATGCGGCAAATCCGAGGAACAAATTTATCAGAGTAAAAATATTTGGTATGACTCCCACACTTATTCTGCCACGTTCATGGCGTTTGGTTTTCATTCGATTTCTCCAATAATGGTTTCATTGCCGGTAACTTTCTGATTGAGCTTAACTTTTAATTTAATTGACGGTGGTAATATCAGGTCGGTACGGGAACCAAATCGTATAAAACCCAACCGATCACCAATTATCATTGCTCGGTCCGCTTCGGCATAGCAGAGGATTCGGCGAGCAATGATCCCTGCAATTTGTTTAATTCTCAGGGTAATTAAATCTGATTTAATTATTATATCCGTGCGTTCGTTTTCATCAGAGGCTTTATGATTAAAAGCTGCCAGAAACTTCCCAGGATGGTAAACAACAGTTTCAAATTTACCTGAAATCGGCATCCGATTTACGTGAACATTAAAGACATTCAGGAAAATTGAAACCAAGGTTGATCCTTTTCCAATTTCAGAATCGTCGATTTTCATAATCCTAACGATTTTTCCGTCGGCTGGAGCAATAATGATTCGGTCCCCGGTGGGTAAGTTACGTTGCGGGTCACGGAAGAAATACAGTGAAAAGATTAAGAATAGAAAACAAGCGCCAGCGAGATAACCCCAGACTATCGAATAGACTAAAAACAGCATACTTGCAATAACGAATACCAGGAAGGTACCAATGACGATAGAACTGCCTTCTTTGGCTAATCTCATATCAGGATTTTCTCAATTTGAATGTAATTTCTTTATTTTCACCATTAGAGAAAACAGTCATTTTAATATTATCACCAGCTCTTAATTCATTATCACTGAAAATCTGAAAGACGTCAGCATTTTTAGTGACTTTATATCCATTCAGAGTTAGGATAACATCGCCGGGTTTCAAACCAGCATCATCGGCCGCACTTCCGTCATCGATTTTAGAAATCAGGACTCCTTTGGTAAATGGTAAATCCAGTAAATTTGCTACTCGTTTATCAAGAGTTTGAATTTCCAGGCCCGTAGCGAAACTTCGATCAATTCGGCCAGACTGTTTAAGTTCTTCAGCAATTCGTCGAGCCCGGTTAATCGGTATTGCAAAACCAATTCCTACCGATCCCTGAGACATATTATTACCTGTATAAATGAAAGTATTAATACCTATGACTTCACCTACACTGTTAACCAGCGGTCCCCCGCTATTACCAACATTAATTGCGGCATCGGTTTGAATCATGTCCTGGTAAACCTGGCCTGATTCCTGTTGTCCGAAATCCATGTGCAAAGCGCTGATTATACCAACTGTTGCCGATGGCTGTTTGCTGACATCGAATAAGCCAAATGGATTTCCCAGAGCGATGACCCATTCCCCAATCAGAAGGTGATCGGAATCCGCAAGGGGAGTATAGGGGAAATTTCGTCCATCCAGTTTTAGTAAAGCCAGATCGGAAACCGGATCGTCACCGATAATCTCAGCATCGTATTGTTTGCCCCCGGGGAGGGTTACCTTTATCATGGCGGCATTTGAAACAACATGGTGGTTTGTCAACACATAACCGTCGGGACTGATAACTACTCCGGAGCCTGAACTTTTACTTTTTTGTCGATAGGTATCATATGGGAAAAAATATTGCCAGATTGGATCCTGCATGAATGGAGAACGAGAATATTCCTTAATTTGGACAACGCTGATACTGGCAACCGCCGGACTAACCTCTTCAATTGCCCGTGTGATAGCGGTACTGCGCGATTCATATATAATATCCTGACTCCAGAGTGAAGCACTCAGGCACAAGTAAATCAATAATAAATTGACTTTATCAATCTTCAATAGAAAACCTCTTTCAAGATTAATCCATTGGCAGGTGCTCGATAAATCTTATGTTCTTTGCCGGGATTCAAAATCATTTCTTCAAATTGCTTCAAACCGGTTTGATGGCGACCGATTGCAACCATGGTTCCCACCAGATATCGTACCATATGATGTAAAAATCGGTTTGCGATAACCTTATAATTTACTATCGGCCCTTTCAGATTCCATGAAGAATGGTAAATCAAACAATTGTTATGCTCGAGTTCCGGATTGATTTTGCAAAATGATGTGAAATCGTGGTCTCCAATGATCATTCCGGCAGCTTTGGACATGCGGTCAATATCTACCTTCCCAACCAGCCAGGAATAATGTCGATCGAGTAGATATTCATCAGTACGGCAATTATACTGGTAAATTCTTTTAATAGCCGAAAAACGGGCATGAAAATCCATTGCAGTAGCAGAACAATCATCTACTCTGATATCCTCGGGCAGGTTACCGTTGATAGCTTTTAGTAAATCTGATTCTGATAATCTGGTGTTCAAGTCAAAATGGGCGATCTGCCCGGTCGCATGAACACCGGAATCGGTGCGACCAGCACCAACTACAGTCACGCGTTTGCCATGATTTAATACCGATAGCGCCCTTTCCAGTTCACCTTGGATAGTTCGGTCATTTTTCTGGGACTGCCAGCCACGAAAATTGGATCCATCGTATTGAAGCAGCAGCTTATAGCGTTGCATTGAAATTGACCCAATAGAAAATCAGTGCAACACCAACGAATGCTATTCCGTCAATAGCTGTAAACGGAATCGGATTAACAATACCGCGCGGTATTTTTTTCCCATAGCCTCGCAGGTAAATGCTTAAAGCGGTTTCATCGGCTCTTCGCAGGCTGAGAAATATCAAAGCGGGAAAATCATTGGCAATCTGTTTGATTTGAGCAACGCGACCCGCTGACCGATTTAATCCCAATGCTGTGCGCGCACATCTTAGATGCTCCCAGTCCCGTTGAAATGTCGGAAAAAACCTCAAAGTCAGCTCTAAAAATATTAGACTATCCTCGGCCCAACGCCAAGGCAATTTAGTCTTGCTCCATAAGCTGCGAACAGCAATCAGAATATCATCTGATCTCGAGATTTCAAAATATAGGCTCATGACAGCGACCATTACTAATAATTTTGACAAGGCGAAACAGCCCTCCGCCATAATCTGATAGAAATCCATTGCCGTCAAAATAATTGAAAAAACCACATACAGCACAATCATGATCGGTAAAAAAAAGATGAATGGTTTCAATCGAATAATAACTGGCTTAACATGCCTGAAACTAAAAGCTAATAAAGTAGCCAGAACCAGTGTATAAACAATTAGAGTAGTTGAATCATCAGCCAATAAAACAGAAATTGCGAATGATAGAAAAAACCAGAATTTTACTATGCAGTTTGTCCCCATCCAGACAAGAATCAGAACCTGATTGTTACCGAATGTTGATAGGTGCCGGAAACGAAATCAATTCCCGGATTATAGGATATATTTCCCAGCTTAGATATTCGCGATAAGTACAATGCATCGATTGCTGAAATCAAATGATTCATTACGATTGCACCGGTAATAAAACTGGCGGTCTTTTTCAGTCGATCATGATTTACCCGCAAATTGCGGAATTCAATTCGTGAATTTTCAGAATCCCAATTCCAGAGTTGATCATTCTCATTTGGGTAAAGGGAGTCAAACTCGCGCCAGCGCAGGTGTTCATTATTAAAAGCATCACTGGATGAGTAATTGCTGACATTGACCCAAAACTGATCAGACTCGTCAGAACCATCGACAACAGCATGCTCAGCAGCAAAAGACCGCATTGACGAATATTCGTTCCGAGCGCGGACAACTGCCAAAGTAACGCTGGTCAACAAGGCGATTTCACTGATTAAAAAGAATCGACCACGTTTTTCCTGCCCCAAGCTGAACTCACCCATCCCTGGTAATATCAGTGACTTGATCACCGGTGAGAAAATTGGTTTTTGCTGGTCTGGCGCCATTTGAGCACTAAGACCACTAAGTATTAACAGACCGCATAAAAATAGAACTAGTATTTTCTTTTCCATCCTACACCTGAAATAATAATCATTATCAAAAAATTTACAAATACAAATATATCACCAAATCGTGCATATAAACTTACCCGAGACGGGATATTAACAACTTGTTTGACGATTCCCAATTCATTAAGAGGAATTTTATTAGTCGTCTTCCCGGTAATATCAATGTAACCAGATATGCCGGTATTCGCACAACGCACAACCGGAACCCGGTTTTCGACTGCACGTAGCACTGCCAGTGCATAATGCTGATAGGGTCCGGAAGTTTGTCCGACCCAGGCATCATTAGTTTCAATTGTTATCATGCGTGCTCCAGCGCCGACAAATTTTCGAACCAATTGTGGGATACTGGACTCATAACATATAATGTTTGAAAATCTGACTGAGTCCACTTCAAAAATGGTAAACATTTCACCATGAGCAAAGTTTCCCTGTCCGAAATTTAATTTTTTCAAAACCGGGAATTCCCCTGATAGTGGTATGTACTCAGCGAATGGTACCAAATGCATTTTATGATAAATGGTCTGAGTGCTATCCGGTTTGTACAATATCGAGCCGTTATATACTGACCATTCACCATTGTCTTGTTTCAAGCGATCCACTGCGCCGGTTAACAAAGGAATACCAGCATCAAATACTCGCTTTTCGATACGGCGGCTGCGATATTTATTTGTTCTTAAATAAGCTGGAACAGCCGATTCAGGCCAGATCACAAGCTGCGGTTTGAGAGCTAATGCCTCGACCAGAGTGGAATCCATCAAGTTAAAAACATTCTCACGCTTTTCACTCTTCCATTTATCATTGGGATTCAGATTTGGCTGGACAATAGCTATGTCGATTGACTGCGAGTGATCTATATCTTTAAGATAATCAATTCGTAATAGACCAGTAATAAATACCAGCAAGAAGATAACTGCGCCATAAATTAAGGCCAATTTTGTTTTTGTTTGCGATGTTAGCGCACGATAAATAAGCACATTGATTGATATAATCCAAAATGCAATACCATAGGATCCAGTGATTTCGGCCAGTTGAATCAGAGGCAAATAGCCCGCCTGTGTAGTTGCCAGATTAATCCAAGGGAATCCCATGGCGCCGAAGCTGCGTACGTATTCCATTAATACCCACAATAAGGGCCATAGCACTAACCCACGTCCGGTTTTTACATTTAACCAGCTAATAACCAGAGCAAATAATCCCCAGAAAATACCAAGATATAAAATCGCCCCGATCATTGAGGCTAAAGCGGTTATGAATACGGCACCCGAATTAAAGCCAATCCAGTAAACTGCCACAAGATTAGCTACCGATCCCGCCAGGTATCCTAATCGAAATGAATTACCGGGAGTTGCATTAAGAGTAATATGAATGAACGGGACAAACCCAAACCAAGCCAGAAACCCGAATGGCAGCATGGGGTAAGCAGCTCCGATTAAAAGACCGGAAATAATTGCCAACTGCCAGTGCGGTAGTCTATTCAGCATCTGGCTTAATGGGCCGATCAAGAAATTGCTGCAGGATGATTGCCGCGGCAGTCTGGTCAACCAGTCCTTTTTTATGTCCGGTTTTCACATTTTGCTGGATCAGGGCTTTGATCGCACTTACCGTACTCAATCGTTCATCTTCTAAAATGACCGGTATTCCCAAGGTCTTCAATTCCACTGCAAATTGCTCAACTACCCGGGTGCGAGCGGTGATTTGATTTTTCATCCCTCGCGGATATCCCACTACAATTTTCTCTACATCATTTTCCGCAATAATTTCTTGCAACAAATGCATAACCGCTCCACCAGTCCGAGCTGAAATTGTTCGGAAAGGTGAAGCGATCATGTGCAGAGGATCCGACAGCGACAATCCTATTCGACTGTCGCCGTGGTCAATACCTAAAATGCGACCCATAATCGAATCGCTCCTCAGCGTTATGTAAGTGGTTTGCTGAGATGGGTTTTGACGATCTTGCCGGGTTTAAAATGGGTCTTTTTATGGGCAGGTACATATACTTCCTCGTTAGTACGGGGATTACGAGCCCTGGGCTTTGCTTTGGTAGGTTTAACTTCGAAAACACCGAAATTACGGATTTCTATGCGCAGCCGTAGCTTATCCTCGCATAGCATATCCTTCATGACCTTGAATGTCTCATCGACAAATTTCGAGGTTCCATCAACAGTTTCACCCATACGTTCGGCGACCCGTTTGGCAATCTCTTTTTTTGTGTAAGTTATTGCTTTCAATCTCTTACCGTCCTTTCTATGTAATCAATTCCTGGAATTTTAATTATTCGCTTCTTAATGCGTTCAAGTTGTTTTTTATCACTGACCTGAACAACAAAATAGGCTGTAACAATATTATCCTTGGTTCTTAGATCAACGCTGGAAATATTTATGTCATCGTCGGCTATGGCTTCGGATATTTCCTTTAAAATTCCGAAACGATCCTGACTGACAACCTTTATTCGAACGCTGAAAGTCTCATTTTTACCAACATCCCAATCGACGGGAATTATTCGATCTGAATCTTCGTCAAGGAGTGGCAGACTGGCACAGTCCGCGCGGTGTAGAGTAATTCCCCGACCGCGGGTAACAAATCCCATCAGGTCATCTCCCGGTATGGGATTACAACATTTTCCGAAAGTTACGAGCAGATCCGAAATACCCTGTAATTTAACACCCCGGGCAGAGCCGCGGGCTAATCGCAGAAAACTATCGCCATCAACAATTTTATCTGCATCTGCGAGAGTTTTAGATTCTTCGCTGGGAAATAGTTTTTTAAGAATATCCCTGATCATTAATGTACCATCGCCAATGGCGGCAATCAGATCATCCCGGGTTTTATAACCCAGCTTATCGTGAGCGTCCTGAATCTTCTTGCTCAATTCAATCTGCTTTAAACGCCGCAAAGTTTTCTCGAGAATTTCATGACCGAGTTTAACCGATTCGGTAAACCGAATTTTACGTAAATATTTTGTGATACTATTCCGCGCTTTTGACGACTTTGCAAAGCGCAACCAGCCATAGTGAGGAGTCTGTTTTTGACTGGTTATGATTTCAACAGTATCACCATTATTCAATATCGTATTTAGAGGAGCAATCTTTTTATTAATCTTTGCCCCCATGCAATGCAGCCCTACTTCGGTGTGGACCTGAAATGCAAAATCAACTGGTGTGGCTTGGGCTGGTAATTGAATCAAATCACCATCGGGTGTCAACACAAAAATCACGTCGTTGAATAAGTCGATCTTTAGAAGGTTCATAAATTCGCTGGGATCGGATGACTCACTCTGTAAAATATCTACCAATTCGCGCAGCCATTTCATATGTGAATCAATTTCCGCCTGATAGCTGCCACCTTCTTTATAGCGCCAATGGGCAGCAACACCAATTTCCGCTGTCTGTTCCATTGAATGGGTGCGAATTTGTATTTCTACTTTACGACCTCGGGGTCCTACAACCGTAGTATGAATGGATTGATAGGCATTCATCTTAGGGCTGGCAACAAAATCTTTAAATCGCTCAGGAATTGGTGTGAACAACTGGTGTACGATGCCCATGGCGAGATAACATTGATCCGTTGTATCTACAACGATCCTGATGGCAATGATGTCAAATATTTCTTCAAATTCTTTGCCACGATTTATCATCTTTTTATAGATCGAGGCATGCGATTTGGGACGGCCATAAATTTTAGCTGCTATATTGTGCTTGGCAAATTCTTCTTTAATAGGCCGATGGAATTCACGAATATAGCGTGTCCGTTCTTTATAGGTATTTTTCAACTGTTGATCAATTTCCTTGAACATTTTCGAATTCAAGGTTCTGAAGACCAGATCATCCAGTTGCCATTTTACCGCTGCCATACCCAAGCGATGAGCCAAAGGAGCATACACATCACGGGTTTCGATGGCGATCCGGCGTTGTTTTACCGGGGACAAGTACCCGATAGTCTGCATGTTATGCAAGCGGTCGGCAAATTTAATAATAATGACCCGCAGATCCCGAGCAACCGACAGCAACATTTTCATAATATTGCTAGTTTGTTTGGCTTTCTGACTGCTGAATTTTATATCCCCAAGCTTGGTTACCCCATCTACCAGCCAAGTTATATCGGATCCGAATTTTTCCTCAAGTTCCTCCAAAGTGGCTGGTGTATCCTCGACGGTATCGTGCAATAAACCACCCATCACGGTAATGTGATCCATGTTCCACGATGCCAGAATATTTGCTACCGCCAGGCAATGATCAAAATAGGGTCGGCCGGATTTCCGTTTCTGGTTTTCATGGTAATGACTGCCGAAATCATAGGCTTTCCACAATGCCTGTTGAATGGCTTTACTATCTTCTGATTCAGAAATATTAAGTTGCTTGAATAGTTTGATAAACGGTCGCGGGTATTCCCCAACTAGCTGGGGTGCGAAACGGGCTAGCGGGTTTTCCATTAGAATGGCACTTCAGTATCCATATCAGCATATGCCGAAAGATTTTCAAATTTGGCATAACGATCGATAAAGGTAACATTCACAGTTCCGGTTGGGCCATTGCGCTGTTTGGCAACTATAATCTGTGCTTTTCCACGGTCTTCCTCATCATCAGTATATAAAAATGGTCGATATAAAAATATTACAATATCAGCATCCTGTTCGATGGCGCCACTTTCGCGTAAATCTGCGAGCTGGGGTCGGTGGTCGGTTCTATTTTCCACCGCCCGGGATAGCTGTGATAATGCAATGACCGGTACCTCCAATTCTTTCGCCAGGGCTTTCATGGAGCGCGATATCACGGAAATTTCCTGCTGACGACTTTCAACGCCTTTGGGACCAGACATCAACTGGAGATAGTCAACCATAATCAGACCGACTTTTTTCTCTGCTAATAACCGACGGGCTTTAGCACGCAGTTCCAATATTCCAATTCCAGGAGTATCATCAAGCATAATGGGAGCTTCAGCTAGATTTCCGACAGCCACACTGAGATTCTGCCACTGGGATTTCGGTAATTTTCCGGTTCGTACAAGATGGCTATCAACTTTGGCTTCGGCAGTCAGCAGGCGTAATGCCAGTTGATGATTGGCCATTTCCAGACTAAAGATTCCAACCGCAGTATTGTGTTCGACAGCGGCATTGCGAGCCATTGTAAGTGCCAGTGATGTCTTTCCCATTCCCGGGCGTCCGGCCACGATTATCAATTCACCAGGCTGAAAACCCGACGTTATTTCGTCCAGATCAATCAAACCAGTAGGAACACCGGTAACCGACCCCGGACTGGCATGGATTTTATCAAGACGTTCAAATGTCTCTTGTAAAATCGGTTCGATCTGCTGGAAACCACCTTTAAGACGCTTCTGTGAAATATTGAAAATGGCTTGTTCGGCTTGATCCAGAATCTCATCGACATCGCGACTGTCATCATAGGCATCTTTGGCCAGATCGTGAGAAACTAATATCAGACGACGTAGAAGTGCCTTCTCCAGAACGATCTTTGAATAACGTTCCACATTGGCGACTGTTGGCACACTCTCCACCAGTCCGGTTATATAATAGGCTCCGCCAACATTTTTTAATTGTTTTTGTTTTTTGAGACGATCTACCAGTGAAACCGTATCAATTGGTTCGCCTTCGCTAAATAATTCAACCATGCCACGAAATATCCGGGCATGGTTTTCTTTGTAAAAATGCTGCTCATCCAACCACTGGAGTACTTTGCTAACTGCTTCCTTACTGGTAAGCATGGAACCCAAGACAGCTTGCTCTGCCTCATCGGAATGAGGTTGAACATTAAGATGAATATCCTGCTCTGGTGTTTTAGCCATTCCTATGCTTCACTATTTAGAATTTTTTTTATCCATTTAAAATCTTCCCAGGTGGGCTGTTTAAAGCGACTGCTGCGCAACAGGGCTGCCGGATGATATGTTGCTATCAACGGTGTACCGTGATAATCGTGAATTTTATTGCGCAAATCTTTCAGGGCGACATTACCTTCAATTTTAAGCAGAGTTTTAGCGGCAACTCGTCCCAGTGCAACAATCAATTTAGGCTTGATTAGTTCAAGTTGACGAATCAGATGCGGTTCACATTGTTGGACTTCTTCGGCCAAAGGATCGCGGTTTTGGGGTGGGCGGCATTTGAGCACATTACAGATAAAAACATTGTGCTCGCGGCTGATATCAATAGCTGCCAGAATTTTATCTAACAATTTACCGGCCCGGCCCACAAATGGCACACCCTGAGCATCTTCATCAGCACCGGGAGCTTCGCCAACACAAACCAAATCCGCATTCGGATCACCTGCACCAAAGACAAAATTCGTCCTGGTTGCCGCCAGTGAGCAACGCTTACAGATATTTATCTGAGATCGAAATTCGTCCAATGAATCTACGGTAGATTGATACACCTCGGCAGCAGGTTCATTGGTACGGTAAATCTCATTGCCAAACAATTGCTGGCTTTGCTCAAAATAGCGCTTGATTTGATCCCGGGAATCCACAGTCATTGTTAGAATTCGATTGGTGCATCCTCGGAAATGTCACGCCAGGAAAGATCACCTTCCATAAACTCGTCGATTGCGACCGTTGTAGATTTTTCCTGCTCTTCGTAGGCCTGGTCTACTTCTTCAGCCATGAGATCAATCGTATCGCTGTCGTAGTCTTCCATTTCATTGATCATTTTTTGAGTAACACGATTCTGGGCAATCTGCTTGGCCCGCTGGGTCATGATTACAACCGCTTCGTACACATCGGCGGTTTGTTTTTCCATTTGTCTAATTGAAATTGGCTTTACTGCCATAACAACTCCTTCTTTATGAAATAATCTTGATTAATTCTTTAGTAGCGCGATCAATATCATCATTAATAATACTATGATCGAACTGATCCTTATATTTGATTTCCACCGGCAAACGTTCTAAGCGTTTTTCAATTCTCTGATCGCTATCAGTTCCTCTTTTTCTCAATCGCTCACGGAGCAATTCTGTGTCCGGTGGCAGAATGAAAACAGCAATTGTTTCAGCCGGGAATAACAACTTGATGGCCATGGCACCTTTGACATCAACCTCAAACAGCATTTGTTGACCGGCTTTCATTACATCCTTCAAAATCTTTTTGGGAGTTCCATAATAATAGCCATGGACTTCCTCAAACTCGGCAAATTCATTGTTTTCAACCATCGATCTGAATTGTTCATCGGAGATAAAACAATAATCAAATCCTTCGGTTTCGATACTTCGTCGTGGCCGTGTTGTGCAGGACAAGGAAAATAGAACAGCTGGCCGCTGCCTTTGTAATTCACGGCAAATAGTAGTTTTTCCGGCTCCCGAAGGAGCGGAAACGACTATGAAATTTTTCATAATATATTTTGAACCTGCTCGCGAATTTTCTCAAGCTGGTCTTTAATATCCACGACGATTTTAGTGATACCTACCTGGTTGGATTTAGAGCCGATTGTATTTATTTCACGCCCAATTTCCTGTAGTAAAAAATTCAGTCTTTTACCAACCGGTTCATCGATTTCAAACATGGTATTGCATTGATCAATATGACTGCGAAACCTGGTTATCTCCTCGGAGATATCAAATTTATCAGCCAAAATTGCTATTTCCTGATAAATTCGGTTTTCATCCAGTTTTACATTACCAATGATGTCTTTCAGGCGATTTTCCAACCGGGTCTTACGATCGTCAACGCTTGTTTCGCTAAATTGCTCAATATCGACCATCATATTTTTTACTGCTGTCAGACGATTAGCGATATCTTCCTGTAGGATTTTCCCTTCCCGCTTCCGCATATTTTCAACTTGTGCCAGAGCTTTATCGACGGCTTTATTAAAAATGCGATGATTGAGGTGCGAAACATCTCCTTCTGTGAACAAATCGGAACCAGTCAGTATATCAGACATGTCAATTTGACGGCCATATTCACGTTGGATTGAAACCAGGATTTTCTCGATAGATTCAAAGCGCTCGCGATTAAATTGCAGCTGACCTGCTCTACCCCTATCACTTTCAAATGAAAAAGTAACAACAACGCTGCCACGGATCAGGTTATTGCGGATTCGATCACTGAGTTTTAATTCCAGTTCCGGATCAATCTCCAGTCCCCGTAGTTTCAAATCCAGGTAACGTGAATTCAATACCTTAACTTCGGCCGTAATACGGTCACCGTCGGAATTAGCGGTACCCCTGCCATAGCCTGTCATACTGATTATCATATCATTAATTGTCTGTTAACCTTTGAAATTACATGCAAATACTTTTGCATCCAATATAACTGATTGATTTACTATGCGTTTATCAGGGTGTCAAAAACTGGAACTGATTTGTTTTAACAATGCTGGGTCCAAGTCAAAACTGATATAGTGACTCGACCCGATTCCTGACCGGTCTGGTTCTAACCGACTTGCATAATTTATGCTGATCCGGGGCCATTGTAACCCAAGACCAACGGCGGCCAATCCAAGTTCATCCTGGCTGAATCTCAGGTTGAATTTATCCTTAAAAATCAATTCCATGCCACAACTCAAAACAATTGTTGTTGCCCCTATTTTAAGATCGGATTCAGCGATTTCGCGGCTCAGCCAGCGTCCGTTTCCAATCAATTGTATTTTGAATGGTAGAAAATTCGGCTGAACCAATTGAGTAATTCCTATTCGTATCGAAGGCGCTGTACGTTCGATGGTACCGGAATCCCACACCATCCAGGAATTCAGAACATCGTAGATTGTTAAACCAACCATGGTTGCTGATGGTAATTCCCTGATAAAACCAATATCCAAGCCAAAACCATTGCCTTTATAATTGTCGATTGAGTGATTTAACACCTTGAAACCAAGACCAATTGTGCTATTTCTAAAATTAAAAAATGTCGCTAAGTGAACCCCCAATTGCCGTTGATTAAAATCACTGATTGCCTGGGCATCAAGACGTTCACCTTCATCTAGCAATCCATTACCTTCCCCATCATCACCAGTACCCGGTAATCCATCTTCCCCCCAGTCCAGCAACAATCCGGTCGTGAGCGGGATATCCGAAACACCTTCATGAACCAGAGCCAGGCCCAAAACTATTTTGTCCTGTAGCCTGAGCTTTGTACTGAAATAATCGCTGTTAACCATTCCGGCAAACCGACTCTGATGGCTATAGATAATCCGATCAAGCTTTTCATTACTGATCAAAGCGGGATTCCCAAGCTGAGACTGCACTCCGAATCCAACTGCCGATAACCCACCTGTACCAATCGTTGTGGCATCATTAACATTTTGGAAAGCCTGCCAGCCATCGCTGACTGAAATAGTTTCGGCTGAACTAATTCCGATAGTACAGGCTGACAGTATAATTAAAACAGCAATAGATTGAATTTTACAGGCCATGTTTCTGTTTTAATTCATCCAATTTGCGCAAAGCTTCCAGTGGTGTTATGGTATTGATATTCAATTCAGTTAAATCTTGTTTAAGGGCCGATTCCTGTTGTTTGAATAAAGATATCTGTTGGGACGTCTCCGGAACTGTTTTGGTTCCCGAATTAATATAATCCTGCTGGATATGGTGATTAAGAATTTCAGTAGCTCTCTGTAATACTGAAGCTGGCAGACCAGCCATCCTGGCCACATGAATTCCATAGCTTTTATCGCCCGGTCCCGGCATAATTTTTCTTAGAAATACAATTTTATCACCGAATTCTTCAACGGCAACATGTAGATTGACTAATTGCTCCAGAGTATGTTCGAGTTCGGTTAATTCATGATAATGGGTGGCAAACAGGGTTCGGGCGGCAACCGAGGGGGTATTGTGTAGAAATTCCGTGATCGACCAGGCCAGGGATAATCCATCAAAAGTAGCCGTACCACGACCTATTTCATCGAGGATGATCAGGCTATGACTAGTGGCATTATTTAATATATTTGCCGCCTCATTCATTTCCACCAGAAAAGTACTTTCGCCCCCGGCCAGATTGTCGCTGGCACCAACCCGAGTAAACAATTTATCAACTAGGCCAATTGTTGCACTATCGGCTGGTACGTATGAACCAATTTGAGCCATGAGAACGATTAGACCAACCTGACGCAAATAAGTGGATTTACCGGCCATATTAGGACCGGTAATCAATAAAATTCGATCTCGTTCGAAGTTCATCAGCGTATCATTGGAAATAAATCGATCAGTAACCGGTAGTAATTTTTCAACCACGGGATGGCGACCGCCTTTGATGTCAAGAGCGATGTCATTCGACAGAATCGGGCGGACATAATGATTGCTAATTGCTGTTGTCGCCAGCGATGCTAATAAATCGAGTCGATTAAATAACCAGGCACAGGATTGGATATTTTCAACATCCGTTAAAACAGATTGACATAATTTATTGAATAAGCTGATTTCAAGCTCGGCAATCTTTTCCTCAGCGGTGAGAATTTTTTCTTCGTATTCTTTTAATTCCGGTGTGATGTAGCGTTCAGAATTAACCAGCGTCTGCTTGCGAATATATTCCTCTGGTACCTTATCCTGATGAATTCTGGAAATTTCGATATAATAACCAAATACGCGATTATAGCCAATTTTCAGTTTATTGATGCCTGTTCGCTCCCGTTCGCTGGCTTGTAAACCAGCTACCCACTCTTTGCCGCCGAAAGCCAGTTGCCTTAATTCGTCCAGCTCAGCATTGAAGCCCTCATTAATGTAATTACCATTTTTCAGCAGAGCTGGGGGTTCATTAACAATTGTTTCATCTATCTCAGTGACAATACCAGTCACATCCGAAAATTGTAATGCCAGGGCTCCAACGGCTGGGTTTTCTATACTTTGCAATAATTCACGGATTTCCGAAATCAACGCCAGACTATCCCCCAGCGAACGAATATCCCTAGGAGTAGCTTTTCCCAAACTCACGCGCCCGATAATCCGTTCGATGTCTGCTATTCGCTGAAGAAAAGTCCGTAATTGGTCAAGTTGGGATTCGTTGCAAACAAATCCATCAATCGTGTCCAGCCGGGCATTCAATCGATCAATATCATACAGCGGTCGATTCAACCATTGACGTAACAGACGTCCGCCACCGGAAGTAACGGTATCATCCAAGATGTCAAGCAGAGTTCCATGGGTTCCCTGGGTTGCCAACGATTGAAAAACTTCAAGATTCCGAATGGTAAACCCATCCAGTCCCATTATCCCTGCTTCCGGCACCGGTCGCAATCTTGATATATGGGTCATGGAAGCATTCAGGGAGTGTTGTAAATGGTAAAACAACGCTCCGCCTGCTGCAATACCCAGTTCCAGGTCCTCACAGCCGAAACCCTTTAAGGATGTAACTTTGAAATGTTCCGTTAGCACCCGATAGCCCTGGTCAAAATTGAATAACCAATCCTCAATTCTAGTGACATAAGGGTTCAATTCACGATACCAGCGATCGGTTGAACAGTTCACATTCTCGCCCAGCAATACCTCCCGTGGATCAAACTTACGTAACGCCTCGGCAAGTCTGGATTCGGGACATTCCCCAATGTAAAATTCTCCGGTGGACTGGTCCAAAATGGTATAGCCTGCCATATCATTATTTTGGATTAAAGCCGCAATATAGCGATTCGATTTCAGATCCAGCGCCTTTTCCGTTGTAATCGTACCCGGTGTAACCACCTCAATTACTTCGCGCCTGACAATTCCTTTTGCCAGTTTAGGATCTTCGACCTGTTCACAGATAGCCACCCGGTGTCCTGCTGTCACCAGTTTGTGTAAATAATTATCCAATGCATGATAGGGAAATCCCGCCAGCGGTACGTCTGCTGCGGCACCGTTTGACCGTTTTGTTAATACGATCCCCAGCACCTTGGAAGTGATCTTGGCATCTTCGCTAAACGTTTCGTAAAAATCACCCATTCGAAATAATACCAGCGTATCGGGATACTGCGATTTTATTTCCAGATACTGCCGCATCAGCGGAGTCATTTTGTCCTTGCTGCCGGGTTTGGACATCAGGCTAATCTCTTTCCTGCTTCGCGATAATCACCTACTCTGAATGTCAATTGGTTGGCATCGCAGTACTCCAGCAATGGTATTGCAGTCTTTCTGGTTGTTTCGGTCAAAGATTTAAATTTGGCTACCTGCAATTCCGAATTTTCCTGGAAATATTTTTTCAGGATCGTTTCAAGTTTGATGACCCAGCTTATATGATACCATAATCCGGTTTGAATTTCTACTGCCAGTTCGTTTTCTTTTAATATATGTAACAATTCTAGAATTTTTGCAGGGCCGAGTCCGGTTTCATTTTTCAGATCAGTTAGGGATGGCGGTGCAAATCGCCCAGACAGTAATAATCTTTCAATCTGGTCGGCGGACTTTTGATCCTCCGGTTTGAGGTTAATCTCATGCTCTGATAATGCGATACCAGCTTGTGCTCGGGCTACTTTTCCGGCGGCAATCAAGTCAGCGACCAAGAAATCGAACCAAGCTTGACTAATGCCCAACTCATTGCGAACCGCTTCCCGGCTCAACAATTTTCGGTAGGGATTTTTTTTGTGAAAAACCTTCAAATATTCCAGAATTTCAAATTGATCAATCAGTTTATCGTTGGGATCAAAAAGCAATTCTTTGTCCGGTATTTTCGCCAGATCCAATTCTTTTATCCACGATGATATGGTGTCCGTACCGGTATTAAAACGTCTTGACCACTGATCTAGGGATTGCGGGTTTTTCCGGCTATTATTGATAAATTGTCGAAAACGCGTTTTGGGTTCCGGTGCAAGAGTTTTTCCCCAATCCCGCAATTGTCGGCCCTTTAAATCGGGCGCGGGATCGATTATGATGCCCCCACCGATGGTTTCCATCGGCGAATAAGATCGGAATACGAATCGATCATCCATTGCCGCAACTACCGGTTCCTCGCAGAAAACAATGATATTACCCGTCGCTCCGGGTTTCAACCGATTCCCTTTCAGCAGAGCTATCCGACCTAATAATTCGGTCGTACCAATATGCACATGAACACGCTGTTGATGTTTCAATTCCCAACGGGTATCGGCTAAAATTTCCACCTGGGCAATCAGGGTTTTGGTTTCCTTCAGCCAACCGGTCTCCACCAGTTCGCTACCCCGTCGAATCATTTCCAGATCGGTTCCGGATAGATTTATTGCAGCCCGATCGCCCAAACGCACTTCGTCAACTTCCTTTCCGTGGCTTTGTATACTGCGGATTTTAGTCTTTATATCGCCGGGTTGGATTCTTAATTCAGCGCCGGGTTTTGTCGTGCCGGAAATGACTGTTCCAGTAACCACGGCCCCGAATCCTTTCTTGATAAATACTCGGTCAACCTGATGCCGGAAGAATCCGCGATCCCGGACCTGTAGAGCCTGTTGAGATTCCTGAATTATGGTTTGACGCAATTCCTCAATTCCAAACTCCGTTGGTGCAGCAGTGCGAATAATTGGTGCAGATTCCAGAAAGCTACCGGCCACCAGTTCCTCAATTTCCGCCTCAATTAGCTCTAACCATTCCTCATCATTGACCAGATCGGTTTTAGTCAGTGCGATAATACCCTGCGGTACTCCCAGAATTTTCAGGATATTGAAATGTTCGATTGTCTGAGGCATAATCCCATCATCAGCAGCGATGATCAGCAAAGCCAGATGGATCGTGGAAACACCGGCAACCATATTGCGAATGAAGCGCTCGTGGCCGGGAACATCAATTATTGTCACTTGATCCGATAGAAAGGCAAACCCCAAATCAATAGTCATACCCCGTGCTATTTCTTCTTCCAGACGATCAGTATCGATTCCGGTCAGAGCTTTAACCAACGCGGTTTTCCCATGGTCAATATGACCGGCAGTTCCAATCACCAACTGCGCCAAAACTACACCTCAGCTATAGTTGCCGCCACCAGGGATATCTGACTTGGCAGGACAGCTTTTAAATCAATGTAAAAACGATTATCTTTTATGTAACCAACAACCGGTATTTTTCCATTTCGCAATTTTTGTGCGAGCTCGGTCACTTTCATTTTGCGCGGATTAAACTGCAAAGCAATACTAGGTATTTGAGCTATTGGTAATGATCCACTACCGGCTTCCACAACAGATTCAATTATAGTAATCCCAAACTTTTCGATTAATGCGGAAGGCAGGTCAGAAACTATTTGTTCGGCATTTATTCTTAATTGGGATCGATCAGTTTGTAAAAGATTATTTGCCAGATTCTTGCTACTGACTGAATTATCACCAAACGTTTTAAGCGTTTCTTCCAGCACAGTGAGAATAAATTTATCGCAGCGAACAGCCCGGTAAATCGGATTGGAATGAATTCTCGTAATCGAGTCCCGCTTACCCGTAATTAAACCGGCCTGGGGTCCACCCAACAATTTATCGCCGGAGAACGTCACAATATCAACACCCTTGGCAATTACATCCGCCACCAGAATTTCCGGTGGCAATTCTGCGTTTGCTAAATTCAGTAACGCGCCACTGCCCAGATCAGCCACGACTGGAATTGAATGTTTTTGGCCCAGCTTTACGAGTTCCGCCAGACTCACTTCAGCAGTAAAACCCTGGACGACAAAATTACTGGTATGAGCCCACAGGAGAACCGCAGTATCAGAATTAATGGCTGATTCATAATCCCGCAAATGGGTGCGATTAGTAGTGCCGACCTCAACCATTCGACAGCCGCTTTTAGCAATAACATCCGGTATCCGAAATGATCCCCCAATCTCGACCAGTTGCCCCCGGGACACGAGTACTTCTTTTCCTTCGGCCAAAGTGTTCAGCGTCAACAATACCGCAGCGGCATTATTATTAACAACAATACTATCTTCCGCTCCCACTATGGCAGATAAGATGGGTGCCACGTGGTCATTCCGTTCGCCCCGCCCCCCGCTGACCAGATCAAGCTCAAGATTAACATAACCTGTGAGCCTTTCTGTCACCGCCAAAATTATATCGGCGCCAATCGGGGATCTGCCCAGTCCGGTATGGAGAACAACACCGGTACCATTTATTACATTCCGTAAACTCGGTTGATCTTTAATTCGTATATATTCAATTAGTTCAGATATAATTGTCTTACGATCCGGTAACACATCATTGCTTTTCGCTGCGGCTCGATAATTCTGTAGTCGCGCTTGAATTAGAGCCAACATATATTGATGGGGTAAATTACAAGCGGGCAAAGCTTGTAGCAGTTCTGAGACTGACGGGATATGTTTATATTGGTTTTCCGACATTGACATTCTGAAATTCCGATTATTTTAATAGAAATACAATCGAAATGTAATCAGGCCGGTATCGACTTTTTACTTTGATAATTTATCCTGTGTAATCTGATTGCTACAAATAATGCTGGAATCAGTATCAGAGCCATAGCGGGAAAAACAAATTGAACACCATAGTTTTCGGCAATAATTCCACCTATTGCTGCGCCAATGGACCCAACGCCAAAACTCAGGAAAAAGCTGACACCATAACCGATTCCCCGGGATTGGCTATGGGTGAAATTAGCAATCAAAGCATTGCCGACCGGTTGCAAAGTGAAATGCACTGCGCCAAAAACAATTGAAATTGCAACCAGTAATAATCCCTGTAAATAGCCAATGGCCATGAGTAATGGCACATTTAACAATAATATAAAAAATAGCAATTTAGTCCGTTGATAACGTGCGCCAGCCCAACCACCATATAATTGTCCGACAATTCCTCCCAGCAATACGATTGTCGTAAACAAACCGCCTCGGACAGTATCCGAAAACACTTTACTCACCGCCGTTGTATTGATGGCGAAATGAGTTGGCATAAAAGTAGTAAATCCGGCAAACGAAAAACCAACCAGTATTATTATGAAGTAATATAAAATCAATGCCGGACGATTGGTTTCGGTCGTATTTTGGGCATCAACGACCGGTTCAGATCCGGATCGGTTACCGGGGATTAAAAAAATTGTTATCAGAGCCAGTAATAAATTAACTATTGCCAATGCACCAAAGGCCGCCCGCCACGAATAAAGCATAGTAAATGATGCCGCCAGTAACGGTCCGGTAGCCAGCCCGATTGATCCGGCCACGCCGTGATAACCTAACCCCTTACTCAGGTTTGGTAACCGCCGCGACAACATTGTTAGACCGGCTGGGTGGTAGAGACTTGAGAAAGCACCCAGGATGATTATTCCAGTTGTCAGCGTTAATAAAGATTTGGCAGCAATTATGATAATAACTGCCAGGATTGAGCCCAATTGATAGACAATAATTAGATTCCGACCACCAACCCGTTTTTCCAGCAATCCGGCAAATATTGCTCCAAAACCAAACATAAATGATCCGGCGGCAACAATCATTCCCAGCGTATCGAGCCCGACGGAAAATTCAGCTTTCAATGCCAATAATACACTGGGCACGATCAGCATCAGGGCATGAACCGATAGGTGAGACCCACAGGCAACGGAAAGTATAATTTTATTAACTCGTGACATCTTTAAAATAAAAACCCCTGCCATTGACAAAATAACAGGGGTTTTAATTCATAATCGATTGTTTAGCGCTTTTCCGCGATTCTGGTGGCTTTGCTACCAGTCAGTTTGCGAATATAATTCAGTTTTGCACGCCTGACTTTTCCACGACGCACAATCTTAACACTTTTCAACATGGGTGAATGGAGTGGAAAAATACGTTCGACACCAACGCCGCCGGAAATTTTCCGGACTGTAAAAGTTGCAGAAATTCCACTGCCACCTTTACGTGCAAGGACAATGCCGCGATAATGCTGATTTCTTTCTTTGCCACCTTCAATAACTCTTACATTTACATCGATCGTATCACCCGGTCCGAAATCCGGAATATCATTCCGTAATTGACTCTTAGTTATTTCGTTTAACTTATTCATAATTTTTAATCTCCGCTATCTCGAATTTTTAAATATTTTTGCCACATGTCAGGTCGATGCTTTTTGGTACGTTTTTCCTGTTGATCAAGCCGCCATTTATCGATCTGTTTATGGTGACCGCTCAGCAGTACATCAGGAACTGCCAGACCATCAATTTCACGTGGTCTGGTGTAGTGGGGACCATCCAGCAGATCCGTGGCAAATGTGTCTGTCATTGCTGATTCGTAGGTGTTTAAAACACCGGGAATCAGCCGTACAATTCCATCAACCATGAGCATCGCTGGCAGTTCACCACTGCTTACAACAAAATCACCAATAGAATATTCACGGGTTACAAATTGATCCCTTACTCTTTGATCGATTCCTTTGTAATGACCACAAATAACAATGAGCTTTTTTCGGGTGCTGAGTTCGATTGCTTCTGAATGGGACCAGAGTTTTCCCTGTGGGGAAGGATAAATGATTTCACATTCATCCTGGCCGCCCAGCACCTGAATCATATGTTTAATAGCTTTGAACAATGGCTCGGCCATCATCACCATGCCACTGCCTCCGCCAAATGGAGTATCATCTATTTGGCGATAATTACCGGTAGCATAATCCCGTAGATTTACTACGTGAAAGGCTACAATTTCTTTTTCTTCGGCTTGCCGTAAAATGCTGTTACGGATGACCGTTGTTATTACATCCGGCGTCGGTGTAATTAGAGCAATTTGCGAAATCAATCCAGTAAGCCATCCATTGGTGTAATCACGATACTGTCATCAATTTCACTAATACCATTAACAATTTCCGGTACTACTGGAATTAATATTTCTTTTGATCCATTGTCAATGACATAAACATCGTTGGCCGGCATCATTAAAATGTCGACCAATTCACCAATGATCTTACCCGTGTTTGTTACCACACTGCAGCCCAGGAGATCGTCTGAAGACAGATTGATGAAATCATCGTCGGGAACATTGACAAAAAGTATTTGACCAATCAGAGCTTCGGCTTCGTCTCTGGTATCAACACCATTAAAATGGAATCGAACTTTTTTACCAACACCAATAACGTCTTTGAGTTCAATTTCACGCGCCAGATCTGTTGAAAAACCCAAAAACAGTGGGTGATCTCCAACATATTCTTCAAAATATCTGGTCAGCGGACGTAGTCCTACATCACCACCAAGTCCGGTAGCGCGGGTTATTTTTGCTATGGCAAACAATCGTTCCATTTAGATTACCAATTACTGGTCAATGACATCGAGGCGGGCACGCTTCCCACCCTGTTTTGCATTAATCGCGAAAACCAATGTTCTGAGGGCAGAGATATTGCGGCCACTCTTGCCGATTACTTTTCCGTAATCACCAACACCAACAATTAATTCGTAGATTACCCGTTGTTCAGTTTCCACAGAATTAACCTTGACCTCATCCGGCTTATCCACCAGGTGTTTAACCACATTTTCAATAAACTCCTGCATCGTTCTCTCCACTATTGAATTACTGGGATATGCTATCGTTCATACTTATCAGCGACAGGAGTATTTTTTTCTATCAAAATACCTGATATCTGTTCAGATTATTTCGACTGACCCTCCCCCGCCTGTTGTTCATTCTCGGCTTTTTCAGCCGAAGAATTCTGGTCATCATCAGCGGGTGATTTTTCCGCAGATGCTTTCGCCTTATCTTTGGGCTTTTTTTCTGAAGTTTTTTCTGTTTCCGCTACCGGTTCAGTTACCTCTGCAATTTTTTCCTCTTTGACCTCTTTTTCAGCCGAAGTTTTCTGGTCATCATCAATGGGCGGTTCTTCTACGGAGGCTTCCACCTTATCATCAGACGTTTCCTCTGAAGTTTCTTCAGTATCCACTTCCGGTTCAGCTACTACTGCAATTGTTGCCTCTTCAGCCGCTTCTTCAACGATTTTTTCTTCGTCTTTCTTAACCTTCTTGGGTTTTGCGGCTGCTTCCTGCTTGGTCTTTTCGGCTTGCTTCAATTGCCACTTTTGTAATTCTTTTTCCACGGCTTTTTCATCCAGGCCCTGCTGTTTTAAATGCCACTTAAAAGCGATTCCGGACTTTTGCAGTATGCTGTGAACCGTATCGCTTACTTGCGCACCTAAACCAAGCCAATGGTATATTCTATCTTCGCTGATTTTATAAGAGTCTTTACTATCAATTGGATTATACCAGCCCAATTCCTCAATTGCAGCACCATCACGACGCTTCCGTGAATCAATCACGACTATCCGATAAAAAGGTCTGTTTCTGCGTCCAATTCGTTTTAATCTGATTTTTGTTGACAACCTAAAAATCTCCTTAATTAATTCCAAAAACTTTTCCACTTGCAAATTGATTTTGCAAATTGGATTTATTTAGTCGTTTCATCATTTTCTGCATCTGGGAAAACTGTTTTAATAACTGGTTTATTTCTTGTACAGTTCTACCTGATCCACGCGCAATTCTTTGTCGTCTGCTCCCATTAATAATATGGGGGTTTGATCGTTCAGCCGGAGTCATTGAATTGACTATGGCTTCGGTCCAAACCAGTTGACGTTCATCAACCTGGAAATTTTTCATCATTTTTCGATTGATGCCAGGCATCATTCCTAAAATTTGTTTCAGAGACCCCATTTTCTGCACTTGTCTAAGTTGATCTCTGAAATCTTCCAGGTCAAATTTATTATCAATAATCTTCTTTTTCAGCAGTTCAGCTTGATTTTCATCAACAGATTGCTGAACTTTTTCAACTAACGAAACCACATCCCCAAAACCAAGAATGCGATCTACAATCCGGCCCGGATCAAAAACCTCCAGACCGCCCATTTTCTCTGAAACACCAATAAATTTTACTGGTTTTTGAGTGACATTGGAAATTGAAATAGCGGCACCGCCTCGGGCGTCACCATCAAGTTTTGTCAGGATAGTCCCGGTCAGTTCCAATGTCTCAGAAAAAGCCGCTGCCGAATTTACAGCATCTTGCCCGGTCATCCCATCTACCACAAACAGAATTTCGTGTGGCTGTACATCCCGCGCAATTGATTTAATTTCATCCATCATGCTATTGTCAACATGCAGGCGACCGGCAGTATCCAAGATCACGATATCGTGATTATTACTGCGTCCGTATTCTACACCTTCGTTACAAATTCTGGTGGCCGATTTTTGGTCTCCGCTAAACACGGGAACCGAAATCTGCTTGCCAAGAATCTCAAGCTGCTGAGTAGCCGCCGGACGATAGATGTCCGCCGCCACCAGACAAGGGCGTTTTCCCTGATTTTTCAAAAAATGTGCTATCTTGGCAGCCGTTGTAGTTTTTCCACTACCCTGGAGACCAGCTAATAAAATTACCGTTGGCGGTTTGGCCGAAAAATTAATTGGAGTTGTTTCCGCCCCCATCAACTCGACCATCTCATCCCGGATTATTTTAATAAATTGTTCACCGGGTTTGATCGATTTAAGAACCTTGGTTCCTTGAGCCTTTTCTTTTACCCGTTCTACAAAACCCCTGGCAACCGTAAAGTTTACATCGGCTTCCAGCAGTACTCGCCTGATTTCCCGGGCCGTTTGCTGGATATTGGCGTCTGTGATTTTCCCCAGTCCGCGTAAGTTTCGTAAAACCGTATCAAATCGGTCACTAAGCTGATCAAACATCGTCTTTCATTTCAAAAATAGCAGATAAAATTAGGATTAGAATAATTGCTGAACAAGAAATAAGAATCAGTAGTTTAATTAAAATCGCCACGAATTATCTGTTGTAATTATTGCTACTAGATTGATGATCCAAAATACTGAATTAATGGAATTGAATTGGTGCGAAAATTATATACGACCAATACGATCTGTGCATTATTAAATCCTGACATTAAATAATCAGATAGTGCCGCTCACGTTATTAAATTTAAACCAGCAACGGGCTAAAATAACTTCCAACGAGAATCAGATAATCATCTAAAAAATTCTAAAGGTAAATAAATTGGATAGAATCGTAAAACCGCCAACTGGCACTACCCTTACATGTAAAAACTGGCAGATCGAAGCGGCCTATCGCATGATTCAACATAACCTCGATCCGGAGAATGCCGAGAACCCGGATGAGCTGATTGTCTACGGTGGCACCGGACGAGCGGCCCGTAATTGGGGATGTTTTGATGCAATTCTCGATGCTTTAAAAAATCTAGAAATTGATGAAACTTTACTGATTCAGTCCGGCAAACCGGTTGGAGTTGCTAAAACACATACTGATGCACCACGCGTTTTAATTGCCAACTCAAATCTGGTTCCAAATTGGGCCAATTGGGATTATTTCAACGAATTGGAAAAAAAAGGACTGATCATGTACGGGCAGATGACCGCTGGTAGCTGGATATACATCGGCACCCAGGGTATTCTCCAGGGAACTTATGAAACTTTCGCTGAAGCGGCCCGCCAGCATTTCAATGGTGATTTGAGTGGACGTTTTGTTCTGACCGCAGGATTGGGTGGTATGGGTGGCGCCCAGCCACTGGCGGCAACATTCAATGGCGGAGTAGCATTGGTAGTTGAAGTTGATGAAGAACGGATCAAAAAACGTATTAAAACCAAATACTGCGACCTGATGGAAACTGATTTGGATTCAGCACTGGAAAAAATACTGACAGCTAAAGCCGAAAAACGCGCCCTATCCGTTGGACTATTGGGCAATGCCGCAGATATTTTTCCGGAATTGCTGAATAAAGGAATTATTCCTGATTTGGTCACAGATCAGACCTCTGCTCACGATGAGTTAAATGGATATGTTCCAACGGGTATTTCTTACTCTGTCGCGCTGGAATTGAGAAAATCCGATCCAGATAAATATAAGCAGATAGCATATGATTCAATGGTCAAACACTGTCGGGCCATGGTTGAATTTCAGAAAAAAGGAGCAATCACATTCGACTATGGTAACAATCTGCGCGGTCAAGCCCTGAAAGCCGGGTATTTGGATGCTTTCGATTTTCCGGGATTCGTTCCGGCTTATATCCGCCCACTGTTCTGTGTAGGGAAAGGTCCCTTCCGCTGGGTTGCCTTATCAGGCGATCCCGAAGATATCTTTACCACCGATCGGGAATTGATGAAATTATTCCCGGAAGACCGGGCGCTGCACCGCTGGTTGAAATTAGCCGGTGAAAAAGTCGCCTTCCAGGGACTGCCCTCCCGTATCTGTTGGCTAGGTTATGGTGAGCGAGATAAGGCCGGATTATTATTTAACGACCTGGTGAAAACAGGCCGGGTCAAAGCGCCGATTGTGATCGGGCGTGATCACTTAGACGCCGGTTCTGTTGCTTCACCAAATCGCGAAACTGAAGCAATGAAGGATGGGTCGGATGCCATTGCAGATTGGCCAATTTTAAATGCACTTTTGAATACGGCTTCCGGGGCAACCTGGGTATCCTACCATCATGGTGGTGGAGTCGGGATTGGATACTCCCTCCATGCCGGCCAAGTTATAGTGGCTGATGGCACACCCGAAGCTGCCGTGCGGTTAAAACGGGTCCTGACCAACGATCCTTTGACAGGTGTATTCCGTCATGTCGATGCGGGATACGATGAAGCCATCGCGTGTGCCCAGGAAAAAAAGGTGAACATCCCGGGTAGAAATTTCTAAATCAGTTAAGCCAGCCGGTCAAATTACGAATGAGCGCATTCGCATGACGTCAAAATAATTATCGCTGGTGTAAGCAATAGTCTGTGAATCTACTAAGGTCACACCTGGATAAAAGGAAGCTTTATAAGCCTGAACTTGTTTTTTAAACCGGATTTCGATTTGATATTTATCCGGCTCTGGCAAGCGGCATAATTCCAGATTACCACCTAGCGCTTTCTCCGCCCCGGAGCGAATCAGATCAATTGCCTGCTGCGGGTGGATGTTGATAGTAGAATTACCAACACCCCTTTTAACGGCAACGGTGCTGATATCCGCAACAATAGATAGCGATTCCTGGCAAATAGCTTCATCACCCGATAGAAAAACCAGAGGTACTCCAAGACTTGCGGCAACATAGCCGTGCAGTAAGAATTCCGATGCAAACCGGCCATTGATTTTAAGATAATCTACAACTGATGAACTCATGGTATGAGCCAGTGGATTTCCATCCGATCCAGCTCGGGCATGATAACCGATAAATATGATTGCAGCGAAAGAATCATCCAGTTCCTGCACCATCGAATAGGGATGTCCGCTCCAGCCCCGGATTAATTGTGTTTTAGGCGGGAGATCCGCAGCAATGATATTCCGACCCGTAGCATGAGCATCCTTAATTATAATTTCATGGGCACCGGCAGCGAAAGCCCCCTCACAAGCAGCATTGACTTCAGCCGTCATCTGCTGCTGGAATTCCCTATAATCCCCTTTATCCTCGTTCGCTTCATCCCAATGGGGGGACCCGCAGACACCTTCAATATCCGCACTGATGTAGATTTTCATTATTTCCTCAGTTTAATAGCAGAAATTATATAAATCCAGCTATTCTAAAACATACATAATATCAGTCAGATTTACCATTTACATAATCAAAATTTTAGTCTATGTTAAAGTATGCTATGGTAGTATAATGCAGTAGTCAGATTAGTAATTAGAGAATACAAATGGAAACCACAGGTCCGTTAAGAAATTTATTTTGCCGCTTTCTCCTAATATTTTTAGTAGCAATAGCTTATACACCCGCCCAATATAATATTGGCAGTTATATTGGGATTTATTCGGACATCCTTGAGGAACAACGTGTTTTAGTAGTCGGTTTGCCGGAAGGCTATGATCAGACAACGGTAAACTATCCGGTATTATACTTGCTGGATGGTGATTACCATTTTCACCATGTGACTGGATTAGTGGATTTCTTGGCTGATTTGGATTTAATTCCCAGAATGATTGTCATTGGTATCATAAATACCAATCGCGATAGGGATTTTACTCCAACTTCCGTGACAGATTTGCCTGCCTCCGGTGGTGCAAATAATTTTTTGGCATTTTTAGAAGATGAATTATTCCCTGCCATTGACCATCAATTTCGTACTGTACCCCATC
>CAZIJQ010000010.1:0-53478 GCA_964539785.1 uncultured bacterium | reverse complement strand
CCGCCTTTAATCCAAATCTCAAACATTTTTCAATTGCATCTTAACGCAGAATCTTGGTGTTTAAAGCTTTTCATAATTATTGCATGACCTCAGCCAGGGTCACGTTATTAAAAACATTTTTCATTGTATCATTGATGCGGTGGATCGGCGTGCGAATTGTACAAGTGCCAAGCTGATCACAATCCTTATCGATGGAACAATCGGTGAGGGCAACGGGACCTTCAAGTAGCTCAATAAAATCGGCCAGGCAGACCTTTTCCAAATCGGCCTTGAGGCGGTAGCCACCATGGGAACCCTGAACGGTTTCGACAATACCTTCCCGGGCTAATTGCTGGAGGGTCTTGGCCAGCAGTTCACCTGGGATGCGATAGGTCTCGGCGATTTCTTTTGAGCTGGTGAGTTGCTCAGTAGTCTTGCCATGCAGGTGGCGCAGAGCCATGAGGGCGTATTCAGTTTTGCGGGATAATTTTAGCATTGAATTTCAAAAAATTACTAATACGACTTCTAAGGTCGGATTAAACTTAAAAGTGCTAAACGGTAGAGTGCAAGAACTAATTACGACTTATTTGGTCGGGTATGTTTCATACGGTCATACTGAGCTTGTCGAAGTATGATTATATTTATGCGTCGCCCATCGACACGCCTGCATTTAAGTTACAATGTCCAGGCAGGCTCAGGGTGACAGTAATATTAAATAAATGTCACAACGCAGAGCGATGTGACAAAACATTTATAGTTATAAATTATTTAAATCTAATTCAGCGTAATCCGCCTACCCGGCGTAGACATTCCTGCGCATTTACCATGCTTCGGAAGACAGGCCTTGGTGTAGACGGGTGTAATCTGTGGTTACTCGTATTTCTTAACCAACAAACTCACATTCCCACCACCGAAACCGAAGGAATTACTCAGGGCTGCATTGATTTCGGTTGCTTGTGCAGTATTGGGCACGTAGTCCAGCGGACAGTCCGGGTCGGGGGTTTCGTAGTTGATGGTGGGGTGAGCGGTCTGGTGCTGCAGACAAAGGATGGTAGCTAATAATTCAACTGCTCCGGATGCCGCCAGCAGATGGCCGATCATCGATTTGGTGGAGCTGATCTTCAGTTTATAGGCATGATCGCCGAAGACCTTCAAAATAGCGGTAGATTCACGCTGGTCGTTCAATACGGTGGAGGTTCCGTGGGCGTTGATGTAATCAATCTGTTCCGGTTGCAGGCCGGCATCTTTGATGGCATTCTGCATTACTCGGATCATGCCGTCACTTTCCGGGTGGGGAGCTGTGAAATGAAAAGCGTCGGCGGTATTGCCATAGCCGACTAATTCGCAATAGATAGTTGCGCCGCGTTGTAGGGCATGATCCAGGTTTTCCAATACAACCAGACCGCAACCTTCGCCCATGACAAAACCATCGCGGTCTTTATCAAATGGTCGGCTAGCCTTCGCAGGATCGAAACTGGCAGACATGGAGCGGGCGGCGGCGAATCCTCCGTAGGGCAGGATATTGATAGCCGCTTCGGAACTACCGGCCAGCATGATATCAGCATCGCCTCGTTGCAGAATCCGGAGGGCATCACCAATTGCATTACCACCGGTTGAACAAGCTACCGAAGGCGCCGAGATGGGACCTTTCAATCCGTATTTGATAGAAACCGTTGCGGCGGCCATATTGATTATTAATTTTGATACAAAAAATGGGTTCATGGTTTTCGGACCCTTAGTTATTAACAGATCATAACCATCCTCAATAGTTTTTGAACCGCCAATCCCGGAGCCAACATGAATTCCAAAACGATTGCCGTCAAATTCAAAAGCATCCAGCCCGGCATCTTCAATTGCCATAGTTGCCGCAGCCATGGCGAACTGGGTAAAGCGATCCATGCGGCGGGCGGTTTTGCGCTCGATCCAGTCTTCCGGCTCAAAATCTTTTACTTCCGCCGCCAGGTGAGCGCGATAATCGCTGGCATCAAAATGAGTTACCGGGCCAACGCCATTACGACCGGTAATTAAACCCTGCCAGAATTCATCCTTGCCGGTTCCGATTGGTGAAACGACTCCCAGACCAGTGATTACAACACGATTTTCCTGCATTACGCTACCTTTTATATGATTTTAGTCCCTGGGAAAATTTAATCAATTCCTTTGATTCAGAAGAACTAATATCCTGATTTATCAGAAAAATCGCTGAACCAGTTCCACAGGTCGTCGATTTCCCGTTTGTGGTCTTTCTTGAGCTGCTTCATTACCCGGGCGTTCTGGATCGCTATGCCGCCTTGTTCGGCGATAGCCGTCATAAATTCGATCTCGCGATTAGTGAAATCGCGCACCTCGGAATTGTAAAGCCGCAATACCCCTATTATCTTATCCTTGAAAATGATTGGTATCGACATCAGGGCAGCAATTCCTTCCTTTGTACAAGCATCAGGGAATTGGAGTTGGTCATCTTTGGTGATGTCGGGCACGATCACTGGCTGGCCGGTTTTCAGGGCGCGGGGCATGGATTTATCGGCGGATACGGGTCCCTTGTTCAGGAATTCTTTGCTGAGATTGACATGGGCAATCATCTCCAGGCGATTGGCGCCCCTGTTCCAAAGACTGATGGCGCCGGCCTTCAGGTCCAAGGCTTCGATTGTATTGAACAGAATCCGGTCCAGGACTTTGTGCAATTTCAGGGTTGAACTGACGGCTTTGCTGATATCGGCAAAGGCCCGGAAATAATTTAAACTGGAATTGTTGGTCATCCTGCCTCCTGTATGATTTTAATTATTATAATTATAGAGAGTTGCTTTGTCAAGACTAATGTTGACAAATTAGTTAATAGTAATTAGCGAGCAAGTAGAAAATGAATCTACTTATGTTGATGGCCGGAACCGGACTGTGTAGATTTCTCAATCGTCCCAAAAAATCGGGACTCATATCGAAATGACAGTGATTTATTTAGCCGGTTTCTTCTTGATCCGCCGTACACTATTGCTGCTACATTTGGGGCAGGTCCGTTCCACCATTACATTTTTGTCGTATGGCAGGGTGAAATCATGTCCGCAGTGCAGACATTTGAAAGGTGCATCTTCCATAATAATTCCTATTCTGTCACCCTGAGCTTGTCGAAGGATGATTGTTCATCACCGGCATGCTTCAACAGGCTCAGCATGACATTTATTAACTAAGCCTCAGCTTCTACTTTGATTGTTTTAGGCTGGAGTTTTTTTGCAGCTTTTTTTGCAGCTCGAGCTTCGGCTTTTTCCCGTTCTTCCCGGAACACTTTCATTGTGTGCTCGACTTCTTCTTTGGTCACTTTAGCACGCATTTCTTCCAGGTCGCGCATGGTGCGCGCCCATTTCTGGCCTTCAGCGGCTGAAATCCATTCCAGTTGCAGGCGTTCGGGGCGAATCCCCAGCTTCTCCATTTTATCCCACAGTTTCTCAACCCGCTTCACTGTCCAGCGATTGGCGTCGATATAGTGACAGTCGACGAAATGACAGCCGGAAACCAGAACGATGGGGGCACCTTTCTCAAAAGCGTGTATAATGAATTCCGAATCCACTCGACCACTGCACATGGTGCGCAAGATTCGTTGTGTGGCGGGATATTGTAAACGCGAAAGACCAGCCAGATCGGCTCCGGCGTAGGAGCACCAGTTGCAGGCGAAAACAACCGTATTGGCCATGTGATCGCCTTCCAGCATGGCATCGATTTGGGCGATGTACTGGTCGTCTTCGAAGTGCTTCATGGTGAATGCGTCGAAATTGCATTCAGCGGCACAGGTACCGCAGCCTTTACACATGGCTTCGATGACTTCAGCGGGAATCTTGGCTTTGGCATCGCCGCCACGGATGGCGTTGAACGGGCAAACCGAGACGCAGATACCACAGGATGTGCAGTCTTCGGTGAGGCATTCGGAGGTGATCGCCTCGATACTGATTTCGCCGGCATTCAGTAGTACCTGGGCGCGAGCGGCGGCTGCGCTGGCCTGGGTGACGCTATCCTTAACATCTTTGGGATATTCTGCACAACCGGCGAAAAACACGCCACCGGTAGGTGCATCAACCGGCTTGAGCTTGGGATGGGACTCCATGAAGAAGCCATCTTCGGTGCGCGAGAGGGTGAACAATTGCCGGACTACATCACTGTCTTTCCGTGGTATCACACCGACCGATAGAACTACAGTATCGAATTCATAGCTCTTGATATCACCGGTGTTGGTATCCTCGGCAATCAAAGTCAGGTTATTGGTTTCAGGGTCTTCGAAAAATTCACCTGGCAGACCGCGAATATAATTGACCCCGGCCATTTTGCTGCGCATGTACAGGTCTTCGAAACCCTTACCAAAAGCTCTGATATCCATGTAGAAAACAGTGATTTCAATATCAGGATAATGGTCCTTCAATAGCAAGCTGTCTTTCACGGTGTTCATGCAGCAGATGTTGCTGCAATAGGGGTTACCGGTTTTACTATTGGAACGAGAACCAACACATTGGATAAAGGCGATCCGTTTTGGTGTTTTCTGATCACTGGGTCGCACAAAATGTCCTTCGGTGGGTCCACCCGCCGAAATCAGCCGTTCGAATTCCATGCTGGTGATGACATTATCAAAACGGGTGTAACCGTATTCGTCCATCTCGGTGGGATCATAAACATCCATGCCGGTAGCAACTATCACGGCACCAACATTGATATCAATGATTTTATCTTCCATGTCAAAATCGATGCAGTCTTTTTCACAGACGTCTGCACATTTACCGCAGGCAATGGGGTTATGCCCGAGACAGAGTTCGTCATCCAGAATGTACACTGATGGCACAGCCTGGGGGAAGGGCATATAGATTGCCTTGTGCGATGAGAATCCCATCTGGAATCCATCGGGACCAACGACCGGGCAAACCTTTTCGCATTCACCACAGGCATTGCATTCATTTTCATTTACGTAACGGGCTTTTTTCCGCACCTTCACATTAAAGTTACCGATATAGCCACTGACTTCTTCTACTTCGCTGTAAGTGTATAAATTTATTTTGGGATGTCGACCGACATCCATCATTTTAGGTCCGAGTATTCATATGGAACAATCCATGGTGGGATAGGTCTTGTCCAACGCGGCCATGATCCCTCCAACGGATGCCTCCTTTTCTACTAAATGTACCTGATACCCGGCATCGGCCAGGTCCAGGGCAGATTGAATACCGGCCACACCACCACCGATCACCAGCACTTCGCGCAGGACCGGGATTTTGGCTTCGTCCTGGGGTCGTAACAGCTTTGCCCGTGCCACGGAGATTCGGACTGTATCCATGGCTTTTTGGGTAGCCGCATCCCAGTCATTGAGATGAGCCCAGCTAACATGCTCACGGATATTGGCCATTTCCATAAGATAAGGATTTAGTCCTGCCTCGGAAACACAGTTCCGGAAAGTCGGCTCGTGCATTCGAGGAGTGCAGGATGCCACCACCACTCGATTCAGATTCTGTTCCTTGATGTGGCGTTTGATTTCCTGCTGACCCGGTTCGGCGCAGGTATATTTGTTGACCACGGAACAGACCACATCGGGTAGGGTAGCGGCGTAATCGCTTACCTTCTGGCAATCCAGTGAGCCAGCGATGTTCTTGCCGCATTCGCAGACAAATACACCGACTCTCAGACCGTCATCGTTCATTGAGTGCTCCTTTTTATCTTTTTACCACCAAGACACGGGGGACACAGATTTCATTTTAAGAATATCTGAGTGATTAGCTCTTACCATGTCTAAGGTTTTCAAATTATTTATTGCAGTTTTCTAAATATTTTCAACAAAGACACTTAGTACGTATTTTTAATTTTATATTCATTTGTGTACTTGGTGATCTTTGTGTCTCCGTGTTTATCTCTTAATTCTATCTAACGTTATTGTTGAAATATCTTTAATAGCAATTGACCAGTCCGTATCATCCCGGTGCTGTTGGGTGCATTGCAGGTGGATATGGCATTTGGGACAGGCTACCGCCAGTGTTTCCGCTCCCGTTTGCTCGGCTTGCCGCAGGCGTTCATTCTGGATTTTACGGGTCGTACCATCACAATTCATCCAGGCTGAAACACCACAGCAAAGGGCGCCCTTACCATGTTGCATCATTTCCACCAGATTGTTATCACCATTGGATTGCAGTACTTTCCGCGGGGCATCGTATTCATCGAGATGTCGGCCCAACCGGCAAGGGTCTTGGAAGGTCACCGGTTTGTCGCTGGCCTGCAATTCCATTTCGCCAGCTTCCATTTTCTCAGCGATAAATTGACTCATATGCTGGAGTTTCCAGGGCACTTTGAAGCCGTTGTCAGCATAGAGATTCTGGAAGGCACTCTGGCACTCGGCACAGGAAAACAGGATAGTTTTGCAGCCAGTAGCCTTTATCATCTCCAGATTGCGTTCAGCCAACATTTTGAAATTTGTGATATCGCCATTCCAGTATAGATCGTGGCCGCAGCAGCGCTCCTGAGGCATGAGGACTGGTTTGATGCCCAGGTGATTCAATATTTTTATACTGCTGATCGCAGCATCCAGGGTGGACAATTCAAGGTTAGCGAAAAATGAATCGAAATAGGGGGCACAACCGACAAAATAGAGGACATCACCCAGATCGGTGGAAATATCTAGATCGTTAGTTACCCAATCTAAGCGATTTTGCTGCAGGTTCTCGGTAGTCATCATTTTCTGTAGCGTTTCCAAAACACCGGAATGAGAACACTGGCCTTTGAACTGAGTCGAACCAGCCTGGTTGCGCAGGGTCTGGGTCAGGTCAATATAACTGATTGCGCTGGGACAGACCTGATCGCAGCGCTGGCAGGTCAGGCAGCTCCACAAGTCATAATTGGCAAATAATTCTTCAAAATCCTGTTTGACGGCCTGATTCAGCATCAAGCGCGGTGAGTAGTCCCCGCTGAACCGTGAGACGGGGCAAACCGAGGTGCATTTCCCACATTCCAGGCAGGCCAGGGCATTGGTTTTTTGGACCGCTGCATAAAGTTCTTCGTACATGCTTAATCCCCCGCCTTACCGTTGAGTGATTGGGCAAAATCGCTGATAGTCTGGATAAATCGGATGCTGTCACCATCGGGTATGGCAGCGAAGCCAATCCGTTTGGGATCGGTACCCAAAATATGAACCAGGTTCCTGATTTCATCAAAGGCTGATCGAATCCGCTGAGCGCCGCTGCCGTAATGGCAACTATCGTCGTTGCAGGCTGTCAGCAAAACACCGCTGGCACCGGCAGCCAGGGCTTTGAGAACAAAACCCTGGTCAATCCGACCACCACAGATGGTTTGAATCAAATGCAGGTTTACACCATCCGTACGAATCCGTGCCAGTTCATCGCCGTGGAGACTCGAGCCATTCCAGCGACAGGAGAATACCACCAGATTGGTTTTCCCGGTTTCCATCTGTCCCAGTTTGGAATCCAACCAGGTGTCATCAATGAAACCCGGCAGCATGGCGCCATTGGGACAGGCGGACACACAGATTCCACAGGCCTGGCACAGGTTAGGATCAAGCTGAGATATTTTCAGATCGCCGGTAGTCTGGATCAGTTCCAGGGCGTCATATTCACAAGCTGATACACATTCACCACAGCCGCGACAAACGTTGGCTGCCACCCTAGGTTGCAGGGATTGCAGGGTCACTTCGGTAGTATCATTTTCACCAAATTGGAGAGTCGCAGGCAGGGTAGATTGCTCATTCACCAGGGACCGCAAATTTTCTGGGATGCGGCAAAGGATTTCGGCCGCTTGTCCCGGAATTGTAAGTATGGCTGGTTGTTTGTCGCAGAGCGAAATGCATTCATCGCATTCTGCACAGGGTCCACAGCGCAGACAGCGCTGGGCTTCGGCAATGGCAGTTGCTTCATCAAAACCAAATTCCACTTCCTGGAAATTCCCCAATCGCTGCTGTACATCCATGGCAGGCATTTCGGCACGAGATTTCTGTGGCCGCTCCTCAAGCTCTAATTTTATTTCGGCTTCCGGCATTTTTCGTGGTGATTGTACGGGATCCAATGGTTCGCCGCTTAAATAATGAACAATCGCCTCAGCAGCTCGGTGGCCATCAGCAATAGCGTCGATGACGGTACTGGGACCGGTCACGGCATCGCCCCCGGCAAACACTCCCGGACGGGCGGTGGCCATGGTGGTTTCATCGGCTGCCAGGGTGTTCCAGCGCGAAAGTTTGACGGTACTGAGCCCGAATCCAATGTCCGGTTCCTGACTGATAGCTGGAATAATGCAATCAGCTTCAACGATATATTCTGTGCCAGCAATTGGCACTGGTCGCCGCCGACCGCTTTCATCCGGTTCTCCCAGCTTCATCTTAAGACATTTCATTCCGGCAACTTGGCCGTTTTTTCCAATAATCTCAACTGGCGCTGCCAGGTAATGGATTTTGACTCCTTCACGCTCGGCATCGTTGATTTCTTCCTCGTCTGCTGGCATTTCCTGACGGGTACGTCTGTACACAATGTGCACTTCACTACTGCCCAGACGCAAGGCGGTCCGGGCCGAATCGACGGCAGAATTACCACCGCCGATTACGATTACCTTATCTCCCGGTTTATTTGATGCCGTAAAATTGACCTCGTTTAAAAAGGCTACAGCATCCAGTACCCCCCGGTACTTTCCTTCCCCATCAACATTTAATTTTTTACCTTTATGGGCTCCAATTGCCAGATAGATTGCGGAATAGCCTTCCGCAAAAATATTATCGATGGCATTTTCACCTTTAATCCGGTGATTGGTTTGGATTTTTATACCGAGATTGGTCAGATAATCGATTTCAGCCGTTAAAATATTACGCGGCAAGCGATAGGCCGGGATACCGGCAATCAGCATTCCACCCGGTTCTGGCAGGGCTTCGAAAACGGTGACGTCAAATCCCTGGCGCACGAGATCGTTGGCAGCTGTTAATCCAGACGGACCAGAGCCTATAACAGCTACTTTTTCCGATCGTGTGGATTCAATTTTTGCCGGTGGTTCCCCGGGATGAGCTAATTCGTAATCGGCGGCAAAGCGCTTCAACCAGCGTACGGCCACCGGCTGATCAACAACGTTACGGTTACAGGCCGCTTCGCAGGGATGGGTGCAGACTCGGCCACAGATTCCCGGCAGTGGATTGCGCTCGCGGATTACATTTAAAGCGGCGGAAAATTTACCGGCTGCCATCAGCGATACATAAGCTTTCACATTAACTCCGGCCGGACAGGCTGCGGTGCAGGGGGATGGCTCTACCGGACCGAAATGGTATTTTTCATTTTTACCTGGGAATTTGATATAACTGTCTTCCCGCAATAATTCGGATGATTGAATCGCAGACTCAGGCATAGGTTAGGCTTTCGCTTTGGTAGTTTGCTTTTCCTTTTCCAGCACTTCGATTGCGTAATCATAACCACGTTCGAAGGCTTTGATATTGACATCGATAAAACGTTCGGGAACGGAATCAGGTAGGGCTGCCTTCACAGATTCTGCGCTGATTACGCTGGTAATGCCGGTGAAAAATCCCACCATTACCACATTAGCAAAAATCCGGTTGCCCATTTCTTCAGCAATCCTGGTGGATGGAATTGAATACATTTTAACATCATCACGCAGTCGTTCCGGTTTAACCAGGTCAATATCGGTAAGCAAAATACCGCCGGGGGTTAGATCATCCAGGAATTTTTCATAGGCTTCCTGTGACATGGAAACCAGAATCTCCGGTGCTACAATGTAGGGGTAGAGCACCGGTTTATCATCAACAACGACTTGAGCCGAACAGGCGCCGCCACGAGCTTCCGGTCCGAAACTCTGGGTCATGGTACCATATTTATTATCATGCAGGGAAGCAGCTTTGCCGATCAAAATCCCGGATTTAATGATTCCTTGTCCGCCGAAACCTGAGAAACGAATATCCATTATTCTTCTTCTTTCATGGTTGAGGTTGTGGAATTCGGACCTTTATATGGTACATATTTATCACCCAATTTCTTGCTTAAGAATTGATCGCGCTTCTCCAGGAAATGGGGCTTATCCTTGTCAACGAACTCACCAACCATAATTCGACCCTGGAAATCGATATCTACTTCACGAGTATCAATACCATGCTTGATTATGGCACTGTCATGGTAGTATTTCATCAGATCTAATCCCGATCCAAGACGATTGCGCCGGGCGTACAACGTTGAACAAGGTGCAATCACTTCAATGAAAGAGAAACCAGGTTTCAGCAATGCTTTGGTCATTGATTTGGCCATGCGCCGGATGTGTAGAGCTGTCCAGCGGGCTACGAAAATAGCGCCGGATGACTCCGCCAGGAATGGTAGATTGAAGGGATATTCGTAGGCGCCATAAGGGGCGGTAGAAGCATTGGCGGATTCAGGTGTGGTAGGTCCGGCCTGTCCGCCGGTCATGGCATAATTGAAATTATTGATACAGATGATTGTCATGTTGATATTGCGGCGGGCGGCATGGATTATGTGATTTCCGCCGATGGCAATCAGGTCACCATCACCACTGATGACGGTGACTTTTAATTCCGGGTTTCCAACTGCCAATCCTGTGGCAAAGGGAATCGCTCGGCCATGGGTGGAATGGAACGAATCCAGCCGCAGGTAACCGGCAGCCCGACCGGAACAGCCGATTCCGGAGACCACAGCTACTTTTTTGGGATCCAATCCTGATTTCTGCAAAGCAGTGATGTAGGCAGTGAGTACAGTACCGATCCCGCATGAAGCACACCAGATGTGCGGCAGGCGTTCGGTACGCAGAAACTGCTCCATGGGATGTTTTAGTGTTTCTTCCGGTTCGGGAATATTAAGAGGACTGGTCATTTCAGAAGTAATATCGCTCATGACGCACCTTCTTCAATTGCGGTTAAGATATCTTTGGGATCGTGTACCCAGCCACCGGCGTGGGGTACCAGAATTGTTTTGCAGGCACCACCGGCACAACGCTCAACTTCTAGGACTACCTGTCCCAGATTGATTTCCGGTACTACCAAGGTTTTGACATCTTTGGCCAGTTCTCGAATCCGTTTTTCCGGGAAAGGCCAGACTGTTACCAGACGCATTGTTCCAACCTTGATGCCTTTCTCACGGGCATAATCGACAGCCTTTAATGCCACCCTTGAAGTAATTCCATAAGAGATCACCACTACTTCAGCCCCTTCAATCTGGTCCTCTTCGATGATCTGAATTTCTTCCACATTATTGCGGATTTTATTAACCAGATGGGTGACATTATTTTCCTGGGTTTCAGCATTAATTACGGGATAACCACGCTCGTCGTGGGTCAATCCGGTGATATGCAGAAAATGCCCGTCGCCAGCCTTGATCATGGGCGCTAGATCAGCTTGGTTAAATTTAAATGGCAGGTAGGAGCCGTTTTCACCTTTATAATAGTTACGGGGAGTTATTTCGATTTCCTCAGCCGCTGGAATGATAACTTTTTCAGTCATGTGCCCCACACATTCATCCATCATAAACAGGACCGGTACTCGCCATTTTTCCGCCAGATTGAAGGCGGTTATGGAGAGATCAAAACATTCCTGGGGAGAGTTGGGTGAAATGGCAATTATTTCATAATCGCCGTGGGAACCCCAGCGTGCCTGCATCATGTCACCCTGTCCAGTTAGGGTGGGTAAACCAGTGGATGGTCCACCGCGCTGGACATTAACTACCACGCAGGGAGTTTCCAACATTGTAGCCAACCCCAGGTTTTCCATCATTAGCGAGAAGCCGGGACCGGAAGTAACCGTCATTGATTTGACACCAGACCAGGTAGCACCTATCACTGCAGCCATGGAAGCCAGTTCATCTTCCATCTGGATAAACATGCCCCCGACTTTAGGGAAGCGAGCAGCGATCCGTTCAGCAACCTCAGTAGAAGGAGTTATGGGATAGCCGGCCAGAAATCGGCAGCCGGCAGCAATGGAGCCTTCAGAACAGGCATGATCGCCGTCCAGGTAATGAGCTCCAGTAGCAACGCCAATCGGATCGGCCTTCATGATTTTTCCCCTTTCTGAAGCACTTCATCGGCTTCGGGATGACGCGCCTGATCTTCATTAACAAAAATAGCAAACTCGGGACAAATCGTCTCACAGAGATTGCAATTAACACAACTGTTATGTTTGACTACAACCGGGTAATGGTAACCTTTACGATTGAATTCACTGGACATTTCGAGCACATCTTTCGGACAATATTCTTCACAAAATGCGCAGCCTTTACAACGCTCCACCAAAATGTGGACATTGCCATGGGGGATTTTTATTGTGTTGATATCAAATGGAACGCGCCAATGAGTCATGATATACCTTTATTTCTAATCTTTTGGAGAACAATAATTACTAAATTGAGGAGAAGTGCCATGGGGAATAGTAAGCGTAGGGGATTAGTCGATGAAGTCTACATTTTCCTCCCTCTTTACAAATAAATAAAAATCACATTGAGTACAATCTTCCAAAGGAGGATTATGTACACAGGTTTTTGGACCGTCCTTCAACGAACCGGAAACTGACCAGCAATAGCGGCCGGAATTGAAACCGCAATTCGTTCCATTGAAAGCAGTGAAGGTAACGGAATTACAAACACCTTGATTTTTGGATTTTTCGCCCCCCAACTCACGTCCGCAGTGGTTGAATTCCCAGCAATTACGCTTCATCAATATGCTCCATCGCAAAAGGGTTGACGTTAATTGATCCTCAAAATTTTTCAAATACAGTTAGTTTTAGCGTCGCCAGCTAACTGTTCTAGTCAAGCGGCAATAGAGATTGTTTGAATTTAAAGAATACTCGTTTTGCTTAAGGAATTAGGAATAATTCGAATGGGTTCTGTGAAAGAGGATTTCCAGAGTATTAACTCATGTTTCAAAATCATATTGCTTCTCAGTTAAAGCATACACCTAATGAAAAATACAGGTCAAGGGTAATCTGAATTATTTGCTAATAATGAGTCTAATTAAAGGTCTACTTGTAACATCTTTTTCTGACCTGGAATTACTTCCCCAATCGGACTGGCTTTTTGGCCAGTCAGGTCCTCAAATTCATGAAGAAATTGGTTTACATCAGCAGGTGGAATAGATAGCAGCAATCCACCAGATGTTTGGGCATCTGCAGTCAGAAGCTTCTGGTTACCGGATAACCTATTGGAAAAGGCTGTGAATTTGCTGGCGTAAGATAAATTTCGGTGAGTTCCACCGGGAATTATATTTCTTTCCATAAGTTGATCAACTTGCGGAAGTTTTGGCAGGCTGGAAAAATTAATTTGAGCAGAAACTTGACTTGCCCTAAGCATTTCCCCAAGATGCCCCAGCAGACCAAATCCGGTAATATCGGTACCGGCATTTACTTTGATATTTTTTGTACAATCAATGGCTGCCCGATTCAATTGGCTCATTACCGTAGTTGCAGTCGCAATAGTTGATTTATCAGCGGCACCTTGTTTGATGGCCGTTGCAATAATGCCAGTACCGAGCGGTTTGGTTAATACCAGGATATCTCCTGGTTGAGCTCCACTATTCGAAAGCAGATCTTCTTCGCGAACTTCACCAGTAACGACCAGACCATATTTGGGTTCTTTGTCATCGATACTATGACCGCCAGCGATGGTAATGCCAGCCTCTTGAGCTTTATCGATTCCACCTTGAAGTATTTCAGTTAATATTTCCCGCGGTAATTCATTAATGGGAAAACCGACAATATTTAGGGCGAAAAGGGGCGTGCCCCCCATGGCATAGATATCAGATAATGAGTTGGCGGCTGCAATCTGCCCAAAATCATACGGATTATCCACAACCGGAGTAAAGAAGTCCACTGTTTGCAGCAGCAATCGGTTATCAGCCATCTTGATGACAGCAGCATCATCGGCACCATCAAACCCCACCAGCACGCGGTCATCGGCAGGGATATTAATAGATTGCAGAATTTGAGATAGGTCCTCCGGACCTATTTTACAGGCTCAACCGGAACCGTGACTGAGTGTAGTGAGGCGAATTTGGTGATTTTTCATGGTAAAATATTAATTAGTCAGGTAAAAATTTAATGAATATTCAGATTTTTTCTATCAATAGCTTGATATCATCAACCGAATTAATCCGGGAATTGGTTAGATGTTCCATATGAATTGTTTTAAAAAAAGAAACGATCTGAATTTGTTTAAGATAATCGACCATTTTATCAGGTATATGCAGAGTTTTTGCGCCAACGATTTTCATGGGATAATGGATATCGGTTGGTGCTAGTTCGGAAAGAGACTCTAGTTCGGATACTAATTCATCCTGGCAGTTTCGGATTTGTGCCAGGGTTAAATTATCTGAAAATTCCCATGGGGCGGTGATATCGGCGGCCTGGCGGAACAGGTTATAGCCCTGTTTAAAATGATCGATAAAAAACCGTGAATAAGTTCGTTTGCCGAGCAGTTTGCGAACGGTTTTTTCCACCAGTTCTAACTCGTCAGCGAGAAAAAGATTCCAATCTTGGAAATGCTGGCGAAATAGAAAAGGACCAAATGCAGTTTGCATAGAATTTTCGGAATTAAAATAGGCTTTGATTCCATAGCTTAATTTTTGCAATTGGCGACGCATTTCCTGTGGGAACAGATGAATAGTCAGGGGTTGAAAGGGATCACCGAGGCGCAGAAAATCAACTGGGATGCCAAGTTCACCAATATTGAGAGTATAACTTTTTTCGATACCGGAAATACTTAAATGGACGAATGCACCCAGATCGCTGATACGAATCAGATTATCAAGTGCCTGATTAAATTCCGGTTGAGTAGTAATTGATGGTATGGATATTGACGTATCCAATTCCGGAAACATTGTAACCTGGCGAGGATCATTAATATCAAACATAATTGCTCTTGTATAAGTTTACAACTGCATTACTTTAATAGCAATCGATCTCAATGCCATAAATTGACTCTAATAGATTGCCTGACATTAATTGAGGTTGGTAAGTTTATGAAAAGGAATTACTGAAGTAATATCAATGTTTATTATTCCTCCAAAAATTATGGTCTTTTGACAGGTGGAACCTTTGTATCCTGCCCGAACTATAACCCCACTATTTTAAACTTCTTTAAAGGAATGGAAGATGGCAAAAACGCTTAAACATATCGACGATGTCACCATCCGATTTGCTGGTGATTCCGGTGATGGTATGCAGTTGACCGGTGATCGTTTCACCAGCGCAACGGCAATTATTGGCAATGATCTGAGCACATTGCCCGATTTTCCGGCGGAAATCCGTGCTCCCGCAGGCTCTTTAGCTGGTGTCAGTGCTTTTCAGTTGCATTTTAGTTCACATGAAATTTTTAGTCCCGGCGATAATCCGGATGTGTTGGTAGCCATGAATCCGGCAGCCTTGAAAGTCCATTTCAATGAACTGGCCCGAGGTGGTACAATTATTATTAACACGGCCAGTTTTACCCCCAAAAATCTGAAATTGGCAAAATATGACACTAATCCATTGGAGGATGACACTTTAAAGGATTTTGTCGTGTATCCGATCGATATGAGCCGACTGGTTAAATATGTCTGTGAGGACATGAATATATCACCAAAGATGGTTGAGCGGACAAAAAATATGTTTGCTCTGGGCGTGTTGTACTGGATGTACAACCGGCCCATGGATACAACTATCAAATGGTTAAAGGAAAAATTCGCCAATAAACCTGAAATTGTCGAAGCCAACACAAGGGCTTTGAATGCTGGTTTTAACTATGGATCCACGGCTCGAATATTCACTACAAATTATAAAGTTAATGCGGCTAAGCTGCGGCCTGGAACTTACCGTAACATTAGCGGAAATTATGCCACCAGCCTGGGTTTGTTGGCTGCATCAGTTAAATCCGGTCTACCATTGTTTTACGGCAGTTATCCAATTACACCTGCCACCGATATCTTACATTATTTGGCCGGGTTCCGAAATTTCCAGGTTAAAACCTTCCAGGCTGAAGATGAGATTGCCGGTGTCACTTCTGCAATCGGCGCTGCTTTCGCTGGCAGTCTGGCAGCCACGGGAACGTCCGGTCCCGGGCTAGCATTAAAAGGAGAGGCCTTGGGTCTGGCGGTTATTACTGAATTACCGTTGGTTATTGTTAATGTTCAGCGCGGTGGTCCCAGTACCGGGCTGCCGACTAAGACTGAACAGGCCGACCTTTTTCAGGCTATTTACGGACGGAATGGTGAGGCGCCAATCCCAGTTATTTCTGCGAGATCCCCCGGTGATTGTTTTTACGCCGCTTTTGAGGCAGCTCAAGTGGCATTGAAATACATGACGCCGGTTATTTTACTAACCGATGGTTATGTTGGAAACGGCAGCGAACCATGGATCATTCCCAATATTGATGAATTACCGGAAATCAAGCCGAATTTTTTCCAGCCCGATAAAGGCCGCGAATATCTGCCCTATGGCCGTAATGAGGAAACGCTCAGTCGCGAATGGGTCATACCCGGAACACCGGGATTGGAGCATCGAATTGGTGGACTTGAAAAGGAGGACGGTAGTGGCGCTGTGAGTAACGATCCGGATAATCATCACAAAATGGTGACCCTCCGTGCGCAGAAAGTTGCCAAGGTGGTTAATGATATCACTCCATGCCGGGTCATCGGTGAACAAAGCGGGGAAGTTCTGTTACTTAGTTGGGGAAGCACCCGCGGAGCTGCCCGTGCCGCATTGCAAAAATTAATTGAGGAAGGCAAATCCGTTGGCCATTTGAACCTGCGGTGGCTCAATCCGCTGCCCGCTGATCTTAGTGAGATACTTGGACGCTTTAAGAAAATCCTGATACCGGAAATAAACCTTGGTCAACTATCACAGATGATCAGGGCGCGTTATCTAATTGAACCAGATCAATTGAATTTGGTACGGGGACGACCTTTCCTGACCCGTGATATCATTAATGCTGTAAATGAGATGATAGGCTGATTATGGAAAAAAATATAATAGTACCCACAAAACAATTAACACGGATGGACTTTACCTCAGATCAGACGGTAAAATGGTGTCCCGGTTGTGGTGATTATTCAATTCTGGCACAGGTGCAAAAAGTAATGCCTGATCTGGGCGTTCCTAAAGAGAATTTCGTCGTTGTATCGGGAATTGGCTGTTCCAGCCGCTTCCCATACTATATTAATACTTACGGTTTCCATGGAATCCATGGACGAGCTTCCGCAATTGCTACCGGAATGAAACTATCAAATCCTGATTTATCAATCTGGATAGTTACCGGAGATGGCGACAGTTTATCAATTGGCGGCAATCATTTTATTCATTTATTACGGCGTAATATTAATGTCAATATGTTGCTGTTTAATAATCGAATTTATGGTTTGACAAAAGGACAATATTCACCGACCTCACCATTGGGGAAAGTTACTAAATCGACCCCAATGGGCTCATTGGATCACCCGTTTAACCCACCGGCACTGGCGCTGGGTGCCGACGCATCTTTCGTGGCTCGTACCATCGATAAAGAACCCAAACACATGCAGGAAATGATCCGCCGATCGCATGAGCACCATGGTACTTCATTTCTGGAAATTTATCAGAACTGTCTAATCTTCAATGATGGAGAATTTGCTAATTATACCAATAAAGATGTTAAGCATGATAACGTTTTGGTTTTGGAACATGGCCAGCCAATGATCTTTGGGAAAAATCGTGATAAAGGTATTCATCTGGCCGGTAATCGTCCCCGGGTCGTGAATATTGGTTCCGAAGGACAGTGGTCGAAGAATGATCTATTAGTCCATGATGAAAAAGATTGGATCATTGCTTCTATCCTGAGTCACTTCACCTACCGGGAAGATTTACCTACTCCAGTCGGTGTTTTTTATGCGGTTCAACAAACTGTTTACGAAGACCTGTTGCTTGATCAACATCAGAATGCGGTCGAATTGAAAGGCGCAGGCGATTTGCAGGAATTGATGAATTCAGGAGACACCTGGATTGTCAAATAACTAATTACTATCCTAATTGAGGTGGCCTATGGCATTCAAATTGAATAAAGAGAAATTTCGGGATGCTGTCCTGGAATTAATTCGTTTAACCTCCACTGAATTACCTGGGGATGTTATTGCTGCAATGGAAACTGCCATGGATAATGAAGAACCCGGCAGTCCTGCTAAATCTGTATTGGGAGCAATGTTAAAAAATGTCGTCATGGCAAAAGCAGACAGCACACCAATTTGTCAGGATACCGGAACCAATATCCATTTTGTCACTATTCCCGAGGGATTATCGCTGCGAAAAGTGGAACAGGCTATTGTTGAAGCAACTCAACAAGCTACGGCTAAAGCTTATTTACGTCCTAATGCGGTGGATTCCCTGACCGGAAAAAATACTGGTGATAATACAGGTGTTATGGCTCCCTACATCCATTTTGAAGAATGGGATGAACCAGCTATTAAACTGCAACTAGCTTTGAAAGGCGGAGGCTGTGAAAACGTTTCAACTCAATACAAATTACCTAACTCAAATCTAAAAGCCGGTCGGAATCTGGAAGGAGTCTACAAATGTATCATTGACGCCATCAATAAAGCTCAGGGATTGGGCTGTGCACCCGGTGTTATTGGTGTGGGTGTTGGCGGCGACCGGGCAACCGGAATGATTATGGCCAAGAAGCAATTATTTCGCAAAATGGGCGACTCCAACCCTGTTCAGCAATTGGATGATCTTGAGCGAAAATTGTTAGTTGATTTGAATAAGTTGGGTATCGGTCCACTGGGATTTGGCGGTAAAACCACTGTCCTGGGAGTAAAAATCGGAGCGGTACATCGTTTACCGGCTTCCTTTTTCGTATCGATCGCCTACATGTGCTGGGCCGACCGTCATCACGAAATGCTGTTCACTGAAAACGAGGTGAGCTATGATTAAATTACAATTGCCCTTAACAGAAGCTGATGCGCGTCAATTGAAAGTTGGCGATGAAGTAGCCCTGACTGGAACCATGGTTACCGGCCGTGACGAGGCTCATACCTGGCTGATCAATGATAAACCGGAAGATGTTCGCAAATTATTGGAAGGTACTGTGATCTACCATTGCGGACCGGTTGTATCAAAAACCGATGGTGAATGGAAATTTGTCGCAGCCGGACCTACAACTTCGATTCGCGAAGAACCAATTCAGGCCGATGTTGTGAAAGAATATAAATTGCGTGGTGTGATCGGCAAAGGTGGGATGGGCCCTAAAACCCTGGCTGGATTGAAGGACTTTGGAGCAGTCTACTTGCATGCAATCGGTGGTGCGGCAACCCTGCTGGCTAAATCGGTTAAAAAAGTTACTGATGTGATCAAGCTGGAAGAATTTGGTGTACCGGAAGCAATGTGGGTGCTGGAAGTTGAAGATTTTCCGGCCGTGGTTACGATGGATTCCCACGGGAATTCTCTACACACTAAAATCAAAGCCGATTCGGATAAAATAGCGAAAGAACTAATCGGGAACTGATTTTCCACTTTCCCGGACACTTTAAGTGTCTGGGAAAGTAATAATTACGTGTAGGGACAACTCGCGCGAGTTGTCCCTACCTTTTTGTACTATACTAGTTCGGAATGATATCATTTCTGGAAAAATCATTACCAAGTCGATTCTATTCATAACATTACTTTTCATATACGGCCATGCTTAAATTTTAGCCATGTTTAAGCGTTTTAAATCCATATCATGGCCTCGTGCCATCCTGCATTCAATCTTGGTCTTATTAGTGCTGGCGGGTGGAGTATTCGGTTATATTATTTACCTGGCTAAAGATCTTCCCTCGCTTGATCAACTGGAAAATTATGACCCCGATCTGGTGACCAGGATCTATTCCGCTGATGGCAAAGTGCTGCATGAATTATTTTATGAGAAACGGGTATTTGTAGAGTTGGATAATATTCCCTGGTACATGCGCGAAGCTACAATTGCTTCCGAAGATAAACGATTTTATGATCACTGGGGTATCTCAATGCGAGATTTTTTCCGGGCTGTGGTAATGAATACCCTGACCATGCGCTACAGTACCGGATTCAGTTCTATTACCCAGCAATTGGCGCGTAACCTGTACGATACAATTGGATTTAGGAAAACACTGATTAGAAAGGTCAAAGAAGGCATTACTGCCATTCAGATCGAACGAACCTATACAAAAAATGAAATCCTTGAAATGTATCTGAACAGCGTGCATTTTGGCCATGGAACCTGGGGTGTTCAGGCAGCCAGCAAACGATTCTTCAACAAAGATGCTTCAGAATTGACCCTTGATGAGTCAGCCCTGCTGGTTGGTGTGTTACCATCCCCGGGTAATTATTCACCGATCCGAAATCCAAGTCGTTCCCGAACCCGCAGAAATACGGTATTGCGCCTGATGCGCGACCAGGACCGGATTACACAGGATGAATACGCCGAAGCCCGTGCTCGCTCATTAAGCAGTATTACCTCCGAACAAAGCCAGGGAATCGCTCCCTACTTCACTGAGCAGGTACGCCGGATCCTTGAACGCGAAGATGAAGATCTGAATATTAATATTTATCGTGATGGATTAAAAATTTATACTACTCTTGATACCAGATTGCAAGCTATTGCCGAGGAAATGGTGACGCGGTCTTTGGAGTTTAATCAGGAAGTACTGAATCAACGTTTGTTTAATGATGAAGAGGAGTTTTCCCGTCTGGCTTATCTTGGAATTTACCCTGAAGATAGTGTTAAGATGATGATGCAGGGACAACTGCCCATGTATGATGAGTTACGTAATAAATTACTGGTGCAGTGCTCGTTTGTGGCCATGGATCCCAAGACCGGTGCAGTACTGGCAATGTTAGGTGGCAGACCTGATTATCCGGATCAGTACAATCGTGCTGTTCAAGCGGCTCGGCAGCCAGGTTCGGTTTTTAAACCGTTTATCTATATCACAGCTTTGGATAATGGTTATCCGGTCACCAAGCAGCTTATGGACCAGCCGGTGGTTTTGAATGTTCAGAATGCCGATGGCCAATGGGTCAAATGGAACCCTCGTAATGATGATTATAGTACGGGGGGGCTGACAACCCTGCGCGATGGACTGCGTTGGTCAAAGAATCTAATTTCCGTTCGAATGGTGCAGGAACTGGTTCCCGCCGCTGAAGTTGTCCGTACTGCTAAGAGAATGGGAATTACCACACCAATTCGGGCTGTTGATGCGATCGCGCTTGGGACCTCAGAAGTCTATATGATTGATGCGGTTGCAGCCTACTCAACTCTGGCATACAAGGGCGTATATTCCAAACCTTTCCTGATTACCAGAATCGTTGATCGCTTCGGTAATACGATTAAGGAATATCTTCCTGAACAGGAAGAAGCTCTCAGTGCCGAAACTGCTTACCTGATGACGAATTTGATGCAGACCGTGCTGGATAAAGGTACCGGAGGGTCGACCCGCTGGAAATATTTGTTTTACCAGCCGGCAGCCGGTAAAACGGGAACGACCCAGGGTTACACCGACGCCTGGTTTGTAGGGTTTACACCACAATTGGCCGCTGGCGTATGGTTTGGAATGGATGATCCGCAGGTCAGTCTGGGTCATGAACAATTTGGAAATAAGGCTGCTTTACCGGCTTGGGCGCGATTTATGCGTACAGCCTATGATTCTCTGAAAACCGAACTGAAGTCTATGGCTTTTGAGCGCCCGGCAGGTATTTTGGAAATTGAAATCTGCTCTGTGACCAAAGATTTACCAACCCAATATTGTCCGTTGGAAAAAGAATTGTTCAAGCGGGGTACCGAACCAACGCGAAGGTGCCGGGTTCACCGGTAAATCGGTTTGGTTTTAATTTACCATAAATTAATCAACCCATGAGGACTGTATCTATGTTCAGAAAAGTAATCGACCTTAGCTATCTGATCTTTTTCTTTTTTGCCGTTTTAACTTTGCAGGGGCAGGACTTGAAATATCGCAATGTCCAATACGATCCGGTGTTGAAAGAGATGAAAGATGCAAACAAAGCGGATCGGGATTCCCTGGACCAGATAACTGATCAAATCAGAGATGAACAGGAAATCAAGTCCGAACAGGAAAAAGATGAGCAATTAATACTGGCAATTGATTGGTCGAATATAAAAAAACCAACCTCGCCGGATGATTTTACACAAGTGTGGCATTTCCCACCAACCCGCCAGTATCTTACGGGCACTTGCTGGAGTTTCAGTACCACGTCATTTTTGGAATCAGAGATCAACCGCCAGTATGGGAAGCAGATCAGGTTGTCGGAAATGTATACGGTTTACCAGGAATATTTACTGAAAGCAGGCCATTATATTGATCGGCGCGGAGATATGTTTTTTGGACAGGGATCGGAAGCAAATGCTGTGACCCGTATCTGGAAAAAATTTGGAGCTGTGCCTCGTGCAATCTATCCCGGTGTAACATCCTTCGATGGCAAATTTGATCATAGTTCCATGTTCACAGAAATAAAAAATTACCTTGACTGGATAAATGATCAGGATTATTGGGACGAGGAATTGGTAAAGAATTCGATCAGTGTAATTATGGATCGCTATCTTGGCCCAATCCCAAGTCATTTCATCTATGAGGGAGTTGAATATACCCCACCGGAATTTTTGGAGGAAGTACTGTGGTTGGAAGTGGATGACTATGTGGCTTTGCTGTCCACTCTAAAACATCCTTTTTATGAATATTGTGAGTTTGAGGTACCCGATAACTGGTGGCGCAGTACTGATTATTACAATGTTCCCCTTGATCAATTCAACAAGATTGTACAAACGGCCATTAAATCCGGCTATTCCGTTTTATTGGGCGGAGATGTCTCAGAACCCGGAATTGAGGGTATGGAGGATGCAGCGATTATTCCCGAATTTGATATTCCCCGGGAGCTAATTAATCAGGCCTCACGCGAACTGCGAATGTATAATGAATCCACCGCCGATGATCATGGGATTCATGTGGTTGGATATGATAAAATTGGAAAAGATCATTGGTATCTTATTAAGGATTCTGGCAGCGGTGGACACAAAGGACAATTCCCCGGTTATTATTTTTACCGCGAGGATTATATCAAATTAAAAATGTGTACAGTCATGGTGCATAAGGATATAGTTCAAAAAGTAATCAAGGAGTTCCGCTAATCAATTCCGTTTGATATTATCACGCAGTTTTTTACTAAGCGAAGATAATATCAGGTCAGAGGATTCATTTATCATTTCTTTGATCGCATTGCTGGGAATAGTACCGTTCAATGTTACTGTATTCCAGTGTTTTTTATTCAAATGATATCCCGGATTGACTTCCGCATATTTCAAGCGTAGAAAAAGGGCATTGTCCGGTGCACATTTTAGTGAGATTGTCAGCGGACTTTTTTCCCAGGCTATCAGAGCAAATATTTTTCCACTGAGTTTATAAACTAAAACTTCTGGTCCAAATGGCTGCTCCCGGACCGATCCCGGTTTATCCAAAATAAATTTTTCAATATGGTCCAGAGCAGTCAAATCAATCTTCTTCTTCAACGACGGGTATATCAAATTCCTGCACATATCTGATTGTACCATCCATATTGAACCATTTAATTTGAGCTTTATTATTATTTACCCAGATTTCCTCGGTTTTAACGTGACCGTTAGGAAAATAAGTTTTAACCAATTCGTGCTTACGTCCCAAAGAAAAATTGGCTTCTTCCTTTTTACTTCCGTTTTCAAAATATGAGATTACAAAACCGCTCAATTGATCATCGACGTAATTGCCTTCCCATTTGCGGATTCCATCGGAGTAATATTCAACCGCCGGACCATTTTTTAGTCCCGCGCTGTAATTCAAGCGTTTCATCACAGTATTTCTTTCATTATTAAATAATGGATCGTAGAGCCTTGCAATTGGTCAGTGCGATATTCGTATTCCGCTTTTAATTTTCCGTTTTCGTAATATTCTTTTGCTGAGCCGTCTTTTTTACCTTTAAGATAGGTTACTTCAGCTTTCAGGTTGCCACTGGGGTAATAGATTGGATTTATTCCATCGGGGATTTTACTGCCGGCACATCCCCAAATCAGAAAAACGATTAAGATTAAATTAATGTATTTCATTATTTTTAAGCTCCAAGATAGGACGAAAATATTAATGATAATTACTTAATTGAAAATGACACTACTATGCAAATTTGTGATTCGATTCACGAAAATGCAAATGGGTGTGTGGTAGCAGAACGGGAAATCAAGCACTACTTTCTTGATCGTTTACAGAATTCTTCTGCCTAATCATTCGGATACCGATTAAAATCAGAATCACTGCGCCAACTGTCTTAATTATCCGCCCACTGAATAAAAGGAATGCGGCCAGGCTGAAACCCATGATCCAGATACCAACCTGTGCTACACCTCTCTCCCATTTTCCAAATTTAGCGGCCGTATATATTCCCAAACCGGCGGCACAGGGTAATAAGGTCCACATATAAGCCCACGATCCCCAGTCATCGGTGGTAACATTATACAAAAAAATTAATCCCAGGGAGGCCATAATCGTGCCGGGTATAAACAGAGCGGACAGTCCCTCGCGTGATTTGGGCCAGATAAATGCCGGAAGAAAAAATCCCGTGGCCAGAATGAAGAAAATCAACCACCAGGCATTACTAATTAAATAACCGGAAGAAAAATTTAGCAATAGCAGGATAATTCCGATTCCGATTAGGAGTAGGGCAGGAATATTATTCTTTTTTGAAGTCATAAAAGCCTCGCAAAATTTGCATCAGATTACAAAGCCGGAATTAATAATGGAAGTTTTATTTTAGTAGGCGGATGAAAATTAGTTTCAAAGCTCCGGCCAGTAAAAAAACTAAACCGGCAAGTATAATTATAAATTTTGGAATTGCACACCTGTAGGCAATAGCAGGCAGGATATCCCGGGTTGACCCGGCCAGAAGTTTAATCATTGCCAGGTTTTCAATTACATCCAATCCCGCGGCCAGAAATTGACTGACAGCCAGCCACAGTCCAATTTTTTGGATAAAAATACTGGAATTCTTTATAACCAGCAAACAACCCAAAGCTATTGTGATCGAGTAGGCTATCAGGAATAAAAAATCCAGGCCCATACTGAGTCCGGCCTGGAACTGAGCTGATTTGTCCCAGGAAGCTAGTATTAATTCTGCATTAGTAATTGAACCAGCCAACTCCAATGAAACAATCCCATTAGGTACTTGATCATTGATCAAGTGACTGTTGATCGAATTCATACCGAATAATAGAACTAAAGTAATAATTAGCAGGATAAAGAAAATCTTACCGGAAATGATCGGATTTGAGAAAATTGCCAGGCGGTTCAAATTAACCTGCCAATGGATAAGCCAATCACTAAATCAAATAATTTAATCTGTACACTATTAATTGGCTGTTCTTTCTTGAAAGTTTGAAATGATCTTTCTGGTCAGTTTTCCAGGTTTGCGGTTACCAATTAGCAAATCGTTGATTTGGATAATGGGCATTATTTCGGTAATCGTTCCAAGAACCATACATTCAATGTCGGCACCATCAGAAATTGTTTGTTGGAGGTCAGTGGCTGCAATGGGTTCTTCGACTACTGGAATGTTCAATTCGCTGCAAATGTCAATCACTACGGCTCGGGTCACACCGGGTAAGATGTAATTATTAGCCGGGTGAGTATGCAACACGCCATCTATTAGCGCACAAAAATTGGTATGGGTTCCTTCAGTGATAAACCCATCCCGTACAAAAAGAGTCTCGTAAGCGCTTGCTTCTTTGGCTTCCTGGTTGGCCAACACACCGGCCAGCAGGCCGATTTGTTTAATGTCGCAACGGCTCCAGCGGATATCATCAGTTAAAATCGCTTTAACTCCGGATTCAATCAAGCTGGATTTTCGCTTGACTGGTCCAGCGGATATGAAGACTGTCAAAGGTAAACCCATTTTGGGAAAGGCATGATCCCGGGGGGCATCACCACGAGTGATCTGGATATATATTTTGGCGTCCGATTGATCTAGATTATTGCGTTCTAGCAAGGATTGCATAATCGGGATCAGACTGGCATTATCAAAGTCAGGTATACGAATGGCTGCCAGGCTATTTGCGAGGCGTGAAAGGTGCATTTGTTCAGCAAATATTTTTCCCGAATAAGCTTTCAAGACTTCATAAATGCCATCACCGAAGGTAAAACCACGGTCATCGGGTGCGATTCGTACGGCGTCCTTATCCATGAAATACGTTTCTTCAACCGGCAAACTGTGCTGATCTGAATCTGGAACAAAACTGTTATTAAAATAAACTGTCATTGAAAATCCTTGCTAAAACTGTTAAAATATTCTCCACGATAAGCGACGAATTTCCATTTAAATTATGAATTATGAACGTAAAATATTTATCATCGTGTCACCATCAATATTGCCACCGCTGATAATAACTCCGGTGCGGGGTGCCGCCGCAGTTTTCCCGGTGAGTAGTGCTGCTATTCCCAGCGCTCCCGATGGTTCCACAACCAGTTTCATCGTATAAAATAGAAATCGCACCGCTTCTTTGATGGCGTCCTCGCTAACGGTGATCATATCATCAACGTATTTCATTACCAATGGAAATGTTATTTCCCCAAGGGATGGTGTTCGAGTGCCGTCGGCGATTGTGGGCGGATTATGAACTGAATGCAATTTGCCGGTTCGGAAAGACTTGGTAGCGTCATCAGCCAGTTTTGGCTCAACACCAACAACCTTACAATTCGGCAGTAATCCTTTTGTCGCAATAGCCGAACCACTCAACAGACCACCGCCACCGCAGGGTGCCAGCAGTAAATCAAGTTCGCTGACCTTCCCAATTAATTCCAGTGCTACCGTACCCTGACCGGCCACAATGTGGCGATGATCATAGGGCGGGATCAGGGTCTGGCCGTTCCTGGATTGGATTTCCTGGGCCAGTTCTTCGCGGGTGATTTCATTTGGGTCATAGTCTATTATGCGAGCGCCGTAACCTTCGGTGGCTGCTCGTTTGATCAGCGGGGCATTCTGGGGCATCACAATCGTTGTTTTAACCCCCAGCAATTGACCAACCAACGCCACGGCCTGGGCATGATTTCCGGATGAGTAAGTCAACACACCCCGTGCTTTTTCAGCGGCTGATAATAGTGAAATCGCGTTGTAAGCACCCCGCAGCTTAAAGGCACCGGTACGCTGAAAATTTTCACATTTCAGGAATATAGACCCACCGGCACGGGCATTCAAAGTGCGCGATTCCAGCACTGGTGTTGTGTTTATTATGCCGGCAAGTCGCTGAGCAGCCGATTGGATATCTTTAAACATATTTTGGAATTTATTTTAAACAGTTATTAATCCGAAATTAGCTCCGGCAGGGTTAAAAAGCCTATGGCTCTGGAATAGTATAAATTCAACGAAAAAAACGATTATTAAAAGAAGACCAGAATATCTGATTTTTGTTTATTCATATGATTTTACTGTTCTAATTTCGGCGACATTTATCGAACATGATTGTGGCAAAACGAACAGCTTATTAATTAGTACAGTACAACGGAAAAAGGGACAGACCGTGACATTACCTACCTTTAGCAGGGGCGTTCATCCGAACGACAATAAACATTATACCTGTTCCAAATCGATTGAAACCCTACCCTTACCGGATCAGGTATTGATCCCATTACAGCAGCACATCGGTGCGCCTTGTTCGGTTATTGTGGAAAAAGGGCAGGAAGTAAAAACCGGGCAGCCAGTAGGCACCAGTGAGGCTTATGTTTCCAGTCCGGTACATTCTTCCGTTACCGGCACAGTCAAAGATATTGGTACTTTCCAGCATCCGGCCGGCGGCAAGGTGCAGATGGTGTTGATTCAGCGGACCGGGGAGGAAGATGATTGGGCGTTAATGCCCCCGGTAGAGGACTGGCAAAATACTGCCAATGAAATTTTGAACCAGCGTATCAAAGATGCCGGAATTGTTGGTCTTGGGGGAGCAGCCTTTCCTACCCATGTGAAACTGGCGCCACCGAAAGATAAAAAAATTGATGCTTTTATTTTGAACGGTTGCGAATGCGAGCCTTATCTCACGGCCGATCATCGGGCAATGGTTGAGCAGGCCGATAAAATATTACCCGGCATGGCGATTATCATGCAGATTCTGGGAGTCAAAGACGGCTTCATCGGAATTGAAAATAATAAACCGGATGCGATTGAAGTCATGCGGGAGGCTGTAAATCGGGGTGGATATAATTTCAAGGTCGTGTCGTTGCAAGTGAAATATCCCCAGGGTGCGGAAAAAATGTTGATTCAGTCGGTTCTCAAGCGACAGGTACCAACCGGTGGATTACCCATGGATGTTGGGGCAGTAGTCAATAATATCGGAACCGCAATCGCAGTGGCAGATGCTGTCATCAATGGGAAATCTCTGATAGAACGGATCGTTACCGTTACCGGTGATGGTATCAATGAGCCGAAAAATGTATTGGCACGAATTGGGACTCCATTTCAGGAAATTCTTGAATTCTGTGGCGGATTGAAGGAAGAGACTACCCAGGTTTTCATGGGTGGACCGATGATGGGTCTGGCCCAGCACAATTTGCAATCACCGACGGTAAAAGCAACAAGTGGTATTGTATGCACCGCTGTACAAGGTCAACCTGCCGAACAGGCGCTGCCCTGCATTCGTTGCGGTACTTGTGTTTCTGTCTGTCCCATGTTTTTATTGCCAACCCGAATCGCCCGGTTATCGGAAATGGGCCAACCCGCTGCCGCCGAAGAATTAGGTATCATGAATTGTATTGAATGTGGTTCTTGTTCATTTGTTTGTCCATCCCAGATTCCGCTGGTCCAATGGATACGGCTGGGCAAACTGCGGGTCGGAGAAATGAAACGTAAAGAAAAAGAAGTGGCTTAGAGAGATTCACCATGGACGAAGAAAAGAAAATTCCGGAACAATCAGAGCAGAAGCCCAAAGAGCCAACACCGGTTCCTGCCAAAAAACCCAAGCCTAAAAAGGATCCCCGGGCAAAACTGTATAAACCCAGTCAAATGCTGATAATGTCTTCCAGTCCGCATCTTAGTACTGTTGACAGTGTTTCCCGCATAATGTGGACCGTAATTGTTGCTTTGATACCGGCGGTAGGTATGTCGGTGTATTATTTTGGTTGGGCGGCTGTAGTTATGATCATTACCTGCGTTGTTGCAGCATTAGTGACTGAGGCACTGCTCAATAAACTGAAGGGGGAAGCATTTACGATCAAGGACGGTAGCGCTGCAATAACCGGTTTATTGCTGGCATTAACTCTGCCACCAGCATTTGATTTATCCAGTGCTATCATTGGCGTCGTTTTCGCAATAGCCGTAGGCAAACACATTTTTGGTGGACTGGGATACAATATTTTCAATCCGGCCTTGTTGGGTAGAGCATTTTTACAGGCCAGCTTCCCGGTTGCGATTACAACCTGGACCAATCCGCGCACACTGGTGGATGCGGTTTCAACCGCCACACCGCTAGGCGGCTTTAAGTTTGAAAAATTGACAACAACTTTCACGGACCTCTTGTATGGTAATACCGGCGGGTGTCTGGGGGAAACATCCGCCATTGTTATCATCGCAGGAGGTCTGTTCCTGATTATCAAGAAATATGCTGACTGGCGTATTCCGGTCAGTTATCTTGGTACGGTATTTATTTTGGGTGGAATCTTCTGGCTGTTGAATCCCAGCGAATATCCCAGCCCCTGGTTCCATTTGTTCAGCGGTGGCCTGATACTGGGTGCTTTTTTCATGGCCACTGATATGGTCACATCACCAATTACCCCGAAAGGCGCCTGGATTTTTGGTATTGGCGCCGGCATATTGCTGGTGGTAATCCGTTTATTCGGAGGATTGCCGGAAGGGGTCATGTATTCAATCCTATTGATGAATGCAGTTACGCCTTTGATTAACCGCTATACCCGGCCAAAATATTTTGGAGAACCACGCGCATGAATACTTCAACCAGAATGATTGTGGTGTTGACGATCATTGCGGCACTATCTGGCAGCGTTCTCTCAATGTGGGACGGGGTTACAGCGCCAAAGATAGCTGCGAATCGTCTTAAAGTGCTGAAACAGGCCATTTCCATGGTTTTACCTGAATATGATCATTATGACAAGCTACAGATACGAGAAGATATTATCTTGTACATTGGCAAAGACACGACCGGTGCGCCGGTGGGAATTGCCTTTAAAGCTAAGGGGAATGGATTCTCTCCCGATTTGACGATTATGGTAGGCATCAACCCGGAATTTTCCCGCCTTACTGGAATTGAAATACTTGAACAGACCGAAACGCCCGGTCTGGGAAATAAAATCGAAGATGGCTGGTTTAAAGATCAGTTCATTGGGCAAATTATTGATGAACAGGAAACGGCGGTGGTGAAAAATATAAAGCCGTCTGATCCCACTCGTGGAATCCAGGCTATTTCTGGCGCGACGATTTCATCCAAAGCCGTCGTAAATATTATCAGAAATAAGATAGCAACGGTAAATGCATTGTATAATCAGAAAGTTGCAGGCTGATCATGGCAAAACAGAATTCACTTAAATTTGATACACTGAAAGGAATCTGGGCTGAAAACCCGGTTCTGATTCAATTATTGGGATTATGCCCAACGCTAGCGGTAACCAATGCGGCAATTAATGGCCTGGCAATGGGGCTGGCAACAACTTTTGTTTTATTAATGTCCAGCATCCTCATTTCACTGATTCGCAATATAATTCCGGCCCAGGTCAGGATTGCGAGTTACATTGTCGTGATCGCCACCTTTGTGACTGTTGTCGATAAATTTTTAGCCGCCTACACGCCTGATATCAGTAAAGCGCTGGGCGCTTTCATTCCCCTGATTGTTGTCAACTGCCTGATCCTTGGTCGCCAGGAAGCATTCTCATCCAAGAATAATGTTGGTCGTTCAATTCTGGATGGCGTTGGCATGGGAATCGGTTTCACCTGGGTTTTAGTGCTGCTGGGCGCTATTCGCGAATTACTGGGGGAAGGATCGATTTTTGGTTTGGCGCTACTACCTGATAGCTTCAATACCTGGCTGGTCATGATTTTGCCACCAGGCGCTTTTTTAACTTTGGGACTGCTGATCGGTCTCTCGAACTGGTATAACGAGCGGAGGGCCAAGGCATGAGTTTACTGACCCTGTTTATTTCGGCTGCGATTGTTAACAATTTTGTGCTTTCCCAGTTTTTGGGAATCTGCCCCTTTGTTGGCGTTTCTAAAAAAGTGGATTCCGCCATTAGTATGGGACTGGCGGTCACATTCGTCATGACAATTACCGCGGCTGTCACATTCCTGATTAATAAATATATTTTGTTGAATTTTGGACTCAGCATCCTGCAGACGGTATCTTTCATTCTGGTGATTGCCTCACTGGTACAATTAGTGGAAATGTTCATTAAGAAAGTGAGCAAACCATTGTATAGCGCGCTGGGTATTTATCTGCCCTTGATCACGACAAATTGTGCAATCATGGGATTAGCATTATTTGCCGTTGCCAAAGAATACAGTTTCATTGAAGGCATAATCTACGCACTGGGCGCTGGTATCGGTTTTACTCTGGCACTGGTAATTATGGCAGGAATTCGCGAGGAATTGGAACTGTCGCGTGTGCCAAAAATTTTCCAGGGTGCCGGGATCACAATGATAGTTGCCGGTAGTCTAGCACTGGCCTTCATGGGTTTCGCAGGATTGATTTAAGGATGGTTCACCGCTGAGATCGCTGAGGACGCAGAGATATTTAGTGAACAATAAATCTGATAACATAACCAGCGTACTCTGCGGTTAAGGATAAAAGGATATTCATGGATATTAACGCCATAGTCATTTCGATGGCAAGTATGGGGGGATTGGGCCTGTTATTTTCGGCTGGTCTGGCAATCGCCAATAAGAAATTGTATGTGGAAGAAGATGCCCGGATCGCTGAAATAATGGAAGAATTACCTGGTGCCAATTGCGGTGGTTGCGGTTACCCCGGTTGTGCAAATTTTGCCGAAAATATTGTTACTGGGAAAGCGCTGGTGGGCGGATGTCCGGTCAACACCAGCGATGGTGCTGAGGCTATAGCCCGGATTATGGGTGTCGATGCGGAAACCGGCGAAAGGTTGATTGCGCGGGTAATCTGTCGCGGTGGTGATTATGAAACCGCCAAAAAGGGTATCTATGACGGCATCCAATCCTGTACTGCCGCCCATTTGACGGGTGGAGGTGATCGTCTATGCGAATATGGTTGCATCGGTTATGGCGAGTGTGTGGAAGTTTGTCCATTCGATGCCATGTACCTGAACGATAACAATTTACCGGTGGTTATCGATGATAAATGTACCGGATGTGGGAATTGTGCTGAAATTTGTCCCCGCGATGTTATTGAAATGCATCCTGAAAGCCATAAATTATTTATATTATGTAATAATCATGATACGCCGAAAGTATCCCGACAGGTTTGCATCAGAGCTTGCGTTGGTTGTGGATTGTGCGTCCGGGCAGTGGAAGAAGGTGAAATTATCATGGATGATAATCTGGCTAAAATCAATTATGATACTTATGGTCGGGTACCGGTTATTCCCACCGAAAAATGTTCCACTGATGCTTTTGAGATTTTCGGAGCTGATGAAAAATCGGAGGTAGCAGCCTAATTGACCGATTCAATTGTCGATCAGGGTCTCGTTATCGCGTTGGATGGTGATCAGGCTCAGATCGAAATAGAAACGGGGGAAGCCTGCGAAAGCTGCGGCGCACGAGTTCTGTGTGCACCGGGTACTGACAAACTCAAGACGATAACCGCTTATAATGAAATCAATGCCGCTGTGGGTGACTTGGTGGAGGTGCGCGAGGGAGGCAATCTCTTGCTGAAATTATCGTTATTGCAATATGGTCCACCTTTGATCGGGTTTGTGACTATTCTATTTGCAGCCCATCTGATTTACCCGTCGCTGAATGAGCTGCTCCTTTTTATCTGCGGTTTGAGTGGCGGCGCAATTGGTGCTTTATTATCTTGGATGGGAGTCAAAAAAATGTCACAGAATCCCGAGCACTTTTTATCCATCGGACGTATATTGAAACGAGTGCAAACCTGAAAAGGAATCCTATGAGTCATACTTATGCTCTTGCCAATCCAATTGCTAAAATTCTGGATAAAAACCCGGCAGAATTCAACCGGTCTGATTTATTAAAAATTGTTGATGTAAAGCAAATTGAAAAGATAACGTTTCATTATACTGCCCTCGATGGCAAATTAAAGGAATTGAAACTGCCCGTTTCCAATATTCGGCAGGCGGAGCGGATTCTTGCAGAAGGCGAGCGGGTCGATGGATCATCTATTTTTAAAGGTTTGGTGGATACATCACTGTCGGATCTGTATGTCGTTCCGGTGTACCGGACTGCCTTCTTGAATCCGTTTGATTCGGCCAGTCTGGATTTTATTTGTCGTTATCTGACCCATGAAGGCCAGCCGGCGTCATTCGCTATGGATAATATTTTACAGCAGGCGTCAGATACATTCACACAAAACACCGGATTTGATCTGCATGCCATGGGGGAATTGGAATTTTTTCTCATTCATCAACCGAAATCCAATATTTATGTAACATCGAATCAACAGGGCTATCATGCCGCTGCGCCGTATGTAAAGAGTGGTGAAATTGTTGATGAGATGGTTCGCCATATTGCTCAGATAACCGGATCTGTAAAATATGCCCACAGTGAAGTCGGCTATATCGAGAGTATCCGCAGTGATCTGGATGAGATTCAAGGCAAGCAGGCCGAGCAAATTGAGATTGAATTTTTACCACGTCCGGTAGTTGAGGCTGGAGATAATTTAGCGTTAGCCCGTTGGCTGATTCGTAATATTGCCTATAAATATGATTGTGTGGCCACTTTTGCGCCAAAGCTGGAAGAAGGTGTCGCCGGAAACGGAATGCATATTCATATGGCTGTTATGAAAAATGGCATAAATATTATGGCTGCTGCAGACGGTGAATTATCACAAACTGCTTTACGGGCCATTGGTGGATTATGCAAATATGCCGATTCGCTGACCGCCTTTGGGAACACCACTTCATCGGCCTATCTTAGACTAGTACCTAACCAGGAAGCACCCACCAATATATGCTGGAGTGAGCGCAATCGTAGCGCAATGATTCGGGTTCCCTTGGGTTGGGCAAAGCATAGTGGCCTCGGGAAAACACTCAATCCCCATGATGCCGATTATGTAGATAAAGAAGGGCGTCAAACAATCGAATTACGCAGTCCCGATGGCAGTGCAATGGTTTATCTGTTGTTAGCAGGAATTACGATGTCCGCAGACTGGGGCTTAAATAATCCTGAAGCCCTCCAATTGGCGCGGGATTTGAAAGTAAAAGGCAATATTTTCAAGAATAAGGAATTGCTGAAAAACTTACCAAAACTACCCTTCAGTTGTGTGGAATCTTCACAAGTGATTCTGGAAAAAAGAGCGCTTTATGAGCGTGATGGGATTTTCCCACCTAGTATAATCGACTATATGGCAAAACTATTGCTGACTGAAAAAGATAAGAATATCAATCGAAAATTGATCGATCTGCCGGCGGACGATCGCCTGCATGCCACCAGAAAAATCATGCATAAAGATCTCCATCGGCATTAGTTCATCTGGAGGATTACCACCGCTGAGGCTTTTCTTTATCTACTATTTATCATATTCCGCCACCTGATTATATTTATGCGTGGACTTATCGGTTAAATCAAAACTGTTTTATAAATTATTGTTGATTGCAGTAGTTTGTGGTAATGCTGTAATAGCCTGTTCGGGATTTGTAATCAATACCGATTCAACCGTTTTCGTTGGTAAGAATGATGATTGGTTTGATAGCGACAGTCGGGTTTGGTTCGAACCATCCCTCGCTGACGAATATGGCCGGGTCTATTTTGGCTATGGTGATCTTTATCCGGTCGGTGCCATGAATGAAGCTGGATTGGTCATGGAGCATTTTGCCGATCCATATGGACTGACCAGAAAATCCGCCCTTAAATCACAATATCCCGGCTCAAATTTTGATAAAATTATGGCTCATTGTGCAACGATCGGCGAAGTGGTGGCTGCGTTGGATAAAGATAGTCTGGAAATGTTTAAAACTGGGAGAGTATTAGTTGTCGACCAGAATGCCGATGCCGTAATCATGGAAGGCGATACCGTTATTTTCAAAGGTCAATTCTATCAGATTTGCACTGATTCGCACCAATCAGACTTCCCTGATGATAAGACACCAGACTGGCGCTATAATGAAATTGAAAAATTGATTAAAAACAGTGAACAAATTGATGTTGAACAATGTCGCCAAATTCTGGCGGCAGTGCAGCAGGAAATCACTCAGTATTCTAATATCTATGATTTGAAAAATGGGAAAATCTATTTGCACCATTTCCACGATTTTGATAATTATATTGAGCTAGACCTGGCTGAGGAACTTGCCAAAGGCTATCAAGAAATAAATATACCGGATCTTTTTCCAAATAATACTGATTTCAATTATACCTATATTACCCGGATAACCCCCCAGAATAACCTGCCGATTCTGGTATTTTTAATAATTGCTTCAATTATTTATTTAATATCAGTGGTTGCCTGGCCCGCCGGCTGGCTGATACGCCGACAGGATGCCCACGATTTTGGACCAGCGGTAGTCGATCCCGGTCCCGGAAAACTGGCAACAGCAGCCCGCCTTGCTGGTTATCTGGCAAGTATGCTGGCTTTGATATTTATTCTGGTATCAGCCCGGTTTCCCCAGATTTATCAATTTGGTCTTCCCCGGCTGACAATTGACCTTGGTATCATTAATACCGGGTTGATTTTATGTCCGTCGGTGATTGCAATTCTACTGGTACCAATGTCGGTTTTCTGTATTATCATCTGGGTGAAAAAATATTGGACCATCGTCGGGCGAATTCACTATCTTCTGTTATCAGCTACCCTGTTGGCCAATGTAATTCTATTTTGGTACTGGGGCTTCCTGCATATCTAAGCCATGAATATCAATCCAATTATTGAATCTTACATTGATAAAAAGTTGTTGAGCGATTTCAGTGTAGGCTTGATTTGTGCCGTGCACAAAAACAGTTACCTGGTTTATTTTGGTGGAAATCCGTTGCGGGGGGAATTATCCGGTCGCATGCAATTCAGCGCTGAATCGGCACTGGATTATCCCACCGTCGGCGATTATGTTTATTTTCAGATTACAGATGATCAAACTGCATTAATAATTCATGAATTGATTCCTCGTTACTCGGTTCTGAAACGCAAGGTGGCCGGTAAACAAATTGATTATCAACTGCTCGGTGCCAACATTGATATTGCATTTATTATGCAATCTCTTGACCAGAATTTTAATATTAATCGTCTGGATCGCTACCTGGTTATGATCAATGAAGCTGGAATCACCCCACGAATTTTATTAAGTAAGGCTGATCTTCAGACTGAGCGAGAGATTGAACAAAAAATTATACTTATCAGCGAATCCTATCCTGATGTGGAAGTAATTGCTTTCAGCAATGTTGATAGGCAAGGCCTGAATTCAGTCAAGAATATGCTGGTGCAGGACCAGACTTACTGCCTGCTTGGATCTTCGGGAGTGGGGAAGACCACGTTACTGAATCAATTGATTGGAAAAAATTTGCTGGTGACGGAAGCGGTCCGGGATAAAGATGGCCGGGGACGACATACTACCAGCGCCCGACAACTAATATTTTTAGCAAACGGTGCCCGGATTATCGACACACCAGGAATGCGGGAACTGGGAAATTTTGGTAATGAACAGGGGCTTAGCGGAACTTTTGCCGAGATTGAGTCATTTGCCGAAAACTGCCGCTTTAAGAATTGTTCCCATGAACATGAAATCGGGTGTGCAGTTTTGAATGCGGTTGCAAATGGCGAATTAGCTCAGCAGCAGTTCGATAATTATTTGAAAATGCGCCGCGAAGCAGCCCATTATGATCGTTCCTATCTTGAACAGCGCCAACGTGGGAAAGAATTTGGGAAGATGTACAAGGCTGTGATGAAAGAATGGAAAAAAGCCCGACATTAAGCCATTAATAAATTTTGGCAATAACTAAGAGCGAGAATGATGCGTCTAATACTATTTGTTCTATTTGCAGGTGGTTTAATCTGGGGAAAAGCTACCGGAAATCTTATTGATCATTCGGCTCCTGATTTTGAATTACTCAATCAGGATGGGGTACCGGTCAGGTTAAGTGGTTATCAGGGTCAGTGGGTGGTGGTTTATTTCTATCCCAAAGATGATACTCCCGGTTGCACCAAGGAAGCCTGTGGTTTCCGTAATGATTATAATAAATTTGCCGAGCAAGATATAATTGTGTTTGGCATCAGTTATGATAGTCCCCAAAGCCACAAAGCATTTATTAAGAAATATGATCTACCTTTTACTCTGTTGGCGGATACCGCTAAATCCGTGGCGGAATTGTATGATTCAAAGGGAATTTTCTTTGCCAATCGTAAAACATTCTTAATTGATCCGGCAGGGATAATCAGATTTGTATATGAAAAAGTGGATGTTACAACTCACGCTGAAGCTATCTTGCGGAAAATTGAAGAATTAGCGGAACTGCGGTAATTTATCCCCCAGCAAATTAGAGGTTTTACGAGCCAACGATAGAAATGTAGTTAATTTCCCGCCGAATACATGTATCAGGATAGTGCTACCGGATTGATGTTGATCGAGGGCATATTCCCGCGATAAATCGGTAGGATTACTTTTTTTGGCAATCAGGGGACGAATCCCGATCCAGACATCTTTCACATCGTTGATGGCCAATCGACGCTTAGGAATCAGGTAATTATTGATACAATCCAGCAGATACTGAATATCCGAATCGTCATAAGAAACTTCATCGCAAGCTACGGATTCTTCCCGTTCGGTAGTTCCAATAATCGTATGGTCGTTTTTCGGCTCAGGGATGATAAAGAAAATTCGTTTGCCATCAGTCTGCATGAACATCAGATCATTGGTCAACAGACCATCGATAACAATGTGAATACCGCTGATCTTGCGAATATGGTAATTGGCCGGCAGATCAAATTGCTGGTTGACCTCATCGATCCAGGGACCGGTGGAATTGACCAAAATCGGGCTGGTGAATTCCCCTCGATTAGTTCGAACCAAATATAAAGAATCATCGGAAATTATTTCCCGGATTTTGATATGTTCATGAATTACCGCACCATTCTGGTGGGCTTCCGCTGCGACCCGGCGTGTCAAAGCGAGATCGTCAGTTTTACCATCGTAATAGCAAAAGGCTGCTTTCAGATTCTCCGGTGATAGGTTGGGAGCATGATCCAGAAATTTGCTGGTGGAAATCCGGTGAGATTTATATTCCGAGTATTTTCCCGAAAGCAGATCATATAATTTTAGACCGGCACCGATCATCCAAGGTGATCGGGGACTGGATTGATACAACGGTAGATAAAATGGCTTGATCTGCACCAGGTCGGGATACCGCGACAGTAATTCCATTCGATCTCGAAGCGCTTCCCTGACCAAGCCAATTTTGGCAGTCTCGAGGTAGCGCAAACCGCCGTGAATCAGCCGTGATGATTTTGATGAAGTCCCACTGCCGATTGCGCCTCGTTCAAGGATTAACACCGAATTTCCGTGCCGGGATAATTCGGCGGCAATCCCGCAACCATTGATACCGGCGCCAATTATTATGGCGTCAAAATTTTCCTGGGGAATCAAAATTAATCCTATTCGATAGACATTAATAACTGGGTTAGAAATTTATACAGATTTCTAATTTCACTGACAAATTCAGGCAATGAACTCTTGGCAGACTGTGAATGGGCGTAACTGCGCATAATGTAATAATAATGTTCTTTACCAGCCTTTTCTAACGCTGCAATGAATTCCAGCGATTGGGTATAGGGAACCATATTATCATGAATTCCATGGATGATAAAGGCCGGGCAGCGGATATTCTCAATGGCGGTGCGGGGTGAAATACTGGCGGTGGAATCGAAAATCCGGGCTTCAATTGAGATGTAATAATGCAGCATCGATCTATCGCGGGGATCAAATACCTGTTTCAGAAAGGACCGTTGTTCAGGTGAGCAATCCAGAAAAGTCTGTTCCACTTGTTCCGATTCTTCACGAATGAAGTGGCCGATGCAAGTTTGTACCGATTCGATCTCAAATGGCAGGTCCAGCAATTGCAGGTAATTCCAGAACCAGACGGCTTTGGTATATTCGTGGGGGATGATATCTAATTCAGTTGTTCCAAATCCGGCCTTGCCAGTGAAGAAAAATTTCATAGTATCGGCCAAATTAAAATAACTGCCAAATGAAACAACCCCAGCCGGTTCAATATCTGTTTCAGTGCTGGCTTTAACAATAACTCCGCCTGAGAAACTGACCCCCATAATCAGAATTTTATTAGTAATGACATCGGATTTTTCAGCAACCATATTAAAAATGCGAATGATGCGGGGATAGGTTTCTTCGTTGAAATACAATTGCTGCAGTTTTGGTAATTCCGGCAGAAATACGCGAATGCCAAGACGCGCCATATTCCGGGCTAACAGATTCATAGCCGGGTGTTCTATTCCTTTAGGAGTAGCGCCGTGATATATAATAATAGCCGGTAATGGGGTATGAGACTTGGCCGGTTGATAAACACGCAGGGTCAATTCCAGACCGTTATCATTAAAAATGCTGTCAATTGTTTCAATCTTGCCAGTGAATAGGCGGACTAGCTTCGAGCGACCGTCACTTAGAATACTGAGTCCAAACAGAATTATACGCCAGAACCGATCGATCGATTTACGCCGGATAACCCAGACAATTACCAGGATTGCTATCAGAATCAGTGCAATAAGCATTATGTATTGTAATCTATTTTTATACGGAATTCAAAATTAAAAAGTGGATAGTGGAATGAAAGAATTTATAATTAAAGAAATAAGATTTTATCCAAAAGATTTTACATTGAGCCAATGTTGGTTGGTATTTACGAGCCGCAGGCAGTAATGTCATGATGGCGATGATACCTACTACTTGTGTAATTTTATGCTAATATGATTACTACTAACTATAATTTTGATTACTTGAACAGAAAACAATGAAAATAATTGCCCGTAATTTACCTCGTACTTTCACTGAGGATGAACTCCGACAACTGTTCCAGCCTTTCGGTAAAATCAAATCCTGCGATCTGGTTATGGATGAAAATACCGGTCAGAGCAAAGGCTTCGGTTTTATTGAAATGCCCCGGATGGTAGAGGCTCAAGCCGCCATCAAAGACCTGAATAAAAAGAATGTGCTCGGTAAGAGCATTAGGGTAAAAACGACCCGTTCCGTCCACCGCAAACACTGATAATATCGGTTTCGTTAGATCCCATCACGCTAGCCAAAGACATTGCATTAAATGGCGGATATCCCCTGCATAACAACCCACTCGATCTCAAAATCTTTCGGGTCCCGCCCTCTATTTACTGACATTTCATTCAGTTTTTCACCCAACGAAAAACTAGGGTTGATCGGTCCCAACGGTTCTGGCAAATCGACTCTGCTCAAAATACTGGCAGACATTGAATATCCTGATTCTGGTGATGTATCCTGGAAACGGGGCACGAGTCTGACCTACCTGCCACAGGAAGATATTTTCAACCCGAATAAAACGGTGGCTGAGCTTTTATTCGCCGATCTGCCCACTGATCTTGAGAAATGGGAACGGGCCAAACGGGTAGATGAGATTCGGGCTTTGGTGGAATTCGATGATTTGCAGCAGCAAGTCGGTCAGCTTTCAGGTGGCTGGCGCAAACGCCTGGCTATTGGTCAGGCTCTGCTCCGGAACCCGGACGTCCTGCTCATGGACGAGCCCACCAATCATCTGGACCTGGAAGGGATCCTCTGGCTGGAGAAATTACTGAAATCAGCAAAGTTTGCATTTATCTTGGTCAGCCATGACCGCTTTTTTCTGGAAAATGTTACCAATCGGATTGTGGAACTGGATCGGCGCTACATCAACGGTTATCTCAAGGTGGAAGGAAATTATAGCGTTTTTATCGAGCGCCGTGCCCGCTATATTGCCCAACAAACCCGCCAGGAGTTAACCCTTTCTAATACAGTCCGCCGTGAAATCGAATGGCTGCGCCGGGGACCGAAGGCTCGGACCACCAAAGCTCGTTCCCGACGCGATTCTGCAAATCAGTTGATTGACGATCTGGCAGAAGTCAAATACCGCAATACGCTGAAAAGATCAGCCCGGATCGATTTTGATGCCACCGAAAGGAAAACCAAGATTCTCCTGGCCGGGAAAAAACTCACCAAGTCACGCTCCGGCAATCTGTTATTCCAGAATCTTGATTTGACGCTCTCGCCACAGAAATGTATCGGAATAATGGGTCGGAACGGCAGCGGCAAGAGTACTTTGATTGATATATTAAATGGCAGTCTACAGCCTGACAGCGGCTATATAAAACGCGCTGATGCGGTTAAGATTGTGAAATTTGATCAGAACCGCTATCTGGCCGATGAATCCCATTCATTGCAGCAAGCCCTGGTCGATTCCGGCGACAGCGTCATCTACCGCGGAAAGACAATTCATATCTTATCCTGGGCAAAGCGCTTCCTGTTCAAACCGGAACAGCTTGAGTTGCCGGTAGCCCAGCTTTCCGGCGGTGAAAAAGCCCGAATCCTACTAGCCAATCTGATGCTTAAACCGGCTGAAATCCTGTTACTTGATGAGCCTACCAATGATCTGGATATTCCCACTCTGGAAGTACTAGAGGAAAATCTGCGGGAATTCCCGGGCGCCATTGTCCTGATTTCCCATGACCGATTTCTGATAGACCGGCTCTGTGATGAACTGATCTATCTGGGATCAGGTGGCGAAGTAAAATATTTTGCCGATTATAATCAACTGTACCGTTACCAGTTGTCAAGACAGCCTGAGAAATCTAAGGAAGCACCTTTGGGATTGCAAAAACTGTCACAGATAAAACGGGAAATTCAAAAGGATATTAGCCGGATTGAGAAAAAAATTCACCTGGTTGAGGAAAAACAGGCAGCGCTGAAAAATGAAATGAATGATCCGCGCAATATCAGTAATGCCGGTAAATTGGCAGAACTGTTTGCAGAACTACGGCAAACCGAGGATATACTGGAGAAACTATACAGTGATTGGGAAAAACTGGAGAGTCAGCAGACCGTTTGACTTATCTATACTTGTTAGAAAAATTATTAATATTAGTTAAAGAATGTCTGCCAGGATAGTAGCCCGTAGGAGAATCGAACTCCTGCTGCCAGGATGAAAACCTGGTGTCCTAACCACTAGACGAACGGGCCAAATTTATTCTATCTAACGAAAGAGCGGTGGCGAATTTAGTTCCTATATTAATGTCTGCAAAACAAATAAATCTCAGTTTTTGCAATATGGGAATTTCATTTAACAAATAACAATTTTATTGATCAAATTTCACTTCAAACTGGAAAATGTAATGGTACTCTTCTTACAGTCCTTGCATTCATAATGTTTTATACGTACAAAAAATAGAGTCCCGAAAAATTTGTGCCAGAATAATCGCTTTACTCGTTGCAATTTATCATGCTCACAATAGGGACATCGGTAAACATCACCATAATTATTAATGACACGTTTGCGTGCTCGTAAAAATATCAGGTGAAGGGCCAATAGTATTAATAATATTCCTACGATATCGGATGTTTCAAAGCTGGTAATGAAATTATAACTGCCGCGAACCAGGTCGGCAAATCCGTTGACGATGAACTGAAAAGAGTTTTTTATCCAGGCAGCTACAATCGCGCTGATATCAGATTTTTCTACTAACAGAAAGCCGCCAAGAATTATTAGAGTAACAATTGTTATTTCATAGCCAAACTGACGAAAATAGGATGAACGATGTGTTTTTGAATGCTTTTCTTTATTGGATTGTCTTTTTTCAGGCATAATATTCTTGTTTATTAGAATCGAAAGTACGTTGCTAGAGATGTTGACTTCAATATGAAGCTGTGTAATTTTCCTGGTCATAATTTAGGGGCCTTGTTTAATTAACCGGCTAAGCTGATAGGAAAAAATATGCGATTATTCTCTTGGAATGTAAATGGTATCCGGGCGGTAGCTAAAAAAGGATTTATTGATTGGCTGGGTCAGGAACAACCGGATATTCTATGTTTACAGGAAACAAAAGCCCGAAAAGAACAGGTCCCGGACGAATTGTTGGAAGATAATGGCTATTTCAATTATTGGCATAGTGCTGAAAGAGCCGGTTATTCGGGAGTGGCAACTTATTCGAAGTCCGAACCGCTATATGTTCAGAAAGGTCTCGGAATCGATCGCTTTGATGCTGAAGGTCGTGTTTTAATTACCGAACACGAAGATTTCCTGTTGTATAATATTTATTTTCCCAATGGACAAAAAGACCAGGACCGGTTGGATTATAAAATGGATTTCTATGCTGAATTGCTGGATATTTTAAATGAACAGGTAGCATCGGGCATCAATGTAATTATTTGTGGTGATTGGAACACCGCTCACAAGGAAATCGATCTTGCTAATCCCAAGGCTAATGCAAATTACTCCGGGTTTTTACCGGAAGAACGGGCCTGGCTTGACAGATATATGGCCAATGGTTATGTGGATACTTTCCGATTGTTTCATCCCAAGCCTGGTCACTATACCTGGTGGACTTATCGCTACGGTGCGCGAGCACGGAATGTAGGTTGGAGAATCGATTATTTCTTTACCAATGAAGGATTCGCCGATCGCATAGTCGATGCCGGTATTCATCCGGATGTAATGGGCTCTGATCATTGTCCAGTTTCACTCGAAATTGAATAATCGATACATGGGCACTAACCAATGGAAGACTAAATGGGATCAACGTTACGCATCCCGGGATTTTGTGTTCGGTCGAGAGCCCAATCAGTTTTTAATAAATCAGGCACACCAACTTCCCCAAGGAAAAATCCTGTGTGCCGGTGATGGTGAAGGACGTAATGGTGTCTGGCTGGCACGACAGGGATATGACGTGATTTCCATTGATTATTCTGATGTAGGTCTTACCAAGGCCCGTAAGTTGGCGGCCGATTACGATGTCAATATCAGATTTATCCATGCAGAAATATTGGAATTTGATTTACTGGATTTAGAGTTGGATGGAATTGTAAATATCTATCTGCATATGACCGGTACGGAAATTAGAACAATGCATGAGAAGTATCGCAACGCTTTAAATCCCGGTGGTGTTTTATTGGCGGAAGTATATTCCAAGGAGCAACTTCAATATTGCAGTGGGGGACCAAAATCGATAGAGGCATTGTATGATATTGAATATTTTAAAAGAGATTTTAGCGACTGGAACAGGTTTTATCTTGCGCAGGAAATTATTAATCTAAACGAGGGTAATGGGCATAATGGCGCAGCGAGTGTAGTGCGGGTAGTATTGCAAAAACCGCTGGATTAAATTAGAGGATACTAAAATGGTAGAGAAAATAGAAATCGCGCGGAATTGGTTAAAACGCTATACTGGTCTTGGACCGAATCAGGCTGGTACGCACATTCTGTTAACCAATTTCCAAAACTATGTTGATAAATTTGCTGAACTGCATGATGTGCAGGTGACCGGCCGAGGCGGACCTATGACATCAGCCACCAATTCGGATGGCGTTAGTATCATCAATTTCGGTATGGGTAGTGCCAATGCCGCTACAATCATGGATTTATTATCGGCAATCAAACCCAAAGGTGTATTATTTCTCGGGAAATGTGGTGGACTTAAAAAAACGACCGATATTGGTCATTTTATTCTACCGATTGCTGCAATCAGGGGGGAAGGAACCAGTGATGATTATTTTCCGACCAGTGTACCGGCACTGCCTTCTTTTAAACTGCATAAATATGTGTCCCAAATTCTGGTAGAGCGCAAACTGGAGTATCGAACAGGTGTTGTTTATACGACTAATCGCCGTCTTTGGGAGCATGACGAAGAGTTTAAATCTTATCTTGAGGAATTGCGCGTTTTAGGTATCGATATGGAAACTGCCACATTGTTTATGGTTGGTTTTGCCAATGAAATTCCCCGCGGTGCTCTGCTGCTGGTTTCGGATACCCCTATGGTTCCAGAAGGAATAAAAACTGAAGAATCTGACAGCAAGGTCACCGGAAAATATGTTGATTTACACCTGGATATCGGTATTCAGGCCATGAGCCGGATCGAAGCGGAGGGCGAACCGATCAAGCATTTTCTATATTAGATTGAATTTCGTCATTTTCGGGATGATAATTCGATTGCCTCAAAGGCATCCTCAATTTCATCCACAGCCAGCTGATTGGTCAGGCGAATCGAATCATGTACCCGCATTTCCAGGTCTTTTAATTCCGGTTGCGCCAGCAGTTCTGGGATAATAATGGCACACTGATCCAGAAAAACGTTACTGACTTCCTCGCAACTGAAACCCTCGCGACTGCGAATACTGGCCAGGAAACGAGCGTAGTTAACCAGAGCCATCCGATCACCGCTTCGAACGGCAGATGCCAGTAAATTATAATAAATTTCGATGTACCATTTCAGGGTTTGCTCGTCGTAGCATTTATAATTAGGAAAGCGTTCGCCTAATTCCGGGTTCACAATATGGGTATAAATCTGTTCAATTAATGTAGGCTTCAATGATTCCAGTTTGGCGGCTATTGCCAGATTAGGCCGCTCAGTCACGAGTTTAAGCGCCAGAGAGTTTTTAAAATGCCATTGGGTTGGATTGCCTTTGAAATGTTCAATCAAATAGATTAATCGCCGCATGATCGAGCGGCGCGGTTTTGGTGCCCAGTCTAATGTTTTACGGGTTATTGATGCATCAACATTCAACTTCAGGTCGATGTATTTCATCATCCAGGGCCGTTCAAAGGGACGATTGCCGATTAATCGACCAAACAGATCACGCAGATAAATGCCAAACATGGCCGGCCATTTGGGCATGCGAAATGACTGACAGGGAGCTCCGAAATACAGTCTGGTAGACAGATCATACAATTCTTGATGCGTGACACAACCATCGGGACTTGCCATAAAGTAGTTCAAAGCGGGTAAATCGTCTGATTTTTGCAGGATTATTCTAACCAGATTGATCAAATCGTTAATATGAATAAAGGGAATCGCCGATTGCCCCTGTCCGCCGAGCACTTTGGAATTCCAAGCCCGCGAGCACCAGGTCTTTAAGAACATGTACAAGACGCCATATTCGCACCAGTCGCTAAACACCGCGGCAAACCGAACAATCGTGCAGGGAAATAATTCCGAGATCTCAGCCACCATTTTTTCGCCTTCTCGCTTACTCCAGGCATAGGGATAGTCTGCATCGACTGGTGATTTTTCGGTTAGAGCATCACCTTCTTCAGGAAAATTGCAGGCGGCAATCGAGCTGGCAAAAATAAATCGTTTAACTTTGAGATCCTTGGTAAGCTCCAGAATATTCCGGCTACCATCAATATTTGTTCGTTGGTATTCCGGATTGGGTTCATTGCCAAAATCATAATAGCCAGCCAGATGAAATACATAGTCAACCGCACCAGCCTCGGCTATTTCATGAAAAACTTTTTCAAGGCGCTCACGATGGGCAATGTCTACCAAATACCATTTTATATTCTGGTGAATTGGGATTCCAATTTCCTGCTGTGGCCGGCGGGCCAGGGCATGGATTATAAATTCGTTTTTAATGGCATCAACAAAATAACGGCCAACAAAGCCCGATGCACCAGTTACTAGAATTGTTGGTAGGTTAGTGTGGCTCATTTTGTATTTCTGGTCCGGAATAGATAATACAAACCCGCACCCATTATAAAATCACCGATTCCGGAAAGCAGAATGACCAAAACAGAATCGATCAGCAGGAAGTAGATGGCCAGAAAAACAGTTGCGATAAATTTAGTAATTATGGCAAGTATAACTAAACTATCGTGACGCAGTGGATCACGGGCAGCCATGCCATAACATACACTCATTACGATATGGAAAACGCCCCCTTGGGTTACAAAAAATCGTGTGGGATGGAAAGAGAAATTAAAATATTCCAGAATAAATGAAGGTGCAAATATCAGTCCCATGCCAACACCGATAGAATGCAACATAACCAGCCAAAGAAACCAGCTAAGCTGGCGATCAGGTTTAAAATTTAAAATCCGAACAAATTTGTTCATAAGCACATAATGACCGATTTCAATCAGTTATCTAAATTAGGATTGATCGGGATCTACTCTATACGGTGCAAGACCCCCGATAACGGTGTTGAAGTGACTTTTTCAGCAGTGATATCCCACTCTTCTAATAGGGATAATACAGCTTCAATTACTCTGGGTACAACCTTATTTACGGCTTCGGACAATTCTAATGCTGTTTCCATACTGGCCGGTTGGATGCCAACCAGAACCATTTCTTTCGGTAGATTGTCCACCATTCGTGCAGCGCTTAAGACATCAGCCAGACCCAGGTGATGGATGGAAAGTTTAGTCTGAATTTGGGCCAAAATATCATTATTCTTAATTAAGCCGATGTAGCCTGGTTCCTGGTTGAATTCAACCGCATCAACAATAATTATTGCTTTGCGGTCGTAAAATTCCGGTAACAAGTCCAGACCGGAGGTTCCACCATCAAGGATATCAATTTCAGGTGTGAAGCGGTATTGATGCTGTATCTGAGTTACAACATGGACACCAATGCCCTCATCCTGGAGCAGGACATTACCCAGCCCCAGGACGAGTATTTCTTGTGGTTTACCAAGTACTGACACGAACAATATCTTCCTTACCATTATTGTGCAGATGAATTGCACAGGCCAGACAAGGATCAAACGAATGTATTGTCCGCAATACTTCCAGAGGACGCTCAGGATCGGCAATTGGATTGCCAACCAGCGATGCTTCGTAGGGACCGGCTTTATCATCCTGATTGCGGGGACCCGCGTTCCAGGTGGATGGCACTACGGCCTGGTAATTTTTAATTTTACCATCCTTGATTACCACCCAGTGCGACAGTGTGCCACGCGGCGCTTCGTGGAAACCGAATCCTGATTGTTCACCTTTGGGGAATACCGGCGGATTAAAGGTTTCCATATCGCCGCTGGCAATCCCGGCCACCAATGCATTATAATTGTCCTTCAGAACATCGTAAAGCACATTGGTTCGGACACAGCGGGCAGCATGGCGACCTAATGTTGAGTGCAAAGCTCCGAGGCCTACTTCAGTTTTGGCAATCGCGCTTATTTTCTCCAGGGCCAGGTTGGCGTAAGTCTGGGTCGGTTTATGGCCAGCAGCGTACATGACCAGAACATTGGCTAAGGGGCCGACCTGGGCTGGTTCATCAAGAAAACTCGGTGACTTGACCCAGGAGTATTTACCATCGCGGTCGAAATCAGTGTAATTGGGCAGAGTATCTTCCTTGTAAGGATGTCTGTTCCAATCACCGTCGTACCAGGCATGCTTGATACTCTCTTTGACGTTGTCCTCAAAAAAGGAGTCATTAAAGCTGGTAATTTGCCGCAATTTTGCTATATCACCTTTAGGTATATAGCCACCAGGAGTCCCGAATTGGGTTCCTTTGGTATCCATGGGGAAGTCCGGAACACTGAGGTAATTCATCACGCCGGCGCCATAGGGCAGCCAGTCAGCATATAGGGCTCCAACCACAGCCAGATCTACCAGATAAACATCGCGAATAAAGCTTTCCACATCATCCATCAAGGCTTTCACATAAGCCAGACGTTCCATGTTGATAGTGGCCTGATTGTCAGGATTGATAGCGTTGGTCACGCCACCTACAGCCAGGTTTTGGATATGGGGCGTCTTGTTGCCGAGAATTGAAACAATCTGGTTAGCTTTTCGCTGATATTCAAAGGCTTCCAGATAATGAGCTGCTGCAATCAGATTCACTTCCGGTGGCAGCTTCATGGCTTTATGACCCCAGTATCCATTGGCGAAGATTCCCAACTGACCGGATTGCACAAATCCCGCCAGCCGATCTTGTACCGCCTTGAATTCCAGGGCGCCGTTATTGGGCCAGGGTGACAAACTCTGAGCCAGTTTGGAAGCGGCTTCGGCATCAGCCGACAAGGCTGAAACCACATCAACCCAGTCCAGGGCCGATAGATGATAAAAATGTACAATATGATCATGGATGCCATGAGCAGCGATAATCATATTGCGGATATACTGGGCGTTGACCGGTATTTCCAGATCCAGGGCATTTTCCACCGCCCGCACCGACGCAATAGCATGCACGGTGGTGCATACTCCGCAAATTCGCTGGGTGTATAACCAGGCATCGCGGGGATCGCGGCCCTGTAGGATGGTTTCGATTCCACGCCACATCTGACCGGAGGACCAGGCTTTTGAAACGTGTCCGTTCTCGATATCACAATCAATTCGCAGATGTCCCTCGATTCGGGTTACGGGATCAACAGTTATTGTTCTAGCCATAAAATTCTTCTCCTGTTAGATGGAAGCTTGTTCTATTTTGGGTAATACCGGTAAACGTTTGACAAAAATGAGGTAGGCCATGATTTCCACGGCAATTATACCAAACGTCACCATTAATTCTGATACCGATGGGAAATAGTGCCATCCCGGTCCGGGGTCAAATCCGATCAAATAAGCATTGAAGCGGTAGAGCGCTCCGGCCAAGACCATCGATATCCCGGTAAGCAGCAACCAGGAATTTTTCTGGCGAAATTTTGGAATTGCCAGGAAAATTACCGGAAACAAGAATAACAGCGTCTCCAGTAAGAACATCGTTCCTTTTAGATCACCAGCAAAGGCCAGACTCAAAGCTCCACGATTGATTAAATCGGCAAAGCGAATCACCAGGTATATACCCAGCAAGGCCGGCATAAAGCGGGCCATTTTCGATAGCATTTTAGTTTCCAATGGTCGTTTTAATCCTACCGCGGCAAACATTGATTCCGCCATTACCATTCCATAACCCATAGTGATTGCCGAGATCAAATAGGTTAGGGGGAGCCAGGATGACTGCCACAATGGTGAAAGTTTCTCGCCGGCGATTATCATCAACGTGCCAAGGGAGGATTGATGCATGGTTGGTAGTAGTATTCCCAGGGCAATGAAAATAAACAAGATTCGATTGGCAAAATTCTGGCTCTTGATACTTTTCCACTTTTCGAGAAAAGTTGGTGAAAATTCGATCCAGAGTACAAATACGTAAGTGGCTACACAAAAGGCAATCTCAAACATAATCGAATTTAAATTCACATGCCAGGGCAGGAAGATATTGTACAGTTGCCAGTAGCGGCCTACGTCAATAACAATCGAAACTGCGGCCAGGGTGTAGCCGAACATGCTGGTCATTATAGCCGGTCGTATCAGAGGATGGTATTGACCACGATTAAAGACATAAACCAGCAGAGCCATGGCATAACCACCACAGGCGACGGCGGTTCCCGTCAAAACATCGTACACAATCCAGAGTCCCCAGGGATAGCCATCGGACAGATTGGTAACGGCTCCTAATCCAAATAGGAAACGCCTGATCAGGATGAAACCGGCAATAGCGGCTATCAGCAGCAAAAACATAAAGGGTTTCGTCAGGATTTTACCACCGAGTGGTTTGTAATTACTCATATTGGCCTCCTTCCTCGACCGCGTGATGCTGTTTACTGGTCTTATGGGCTGCGAAAAGCAATCCTCCCAGCAAGGCAATCGGTGCGATCAATCCTTTATAGACCGAATGCTGCAACATTTCTGATGTGGAAGCAGCAGTTTTATTAGACAGTTTTGGTAATCCCAGTTTCTCAAAAGGAACCGCTGATAGTAATAAATACTGGGTGCCGCCCGATTCATCCTCGCCGTAGATGTAATCCACGTAGGTTGCAGCCGGACGAGTGGTTCTCTCACCGGAATTCAAGGCGGAAACTGGAAAACTATATTCCTGACCCGATTTCAGATTAATCCGGCGATGTCCTTCAGCAATGAGTTCGTCCACACTGCCAAACAGTGAAGCGCCGGTGGGGCAGTAGTCGCAACAACCTGGAATTCCACCTTCTGCTAAAACATGCGAACACATTTCACATTTGACAATTTCCGGGATCGCTTTATCATATTCAAATTTCGGAATATTATAGGGACAGGCGATCTGGCAGTACCGACAGCCTATACAGGCATCTTTGTCATATTTTACAATACCGGTGTTGGGATCTTTGCTTAAGGCAGTAACGGGGCAGGCCGATACGCAATCGGGATCAATACAATGCATGCAAGCCCGCTTGACAAATGAATACCCGTTTTCCGCGCTATTGCGTTGTGTCCCACTCCCATGCCGATAGGCTTTAATTTTATTGAGAGTTTTTGAATTTAGGTCCTGTCCTGAGTCCCAAATTCCCTGAACGCCAAAATCATTCTCGACTGTTGTGTTTTCGATTGGCATATTATTGAATGTCTTACAACCAACCTCACAGGCTTTGCAACCGATACATAAAGTCGCATCGTACAGAATGCCTACAGCATTTGGAGGTAGTGATTTTTTAGTGCGCGCCAGGGCGGTGCTCAAGCCACCAGCGGCTACAGCGCCGACTGACAGTACCTTGAAGAACCCTCTGCGTTCAATATTCATCCTAACCTCCTAAGAATTTGCTTGATCAGAGTTAGCTTCTTTGTCAGCCTCATGCATTTTTTTAGTCATCATGGCTCCAGCACCCAAAGCAGCACCGGCCAATGCACCGGCTACAGCCGCTGCACCAGGTGTGATTCCACCAGATTTCTCATCTACGATACCAGGGAAGGTCTGTGGTGGTGTGACCGATAAAACATTGGCCTGTTCAAATTGTGGTTTTGTAAAGGCGATTCCCTTTTCGGTGCAACCATAACAAGGATGGCCGCCGTTTACCGGCCAACTATTAGTATCACCAAATTGAATAGATGGACAATTGGCATATGTTTCAGGGCCTTTACAACCGAGTTTGTATAGACAGTATCCGAGGCGATGACCATCATCTCCAAACTGATTAGCAAAACGGCCAGCATCGAAATGAGGTCTCCGCTCACAATTATCATGAATCAGACGTCCATAGGCGAAATTTGGTCTTCCTTTACTGTCCAAATCAGGCAGCTTTTTAAGGGTCAGGTAGTATAAAACTGTGGACAGTAAATTATAAGGACTAGCCGGACAACCTGGAAGATTGATTATTGGTAATACGTCGGTTATTTCATGGAGGCCTTTTGCACCAGTCGGATTGGGGCTGGCAGACTGAACGCCGCCCCAGGATGCACAGGAACCAATGGCAACAGCAGCGGCCGCTTGAGGGGCGATTTCAGCCACAATTTCTAAGGCTGTTTTGCCGCCAACTTTGCAATAGATACCATCATTCTTGGTAGGAATGGAACCTTCAACCACCAAAATAAATTTACCGGCATTGGCTTTTATTGAGGCGTCTCGAGCCGCTTCAGCCTGGTGTCCGGCGCCAGCCATCAAGGTTTCGGAATAATCGAGGGAAATCATATCCAATATCAGATCTTCCACAGTGGGATGCGTTGCTCGCAACAATGTCTCTGTACAACCAGTACATTCCTGGAAATGCAGCCAGATAATCGGTGTTCGCTGGGTGCTGGTGATAGTATCAGCTACTTTCGCAGCAGCGCTGAAGGGTAAGCCCATTGTAGCGGTAATTGCCGTACAAAACTTTATGAAATCTCTCCGAGAAACTCCCCTTAACTCCAATTCCTTGGAATGAAACCGCCCAATCGATGATTCTTGGTCGGGCTTGATTAGCTTGGCCATATTGCGTCTCCTTGTATTCATTCGTTCCTTAGTAATATCTTGATAAGCGGTCCCTTAAATCGTGTTTAATTGACAAAATGGGCGGGGCGGGAAATGCATATTCATAATCCAGCGGAAGCAGTACCATGTTATTTTTGATCAAGATGACAAATATTTTTGTGATACTGAATTTTGCAGAATGATACATACCGACCCTGACAATTAAGACATAGAATGTCCAGGTGATCTTCGCTATCAAGACAAGAATTGATAAATTTTTCCAGACAATTATTAAAAATGGTTCGTTCTTCATAAGTGAAATAATTAAGTATGTTGGCGTACTTTGCCAGTACATATTCCTCATAAGAAGTAATTATATCCTGTCCTTTATCTGTCAGCTTGATTCGTACTACCCGGCGGTCTTGTTGATCAGCCTGCCGTGTTACTAGCTTTAGCTTGGTCAGATTATCGACTTGTTGAGTAATTGCTGGCCGGCTGAGATTTATTAGATTCGATAGATCGCTGGCGGATTTATACTTGGAAAAAACCAGGGTTTTTAAAATTGACAGTTGTGTTTTAGATATTGCAAGTGGGCATACATCACGGAGGAATATTTGGGTACAGATATCATTCACTATTTCCGCGAACAGCTGAATGTTGTTTGTTATTTGCGGTATTTTCGGATGATTGCTTAACATACTTAATTATTAAGTAACCCGTTGTGCATATTATTTTAATGAATAAAAGAGATCATGCATTAGCTTCT
>CAZIJQ010000009.1:0-57313 GCA_964539785.1 uncultured bacterium | reverse complement strand
TAAAAATGTATTTAATTATTATTACACAGAAATTGAATGAGATTCGGATTACGGCTTAATTTCCGGCCAAATTATTAGCGGGAAAACTCAATGAATAAACTAGCATTATTTGGTGGCACTCCGGTACGAACAAAACCTTTTCCCTCCTGGCCGCGTTCATCACAGGAAATGAAAGACCAGTTGATTAATACGATTGAAAATGAAAGCTGGGGGGTTGGTAGTAAGGTAACGAATAAATTTAATGCAGCATTTGCAGCTTTTCATGATGCCAAATTCTGTATTACCACAAATTCGGGAACGACTGCTCTCTGGGTAGCACTGAAAGCTGCCGGTGTGAAGGCTGGAGATGAAGTTATTTTGCCATCGTATACTTTTATTGCCACCGCGTCAGCAGTGTTGATGGCTAATGCCGTACCCGTCTTCGTTGATGCGGAATTGGAAACCTTTAATATGGACGCCGATCAAATAGAAGCGGCCATTACTGAACGAACCAAAGTGATCATGCCGGTACACATTGGTGGAAACCCGGCGCATATGGATAAAATCCTGGCGGTTGCCAGGCAACATGATCTCAAGGTAATTGAAGATGCTGCTCAGGCTCATGGCGCTGAATGGGACGGTAAAAAAGTTGGTGCCCTCGGAATTGGGGGAATTTTTAGTTTTCAAACTTCCAAAAACATGGCTGCGGGTGAGGGTGGGGCAATTGTATCTAACGATGAACAGTTTAATAACGACTGTTTTTCCTATCATAATTGCGGCCGGGTAGTTGGAGGACTATGGTACGAACATCAGCATCTTGGTGGCAATTTCCGGCTTAGCGCCTTTGCCTCTGCTATGTTATCCGCCCAACTGGAAACCATCGAATCCGATATGAAAACACGTGATCAAAATCGTGCTTTGATTGATAGGGCGTTAAATGAAATTCCCGGTTTGACTCCGGTAAAATTATATCCGCAGGTGACACGGGTTGCCAATCATTTATATCTGGCTCGCTATGATAAAGAAGCATTCGCTGGAGTCTCGCGGGAAAAATTTTATGAGGCTATGCGCGCCGAAGGTGTTTTTACCTATGCCGGTTATGTGCCGTTATATAAGGAGAAACTGTTTATTACCAATCCTGATGAGTATCCCTGGTTGAAAGATCGGAAATATCGTGAAATGTACATGCCCAATACTGAAAAATTGTGTTCTGAGCAATCAATATGGCTTAAACAAAATCATTTACTTGGTACGGCGGCAGATACTCAAGATGTAATTGACGCATTTGTTAAAGTAACTACTGCAATGCATCAAAACCCGGCACTATTTAAATAGTAGAGAAACATTATGACAATCTGGTCAGCCGCTATTATGCTTTTTCTGGTAATGGATCCTCTGGGAAACATACCAATCTTCCTTAGTGTTTTGAGTAGTGTGGATAAAAAACGCCGCCGGAGAATAATTATACGGGAGTTGTTGATCGCATTTCTCATCATGTTGTGTTTTCTATTTTTTGGGAATAGCTTGATGAATGCCATGTCAATCAGTAGACCTTCGCTTAGTATTGCCGGTGGAATAATCCTATTTATAATTGCTATTAGAATGATATTCCCGTTTCGCCAACGAGCACTCATGGGTGATAACCCGGATTCGGAACCGTTTATCGTTCCCCTGGCAATTCCGTTGGTGGCAGGACCGTCAACTATCGCCGCCGTTATGTTGATGTCGTCCAATGAGCCGGGCCGATTGCTTGATTGGTTACTGGCAATGACTATTGCCTGGCTGGTTTCATCCGTCTTGTTACTTAGTTCTGAGTTTCTGCGCAAAATATTTCGCCAGCGGGGACTGGCAGCCATGGAACGTTTGATGGGAATGATTTTAACCACGATTTCAGTCGAGATGTTTTTATCCGGGTTGGCCATGTTCCTCAATAATCAACAATAATATGAACTGGTAGATTATTGGTCGAATCTGCCTCAGATCAAAATATATCGGAATTCCCCCGTGCTATTGCCCATGTTGATCTCGATGCATTTTTCTGTTCGGTTGAGGTATTAAAAAATCCTGACTTGCAGGGCAAGCCAATCGTTGTTGGCGGCAAAGCTGAAAACCGGGGTGTAGTCGCTGCAGCTTCATATCCAGCCAGGGAATTTGGTATTCACTCGGCAATGTCAATGTACCAGGCGCAAAAGCGTTGCCCTGATCTCATTATTTGTTCTTCCCATTTTAAGTCATACAAAATTTATTCCCGGATTATCATGGGGATGCTGCGCACCGTTTCGCCGGTAATACAGCAAGTCGGTATTGACGAAGCATATCTGGATTTGACAGATCAGGTAAACTATTGGTCTGCTGCTGAAGATAAACTGCGTGCGATCCAGCAAAAGATAGTTCGCGATATTGGGCTGACTGCCTCAGTTGGTTTGTCGACCAGTAAAATGATTGCTAAAATTGCTTCAGATTTCGAAAAACCCTTTGGCTTGACTGTAATACCACCTGGTCGAGAGATATCATTTTTAGCGCCACTTGCAGTGGGGAAAATCCCGGGAATCGGACCGAAAACAGTAAAACAGCTGGCAAATATGGGAATAGTTACCGTCAATGATTTAGCCCAAAAAACCGAATATGAATTAGCTGCTAAATTCGGCAAATGGGGTCGTGACATGTATCGCTGGGCACGGGGGATTGATAGTCGGCTGGTGGCTGAAGTGAAGGGTGCAAAATCGGTCAGTACCGAACGGACTTTCAGCATGGATATTTCCGATCAAGTTGAGTTATTAGCGATTATTGAAAAACTGTCCCACCAGGTTGCCAAACAGTTAGCGAAATCAGGTCAAAAGGGTAGAACAGTAAATATTAAAGTACGATACGCCGATTTTGAGACTTATACCCGGCAAATATCATTGAATAAGTATACCAGTGATGCAAGTGACATTATTGGCGCTGCTAAGGATTTGTTTAAGCAATCCTGGATAGTTGGAAGCTCCCTACGCTTGCTGGGTGTCGGAGTCTGTAATTTTTCCCAACCTGACCAGCAATTAGCGCTTGAATTGTGAATTGGTATTTAAGTAAAGTTTTGTAAACCGAAATAAGAATAAATAAACCAATATTATGAAAGCTACCGTAACTGTAAACGATTTTGTACGGCGCCAAACCCCGGGATCCGGTAAATCTTTTTCCAATAAGCTGACATTTGAAGAAATTGCCACTCACGCTCAGGAGCGGCTAACCAACGGCCATTTTCGTACCGGCTATTGTGACGGCGTGATACTGGTTCCGGTTGCTGAGGATTTGGTCGCTAAATTTGTTTGTCCGTTTGTTAAGATCGATGAGAATACAAAATTCATTACCAGATATATCAGACGCCGTGAAGGCGAGGAACCCTATATTCAAACACGCGCCCTGAATGGTAAACCACTATCGGCAGGAAAAGTTGAACTGGTCTTATACAGTCATGCTGTTCTGGCTGAGAACAATGAACAGAGTACTGATGCCGATTGGGAATTAATTAGTATAAATGCAGTTCCTCAGGGTGTGGATCAATTGCCAATGGGTCCGGTGACAATGATGCGTAACCAAATGGAATTACCCGGTGGCACAGCGGCCCATTACAATTCAGATGAATGGGCTGAATCAGTAAGATTTTGGCAACAGTATGCGGCATTGGATCCGGAAGAAAAAGTTAGATTCTAGTAATAGACAGGATGTCTGTCGTACGTTGGGATATTGCGGTGTTGCATCATTTTTTGCAGGATTCTGTAGCCCCGGGCTGCAACCTGGGGTTTGGGTTGGGTTCGTAAGAGCACGATGCATCGTACCCCTACAAATTTCTCAAATGTTATATAATGTAAAGTAGACTTCTCTCTCCCAGAATATATTGTGAGAAATTGAATTGACAATTAATAATCTGCTAAGGCGCCACCGCCTGCATGAGAATTCCGCAGAACCAGGCAGCATAAGTACCAACCGCATAGCCAACTACCGCCAGCAACACACCAACTGGAGCCAGTGAAGAATGAAACGCTGAAGCTACAATTGGCGCCGAAGCTGCGCCTCCTACGTTAGCCTGACTGCCAACCGCCAGGAAAAAGAACGGTGCTTTAATTAATTTAGCGGTTATAATTAGTATCGTTGCGTGAATAGCCATCCAAATCCCACCTACCAGAAATAGTGCAGGATTGTCGAATAGCGCCAGGATATTCATTTTCATACCAATTGTTGCCACCAATATATAGAGGAATAGACTGCCGAAGCGTGACGCCCCAATACCTTCCAGATTGCGCAATTTGGTAAAAGATAATCCCACTGCGATGGTGGTAGCTGAAACAATCAGCCAAAAGAAACCTGATGTTAAACTGAATTTCGCCAGATAAGGCGCATTTTCGCTAATCCACGGTGCAACTTGATCAGAGATTGCATGGGATATGGCAGTGACAATTAAACCGACTCCTACGACCGTTATGGCATCGGTTAAATCGGGTATTTTACTGATTTGAGCACGATAGTCCTCAATCTTCTTTTGCAGATGAGTAATAGCAGAAGTATCACCTTTTAACCATTTATCCAGACGAGTATTAATTCCAGCACCATATAATAAAAAAGCCATCCAGATATTAGCGATTATAACATCCACTGCAATCATGGCAGAAAACAGATCATCACCGACTTCGAAAACTTCTTTCATGGCGGCCTGATTTGCCCCGCCACCGATCCACGAACCGGCAACAGTTGTCAATCCTCGCCAAACCGCATCGGGGCCAGCGCCACCAACTATACTTGGATCAAAAAACGAAACAATCAATATTGCCAGAGGTCCGCCAATGATAATTCCCAAAGTGCCTGTGAAAAACATGATCAATGCTTTTGGGCCCAACCGCATCACTTCCTTTAAATCGATACTGATAGTCAGTAAAACCAAGCTGGTTGGCAATAGATATCTTGATGCGACAAAATATAAATGTGATTCATCCCCCGATATGATTCCCAGGGAATTGAGTATCGATGGGAGGAAATAACACAGCAATAAAGTGGGAATATATTTATAGAATTTTTTCCAGAATGGATGCTGACTGCGAGCGGTGCGAAAAACCAGAACCAGAATTCCCAGGAGAATTCCCAAAACGATTGCATCATTTGTAATCAGGGGTTTCATCGTGGCCTCGAGTTAATAGAATGGTAGTGAATTAATATTTTTTAAGTAATTTGTTAATCCAGCCATGAAATTTGTGTAATCCGGTACCATTTACGTACATGACCGCACAGGTACCGTAGCATAGATTAATGTCGGCTTTTCGTGCAATGGCGATTGCTTCAGGAGTATCTGTTCCAAGGTGTATCCAAAGATTATTAATTCCTGCATCAATTACTTCCTGCACTTTAGCGGCCGTTTCCGATTTGGCTACCTCGATAATAGCGGCATCAACCGGTTGTGGAAGATCGTTCAAGTTGGAGTAGGTTTTCACTCCTTCAATTTCAGTTATGGATGAATCAACCGCATAAACTGTTTTGCCCGAATTCAGGAGACCCTTTAATGTCAGGGTTGGGAAATTGCGGTTTTGGTTGTGCCCTATCAAGGCATATGATTTCTTATCCCAGAATTGCTCGAATTTTGATGCCATAATTGCTCCCGGAAATTTTGAAAATGTGATACAGCCACTAAAATTAGATTCTGAAACTAAGGCTGTTTGAAAAACGAAAATAGATATTTAGGTTATATCAGGATAAAATGTTTGCGTCTGATGCAAATAGTAATTTTATCTGAAGAATATTAAAAACTCTTTTCCAAATCAGGATTAATCCTGTTAAATTTGCCGCGCATTTTTAGCTGTTTCAAATTAATTGCCCGGGTGGTGAAATTGGTAGACACGCTAGGTTCAGGGTCTAGTGGTCGCAAGGCTGTGCTGGTTCGAGTCCAGTCCCGGGCACATAATTTTTAGAGTATATGAGGAATTCCGTGTAGGTTACCAAAACGTGCCGTAAAACAACCCATTAAAGAAATGTAATATTTACTTGAAGAATATTCGCTTCCCTGTGAAAGATAAACCTATGAAAATTGGAAATATTAGACTATTTGCGCTGCATTTAATATTAATTGCCACTTGTTCCTCGGCAACTGATGGTAATGCAATCAATCGTACTGTCGGAAAATTTATCACGCCGGATGGGACAGAATTTAAACTGGGCTGCTTGTGGGAAAATGCACCGCCAGAATGGGTAATTCCGTCACCTGCAATTAACCCAGATCGGGATTATCGTTCTTCAATTGACTTATCAGCAAATTTTCCACCAATCCGTAGCCAGGGCAGTCAAGGATCTTGCGTAGCCTGGGCAACGGGTTATTATTATAAAACCTACCAGGAATGGCAAGAGCATAACTGGAACCTCGCTTCGGAAGATCATCAGTTTAGCCCGGCTTTTATTTATAATCAAATAAATGGCGGTCAGGACGAAGGTTCACAACCCAGTGATGCATTTAAGCTGTTGGTTGACAATGGCTGTGCAACCTGGTCAGAAATGCCCTATAATCAATATCAGTTTACAAATTTACCGTCAGAAGAAACTTACGAATCTGCACTGAATTATCGTAGTGAGGAAGTTTACAGCCTGGATCTCAACACTCAGCTTTTGGATTTGAAGAATCACTTGTTGAACGGTAATATTGCTGTAATAGCAATCTCCATTTATGATCATTTCTATACTATTGGTAGTTATAATTATACCTACTGTATGAACACTATGTTCGGTGAACGTCTTGGTGGGCATGCGATTACAATTTGCGGATTCGATGACGACCAGGTGACTGAAGATGGATTAGGGGCATTAAAGATCGCTAATTCATGGGGTATCGGCTGGGGAGAAAACGGCTATTTTTATATGTCGTACGAAGCAGTTCAGAATTCCAGTTTATGCTCAGGTATTGCTTACTACGCCAGTGATAAAATTGATTATGAACCCCTTGTCCTGGCTCGCATTCATGTTGATCACGATATCCGGAATAAAGTTGGATTCAGGTTTGGTATTGGCGATCATGAAAATTCTAGTTGGTTAAAAAAACTATTTGACTGGTCGTTGTCTAGCAATATAGCCTTACCGTTTCCCAACACCAATATCGTTGTTGATATCACCGATGGAGCGGCGGCATTGTCACTAAATGATTCCAGTAATATTTTTATTGAATGCAAAGATAGTCGCTTTCACTGGCATACTTCCAGTGAGCATGCCTATCAGGGCAATTCATGGTGGTGTGCCGATGAATCTATTCCGGGATATGGCAATGGCTGGCTAACGTACTATGAAACGCCGGAGATCGCATTGGGTGATTCGGGAAATGTATTGTCTTTCATGTTAAGCTATGCCATCGAAGATCCAGCGCAATATGGTGATTATGACGGTTGGGATGGTGCCAATGTGCGAATTTCAACCGATGGTTTCTCTTCTTGGGAGATTTTGACCGGCCAACCAGCCTACGATTTTTTAAATGGCTGGGCCTGGGCTTATAATGGTGAAATCGACAGCTTACCTGGTTGGGGCGGTTATCATCCGCAATGGCAGAACGCCAGTTTCGATTTAGCTGATTATGCCGGACAAACAGTCGGTCTCCGTATAATGTTTGGCAGTGATGGGGCCTGGTCGTCCGCTGATGATATTAATTATTTTGGGCTAGTAATTGATGATATTACAATAACCGGGGATGGCAACACCCTGTTTTTTGATGATGGCGAGAGTAGTTCCCGCAGTCTCCCTGGAGTAATCGATTATTTTTCAGTTGAGCATTTGGGATGGGGTGTGAATACAATTTCAGATGAAACACCGGTTACAATCCCCGAAGATTATGGTGTAGCTGTTGTTAACGCCAGTCTTGCGCCTCCGGCCCCTTATACCGGTCCGGAATGGTATGTCAGTAATTACGGCAATGATAATATTGGTAACGGATCCATGGCGGCACCGTTTTCGACTATCCAGAATGCCGTTAATCAGGCTGCTGATTTCGATACTATCTTATGCTATCCCGGTGAATATGAGGAAAATATTGTAATTAATGCAAAAAATATTACCCTGGGATCATTTTATATCAATATACCGGATACAGCATTGATCTCTAATACAATACTTTCTGCCCCCAGCGGACGAGTGCTCACAATTGAGCGTTGCACTACTGTAGTCAATATTGTGGGAATCAATTTTTCGCAGGAAGAAGATAACGTTGGTGGGGGCATTTCAGCCTGGATGAGTAATGCTAATATTAGTAATTGTTATTTCAGTAATAATGCAGATGAAGGTGCAATTCATTTCTCTCACGGTATATTGAAATTAGATAATTGTTATATAGCTGATAATTTCAGTTCTTCTGCAGGTGGAGCAATATGGGCAATTGGTACTGATCTAAATATTAATAATTGTGATTTTATTAATAATTATGCAGATTCTTATGGTGGAGCCATTCGTAGTTCTGACAGTAATTGCATCATCAATGAATCCAATTTTATCAGGAATGCTGCCGATGAGACCGGCGGAGCGCTAAATATTACTAATAGTGATGTTATACTTTCTAAAACACTATTCAATGCAAATTCGGCTGAATATTTAGCAGGAGCGGTTATGTTGAGAAGCCCCAATGCGCTGATCGCCCAATGCACTTTTTATAACAATACTTCTCCATATAATGGCGGTGGCTATTATAGTTATGGTGATTCGAATACTGTTATACGGAATAGCATCTTCTGGGACAACACTCCAAACCAAATTTGTATGAACGGTTGGGACGGTCCAACAAATGTTACTATTATGCACTCCGACATAATGGACAGTGTGGCTGGGGTTTATAAAGTCGGTGATGGAACTCTAACTTGGGGTAACGGAAATATTGCTGTCGATCCCTTATTCTGTGGTCAGGAGAATGACAATTTTATGTTGGCCGAGAATTCACCCTGCCTTGGAACCGGGGAAAATGAACTAAATATTGGCGCCTATGGCGCAGGTTGTGGACCGATCTTAGCTATTGACAATTCGGCACCAAATCTACCTGCTAAGTTGGCACTTTACGGCAATTATCCGAATCCGTTTAATCCTAAAACGGTTATCCGGTATGCAATTCCCACTACTGGTTACGTAACGATAAATATCTATAATATTGTCGGACAGAGAATTAAATCGCTGGTTGCTATGAATGAGCAAGCTGGTATTAAATCAGTCATTTGGGATGGAACTAACAATAATATGATTGATGTGAGTGGTGGTGTATATCTGATCCGGATTCAACATGATGGTAATATTGTCACTCAAAAAGCACTTTTGTTGAAATAATGCGCAAAATAATTATCGACGGCTACAACCTGATATATTCCATGCCCGGACTGATGAAATTCCGGAAGCGAAAATTTGAGATGGCACGGGAAGGTTTACTACGCAAAATTGCTCAAGTAGGCAAAAAACGAAAAACATTTATGGTCGTCGTATTCGATGGCAAAGAGGACGAAATCATTCCGGATGAAGAAGGTATCAATGAATGGGTCCAGGTAAGATATTCACCCCATTACAAAAAAGCTGATACAATCATTGTTGAACTGGCCCAGGCGGAGCGGAATCCCCGCTCATGTACGGTTGTAACCTCCGACAAAGCTATCATTCGAGAAGTATTGCATGCTGGGATGAAAACTATTTCATCAGAAGAATTTGCTCAGGTACTTGACCCCAAACTTCGTTCGCATCCTGTAATGCAGGAGGAGCAGAAACCGGAAATGAAACCGGCTGATATGGAAGTCTGGCGGAGAGTATTTGGTCGTGAATAAATTGATTTTCTCGGTAATAATTCACATTTTGAATCTGTAATTTCAGCATTATTAAATCTTCAGAATTGGAATGGAAATAAAAACGATTGCAACCAACCGTAAAGCCTTTCATGAATATCATATTCTTGAAAAATTTGAAGCTGGTATGGAATTAACCGGCAGCGAAGTCAAAAGCCTGCGGGAAGGGAGAGCTAATCTGAAGGAAGGTTATGTTGTAATCCGCAGCGGCGAAGCCTGGGCAATTGGTATCCATATCAGTCCCTATTCGCATACGGGTTATCTTGGACATGAACCGGTTCATGATCGACGTCTGCTGCTTAATCGCCGGGAAATTGGTCGCCTGCGACGTAATGTTGATCAAAAAGGTTTGACTATCGTTCCACTGCGCATGTATTTCAAAAATGGTTGGGCCAAAATGGAAATTGCTCTTGCAAAAGGAAAGCATTCTTACGATAAAAAAGAATCCCTGAAAGCCAAGGATATTAAACGTCAAACCGATCGGGAAATGAGAAATTACTAATGGCATTTTTACAAGTTGAAGAACAATTAAAACTTATCAGTCGTGGTGTGGAAGAAATTCTACCGTTGGCTGAATTACAGCAAAAACTGGAGCGATCGCTGAAGACCGGTGTACCGCTGGTAGTTAAACTGGGCTGCGATCCGAGTCGCCCTGACTTGCACATCGGTCATGGGGTGGTGTTGCGCAAATTGCGCCATTTCCAGAATCTCGGACACCAGGCAGTATTGGTAATAGGTGATTTTACGGCCATGATCGGCGATCCTTCCGGCAGGAATAAAACCCGGCCACAGTTAACGATTGAGGATACCCGGAAAAATGCTGACAGCTATGTGGAACAGGCTAAAGCAATACTTGATATAAATAGCTTGAAGATCGTGTATAATTACGATTGGTTGGGGTCAATGTCTTTTTCTGATGTGATTCGTTTAGCTAGTCATTATACTGTTGCCCGGATGTTGGAAAGAGATGATTTTACCAAAAGGTATAAGGCAGAAATTCCAATTTCAATCCATGAGTTAATGTATCCACTGGCCCAAGGAATGGATTCGGTCGAATTGCGTGCTGATGTCGAATTGGGTGGGACCGACCAGAAATTCAATTTGCTGGTTGGACGCGATTTGCAGCGGGAATACGAGCAGGAACCACAGGTAATCATCACTTTGCCATTACTGGTGGGCACGGATGGTGTCGAGAAAATGTCAAAATCCTATGATAATCACATTGGACTGTACGCGACCCCGGATGATATTTATGGACGAACCCTGAAAATACCGGATGAATTGATTTATAAATATTATCAACTGGCAGCCGATGCCGATGAAAGTATGCTGAAGCTGGTGAAATCGCAACTAGATCAGAATGAGGTCAACCCCAGAGATTTGAAGCGGCAATTGGCACGAATGATCGTGAGCATGTATCATACGCAAGCAGCCGCCCTTGAGGCTGAAAAGCGTTTTGACAATATATTTATTAAAAAGGGTACTCCTGACGATATTCCATCCATCAAGCTGGCGAGGATCACCGCATTGGTGGACATTATGGTTGAAAATCAAATGGTGGATAGTAAAGCGAATGCCAAGCGATTAATTAAACAGGGAGCTGTTAAAATTAATGGACAAACTTGTTCCGATATATTTATGGATATTGCGCCGGAATTGGAAATTGTGCTCAAAGTAGGTAAGCGACGCTTTCTAAAAATAATACCGTAATGAAAAAATAATTTGTAACCTACTTCGGTGACATTTATCAAAATCTCTCTACCGTTAATATAAAGTGAGCAACTTGGCCGCCGCCAGGCTGCCAAATGTAGAAAACATTGAAATTGATGTAGACAATATTGGTTTTGTTAGCCGAAATTATGGCAAGAATATCAGATAATATTCTCTGATTTCCGCTTTATAATTCATAGATGAATTAAATAACCAATAACCTTTTTACTCTTGACTACTGGAGGTTTTATGTCAAAAGAAATCGTAGAATTAACCGACGCCAACTTTGAGGATGAGGTCTTGAAATCCGAAATACCGGTGTTGGTTGACTTCTGGGCCGAATGGTGTGGTCCATGCAAAGCAATTGCTCCTACGATTGCTGAAATTGCCGGGGAATACGCCGGTAAAGCCAAAATAGGTAAACTTAATGTGGATAATAACCGCGATTCCGCCATGAAATTTGGAATCAGAAGTATACCTAATTTACTTATTTTCAATAGTGGCTCTGTAGCTCATCAGATTGTTGGCGCAGTGCCTAAAAATAACATTACCACTTTATTAGACGAGGTCATTTAAAAATAAACAGATGAATCGGAAAGTCATCATCATAGGAACAGGACCTGCCGGATTAACGGCAGCAATATATGCCGCACGCGCCAATTTACAACCGTTGGTTTTTGAAGGTCAGCAGCCAGGCGGGCAATTAACAATTACGTCGGAAGTTGAGAATTACCCTGGTTTTCCCGAAGGGATAACCGGACCGGAATTAATGGATTCTCTGCGGAAACAAGCCCAGAAGTTCGGCGCTGAAACTGTTTTTAATCAAATCACCAAGGTTGATTTTTCTCAGAGACCATTTAAAGTATGGTCCGGAGATAATTTATACACCAGCGATACAGTCATTATTTCTACTGGAGCTTCGGCTCAGTGGTTAGGTCTTGAATCAGAAAAGAAATTAATGGGTTATGGTGTATCTGCCTGCGCAACTTGTGATGGTTTTTTCTACCGTGATAAAAAAGTATTAGTTGTCGGTGGGGGAGATTCCGCTGCCGAAGAGGCTATTTTTCTTACCAAGTTTGCTTCTGAAGTTTGGCTTGTTCACCGTCGGGATGAATTACGCGCTTCAAAAATTATGTCTCAACGCATCAAGGATAATCCCAAGATCAATGTGCATTGGAATTCGGTTATTACAGAAGTTTTGGGAACAACCGATTCCGGTGTCGTTGGGGTAAAACTTAAAGATACTAAAACTGGGGTAATTCGCCAGGATAACTGTGATGGAGTATTTTTAGCCATTGGTCACACACCAAATACGGAAATTTTCAAAAATAAGTTGGAATTGAATGCTAAAGGGTACATTGTAACCAAGCCGGATTCAACTTATACATCTGTTCCCGGTGTATTTGCCTGTGGTGATGTGCAGGATAGTATTTACCGACAAGCGATAACTGCGGCTGGATCAGGCTGTATGGCAGCAATAGACGCGGAGCGCTATTTGGAAGATTAATAAATCAGGTAGAAGGTACCGATTCATCGTTTGGCGGATTATACGTCACAGAAAGGAATTGTTCGATGAATCAAAAAGCAACTTTAATATACGATTTAAAAAGTGTCAAATTAGAATATAATAAACGGTCGGTATTGCAGATTGGGAATCTGCAGATACACCGTGGAACGGTATATGGAATTATCGGACCAATTGGATCCGGAAAAAGTGTATTACTGCGAACCCTGGCAGGTTTAATAAAACCGGATTCGGGAACTTTAAAATATGACAATGAAGAGTTCTCGACCAATTGGTTAGGTAAAATTAAACCCGAACCTTCAATTCATTTTGCGAGTATGAATAATGTAGGCCGTGGTTCCTTATTGAGTTATATTAAGGCTGAACGCCCCAAAATTTTCAATAAGATAATTAATCATTATTTCAACACCGGAAAAACCAAATTGCTGCTTAATGCAAATATTGAAAATCTATCACCGGGGGAGAAAGCCTGGATTAATACGATTCTGGCGCTGGAGACAGATCCCAGAGTATTGTTGATTGACGATTATGGTATCCATTTTGATACGCCTATGCAGCAGGAGTTCAACCGTAAAATCATCAAAATGAGCCGTGAATTGGGCACAACGATTATTCTTTCGGCGGTTGTAGCAGAGAATATTCAGAATATTGCTTCGGTTTTGATCTATCTTGACAATGGTCATATTTGCAAAATCAGACCGGGCAAAGGACGCACTAGCCGTACTCAACAACCACGAAGACGTAAATATTGATGGGAAATTTGTGATGAGCACCGGTCTTCTTTACTCACCACGATTCTTAGAGCACGATACAGGACCGGGCCACCCGGAAAGGCCAGAGCGTATACAAGCTATAATCGATAATTTATCGGAAACAAATCTGATTAATCGTTTGACCGTCATTAATCCAGAGATAAGGGATCCGCAACTACCACAAATAGTGCACGATTCGGCCTATCTGAAACGGATTGCTCTTTCCTGTGATCGCGGTGATCAGTATATCGATTCATTTGATAATGCAATCAGCGAAGAATCTTTTCAAGTAGCTTTGCTGGCGGCAAATGCAGCAGCTCAAGGAGTTGATCATATTATGGAAACTCCCGAAAACAATGCCGTTGTACTACCACGCCCGCCAGGTCATCACGCCGAATATAGTCAGGCCATGGGATTTTGTCTGTTTAATAATGTAGCTGTTGCCGCCCGCTATGCTCAACAGAAATATTCGATTACGAAAATTACGATTGTAGATTTTGATGTTCATCATGGTAATGGCACTCAGCATCTTTTTGAAGCTGACCCCAATATTTTGTATACCAGCATTCATCGTTATCCGTTTTATCCCGGTACGGGAGCTAAAAATGAAACCGGACGTGGTGATGGTTTGGGAAAAACCGTAAATTATCCGTTGGATCAGGGTAGGGGTAATTCGGAGTATCTCGATCTTATTGATAATTCAATGGCTGAAAAAATAATTGGTTTTAAGCCGGAATTGTTAATATTATCGGCCGGATTCGACGCCCATGAACTTGATCCACTGGGCGGAATGGTTGTTTCAACCGATGGATTTCGAAAAATAAGCCAGAGATTATTCAAAATTGGCAGCGAATGTTGTAGTGGACGAATTTTATCTGTGTTGGAAGGCGGCTATAGTTTGCAGGGTATTTCGGAAAGTATGAATGTACATATTCAGGAATTACTAAAGGAATAATCATGAAAAAAGTTCAGCGATCAGCTGATGAAAGAGTAATTGCCGGTGTATGCGGAGGTGTAGCGGAATATTTTAAAATTGATCCGGTAATTGTACGTTTGGTCTGGGTTGTTCTTGCCTTTATAGGCGGATCGGGAATTGTGGCTTACATTCTGGCATTTCTGGCTTTGCCTGACGGTGCTGAACCAGATAAGCCGCCCATTTATAAACGTATATCTAAAAGTGGATCGCCCTGGATACTAATTGTAGCTGGCATTGCACTAATCGCTTTGTTTCAGTTTAATCATTCCTTTTTAGCCGTCGCGGGCACAATTGTTGGTGCAGGATTCAAGATATTTTTTATTGCGCTAATTATTATAGCCGGTATTTATCTCCTTTCGCGGGGACAAAAAACCCCTTTTAGTTTTTTTCAGATTAATAAAACCGGAGATTTTCACCTCAGTGATTCTAATAAACTGATCGCTGGTGTTTGCGGTGGAATAGCTGAAACACTAAATATTGATCCTACGGTTATTAGGTTGGGATTTACAATCGGAAGCATTGTAACTGCCGGCTTTGGTCTGATGGTATATATCCTCCTAGCAATATTGCTTCCGCACGATTAGGATATCAGGTATGGATAAAACCAGATTGCAGGCAATTCTTAATGATTTTCAAAGTAAATCCGTATTAGTGATCGGTGATTTAATGTTGGACCAGTACTTTTGGGGATCTACAGATCGGATTTCCCCGGAAGCTCCAGTGCCGATTGTGAGGATAAATTCGATCAATAATATGCCGGGTGGAGCAGGTAATGTTGCTTTGAATCTGGCCAAGCTGAATTGTAAAACCTGGATCGCCGGGTTGGTTGGAGACGATGAGCAGGGGCGAATTCTGAAATCAACTCTTACCTGTGAAGGCATTAATACTGATTGTTTAGTTGCCAGTACCGATCGACCAACAACGGTCAAAACCAGAATAATCGCTCAAAGTCAACAAATATTAAGAACGGATCGAGAAGATACCGAACCAATTGGAATTTCTTTACTGGAGCAGGTTAATAACAAGGTATCAGCAGTGCTGCCACTGATCGACGGGATTATTATTGCTGATTATAACAAAGGATTACTTACTACAGAGCTTATTAATATGATTTTAGTTGCGGCTGCCAAAATCTCCTTGCCTGTTTACGTGGATCCTAAAAGAGCTAATTTTTTCAATTATAGGAAAGTCAGATTATTCAAACCAAATAAGAATGAATTTAGTAATGCTATTGGAAGTAGATTTTCCGACACAAGTCTTGAAATCGGTGGAGAAAAATTGTTTAATGAAATCGAATCGGAAATATTAATGATAACCCGAGGTGGTGAAGGGGTTTCAATATTTTTTAAGGATGAATACCATACGATTCCGACCCGTGCACGCCAGGTCCACGATGTATCAGGGGCAGGGGACACGGTAATTGCCGTATTCACCCTGTCTGATTTAACTGGTGCGAGTCCGATTGAATCCGCTCAAATAGCAAATCTGGCTGCTGGGAGAGTAGTTGCCGAGGTGGGAGCGGTTCCGATTACAACTGAAATGTTGGTACAGTTGATTAACCAATAGAGCTAGTATAAATATTTGCACTATCAATAATTGGAAACTTTTATCAATCGAGTTGTTTAGTAATTTAGCAACTTAAACTAGCAATTGAGAGTAATCCCGATTAACCGAATATTTCCAGTAATTCTAATATTTTTTGGGTTTTTGATAGCCCAGCCTGATCCCAAATTTGATTCGTTTGATTGGGTATTATATAGTGATCCCAACGCAATTAACTCGATCAGTGAAGGAAACGAATATGTTTATTTTGGTACTGAATCTGGTGGAATCTTGCGTTATAATTACTATGGACAATTTTTTGAAGAGGCAATTACAACTGCCCAGGGACTACCGGAAAACAGAATAACCGCCGTTTATTTTGACCATTATACCGGAATTTTATGGGCAGCGACCAAAGATAAACTAAATTACAGTTATACGGCTTTAGGTGATTGGTACAGTATCGAATTATCTGATTACGGTCTGAATAGCGGATCAGAACTTATCCAAATCGGCAGTAGTGAAGAATTTATTTGGGCTCGCACCTTGACTATGAATATAAAATGCGACCATGCATCAGGTATGTTTCTCGGTCAGTTTATAACTCCGGACCAGGATAAAATCTACTGGAGTAGTAATCAATTTTTCCCTTATAATGATTTTTCCCAATTACTTGGTGATTATTCAATTGCCGGTAAATGGAATATATTTGGGAATGGTTTAATTGGTCCGTATGGACAAACAGTTGGAATTACTACCTATTATCGTGGAAAACACAGCAACTCATGGATCGGATCATCGACAGGAATTATTTTACACAGCCTGCCAGGGATGAATTCCTTTGAAGCGATCGAATACGGTTTGAATACAACTGATATACAATTCATACTGCCAGGGAGCGGATTTTGGTTAGGAGGCCAAATAGCAACAGATCAGGAAAGCGGGATTTCTCATTTTGATCCCGGTAGGTCTGTATTTGAAAGATATTATTTTAATGAATTTTCAGGAATGCAGTTGCAGTCATCCTATTCCGGTCTGGTTGTCGAGGATGAGATATGGATTGGTGGCGAGGGCCAGATTCTTATATATAATAATAAAAAAGATGATTGGAATACGATCAATGAGCTTCATGGAATTACAACTGGAAAAATATTGGCCATGACTCAAGATTCGTCTTCGGTTTGGGTGGGTTCTACCCGGGGGCTTAGCCGCATTTCAAAATCCACCAAAAGATCAATATTTACTGGGTTGGAATCTTATTATAATGAACGTTTTGTGTATTTCGTATTCCAACATAATAATGAAATATGGATCGGGACTGATTATGAGGTGAAAATATTCGATTTTGAGGAAAATATTGTATATGATCTAGAGAAACTAATAGGTGACAAAATTGTTAATTATTCAGTAATGAAATATTTCACTGCACTCACCAGTTTTAAAGGAAATATTTATATCGGATCGCAAAATGGTATAATCGTCTATAATCCGATTTCTACAACGTTTTCATTGATCCAATCAGGTTTGTATAATAACGCGATCATCAGGAAAATGGTAGTAAGTGACGATTATCTATGGCTAATTGCCAACAATATTTTGTTCAGAATAGCCAGCGATGGCTCTTCAATAAGACAATACAATTATAATTTTATTGGAACCTTGAATGATTTGTATATTACTGGTGATTACTTATGGCTTGGATCCAGTTCAGGTTTGATAAAATTCAACTGGCAAAGGGATTTATGAAGATAACTAAACTTGTTGCGCTAATTGTACTTTTGATAACGATAATCTGCGCACGCGATCTTGATAGGTCGAAGGATAAGCAGAATGTCGATCATTTTAAGCTACATGCTATCCCGGTAGAGAAAATATCAGCCGATTCAATTGGACTCATAGTATATTTTGATATTCCGAATTCATCGTTGCAGTTTATAAAAGTTGATACTTTTTTCAATGCTAGTTTTGAGGCGATAATATCGCTGCGGGACGATGATGATCAACAGATAACCCGTCATATCTGGACCGGGAGCGTCAATGTATCTGATTATCGCGCTTCCATTTCTAATAAATTATTTACCACTTTACATACTAAAATCTATGTACCCAGCCAAGAATTGCTCTTATATGGTGAATTATTTGATAAAGAAACCAGATCATCTGGAGATCAAGAGCTGGAAATTTCGCTTACGGAATATGCCGATGACGCAATTCTGTTTCCATTGAATATTCTGAAAAAGCGGACCGGTGAGTGGGGTGTTGGTGAGGATATGATGCTTGTTTTTGATGGCAAGATAATGATGGAAGATAATGATTATCATTTATATGTATGTGCAAAGATTGACACCGGTAGGTATGAATTATCCGTCATCGCAACGGATGTTAGCGACAGCATAAAATGGAGCCAGTCACAGAATCTTGTCACATCGACCGGACAGATTAAGGAAACAATCGCAATTCCTGAAGAAATCTTATCATCATTTAATTTAAAGTTTACCGTTAAGATTCAACAGAATTCAATTGGGTTAAATGAATCTTATACAGTCAGAATTGTAAATCCGGGCTTACCAGTCAGCATCAGGAATCTTGAAGAAGCTATTGATCAGCTCCAGTATCTTGCTACCAATGATGAAAGACATAACTTTAAAAAGGCTCCAAAAAATCAATTAGAAAAATTGCTCCGCGAATTCTGGGAAAGTAGAGATCCAACACCTAATACGATAAAAAATGAATTAATGGATGAGTATTACAAGCGTGTTAGATACGCCAATGCCCAGTTTTCAACATTTATGCCCGGCTGGCGGTCGGATATGGGAATGATTTTTATAATCTTTGGACCCCCGGGTGAAATTGAGCGATTGTATACTTCATCGACCAGATATTCTGGTCAAAAATGGTATTATCCTAATATTAATCGTACTTTTATTTTTATTGATTCAACGGGTTTTGGTGATTTCAGACTTTCTACTCCATACTTGGGGCAGGGTAGCTGGTGAAGATTGTTTTCATCCCCGGTGATGGTGTTGGTAACGAGATAGCTGACGAGCTTCATAAAATATGTAAGGCTCTGGAAAATTATACAAATTTAATTTTTAATATTCAAAGATTGGATCTGGGGTACAAGCATCATTATGAAACCGGACTTTTTGTACCGGAAATCGCCATTAAAGAATGTAAACAAGCCGCAGCAGTCTGGGTCGGACCACTGGCTGAAAATACCCATGACGGCCATAGGCTTAAAAAAAGCATAATTAGAAAATTATCAAATGGTTTGGGTATTCAATTCTTCTATCGAAAGATCACTTCTTTCAATCCCAATATTACCTTATTAAATAATAATTCTGTTAATGTAACTATCATGCAGGACTGCCAGAATTACGGAGAGGATTCACATCTTATTACAAAATCAGCCGGGGCGGATGAACGCTTTATTTTTAAATTGGATGTCACTCAACAATCCCGGATAGAATTATTAATAAAGTATGCCGTTGATTTAATTCATACCGGCAGCAATAAGAAGATTACTTTAGTTTTACCGGAAGAACAAATATTTCAGGCCAATCCCTGGGTTGAAAATATTAAGAATCAAAGTGATGTGAAAATCGGTATTATCTCAGCCGAACGTTTTGTTTTCAGATTGCTCCATAATCCCACTGATCTGGATTTAATTCTTACAATTTCCCCTTATGGTGAACTATTCTCTGGTATCGGTTCAGCGCTGGAAGGTGGACTTGGACTATCTTATGAATCCTTTATAAATCCTAAGGGTCCATTTCTCTATAGTATAATGCATCCTCATTCTGAGCGATATGCCGGAAAAGATGCCGCAAACCCGATTGGAGCAATCCGTTCTTTGAGCGAAATATTATTTCGTTTAAACCGTCCGGGCTTGAGTAGGGCACTAAACCAGGCGGTTAGCTTATCTCTGGAAGCGGGCTGGTCCACACGCGACATGGGCGGAAGTATGGGGACCAGCGAAATTGGAGATTTTATCTGCAATAAGATCTCTGAATTGATACCTGAAAAAAAATAATTACAAATATTTCACAGTTAAAAAAATGCTAAATATTAAAGAAATCCAAGCAATCGGAAGATTATTGCAATCAGAAAAAATAAACCTGCTTCTAAAAGACTTGTCAGAGTCCGATCGAAAAATAATAACCGATCTTAAAATAAATGTTTCTAAAGAATCTTCTAATGATGTTCGCTTATTCGTTGATGGCGCAGCAGATCTTAACAATAAAATTGCCGGCATAGGTGGTGTAGCTTTCCAGAAAGATGAGAAGATTTTTGAATTTGCTGATTTTATTGGTGAGGCGACAAATAATCAGGCTGAATATCGATCATTGATAAAAGGTTTGGAATTATTGATTGAAAATGGTGTGAAAAGCGCCAATATTTATATGGACAGCGAATTGGTTGTACGTCAGATAAATGGTCGTTATAAAGTTAAAAATGAGCGAATGATACCTTTGTATAAAATCAGCTGTCAATTATTAGCTAAAATGGCGCATTATTCGGTTACCCATATCGTTCGTGATAAAAATCAGGAAGCTGACAGGCTCAGTAAAATAGGAATGAGTAGTCAGTAAAACTCCATTTATCAGATTCAATTTAGCTTATTAATCTGATGATATTGAATATATAAAAATGTAATTTCCACTTCGAAAATCTGAGATTTTAGAAACAATTAGCTAAATAATGAGCATACTGAATCAGACAAAAAATATATTTTCGTGGGTTTCCGGTGATGTGGCAATTGATCTCGGCACAGCGAATACGCTAATCTGGTTAAAAGGTCGTGGTATTGTCGTAAATGAGCCATCAATCATTGCCCGCTCGGTTCACGACGGTAAAATTATTGCAGTTGGCAATGATGCAAAAGTCATGGTTGGTCGGACCCATCGTGAAATCGAGACCATCCGACCGCTTCAAGATGGTGTAATAGCTGATTTTAATATGACCGACGGAATGTTGCAAGGGTTTATACGAAAGATGAATCTCAATCGTCTGGCACGTCCGAGAATGGTTATTTGCGTACCATCTGGTGTTACTGAGGTTGAACGCCGTGCTGTAAAAGATAGTGGTGATCGATCTAACGCCCGCGAAGTGTATTTGATCGAAGAGCCGGTTGCGGCAGCAATTGGAATAGGTCTGGATATAAGCCAGCCGGTAGGCAATATTATTGTAGATATTGGCGGTGGCACCACTGAAATTGCAGTAATTGCACTTAACGGGGTAGTGACCAAAGAAACGATCCGTATTGCTGGTGATGAGATGGATGATGCAATTGTACAATGGTTCCGAAACGAACACAAACTGGATATCGGGATCGCCACCGGTGAGCGAATTAAGAAAACGGTAGGGTCTGCAATGCGCATGAAATCTGAGCCGATTTTTGTAAAAGGTCGCGATCTGGTTTCAGGTATACCCAAGACCGCGGAAGTATCATCCGATGAAATCCGCCATGCCCTCAAAGATCCGATTAATAGTATTGTGGAAGCCGTGAAGAGAGCCTTGGAGCAAACACCTCCTGAATTGGCATCGGATATTCTGGATCGCGGAATAATTATGACCGGTGGAGGAAGCCTGCTCAGGGGAATAGATCAGATCATTAGGGAGCGCACCAATATTCCCGTCAACGTTGCTGAAGATCCATTGCTTTCCGTCGTTCGCGGTACCGGATATGTTTTGGAAGATGTTAAAAAATATGCAGCAGTTTTAATGTAATAATTAATGCGATCGATCTATTTTGCTTTCCTGCGCCAAAAAGACCATGTAATATTTATTTTTGCATTATTTCTATCCTTATTAATTCTATTCTCTGGAGACAATACCGAAATTGCAGAATTGCGGATTCGATTCAGCCGCTATTTCGCTTTTACCAAGATTCCATCTGTCTGGATGACTTCCAAACGATCACTTGATATAGAGAACAGCGATTTACGTAATAAAAATTTGCAGTTGAAGCTATTGTTGGAATCCATGCGGAATCTGGAAAATGATAATTTACAATTGAGATCTCTTCTAGATTTTAAACGGGAATCGCATTTGAATCTTTTACCGGCTGCTGTACATGGCAAAGGAATTACAACGACCCTTTCATCATTCATTATTGATGTTGGAACCAACGATGGCGTAGTTGTTAACGATCCTGTTGTCATTGCCGATGGAGTAGTTGGTAAAACTATGCATGTTGGGGAGACAACATCGATCATTCAGCTTATCAGTGATCCGGACTTTCGATTAAGTGTGCGTATCGTTCCCGACGGTGCGATCGGAATATTAAGCTGGCTTGGGAACAACGTTTGTGAGATTCGTGAAGTTCCTAAAAGCGCTAAAATAAATGTTGGTGATCTAGTTTATACTTCCTCATATAGTGACATATTTCCTGCCAGCTTGCCAGTTGGCAGGGTGAGCGCAATTTTTGATGAGCGGGGTAGTTTTCAGAAACGATTGAAAATTAAACTGCATTATAATATTGGCATCCTACAATATGTTTTTGTGATTCTGGAGTAACATGAAATTCAATAAGCGCTATATTATTTTTGGGTTATCAGCTACCATTCTTCAGATTCTCTTATCAGATTTACTGTCAATCAAACTAATTAGACCTGATTTCATATTGATATTTCTATTATACCTGACTATTTGGGAAGGTCGGATAGCAGGAATAATTACCGGTTTTCTGCTGGGTTTGTTAGTAGACTTTATTGGTGTCGCTTCGTATTTTGGATTAAGTGCATTATTGTATACAGTTTTTGCCTACATATTAGGTGTCATTTATAACAAATACAGCAAATGGCCACCAATTCTATACCATTCATTCTGGAGTCTGAGTGTTGTCTTGCTTTATTTTATTCGATTTAGCATAACGTCGGCGAGATTATTGGATTACAATCCACAGGTATTTTGGGGAAATGTGCTGTTTAGTAGTTTATATACAGTGGCTTTTGCTATAATTGTACTGCTATTTTTGCCACTTACCAGAGAGAGTTAATGCTCCAATCTGAAAACCAGGTTTCACGACAAAAAGTATTTATATTAAGAGCAATAGTAGCTACAGTGATTGTTCTTATGTTAGGCCGGTTTTTTCAGTTGCAGATTTATCAGTATGAGAAGTACAAGGTAAAATCCGAAGCCAATATTATTCGCGTTCAAAGTATTCCGGCACCCCGTGGTCTAATATATGACAGAGAAGGTACTATACTGGTTGACAATCATCCTACCTATTTGCTGACAGCTATCCCGGTTGAAATTGATAATCGGGACAGTATTATTAAAAAAATTAGTAATTATATTGATATTCCGGAAGAAATATTAACCAGAAATTATAAAAAGTATTATCTAGGTCGTTTTCATCCGACCAGATTGGCTAAAGATTTGAGTATCAGTCAATTAAGTAGAATAGCAGAGCATAAATCAGAATTGCCTGGGATTTATTACCGGTTATTACCGGAACGTTTTTACCCAGAATTTATTAATGCCTCTCATATTCTCGGGTATGTCCGCGAAGTTGATCGAAATTATTTAGAAACTGCGAATCAGAATAAACAATATCAGCTTGGTGACATGATAGGCTGGCGCGGTCTTGAGAAGCAATATGAATTAATTTTAAGAGGAACTGATGGTGCAAGATATTTGCGAGTTGATGCCCTTGGACGGGAAGTCCAGAGTTCGATAGATCATGAGATCATCAAGCCGATACCCGGTGAAGATATACATATCTCCCTGGATAGCGATCTTCAAATACTGATTAGATCAGAAATGAATGGTAAACGGGGCGCAGTAATAGTATCTGATCCCAATTCGGGTGAGATTTTTGCAATCGGCAGTTTTCCTGATTATCCTCCGGATTTATTCACCGGAATTACTTTAGATGAAGATTGGAATTCATATTTAAATAATCCGGAAAAACCATTGGTAAATCGAATAACGCATGGTCTTTATCCTCCCGGATCGACATTTAAACCTCTGGTGATGTTGGCTCTTTTAAACTCTGATTTAATTGATACTAATAAAAGTATAACCTGCCGTGGATCATATCGACTTGGGCGGCGCAAGTATGATTGCTGGAAACCGGGTGGACATGGGATGGTCAATTTACCCAAAGCGATAATAGAATCATGCAATGTATATTTTTACAATATGATACAGTTGATAGCACTGGATAATTGGGCAGAGATTTGTCGTGATTTTTCATTGGGAAATCCCAGCGGGATTGATTTACCCTCCGAGCTTTCTGGCAATATTCCAGATATTAATTTTATGAATAGCAAATATGGTGTGAAAGGTTGGACTAAAGGGCAATTACTAAACATTGCCATCGGTCAGGGCGATATACTGGTTACACCGATGCAAATGGTAAATATGATTAATTTAATTGCTACCAAAGGAAAATCTTATGAACCCCATTTACTAATTGGTCGCGAATCACCATTGTCAACATCTTTTGAATATAAAGACATATTATGGGATCTGGTGCATAGGTATATGCTAGGGGTTACTCACGATGAAAAAGGTACTGGAAAACTTGCGCAGCCTCGGCTTGACAATGTGATTTCTTATGGAAAAACCGGGACCGCCGAGAATCCTCATGGCGATCCTCATGCTTGGTATATAGGTTGGGCGAAATTGAATAACAGCATGATTTCAGTTGTAATCCTGGTCGAGAATTCTGGCCATGGAGGTGATATTGCTGCACCGATTGCCCGTAAAATATTTGAATTCTATTACACAAAATATTTTTCTGAAGAATTATCATAGCAGCAATGCTAAGTATTATAAAAAACAAACTACATGATGCTTCAATTTCACTGATTATGGTGACCATTTTATTGTCCGCAATTGGATTGATCAGCATAAGTAGTGTGACAATTAACCAGGATATTTCTTTCACAGATACATCTTTTTTCCGACAGATTCTATGGATGGTTCCTGCTATCGTACTTCTATTTATTACGTTCAGCATATCACGTAAAAATATCTACAAATACAGCCCAATTTTATACTTCTTGTTCATTTTGCTGTTGTTTGTCCCATATTTAAGTACACAGGTGGCAGGAACGTATCGATGGATATCATTTGGCTCTATCCATCTTCAGCCGTCTGAGTATGCAAAATTTTTGATAGTGCTGGTTCTGGCGCGATATCTTTCGAATCCGAAATTGCGGTTAAATCGAAAAAGAGCTGTATTAATGCCATTAATAATTACTGCAATACCAACTTTGGTAGTACTAAAGCAGCCTGATCTTGGAACTGCCATAATAATGACCTCACCTGTCATTGTGATGATGTTTTGGGCTGGTGTTAAACCGTTCAATTTGTTTTTATTGATTGCTCCAATTATGGCAATTTTGACTGCCTTTAATTCGCTGTCTTTTTGGATTTGGGCAGTTTTATTATTAATAATTTTATATTTGGCGCAGCCAACTCTGGTAATTGGCGTGGTAGTATATTTTGCAAATATATTCCTGGGATTATTGTCACCAACTCTGTGGAATATGTTAAAACCGTATCAACAACAAAGAATTTTGACAGTACTGGACCCAACGTTGGATCCCCTCGGCGCGGGTTATCAAATTATTCAGAGTCAGACAGCAATTGGTTCGGGCGGTTTTCTTGGAAAAGGGTGGGGGCAGGGTACCCAGACTCAATTAAAATATCTTCCGGTTCAAGAGACTGATTTTATCGTATCGGTCATTGGCGAAGAATTTGGCTTCATTGCAATTTTTATTATTTTAGTCTTGTTCGGCTGGATGTTATTACGGATGCTAAAACTAGCCTATGAATCTGACAACAAGTTTTCCAGTCTGGCTATCGTAGGAATTATGGTAATATTTCTCACTCATATTTTCGTTAACGTTGCTATGGCAGCCGGAATGATTCCCGTAAAAGGTTTGCCATTACCATTCCTGTCTTATGGCGGATCATTCCTGTTATCATGTTACATGATGATCGGATTGGTGCTTAATTTGGGCATTAATTATTCTGACTAATGAAAACATTGATGGTTCGCGAAGGTAAAGGTAAATTTGTATTGGGCATAAAAGCATATTTTACAAAAAAGGTATCCTTGATGAAACGCAATTCAATAATACTTCTAATGGTTATTTCAATATTCAGCGGTTTTGCTTCCAACGTGTATGGGCAATCCAATACTGATCGTGAAATTCGCAGGCTTAACGCAAAATTAGAACGTGAGAAAGTTCGTACTGATTCACTTGAGACAAAAATTCGAATCTTATTACCAGAACTAAAAAACGCTTTATCGGCCACAGTTACTGCAAAAAAGCAAACCGATTCAATAGCAATTTTGCTGGTTAATAGAATCAATACTGTGCAGAATAAAATCAGGATTTTAGAAGACAAAGCGGAATACACTGATAGCACTAATTTTGAAATACTTTCCCAGCTGGTCATGATTGAGAATAAAATTGTAACTCTGACTAATAGCTTTACTGAAATGTATAATTTAAAGAATGATAACATTTCAACGGTTACATCACCAAAACTAACCGCAATCAAGTATAAAAAACTATACTTGGAGAATCTGGGCTCTTATCAAAATGGTGAATTCAGTAAAGCAATTAAAGGATTTGCCGAATTAGTTATCAGTAACCCTACCCATGAATTAGCTGATAACAGTCAATACTGGTTGGCGGAATGTTATTATTCTTCCAAAAATTTTAAGCGTTCGATAATAGAATTTGAAAAAGTATTTTCATTCCCCGGGACTGACAAAGATGATGATGCGCAATTAAAATTAGGGTTGGCCTATCAAAGTATGGGAAATATTGAAAAAGCGCGTGAGGAATATACCAGATTGCTGGATTATTTCCCCAGCAGTGAATATTATCAAAAAGCGAAAGAAGCATTAAAAAAATTGAGTTTACAATAATTATGAATAAAAAAATATTTTATCTAACACCTGAGATATGTCCTTTTGCCAATACAGTAGAGTTAGGCAATTTTTCTGCGAAAATTCCCCTAAAATTGCAGGAAATGGGACATGATATCAGAACTATTATTCCAAAATATGGGTTCGTAAGTGAGCGGAAATATATTTTACGCGAAGTAATTCGTTTACGGGAAATTCCATTTTCTTTTAATGGCGAGGACCAACTGGTTTCCGCAAAAAGCGCCTTTATTCCAAGAACTAGAGTTCAAGTATATTTCCTTGAGCACCCGGAATGGTTCAAACCACTTTCCAACTTATTATATAAATCGAAAAATGGTCGGCCTTATAGCGATAACGACGAGCGATTTGCTTTTTTCAGTAAGGCCACACTGGCAACCCTACCGCACTTATTCTGGAAACCCGATATCATTTTGTGTAACGATTGGACATCAGCCCTTGTACCTTTATTCTACCAGCAACACTTCGCCAGTGAGGAGTTTTACCACGATATTAAAACAGTGCTGCTAATTCACTCCTTGTCTGAATATATGCAATTTAGTAAGGAAGCTTTTAAAAATGCCGATCTCGAAATTTCTAATGATTTAAAAGGTAGTGAAATTAATGTATTTGAAGCCGGAGCCCAGGCCGCTGATCATATCATTGCCCTGGATTCTCCGGAAGAACAGGTGTCGACGGAATTGATGAAACTTCCAGGTATACAAGACGTACAGTCCAAAGTAACTGCAATCAACCTTGAAGATAATACTCCTGAATCATATTTGAAGGTAGCGTCCTCTATTGATCTTATCTTACAAGATTTGAATTAATACTTAATCTGGAAATATATTTTTATGACACTGTCTAATTTCGTAAGACTGCTTATCTCAATTTACGTCATTTTATTGATTAGCAGTTGTGAACGGAAACCAACCGATTCCCCATATGTCGATCACGCAGGGATCGTTAGAGATACAATTATTTATAATATCGAATCATTCACCTATCAGACACCACCGAATATTGGAACATTCCCAAATCTATATTTCGGTTCTGACTCAGGGTATAATTGCCGGTTCACTTTAATGAATATTGCTAATTATTCCTCGGACTTAACAGTTACTTTGCCCAGCTTGACTGATAGTTTAATCGAATCGATTGACAGTTTGTTTTTAATAATCACTTCCATCGACACGGTAATACCTGAAGTAGCAGATATCTATCACCTCAAATATTTCCAATCTTCTGAATCGGACTCGTTGTTCAATGAAGTTTCTAGTAATTATTTAAATTTAGATGATTCTTCACAGATCTTCACAATGCTTAATGAGCCGTTGGCATCTGTAGCTATCACATCTATTGACGATACAGTTACAACTCATTCCTTTGTCAAATTTGATTTAACGGAGTTCAGAAATGATATTATTAATAGTTTTGCAGATACAGCCGGTGGTATAAAAAATCGTAGTTTTGTGGTCTGGAAGGAAGAGTCAGCAACAGGAATCAGTTCTTTTTACAGTCGAAACGCTACCAGTTTCCGGCCGCGCCTCCAAGTAAATTATCGAAAGGATGCTGGCATAGACACCTCTGGAGTGGTGATAATAGATACTTTAATTAAATCCTTTTACCCTGATAATGACGTAAGCATTATTTATCCACCAGCTCTTTTCAGCGTCGACACAACATTAATTTCAGTTGGCCGTGCCAAAGGTTTACAATCAATTTTACAATTTGATGTTGATAGTAATACTTTTCCAGTCGAATCAGTTATCCGATCGGCTGAACTGAGGCTATACCCTGACACCTCCAATTCTGATCTGGGTGGTTTTATAATCGGTCTTTACTCGATTTCGGACTCGCTGGCTGTAGAGGACACTGATGGCGATCTGTATTTGATACAAATTGACCTACCTGATCCAGCCGTTGGTGCCAATGCTGTGGTATTGGATTTAAAGACGTTAGTCGGAGCCGTCACATTGCAGCAATTTGAAAATTACGGTCTCAAAATTTTTAGTACATCTGCTAATGATCCATTCAAAATTGCGCGTTTTGAAAGTGATACCAGCAATTCTAATTCTAACCGCCCAAGTTTGAGTGTCGAATATGTCACGCCATAATAGTCTACTATTAATATTATTAATACAGGTATCCTTTGGACAGAGTATTTATAACGCTGTGGGACTAGGGATGCATCGTGGTAATCACAGCGCATCAGCTTTGGGAATCGGATCAACTGGGCTGATACCAAGCCATTTTCCAAATATATCATTGGATAATCCAAATACCTGGTATAACAGTAAATTTGCTTTATTATCCGGTGGGTATGGTGGCGAAACAATTATGTTAGATAATTCGGGGATCGCAAATACAATTGTTGATTTAAGCAGGATACAGCTGATTTTACCTGTAAAAGGGAAATATGCCCTTGGTTTGGATTTAGCTCCGATAACTGATGGCAATTACTGGCTCAAGTCAAATTCCAGTCAGCTAATCGTTTCCGACGACACTTTGACAACATCCCGTGAGATCAAAGGTGCTGGCGGGATTAATTCAATGCGATTATCGTTTAGTTTTCCATTAACGGAATATGAACAAAATGGATTATCGTTACAGGTATTATTCGGATCATCAAGACATAATTCAACATTTTATATCGAGGGAACGCAATATATATATTCACGGCATCAAAATTATTCAGGCTTGAGTCTGATTTACTATTTATCCTCGAGTAGGTATAAACTGAATAAATACCCCATTAACTTACATGGTTCCATTGGTTTTTCTCTCAGTCCTTTAAAGATGAAATCCATTCAATACCATTTATTTGAAGATGTTAACGGTAATGGTTACTATGACAGTTTTGTTGATTCGCCGTATATGACAACGTATGATTCCCGGACTGAATCCAGTTATTCTGAGATCCAGAGTCCTTTTGAGATAAAAATTGGTGGTGACCTGGAATTACAATCGCAACTGCATTTAACCGGGGAAATTTCCTATCTAAATACTAATGCCAAGTTACCGAATTTGCTCAGTCCGCTTAACGGGGCAGTCTATAATAGTATCCAGCATGTGAATTTTGGAGCCATTAAATTTGCCAGAAAAATTCCTCGTGAATGGTATCAATATTTCCACTATCGAGCGGGATTATACCTTGAGCAACGCAATATTCAGGAATATAGTGAGAACCTTGTGGAAAGTGGACTGTCGCTGGGGTTAGGTTTTCGCTTTGGTTTTACAAACAATCAGATTGATTTGGCTTACTCTAACGGAAGCCGAAAAGGACCTCTGTCAACTACAAACGAAAGGGTAGAGCGTTTCAGAATCCAGGTAACATTAGGTGATATTTGGTTTGTGAAACGGAGAGCACGATAAGATGAAGAAAACTATTATTAAATTCGTATTACTCGCAATGGGGATTACACTATTTACAATGTGTGTTCCTCCGGAAGATGGAATAGATGAAGCAGCATTGGCCGAAGAAAGACGTCTGGATTCGCTTAGAAAAGTGAAATGTCCCAGACTTTTAAGTAGCGCTTGTGAATACTATAAAAATCGTGATTGGAAATCAACAACTCATTTATACAATGAAATTGTTGAAATGGGATGTGACCGCGGTCAGGAAGAAGAAGTTTACCTGTATTACGCAATTGCTTATGAGTTCCTTAGCAAATATGACAGCTCAGAATATGTATTATTGAAAGGTCTTCAGAAATTGCCTGACAACCTGGCTTTAAGAAAACGTTTGGCTTACGCTTATAAAAAGCAGGAAAAAACCGAGAATGAAATGATTGAATACGAGAGAGTAATTGATCTTGATTCAACCGATATAAAAACGATGGCAGAGTTGGCTAATCTTTACAAGGAAGATAGTTTATATAAAGAGCAGATAGCTGTGCTTGAAAAAATTCTGGAAATTGATCCCACGAATGTTGACGCCTTGGGAGAAATCGGTATTGCCGCAACGAAGGCTGGTGGTGATCCACTTAAGTATAAAATACGGCGGGTCACGGAAAACCCAGACAATATATCATTTAAAATTGATCTGATTCGTCTTTTAATAACTGAAGGGCGTGCAGAAGAAGCAATCAAATTTATCGAGGATGGTTTACGAATTGAATCGGATAGTAAAACACTCTTAAGGTTGCTGGGAGAAGCGTATTTTGATGCAAATGATTTGGAAAATTGTTCAGCAGCATATGAAGAGCTTTTCAAGCTTTCTGCCCGTGACCAGCAACTTGCAATAACAATTTCAGAAGTTAATGTTCTTGCAGAGGACTTCGGGAAAGCAATTCGCTGGGCTAATAAGGCAATATCCGTCGATGATAAAAATGGAAATGCCTATAGCCAAAAAGGAAATGTTTATTATAAATCCTTCACCAACTGTAGCGGCGGTGCTATGACCAATGAGGATCGGATAGTGGCATCATTGGCCTTAAAATATTTATTAATGGCTGAAGAACTTGGATCAAAAAAGTACCGCGGCAGCAAACGCTGGTTAGAAGAAAATGAAAAAGATGTTCTATTCCGCCGACAGGAGTGGTTTATGCTAACTCCGGAGCAACAAAATAAAGGATTTGTGCAGCCAAAATCTGATTGTTATAACTGGGTCGAGGAAAAATTGATGAAAGATAGTAGCTGGTAAAGCGAAAAGTTTGAGGGGATAATATGAGTACTACTGCCTTCAGTCATCTTATTAATCAGGATCCGGAAATGTACTCTACTCTGGAACGTGAAATAATAAGAGAAGATAGCACATTGGAATTAATTGCGTCGGAAAACTTCGTCAGTTATGCGGTTCTCGAAATGGCCGGCGGCGTTATGACTAATAAATATGCTGAAGGTTATCCCGGCAAAAGATATTATGGTGGCTGTGAGCATGTGGACGAAGCGGAAAATCTGGCACGGGATCGTGCCAAGGAATTGTTTGATGCTGAATATGCTAATGTGCAACCTCATTCCGGATCTCAGGCCAATATGGCAGCATTATTGACCTTTTTGAACGTTGGAGACACCGTACTCGGGCTTGATTTATCCCATGGTGGACACCTTACGCACGGAAGTCCGGTAAATTTTTCTGGTCGTCTTTTTAATGTTATTCCTTATCATGTCGATAGAAAAACCGGTAGAGTCGATTTTGATGAAGTCGCTAAGCTGGCTCGTGAACATCAGCCCAAGCTGATAATATGTGGTGGCAGTGCTTATCCGCGTTTTATCGAATTTGAACAGTTCCGCGAAGTCGCAGATGAAGTTGGAGCATTTTTATTAGCCGATATTGCCCATCCCGCAGGATTGGTAGCAACTGGTCTGCATCCTTCGCCAATGCCCTATTGCGATGTAGTAACTACCACAACCCATAAGACGTTACGCGGACCCCGAGGCGGCATGATTCTTATGGGCCGGGATAAAGAGAATCCCTGGGGTAAAATAGCGCCAAAATCCGGTCGGGTTAAGATGATCTCTGAATTATTGGATTCGACCGTTATGCCCGGTATCCAAGGTGGACCTCTAATGCATGTTATTGCTGCTAAGGCTGTTGCATTTGGTGAGGCTCTCAAGCCTGATTTTAAATTGTACACCAGGCAGATTGTGTCAAATGCCCAAGCCATGGCTGATGAATTTTTAAAATTGGATTACAATTTGATTTCCGGTGGAACCGATACCCATCTTGTTTTAATTGATCTTAATAATAAAGGATTGTCCGGTAAAAAAGCTGAAAACGCTCTGGAAAGAGCTGGAATTACCGTGAACAAGAATATGGTTCCCTTTGACACCCGGGGCCCATTTATTACTAGTGGTATCAGAATTGGTACACCGGCGGTCACTACCCGGGGACTTAAGGAAGCTGATATCAAGTTAGTGTGCCAATTAATTGATAATGTGATTTCCGATCCGGATAATGATACTGTTATTTCGGCTGTAAAAGGTAAAGTAAATGAGCTATGCAGTTCATATCCCCTTTATGATGAAATTCATTGATTTGCCTTGAAATTTTGAGAAAAGAATATTGGAATAGATTAACACCGCATTTACTTCGCTTTTTTTATATTATCTGGGGGCTGATATTTCTGGTAGTGATCGAAGGGTGTTCCCCGGGCAAATTTCTTATAAATCAGGTTAGCAAATCGCTAGATGGTGTCACCGATATCTATTTAACGGAAGATGATCCTCAACTCGTTAGAGAAGCATTTCCGTTCAATCTTAAAACATTGGAGTTATTGGTACAGCAGTCACCTGATAATGCTTCGTTGCTGACAGCGGCCGCATCTGGTTTTGCTTTGTATAGTTATGGATTTATCCTGGAAGATGCAGATCGAATGGCTGCTGAAAATATCCGAGAAAGCCGGCCGCTTTATCGACGGGCGCGTAAATTACTCGAACGCAGCTATTCATATGGTTTACGGGCACTGGAAGCGCGTCATCCTGATTTCAGCGCTGATTTTTATACAAATCCTTATTCCGCAATGGCCACTCTGGATAAAGCTGATATTTCGGCTGCTTATTGGACAGCTGCAGCACTGGCCGGGGCAATTTCTGCCAGTCAGGGAGATCCGGAATTACTAATCCATCTACCAAAAGTTGGACTATTACTTGAATTTGGTTATGTTAATGATCCTGAATGGAATAGTGGAGCGTTTATTTCAGCATTAATGAAATATGAAATGAGCCGTCCCGATAAAACTGCTGATTCCCAGGAAATTGCCAAGAATTATTACAGTCGAGTGCTTGAATTAACTGGTGGTAATGATGCAGCGGTTTTTGTCGCTTATGCTGAAATATTTTCCATCAGTGAACAAAACCGGGTAGAGTTTAAGGAAATGCTGCATAGAGCACTTCAGGTTGATATCAATAAAAATCCACAAAATAGACTGGCAAATATACTAGCACAGGATCGTGCCCAGTGGTTGTTGACGCGAATTGATGAATTATTTTACTACTAATTGCTATGAAGAATAAATATCTAATTATCATACTTATACTGATTACAGCTCTGGCATCCGCCAAGAAGATCACTATTAAACTTGCCACCCTTGCTCCCCAGGGATCCGAAATGCACGCATTGATGGTGGAAATGGGCCAACAATGGGAAGCAGCAACCGACGGAAATGTTACTCTGCGAATATATCCAAACGGTGTGGTTGGCGACGAGCGTGATATGATAAGAAAAATTCGAATTGGGCAAATTCATGCCGCTGCTGTAACAACCGAAGGGCTGTCAGTCATATCACCGGATGTGTATGGATTCCTGGTACCGATGTTATTTGATGATTTTGATGATGTCGATTGGGTGCGCAATGGCATTGCAGAAGAATTGGAAAATGATTTCAATGAAAATGGATTTATAATATTGAATTGGGGTGACGTTGGATGGGCCTACTGGTTTACTAAAAAACCGCTGAAAAATCCCCAAGATCTGGAGAGTATGAAAATCTTTACCTGGGCCGGGGATTATCACTCCGACGAATTATGGAAAAATGCTGGTTATCACTCGGTACAGATCGCCTATTTAGATGTATTATCGGGATTGCAGACCGGATTGATTGATGCTATAGCAACACCATCCATAATTGCTTTATCCAACCAGTATATTGGGTCAACGAAATATATGCTTGATCTAAAATGGGGGTTGGTAACTGGAGGAACCGTAATTGATAAAAAAATCTGGAACAGAATCCAGCCAGAGCATCAGAATCAAATGTTAGCTATCGCCCGGGAAATCGGTGTACGTCAACAATCGGAAAACCGAAAAGTTGACCAGCAGGCGATTGCTGCAATGGAGCAATATGGACTAATAGTATATACCCCCAGTGATGAAGAGGTAAAGACCTGGAAAGTTTTGGTGAAATCTTTTTACCCGCTGATAAGGGGTAGTTTAATTCCTGAAAAGATATTTGACCGGGTAATCCAGCTTAAAGCTGAAAAAGATCTTCAGGATACTCTAATTACTGATTAGCAAACCACGTGAACAAGCTCAAGCAGCAACTATCTATTAGGTTAAATTGGGGGGAGGATATTCTTGCCCTGTTAGTCTTTATTTCCATAACCTTTTTACCGGCCTTTGAAATATTTTTAAGAGTTACCGGGCTTCGTGGTGTTCCATCTTCCGCGATGATTGTACAGCATCTTACGCTGTGGATTGGGTTTATTGGTGCCGTACTGGCCACCAGGCATAATAAATTACTATCTCTAACAGCTAAACCACTTCTACAGAAGGAAGATAAACTTCATCTTGGGCGTTGGCTGGCAAAAGTCATTTCATTTATCGTCGCATTTGCACTCATGTGGGCCAGCTTAAAACTAGTCCGGGTAGAGTTTGAATTTCCAAGGAATCTGGCGCCTGGAATGCCAATCTGGGCAGCGCAGTCCATTATGCCGATCGGTTTTGGTTTAATCGCCCTGCAAGTATATTTAAATAGCTACAGCAACCGTTTACTCCAGTCATCTCTGTTAATCATACCGCTGCTGTTAGTGTTGCTTGGTTTGTCCGGATATATGCAAGATAGTATGTTTGTTGTTGTATTAGGATTGATTATCCTGATAATTGCCTTAATCAATGGAGCCCCCATTTTTGTTGGTTTAGGCGGAGCGGCAATTCTATTATTTTGGAATTCATACGTACCAATTTCAGCGATTCCGGCCGAAACCTACAGAATTGTTGTTTCTCCGACATTACCAACAATCCCGCTATTTACCTTAGCTGGATATATATTGGCCGAAGGTGGTGCTTCAAAACGCATGCTGAGTCTATTCCGGGCCTGGTTTGGATGGATCCCGGGGGGCACTCCGGTAATGGTGGTTATCCTGTGTGGATTCTTCACGGCGCTTACGGGTGGTTCAGGGGTTACTATTCTAGCCATGGGTGGTTTGCTGGCTCCACTATTGATCCAGGAAGGTTATTCACGATCCTTCGCATTGGGACTAGTAACCGTTTCCGGTTCACTGGGATTATTATTCCCCCCCAGTCTGCCGGCGATTATCTATGGTGTTACCGCCGGTGTTTCCATAAAAAGTATATTTATCGCCGGAATCGTACCGGGTACCTTATTAGTTGGTACAATTGCACTTTGGGCTATTCGACAAGGTAAACTGGATCATGTAACCAAACGAAAATTCGATTTTGGTAAAGCGATCAGGGTACTGTGGCAAACCAAGTGGGAAGCCATCATTCCCGCTGGTGTGTTGGTTGGGATTTTCAGTGGATTCACGACGTTAGTCGAAACGGCAGCATTGACAACCGTGTATGTAATTATTGTCGAAACATTGGTTTATCGCGATTTAAGGGCAAATCAGATACCAAAGATAATTATTGATTGTTCTACCCTCATTGGTGGCGTATTAATCATTCTCGGTGTTGCGATGGGCTTGACCAGTTATTTAGTGGATGCCCAAATACCAATGCTGCTGCTGGATTGGATGAAAGAAACAGTTTCTTCGAAATATGTTTTCCTGATAATGTTAAACATATTTCTACTTTTGACAGGATGCTTGATGGATATTTTTTCATCGATTATTGTCGTTGTTCCGCTGATTGCTCCATTGGGAGAATATTTCGGGATCGATCCGGTGCATTTGGGCATCATTTTCATCGCTAACCTTGAACTGGGTTTCCTGACGCCACCAGTTGGAATGAATCTGTTTCTATCAGCTTATAGGTTTAATGAATCAATGCCAGTAATTTATAAGGCAACTCTGCCATTTTTCCTGGTGCGATTATTGGTTGTAATCGCTATAACATACCTGCCATTTTTATCGCTGGGATTATTGAACTAGATTGTTTTTGATTCAGATCACTATTAGTTAGGGAACTATAACAATGACAAAACATTTCTTGACTGATAAGAAATACGCAAAATAACTTCAACATTCAATATGAGGTGCCAATAGAACAAACGATAACAGTTATTGAGAATAAATATTCAAAATTTAATGGAGTCGCAAATGACTTACATTAGGTTTGGAGGAATAAAGTTGAAAAGTAAAACATTCGTATTGTTCTTATTGGCAGCAGTCATTGGATTGTCAGGCGTGCGAGCGCAAAGTGAGGCTGGTGCCATATTTCTATTAATATCACCAGGAGCAAGAGCCGGTGGTATGGGTGAAGCTCAGGTAGCTGTTGCCGATGATGCCTATGCCAGTTACTGGAATCCAGCCGGTCTGGGTTTCCTAAAAGGATCCGAGCTTGCCTTGATGCATGTTAATTGGCTTCCCAATCTGGCCGATGATTTGTATTATGAGTTTCTGGCTTATCGTAACCATATCCCTTATTTAGGTACAGTAGGTGGTCATATTATTTTCCTGAACCTTGGTGAGCAGAATCGCACCGGACAGTTTGCGGAAGATTTGGGCACATTTACAACTTATATGATGGCATTATCACTAAGTTATAGTTCTCTGCTTTCAGCAAAGTCATCGCTCGGTTTAAATGCGAAAATTTCCTACCAGCATCTTGCTGGTATTGGTGCTGGCAGTGAATCCAGTAAAGGTACATCTACCGATTTCGGTTTTGATATTGGTTATTTGTATCGTGGCTTATGGACACCAAGGTTAGACCTGGGATTAACACTCACGAATATTGGTCCAAAAGTTGCATTTATTGATGCGGCTCAAGCTGATCCGCAACCGACTAATTTTACACTTGGTATTCAATACCGTATTGTAGATTCACCATTTAACCGACTCAGCATCGCCTATGATGTAGATAAAATGATGGTTGCTTCATACCCTGATATGGATTGGGATGATGATGGTAATGTTGGCGATTATGATGAAGATGGAAATTTTAGCCCCGGCGGAGACTTTAACAAAGATAAACAGCGCGAAACTGCCCATACCGACCCTATTTATCTAGCTATCTTTACATCGTGGGTTGATGATTGGTTTTTAGGTGGAGATATTGATTGGGGAACCGCCGATTATCCCGCCGACAGAAAGATCGGTGGTTGGCAATGGAATAATGACGATAACGGTAATGGTGAACCAGACCCCTCTGAGATGGTAGAAACATATGATGTGGCGTACGGTGAACCTGGTTATGGGATTTATAACCAGGCCGGTCAAAAAGAAGTTGGCACCGGCGATGATCGATCAATCAGTAATGAGATTGATAAACTGGTTCACAATGTTGGTTTTGAATACTGGTATGCCGAAAATTTTGCATTGCGCATGGGGTATTATTACGATAAAATCGGCAAAATTGGTAATGTCACTCTTGGCTTCGGGCTAAGGTTTGCCGGATATGGATTTGATTTTGGATATATTGCTGGCGATGCAGGAGATGCTTTGTCCAACACTATGCGCTTTTCGTTGAATATGGAATTTTAATTCCATATTACCATAAATACAGCTAATCTCATGATCCGTAAAATTCTATTTATAATACTGCTGTTTATTGGAATAGTATCCGCCCAGCTAATTGGCGACATTAAAATCGCGGCAATTCGGGTTTCTTTCCTGGTCGATAATCACGATGGGACCAGCGGTGACGGGTCATTTTTACTAACCGCCGAATATGACACCTGTGGTTCATATACCATCGATCCGCCACCCCATAATAAATCATATTTTAGCGCTCAATTAACGGCTCTGGATAATTATTTCAGCGCTGTTTCGTATGATAATTTTGGAATCGATTTAACGAACTCCCGGGTTTTCCCCGATGGTGAAAATAATAGTTATCAGTTAGCCGATTCCATGTCTCATTATCATCGCTTTGGCGAAGATGATCTATATGAACAAAGGATAACTGAATTGCTGCGTGACGCTGTCCAGGTAGCATTTTCCCAAGACGGAATGGATTTCTCAGAATATGATCTGATTGTTGTTTTCCATGCCGGTATCGGGCAGGATTTTAAACTTCCATTTATCGATCCTACACCCGAAGATATTCCATCCACTTATGTTGACCCGGAAATGATAGCAATTCACTTGGATGCTGGAATTTCGGTTGGTGGCGTTTCAATTACCAAAGGGTTGATATTACCCGAAACGCAGAATCACCTATTATATGAAAGTGCGGAATTGACGTTTTCTACAGCCAGTGAACCCTGTGATTTTCAATACGGGCTTACCGGTACATTTGCACTATTAACCGGTTTTGCCAGGGGATTACCACCACTCTGGAATATCGAAACTGGTCAAAGTGGCGTCGGAATTTTCGGACTGATGGACCAGGGTTCCAATAATGGTCGCGGGGTGATTCCTGCTCCGCCCACCGCCTGGACCAGAATTTATGCCGGCTGGGAAGTACCACAAACGGTTAGCCGTGATCAAATCAATCTACCAGCACGTGGAAATGGCAATTTGGTAAAAGTCATTATCAACGATACCGAATACTTTTTAATTGAAAACCGCACTAACTGGATTCATGATGATGTCAGCATCGATTCAATCCGTTGGCAATTGTACAATGAAGATAAAGCAATTAACGACGACGACGCTCGATTCCCACCATACATTGAAATCATCATGGATTCGGTAGATAAAACTATAGATGAAACCGGGGTCATTACGGCGGTACTTAATTATGATTTGGGACTGCCGGCTTCAGGTTTGTTGATTTGGCACATCGATGAGGACCTGATTTCGCAGAATATTGGCAGTAATCAGATCAATGCTGATAATGCCCAAAAAGGTGTTGCCCTCGAAGAAGCTGATGGAGCCCAGGATATTGGTTTTGAATCAATTTTTATGTTCACAGATCCTTCTTCAGGTTTATTTGCTGATATGTGGTATCAGGGCAACCCCGAGCGTGACCGGCTCTATCCGGAACTAAAAGGGCTGCCGTTGGAATTCGGGCCATATACACACCCGGATACTCGATCAAATTCCGGTGCAACAACGTTTATTCAATTCAGCAATATTGGCCAACCTGACGATACAATGTCATTTGCTGTCGAGAATTTGTTTTTCCCGGATGATCTTCCCGATTCTACTCTGAATATGAGATTTTCGGTTGATCTTGATAACGATGGATCCGATGAATTAATCGGTGGTAGTAGTCAATTATGGTGGTCCCATCAGGATTTAATAATGCCGATGCCTTTTTATGATTTGGTGGGTTCCCAGTATGAGTTGGTGGCAGTCGGAAATAATTTATCGGGATACTGCGGTCTTGGATTAGCCGAAATCCGGACTGATTCTCTGATAGTATCACTATTCAGGTTTAATCCCACAACTGAATTAGTCGAATCACTATGGTCTTGGAAATTTGAAGCCGACAATGATTTCCGCATAATTGGTTCTGCCACCGGCGACACAATTTTTATCGAAATGTTCGATATGTCCTATTCTTTAACAGCTGATGAATTGTTAGGGATTGAAATCGAATTAGCAAGCCAATCTATTGGTAATTTTACCAACCTGTTGAATCCGGCCGCCGATAATAAATATAATTTGAACTGGGATAATTTAATCGAATCGCATTCAAATGGCGAGGACCATTGGTTTTATTCCCCTGAAATGGCAGTAATCAGTTTTGCTGTTGCTGATCTTGATGGTGATAGCTATTCCGAATTACTGGTGTTGGACGAAACCGGAAATTTAATCGGCTTAAATCATAATTTAACATTGCTGCCAGGTTTTCCCATCGCACTAAACGGACAAGGTAATATCTTTATCAGAAATTTGACCGATTCCGAATCACCGGAAATTGTGGTTCAGAATACAGCAGGGGAGATCGTCATTTTTAATTCCAGTGGTCAGGAAATCTATCGTTTAGCAAATCCATATTCGGATGAGATTCAAATATTGACCAATTTTCAGGGAAGATCATCCATAATATCTCAATCAACTGTCTGGATGTTTGATTCATTGGAGGTTGAAAACGGGAACCAATGGAATTTGAAATATGGTAACCGGAATAACAGTCTAATTGTGCACACAAATATTCCACCAGTTCCCCAATCCGCCGGATTATTTGATCCACAGCGTACCTATTCTTATCCCAATCCTGCGCGCGGGGATAATATCAAATTCAGAATATTTGTAAAAGAAGCGCTATCGGTAAATATTCGAATATTTGATTTAGCGGGTCTATTCGTAGATGAGCTCACGATTGACGATCCCGTGAAATATGAAGCTAATGAAATATTATGGAATGTCGCCCAGCTTGAATCGGGGATATACTTTGCTAACATCGAAGTTAAAGGTGTCAGCGAATCAAACAATAAAATATTGAAAATCGGTGTGATACACTGATGAAAAATATCCGTTATCGGATACTGCTTTATTGTCTTGTAGCCTTATCACCTGTATTCGGACAGCTTAATTACAATCATCCGGAACTTGAATGGCAGACATTTGAAACGGAGCATTTTCAAATTCATTTTTATGAAGCAACCGAAGGTACAGCCCGAGAAGGCGCCACAGTTGCTGAATCAATTTACCCTCATGTTACACAATTATATAGCCACGAACCAGCAGAGAAAACTGATCTCGTATTTATAGACACTGATGATTTTTCAAACGGAATTGCTTTTTATTACGATAATAAAATTTATATCTGGGCTACTCCTGTCGATTTTAGTCTGCGAGGCAGTCACCGGTGGCTGCAGAATGTAATTACCCACGAATTCACTCATATTGTTTCACTGCAAGCTGCCATGAAAGCCGGTATTAAATTTCCTGCAGCCTATTTGCAGTATATGGGCTATGAAACCGAAAAACGCCCCGATGTTCTTTATGGTTACCCAAATCGAATTGCCAGCTATCCCATTCCCGGCACAGTTGTACCACCCTGGTTTGCGGAAGGAACGGCCCAGTATATGTATGAAAAGGCTAATTGGGATTTGTGGGATACTCACCGTGATATGATTCTTCGTGACCAGGTGCTGAATAATCAACTACTCAGCTTCAATCAGATGAATACCTTTGGCAAGAAGGGCGTTGGTAACGAATCGATCTATAATTCCGGGTACGCTCTCACGAAATATATTGCCAGTAAATATGGTCCTGAGAAATTGGGTGAGTTGATGTCGGAATTGAAAAAACCGCTGCAATTTTCAATTAATCGCGCTATCAATAATGTTATCGGTATTTCCGGTCAGGAACTATATCAGGATTTTAAGCAAGTATTGGTGAATCGCTATTCTCTACTTACCGAATCTGTCACAGAAAACCTGAACCAGGGCGAAATTATTTGCAGTGAGGGTAGTGCTAACCTGTACCCAGTATGGAATCCGACAGGCGATAAATTTGTTTATATATCCAACAAGGGCAATGATTATCAATCTCAGACAAATTTATATTTAAAAAATTTAGCCGACAGTTCAGAGATTAATATCAGCAATTCCGTAAAACATGCTGCCACCTGGAATAGTAACGGAGAAGTAGTTTATTATAATAAGCGCAGTAAGCTCCCAAACCGCTATGGTTCAAGTTATTTTGATATATATGAATACAATCTCGTCACTGAGACCGAATCCCGATTAACTAAAGATACGCGTGCTTATTCTCCAGTATTTGTTGATGCAGATAGTGCGATTGCTTATCTCTCGTCAAATGATGGTAACCAGAATATATATCTACTCCAGTTAAAAGACCGTTCCATCGAAAAACTGACTGATTTCCAAGATCGTAGATCGGTGCACGGTTTATATTATGACCATGTTGGTCAGCGTTTGATTTTTGATTATTCTATCAATCATTTTCGCGATCTGGCCTTTCTCGATTTGGCTGACTCAACAATCGGTGATTTTATGGCCGACCCGCGCTGGGATGAACGCAATGCCGTAATATCGGCAACTGGTACAATTATTTATTCAGATGACCGGAGTGGTATTTATAACCTTTATTTAATCAATGAAAAAGAGAATCGGCAGGGTTATATAACTAATGTTTTAGGTGGCGCATTTCTCCCGAGCCTCTCGACTGATGGCAAAGTATTGTATACAATCTACAGTGAGCAGGGCTACAAGATAGCCCTGATTGATTCTGTGGTTTTCACTGATCCCGGAGTTGTCGGTTATAGCCCGGAGTTTTATCAACGCAACGAATCATTGACCGAACCGATAACGGAGTTAAATGCTACTCCCGCTGTGCCATACGAAGATAATTTTACTACTATGTTCATTTTACCCAAATTGATGTGGGAGTACAACACCTTTAAACCGGGATTTTATTTTTATTCAATTGAGGTATTAGAACGTCTTTCAGTTTTTGGTCAGGCCTCAGTGAATCGTGTTGCCGATCTGGATTTAATGTTGCTATTTGAATTCAGTAAACTTTATCCAACCATCTATACTGAAATCTTCTTCTTAACGCGTAATAAACATGAAGAAGGTCACTATTCAGTAATACCGGTAAATGATAATTTACGATTTCAGCTCACCCTATTTCGCGGGGGCGTTAGATTCCCGTTGCTTGGATTTAATGCAATTGATATTTTTCTTAGCTGGCAGAGATATCGCGCCTATGTGAAGCAGGAAGTTCCGTCGGATGGTTTGGAAGTTGGTGTTGCCTATGATTATTATCGTGGCAATTATCTTGGTTTTAACTGGAGTGGTGACCTTTTAAAACGGCGTGCGGATAGTAATATAAATCCTTCAAAGGGTTTTACCTATAATCTTAATGTCACCCTTGAGAAAAATAAATTTATCGATGGTTTGAATCTCTCTGATGCCGGTACTCTGGTTGAGGAGTTCAAAAATAATGATTTAATGCGGATCGAGTTTGACACAGATTATCATTTGGAATTACCTCACACGCGTCGCTGGACGTTATCATTTGAGGCTATGGGTGGTTGGTTGTCAAATACTGAAGCTGATTCATTTTTCAATTTTTTTGGTGGTGGACTTCCAGGTATCCAGGGCTATTCTTTTTATAGTATAGAAGGAAATCGTTCGGCGATTGGAGAAGTTGTATTACGGATACCATTTATATATTTACGTAATTATCCCATCCTGTGGTATAATCTGAATAATGCCGCATTTGCAGTAATTAGTCAGTTTGGTGATTCATGGAGTGGTGAATTAGCTAATTTCAACCTAAAAAAATCGATCGGTCTGCAAATCAGGTTCGATGGATTTTCATTTTATAACTATCCGACCTCAATTGGTTTAGAAGTTCACTATGGTTTGGATAAATTTGACCGTGTTGTTCAGGGTAAAAAATATCATTATGGAAAGGAGCCACGTTATTATGCCAGCATTTTATTCGGGTTTTAGAAAAATAGTTACACTGGTAATTTTCCTGTTAGGAAATTTCTTATTAGCTGATGGATTATTTCATTATGACAAGCGTTTCACGTCAGCTATACATGCCAATTTCATGCAAACCTTTAACAGTCAGGATGTCGCAGATGATAATGCTGAACAAGCTCCTGAAGAAATAAGATCTTTTCCAGCACGTCCTATGCTGATGTCCTTACTGGTCCCTGGGTTGGGACAGTTTTATAACAAATCGCCCTGGTGGAAAACCGCCCTCTTTGCTGGCGTTGAAGTAGCCGGCTTTGTTGGTTGGTGGTCGCTGAACAATAAGGCGGATGATGTCCAATTGGAATATGAACAATTCGCTAACGTGCATTGGTCGGTAAAAGATTGGGTAGCCAACAGCTCAGCAATGAATGAATATCTATTTGACAGTGACATTTCATATAGTGTCTATACTTCAACACACGCGATAATGCTGATGGATTCCAGTGGAAACTTTATGTCTTCCGCTGTGTTGACAAACATTGGATATGATCCTTTCATCCATCCTGTACGAGATCGGGATTTTTTCGAAAATATAGGAAAATATGATCAATTCGTAGGTGGTTGGGACGATGCTTATATCAATGGAATCGCAAATTGGATTGAAACCGAGAAACAGGTCGGTGATAGCACAGAGATAATTTTGATGACGGATAACAAGAGTGAGTATCTGGATCTGCGCAATGAAAATAATGATCTGTTGAAAATAGCCGGTTATGCCACAACAGTTATTATGTTTAACCATGTGCTCAGCGCTATTGAAGCTGTATATTCAGCCCAATCCAACGCCAGAAAACGCAGTACGGACACGAATGTCGGATTACTTTATGATCGACGCTCAAACTATGGAATTGGCGGTATTGAAATATCCGTCAGATTTTAGAAATAACTTCCCTTAAACTGGATTTTTAATGCTTATTAAACATATTGCTCAAACAAGTAAAAAGTCGATTTTATTATTTTTATTGATAATATATACGTTACTGAATTTTCAATGCGCCTCCAATAAACCTGACCCGGGAAATCTTGATGGTAAGGATAATTATAAAAAAGGGATGAAGCTAATAGAGAAGAAAAAATACTTACGTGCTCAGGAAGAATTGAACCAGGCTGTAATTGCCGGCTCCCACACCGAGTGGGGTGATACGGCGGCCTTTTATCTGGCTGAATCCTATTATCTGAACAAGGAATACTTATTGGCGCTTTCCGAATATCAAAGAATAATACGACGCATGCCTTTTACTACCTTTCTTGAACGCATTCGATATCGTATCTGTGAATGCTATATTGCCGAATCTCCCGTATATTTTAACGACCAGGTTTACACTTATAAGGCCATTGAAGAAATCCAGGAGTTCCTGGATTATTTTCCGGATTCTGAATTCCGATCGGATGCTTTGCTTGCCAATCACGATCTGCGTGACAAACTGGGTCGAAAGGCCTATGAAACCGGAATTCTCTATATTAAAATGGATGAACCGGAACCGGCCATTAGCGCTTTCTTAGAAGTAACTTCTAAATACTACGATACCAAATATTTTGAATTGTCATTACTGGAAATTGTGCATGCACATTGTCTCGATCTTAATATTGATAAAGCCCAGGAATATCTTGAGACAAACAGAGCTCAGATTAAAACAGAATCTGTGTTAGAGCAGGCAGCTAAGTATATAGCCGATGCCAAAAAAATAATGGAAAAACGGACAAAATGAAACTTTGCCTGTTTGGAGGAACTTTCGATCCACCGCATATCGGACATCTTCTGATTGCCCAAACGATATTTGAAGCAGAGAACTTTGACAAAATAATTTTTATTCCTGCATACCGACCACCGCATAAAAACTTTAAAAAGCTATCCAATATTGAGCATCGTCTCAAAATGCTCGAACTGGCAGTTGCCGAAAACCCGCATTTTAGCATTTCTGATATCGAAATTCGTCGTAAAGGAATTAATTATTCGATTGATACCGTGCGCGAATTGCAGGTGGAGTACAAGTTAAGCAGTAATGATATTTATTTTCTGATAGGCAGTGATACGTTAGGTGGTATTGTCGATTGGAAAAAACCTCGGGATTTGGTCCGTGAGTGTCGTGTGATTGTAGCTATCCGACCCGGATTTCGCCCCAGTGATATCCCACCCTGGTTGCTTGAAAGTATTCGATTTGCCAATATTCCCCGGTTTGAAATTTCTTCTACTGTGATCAGAAATCGTTGGAAGGAAGATAAGACAATTCGCTATATGGTGACCCAACAAGTGTGGGAATATATCAATAAGCACAATCTGTATAGCGTATGATATCCAGTATTGTTTACCTGCTAATTGGCGGCTTTTTCCTGTATCTTGGGGCAGAATGGATGGTGCGCGGCGGGAGTAACCTGGCTGGCAGAGTTGGAATATCGCCGCTGGTTGTGGGACTTACCGTGGTGGCATTTGGTACATCCCTGCCGGAATTGATGGTAAGCCTGGTTGCAACCATAAATAACCGGGAATCAATCGCAATAGGTAATGTCATCGGGTCCAATATCGCCAATGTCGGGTTAGTGCTGGGATTAAGTTCGTTTATTTTCCCAATTACCGTGTATTACCGTACCATAGCAAGGGAATTATGGATTTACCTGGGTGTTGCCGTAATTTTTTTCTGTTTTTGTTTGAGCGGTACGATTACCAGGTGGGAGGGAGTTATCCTGTTTTCAGGAATCCTGGCCTATACTTGGATGCACATAAAACGCCCGCCGGAGGATCTGGAAAAACCGCCCCAGACCACTATTAGTATTTCCCACAGCATTTTGTTATTATTACTAGGCATTACAGGCTTAACCTTGGGTGCGGATTTCTTTGTGGATGGTGCCGTTGATCTGGCAACTTTATTGGGAATTTCGGAAGTGGTTATCGGAATGACAATTGTTGCATTGGGCACCTCACTACCGGAACTTGCAACCTCCGTAGTTGCTGCTTTCCGTAGAGAAAGTGGAATCTCAATTGGTAATATTATCGGATCAAATCTATTCAATATTCTATCGGTTATTGGATTGGTCTCAATAATCCAGCCCCTTGAATTTGATGTAAGCATCAATTTAATTGAACTACCTTTGATGCTGGTTTTCGGAATAGTATTATTTCCCATCGCAAAAATGAGACAGCCAATTCCCCGTCTAACAGCAATAATTCTCTTAAGCGGCTACATTAGTGCCATGATATGGATATTTAACCGCTAAGTGGTTTAGCAGTATATTCACACCTAAATATCTTGCAATCCGGATAATTAAGACCCTCATAAATGATCGCATTAGAAAACGTTTCTTATTCATATAAAAAATGGGTGGGCGTTACCGATGTCAATTTAAGGATTGAACGGGGTGAGTTCACTTACATAATCGGACCAACCGGATCGGGAAAAACAACCTTAATGCGTCTGATTTATATGGATCTATTTCCGGAGAAGGGACGGGTGCTGATTAACGGTTTTGATACAAATCGCGTAAAAAATCGTCATATTCCCCGGATTCGAAAAAATATAGGAATGATCTTCCAAAGTTATAATTTGTTATCCGACCGAAATCTTTTTCAAAATGTTGCTTTGCCGTTACATGTTTTAGGAATGAAAAGAAGTGAGATTAAAGAAATTGTTTCGGAAATGCTGAATGAAGTTGGATTATATGGAAAAGAGGAGCATTATCCTGATGAGTTGTCCGGTGGGGAGCAGCAGCGGGCTTGCGTTGCCAGAGCTTTGGTAAAACAGCCTGAAATTATCCTGGCCGATGAACCTACCGGTAATCTTGACCCGATCACGGCTTATGATTTATTGGAATTGCTTGATACAATCAATGGTGAAGGTACCGCAGTATTCATGGCCTCCCATAATTATACCTTAATCCGCGACCGGGGACACCGCATGGTGCAGATTCAGGAAGGGAAACTGCGAGCATAATGGACAAGTTTTTATTTCTCGTGGGCGAAGGATTTAAAAATATGTGGCGATTTAAGCTAACCACGCTTACGTCAGTTTTTTCTATTTTTATGACGCTGTATCTTATTGGTTTGTTATTTACGATCGGCGAAAATTCTCAAAAACTTATTATTTATTTGCGGTCCAAATACAAAATAGAAGTTTTTTTCAAGCAAGCGGTGACGGATCAACAAGCTCGTCAATTGACCGAACAAATTCAAAAAATACCTGGAGTTAGATCCGCCACAGCAATCGTTAGAGCTAATGCGGCCCAGATTTTCAAACGCCAATTTGGCGAGGATATCCTGACAATTCTGGATGCCAATCCCCTGCCGGCTAGCTGTGTGGTCAATATCAGCAGGACACAAAATACAGCAGTCGATATCAGTCCAATTATCGATACAATCAGACAAATCGATGGTGTCGATGAAATCAATTTCCAGGGACGACTTATTAATCGTATAGAAAAATATTATGATTTATTGTTTAAGGCAATAGTCGGTGCAGCAGTTATAGTATTGCTCGTTACTGTATCAATCATATCAAATACAATAAAACTAACTGTATACGTTCGTGCTGATTTGGTAAAAGCTTTGAAATTAGTCGGCGCCAGCAATATGTTTATCAAATTTCCATTCATTATCGATGGTGTATTACAAGGTCTGATGGGTGCGGTATTAGCCAGTGCGGCTTTATATGGAACAATCACTGCCGGGAATCATTTGATTGCCAACATAACCAATCGTATTAGAATTTCCAGTGATATATATACAATCAGCTTCTGGCTGATTTCAGTTGCCGTATTAATCGGGATGATCGGCGCCAGCAGGGCTTCGGCCAAAATGCTGAAGTAAATCATCGCTTGAATTGATGTTGGCAGATTTTTTTTTATATTCTTAATTTTAATGTTATGATTGCGCTATTAAAATATGATTTGAATACACGAGAGCGACTGTTATTAAAGGCAACCATTGAAGATTATATTGAAACTAAGGTGCCGATCAGTTCCGGGTATTTAAAGAATAAGCATAAATTTGGTCTCAGTCCGGCGACAATTCGATCGGCACTGGCGTCGTTGGAAAATAAAGGATTGCTATCACATCCTCACACTTCTTCCGGTCGAATTCCTACCGATGCCGGATATCGCTACTTTGTCGATCAATTACTGGATGGAGCTGAATCCAACCGGGATGAATTCCATCAAATAGAGCAGTCGCTTAAGCGGGTATCGTACAATGTAGATGAACTCATGCAGGCGGTGGCCAGTACATTGGCATCGGCCAGTCGGATGTTCGGTCTGGTAATGGTTGAGCATTATCAGGAAAGCCTGTTAAAAGACATCGAATTGGTTCGACTGTCATCGGAACGGGTAATGCTGGTACTGGCAATGAAATCCGGCTTTATTAACTCTATTACCCTGAATCTCAGGGTTGCTGTCGAACAGGATGTCTTGGAATCTGTAACCCGGGTTTTAAAAGAACGCCTAATTGACCTTACTTTAACTGAAATTCAATTAACAATTAAGGATAGATTACGCGATACAGATATTTACAAGCATGAGGTAATTCAGATATTGGTTAACAATCCTATCCAGCATTTTTATATTGCCAGTGATAATATCATTTATCAATCTACCCTGGTACCGCTGCTTGAACAGCCTGAATTTCAGGATGCAAGCATTTTACAAAAAACCATAACTGCACTTGAACCAAGTATCATTTCTAAATATCTGATTACTCAATTAGGTGACATGGGGAATTTTATTTTAATCGGCAGCGAAAATCCTAACGTTAACCTTGAGCATTGCAGTCTTATTTCTTCCAGATTTAAATCGGCCGATATTAATGGACAATTGATCGTTGTTGGCCCAACGCGAATCCCATACCAGAATATTTTGAATATGTTAGCAAATTTTACGGAGATACTACCTGATGTCTGTTGACAAGCCCATAGACGCAGCAAAAAAAAAGACGACTACTACCAGCAAGCCTGATAAAAAGGCGCCCAAACCTAGTACAAGACGAAAGAAGACGGCAACTTCAACTAAGCAGTTAGACGATTTAAAAAAGAGAAATTCCGAGCTGGAAGATAAAATATTACGGTTACGTGCGGAATATGATAATTACCGACGCCGGAAAAGTTCGGAAGTACTAAAACTAATGGAATACGAAGGCGAAAATATCTTCCGGGCAATATTACCGATTATAGATGATCTTGATCGGATGCAGGCTAATTTTTCCGCAGATGCGGAAAAATCGGAAAAAGTCATGCAGACAGGTATTACGATGATTACAAATAAATTTCAGAAGATAATTACCGAATACGGAGTCGATGCTTTTGATTCTATCGGTGAAATCCTGGATGCGAACCTGCACGATGCCATGATGGTCACGCAGAATGCTGATAAAGAGCAAAATGAAATTTTACAGGAACATGAAAAGGGGTACAAATACAAAGACCGTGTTTTACGCCACGCTAAAGTTATTGTGAATAAAAAATGAATGATCTGTACGAAATATTAGGCGTTGATAAAAACGCCTCTACCAACGATATCAAAAAATCTTATCGCAAGATAGCAATGAAATATCATCCGGATAAAAATCCCGGTAATGCTGACGCCGAACAAAAGTTTAAAGAAGCTGCCGAAGCTTACGCAGTTTTGAAAGACGATCAGAAGCGCGGTCAATATGATCAATTCGGACACGCCGGTGTTGGAATGGGCGATCAGGGTGGTGGCGGTTTTGGCTTTTCCGGATTTGGTGGCGGAATCGATTTATCCGATGCCTTACGTATTTTCATGGATGGTTTTGGTGGCGGCGGTTTTGGTGGATTTGAAGATCTTTTTGGTGGTGGTCGCCAACGGCGCCAAGTCCGGAAAGCGCGTGATATGAGGATTACCTTACCGCTTACATTAGCTGAAATTCAGCAAGGTATTGAAAAAACTGTCAAAGTAAAACGCGCCGAAAAATGCGAAACATGTAAAGGTAGTGGAGCAAAACCAGGAACTTCCCCATCTTCCTGCCGTCATTGCGGAGGTTCTGGCCAGGTACGACAGATGAGCCGTACAATTTTTGGTCAATCAGTTGTGGTGCAGGAATGCCCGGTATGTCATGGAACCGGCGAAATGATTGAAAAGCGTTGCAGCAGTTGCGGCGGGGATGGATCGATTCAGAAAACAGTTTCGATTAAAATAAATGTTCCTACGGGCGTATCAGCAGGGAATTATATGACCTTGCAAGGACAGGGAAATCAAGGCGGGGCTGGTGTTCTACCGGGAGATTTGGTAGTGTTTTTTGATGAAAAGGAAGACCCTTATTTTGTCCGACACGGAAATGATATATTTATCGAAGCATTATTATCTTTTTCCCAGGCTGCTCTGGGCGATGAGATCGAAGTACCGACTCTGGATGGCCGAGCAAGCCTAAAAATTCCGGCTGGAATTCAAGCCGGTACAATTCTGCGAATGCGTAAAAAAGGTTTGCCCGAATTGAATAGATCAGCGCGCGGCGATCAGCTGGTGCGAATTCAGGTTGAAACACCGGGCAAGCTTACGGCTCATGAAAAATCACTATTAAAGGAATTGGCCGGATCGGATCAACAAAAAACCAAATTTCAAAAAGTCAATTTGTAATGATAGCTTTCACACCCCAAGAAAAACTGTTAATTAAATTTCTGGCAGGTGTGATCGTAATTGGTATGATTGTCGGGTTAATCAGGCATTATAAATCCGGGGATTTGAATGCCATTTCAGCTACTAATGAGTCCAATGCAGAGTTTATTGCCCAGGTTTCCAAAATTGATGATAATCAGCTGCCAGCAGCGTCAAACTTGGGGAAAAATTCTGCAGGCAATGAAAATGCAACGTCACTTATTAATTTGAATACTGCAACTATTGAGGAATTGATCACCTTACCAAAAATAGGTCCAATTACCGCAGAAAGGATTATACGTTTTCGAGAAGATTTTGGTAACTTTAAGAACATTGATGAGCTGAAAAATATTAAAGGTATTGGTCAAAAGACGATCGATAATATTAAGCCACTGATAACACTGTGATACTTAGGGTATGTTAAATGAATAAACGAAAGAATCGTATTTTTGCTGACGGACTCGAATTTATTATCATCTTCAGTATGATATTCATGCTGATTTCCATTTATGTACCCCGTGCAATCTGGGACGAAGAGGAGCAAATTGAGGATATAAGTCGTTTCAGGATGGAGAATGTTTATAACGTTGAAGATTTTTATCATCAATTGAATGGAGAATATTCAGCCGATCCGTTATGGGCGATGAATGTTGTTAATGCAATCCGGGATTCACTGACTGCCGATTCTACTTATCTTAATGATCAAGTTTTAAAGCTTGACGGAGAGTTGGTTAATGTAAATATACCTAAGGGCTGGGATGTGATATTTGATACCACGTTTGGATTTCGTGGGCAAAGAAAAGATAATATTAAATACACCCAGTATGTTGTAGTTATGTATCATCCAGACCAAGATGTTTATGACACTTTGTACGTGGTAGAGAAGAATCTTGCCGCAGTTAAAGAGAATCCGGATTTTCTTAGTATTATTGCCGAAAATCCTTCAGAGCGGGTTGAAGTGGTTACGTATTATGATTCATACCTGCCTGATTCAGCACTATTTTATTGCCCTCTGATTGAGAAACCATATGAAGTTGTGGTAGAAAATGGTATTAAAATTTCAAGTCCTATAAAGGAAGTTGTGAAAGATCGCAGGTATCTAATCTTCTCTTTCAGGGGCGAAAATCACGGTTATATCGAGGATGGCGTTCCCAGCTGGAATTGATCTCTGAAAAACTAAAGTATACCGGTGGTGCAACCTTAATGGTTGTCTAATATTTACTGAGCGGAATTTTCGATTGGACAAATGTATTTTGGTCGTCCATTTTAAGTAAATTACTATGAAGATTATAGCCGGCAAATATAAGAACCATTTTATTAAGACTTATTCGCAGGCAACGTACCGCCCAACTTCGGCACGGGTAAGAAAGAGTATTTTTGATATACTTCAAAATCTTCAGGGGGCGCGTGTTTTAGATCTTTTTGCCGGAAGTGGAATGTTAGGATTTGAAGCTGCCAGTCGTGGTGCCAAGGAGATAACGTTCGTAGAAATTGACCAGCACGCAATTCAGTTTATCAAAAGAAATACCGCATTGTTAATGGATACCCATTTTAGTATTTTTAAGAAAAATGTGTTTACCTATTTACAGTTTTCAGGTGAATATGATTACATCTTTGCAGATCCACCATATGAAAAGATCGATCTTGAAGATTTGATTGCCATATGTCGGCAGAGAATAACATCACAAGGTTTGTTTATCCTGGAATCGTCTCGCCGTGATAAATTACCGAGCGGAATGTTTAGAAAAAAAATGTATGGAGATACAGTTATTTCTTTTTGGGAGAGCAATAAATGAAAAAAGCAATTTATCCGGGCAGCTTCGATCCGGTGACATATGGACATCTTGACATAGCTCAGAGAGCGGCTGCTCTCTTTGATGAGGTTATTTTTGTCGTTGCAGTCAACCCGGCAAAGGCGCCGTTGTTATCGACAGCGGAGCGGGTCAAGCTGATTGAGATTGCCACTGGTGATATGAAAAATGTCAAGGTTACTTCATCAGAAGATTTGATTGCCAATGTGGCGCGTCTAGAATCGGCAGTGGCGTTGATTCGCGGCTTACGTCACGTTAGTGACTTTGAATATGAGTTTCAGATGGCCATGATGAACTATCACCTGAATCCCGATGTTTCCACTGTGTTACTGATACCGGATGAGAAATATATCCACCTGAATTCAACTGTTATTAAAGATATTGTCCGGTTGAATGGAGATGTCAGCAGATATATCCCGGATACGGTTTTGGCAGCATTGCAGAAAAAATTAATTTCTTGAGAGCGAAATCAGAATACGAATATGAAAGAAAGGTTACGAAAATAAATGCCTACTTATGATTATCGCTGTACAGTATGTAACAATCGATTCGAACATTTTCAGTCCATGTTTGATGAACCATTAAAAATTTGTCCTCAGTGCAATTCTGCAGTAAAAAGAGTTATTAGTGGTGGTTCCGGTTTAATATTCAAAGGATCCGGGTTTTATATCACCGACTATAAGAATAAGAAATCCAACAACAATTCCGCAGGTAAAAAACCGGATGTAAAATCTTCGAAAGTAGAAAAAAAGGCAGTTAAACCTGTACAAACTGCTACCAAGGATTAATTTTTTACCCGGGCACGAGCATGCTACAGTTTTGAATCTGTGATAATCCACAAGAAAAAATATAGCAACAATAATATGTTTACCGTGAATATCCTCAATTTGTCGGCTGGAAATACAATAAATGTTTATTGATTTTGTTCAAGTCGAGTTAATTGCCGGAAATGGCGGTCCCGGAGCAATAAGCTTTCGCCGTGAAAAATTTATACCAAAGGGTGGTCCCAATGGCGGCGATGGCGGACGGGGCGGCCATATCACTTTTATTGTAAATACTCATCTTAATACTTTACAGGATATCCGGTATCAGCGTATCTATAAAGCCGAAAAAGGTCAAATGGGGCAGGGCGGATTAAAAACCGGCCGTAATGGGAAGGATATTCAAATTGCCGTGCCAGCCGGTACAATTATAAAAATTTCTGATACTGGAGAAGTTGTAGCAGACCTTACCGAAGCCGGTCAGCAAGAAATTGTCTGCAAAGGAGGAAAAGGCGGGTTTGGGAATGTTCATTTTAAGTCATCCACACGCCAGACCCCTCGTTATGCTCAGCCGGGTTTGCCGGGCGAAACGGGTAAATTCGATATTGAACTCAAGGTTTTAGCGGATGTTGGACTGGTTGGTCTGCCGAATGCTGGTAAATCAACACTGATTTCCAGTGTGTCGGCGGCCAGGCCAAAAATTGCGGATTATCCGTTTACTACTCTCCAACCCCATCTGGGGATTGTGAAATATGGGGAATACAAGTCATTTGTAATGGCTGATATACCGGGGTTAATTGAAGGTGCCAGTAGCGGAAAAGGGTTGGGGCACCAATTCCTGAAGCATATTGAACGAACTAAGATTTTAATCTACATCATTGATGTGAACGAATCTGACCCACAATCTGTGTTTGAAATTTTGTACAATGAATTAAGACAGTTCAATCCGGATATGGGATTAAAAAAGCACTTGATTATCCGTTCCAAAATGGATACGATTACCAAAGATGAAAAACTTGATCAGTGGGAGAGTTTTTCGGAACCGACAATTGATATATCATCCGTAACCCATAGCGGAATAAAATTGTTAATTAACTCTATCGTGAATATAATTAATGAATCATGAACAAATTGTTGCGCTGTTAAATCTACAGAATGTTAAGGGGGTCGGACCGCAAAAAGTTCGCCATTTGCTTTCATTCTTCAAAGATCCTGAAATTATATTTGAACAAGATCGAAAGTCACTTTGTGGTGTTGAAAGTATTGACATCAAATCCGCGGATAATATTCGAGCTTACAGTTCTTTTGACTATGGCCATTCAATCGTTGAGAACTGTAAAAATATTAATGCCAGAATATTAACATTTTGGAATGCGGATTATCCACTGTTGTTAAAGAAAATTTATGATCCGCCCCCGATACTTTACGTACTCGGTCAGGTAATTCCCCAGGAAGAAGATTGCATTGCTCTGGTGGGAAGTCGTTCGACCACTGCCTATGGCCGATCTTCCGCAATTAAAATTACCCGACGGTTGGTCGAATTAGGGCTTACCACTGTTAGCGGCTTGGCGCGGGGAATAGATTCGGTAGTTCATCGGGAGACCGTTGCTGCCGGTGGCCGTACGATTGCGGTGTTGGGTAGTGGAGTAGATGTTATTTATCCGGCGGAAAACCGGAAGTTGGCACTCGATTTGCAAAAAAATGGTTTACTGCTGAGCGAGTATCCACCTGGAACTAAGCCCGATGCGCGGAATTTCCCTCAGCGAAACCGGATCATCAGCGGATTAGCCCACGCCACGGTTGTTATCGAAGCCGGAAATCGTAGTGGTGCAATACTGACAGCATTGAATGCAATCGATCAGAATCGCGATCTTTTTGCCTTACCGGGACGCATCACTGATAAACAAAGTGTGGGATGTGTGCGGTTAATCAGTCACGGTGCGGTTCCGGTTACCACACCTGAAATGATTTATGAGGGTATTCGCCCCAGGCTGGCGAAACCCGGTAAACCGATACAACAGGAAATCGAATTGGATTTGACCAGCCAAGAACGCGAAATAATGAGTTTATTGTCGACTGATCCAATGCATATTGATGATATCGCAAAAAATGCTGACATGGATATTTCGCATTTGCTAACAATTTTACTCCAGCTTGAATTGAAAAATGCCGTAGTTCAAATGAGCGGCAAACAATTTGTTACTGCTTGACAAAATTCGGATTGTATAACCATTTGTCCAGCGGTAATTTTGCCAGCGCAATTTGCGCTTTTAAAATAAATTTGTTCATTGAAACAATTTTTGGAGAGGTGGCCGAGCTGGCTGAAGGCGCTCGCCTGCTAAGTGAGTGAGGGGCTTAAACTCCTCCCAGGGTTCGAATCCCTGCCTCTCCGCAACCGGCGTCGTGCCAGAGCGGTCTAATGGGGTCCCGATTTATCGGGACAAAACCGTGATTCAACTGGATAAACGATTGCCAGTTTATTAACATAGTAATACCATGGCGTCGTGCCAGAGCGGTCTAATGGGGCGGTTTGCAAAACCGTTTTTCATCGGTTCGAATCCGATCGACGCCTCAGAGTCAATTAAGAATTAATAATTACGAATTATCAATTATTGATAATCGTTGTTTGGTCCCAATTTCTAAAATCGTAATTCATCATTCCTAATTCTTAATTGATAAATCCGCCCGGGTGGTGGAATTGGTAGACACAAGGGACTTAAAATCCCTCGCCTTCAAAAGCGTGCCGGTTCAAGTCCGGCCCCGGGTACT
>CAZIJQ010000008.1:0-58103 GCA_964539785.1 uncultured bacterium | reverse complement strand
TCTCACTGGCCGAAGGCCAACTCACTTATCTCACTAATCACTTATTACTTATTACATGTCACTAATTACTAATTACAATTTCAGCCCGTAATAATTAAATTCGATCACTGGTAAATGGATTTCCACGGGTTGACACCCGTAGTACCATCCACAACCCGTCTTCGCTCTTAGAGCTTCGCCGCGGTTATCCGCCTTGCTTTAGGGTGATATCGCTCTGAAGTCTCGAAGAATCAAGAAGAAGGCGGATAAAAAAAGGAGTAGCATCATTAATCGTCCAACAAGTTCAAACAAATTATTATTCGGCATAGTAATCGGTATTGTCTGTGGTGTATTATTCGGAGGTTTTTGGCCCGCCGGTGGTTTAGGTATCAAATTTATCGGTGAATTATTCATTCGCGCCTTGTTGATGCTGGTGGTGCCATTGATAATGGCTTCCATGACTGTCGGGATCAGCCGCCTGGGAGATATTCGCCGCGTAGGCGGGGTCGGCAGTAAAACAATTATTTATTATATGACCACTACCGCCCTGTCGGTCATTGTGGGAATCACTCTGGTTAATCTGGTACAACCGGGCCGGGCCGACACGGAAGAGGAACGGATTGCTCTGCGGGGTGGTGAACTAATGGCGGATATGTCATATCAAGTTGAAGGAAACACTATCATTTTAGGTTCACCCGGTTCAGGACGTAGCTACGATGAGCGCTATATGGTAATTCTTTCCGACCAGGAAAATATTCGCGGGGTGGTGGAACAAATCACCAGAACCGATTTACCGCGCATTACCGTAAAACGATGGGAAAATCCCGCTGGTGAGCAAATCCAACCGAGCGCCGTCGGCCAGGGTTTACGGATCGACCTGGCAATTGTAGAAAAAGTAAAAGGGAAATCCCGTTCGGTGGGAGCGGTCTTACGCAACGTAGTGGTTGGATTAATTCCACGCAATTTATTTAATGCCATGGCCAATAATGACGTGTTACCATTGATAATATTCTCATTATTGTTAGGCGGTGTATTGACCACACTTGGTAAAACCGGTGAGCCGGTTATCAAAGTATTTGTGGGTCTCAATGAGGCCATAATGAAAATTGTCCATCTCCTGATGCTGACCGCTCCGGTGGGTATCGGTGCACTAATCGCCGGGCGATTGGGTGATGCCGGCGGTTTCAGCGGCTTCGGACCCGAATTAATTCGGCTGGGGAAATATGCCGCTACGGTTATTATCGGCTTATCAATTCATGGGATGGTTGTACTCCCATTGATTTTACGCTTTTTCGGTCAGCAAAATGTCCGGCGCTATACCTTAAATACTGCTCCGGCTCTGACTACCGCTTTCTCAACCGCATCCAGCGCGGCTACCATTCCCCTAACGATGGAATGCGTGACCAGTGGCAGTGGCGTTTCTAAGCGGACGGCTAGTTTTGTATTACCACTGGGTGCCACAATAAACATGGATGGTACCGCCTTGTACGAAGCGGTTGCGGCGATATTCATCGCCCAGATCTATGGTATTGACCTGAGTTCGGTCCAGATGGTGGTAATTTTTCTCACTGCAACTCTTGCTGCCATTGGCGCGGCTGGTATCCCGGAAGCCGGCTTGGTAACAATGGTGATAGTATTGCAGGCGGTAAATCTACCGATTGAAGGTATATCGCTTATTTTGGTAATTGATTGGTTTTTAGATCGTTGTCGCACGACCGTAAACGTGTGGGGCGATGCCGTTGGTGCGGCTGTAGTGGACTCTCTGGAAGGTAGAAAACTCCAAACCGATTAGAACTATTTACCAGTGACGCGATTGGCGCGGTTCTTGTATCTACTTTGGATAGAGAAAAAATCTCTAGGCTGACAATAATAAGATCAAAAGTAATAGACTTAATCGGTTACTAAAGCAGAGAAAAAATCAGCAGAAAATCCGGTTTTAATTGCATCACGTTAGGGTCAACCTATATATTTGTGAAAGCTTTTTGACACTTCCCGTTTTAGGCAACGCTATTTCAAGATCTACAATCAATATGTCTAGGAAGCTGAACTTCGAACACAAAAAACAGGCCTTCCCTGAGCAATCGGGGTAAAGGAAGTTTGCTGTTTTCGGGAGGCCTCCACCGTAATAAAACGCGGTCTATGAAATGCAGTCTAAAACGGGATCATTTAAGCCCCGACTTGTCCCAACATGTCGGGGCTTTTTTTTTACGGTCAAGGACAATGCACCACGGGTTTACCCGTGGTGGTCTATTCTGCTGACGATCCGGTCTACTTTATCGGCCCGTCCCCGAATAGTAAGTAAAATACAATCGTCCAGATATTCTTGACTTAATATTTCAAATTCGTCTTTAGCCTGGGCTAACAACTTACCTTGATGGTAGCCAAGGCGCAGAGCAGTAGTTTTATTGGCGGAATCCATTTTCGCCTGAATAGCGACCAGTAGACGATCAAGCCGTATATGATCCCGGGCTGACAAAATTATTCCTTCTGGCAGTTTGGTCTGTAATATTTGAATATCATTTTGATCCGTGACCAAATCAATTTTATTTAAAACAGTTAAGGCCGGTTTAACATGAACTTTCAAATCCTTCAAAACCGATTGAATCGTTTCCAGATGATCCAAAATCTGAGCAGACGACGAATCGAGCACTACTATTATCAAGTCAGAATCAGTTACTTCTTTCAATGTACTGCGGAAGCTGGCAACCAGATGATGGGGTAATTTCCTGATAAACCCAACGGTATCACTTAGCAGGATTTTATGTGAGTCATCAATATCGACTGACCGAATCGTAGTGTCCAGAGTTGCAAATAATTGATCCTGAATATATATATCAGATCCGCTCAGGGCATTCATCAGGGTTGACTTACCGGCATTGGTATATCCGACTAAGGCTACCCGGTACAAATCTTTACGCCGTTTTCCCTGAGTTTCCCGTTCCTTATCAATCTTCACCAGATCTCTCTTAAGCTTGCTGATGCGATCGCGGATCAGCCGTCGATCAACTTCGATCTGGGTCTCTCCTGCGCCGGCCCGGGTGCCGATCCCGCCCATTTGACGCTCAAGATGCGTCCATTGCCTGGTTAGTCGCGGTAAAGAATATTCCAACTGCGCCAGTTCAACCTGAGTCTTTGCTTCTTTACTCTGGGCGTGCTGCCGGAAAATATCGAGAATCAAAGCGCTACGATCGATAACTTTTATATTCTCAGCAAGTTTATGGTAATTTTTTAATTGTCCAGGCGATAAATCCTCATCAAAAATTATCAGATCAGCGTTTAATTCCTCTCCCTGTCTGATCACTTGTTCCGCTTTACCAGTGCCAATGAAATAAGCTGGATTGATCCGTCCCAGTTTCTGGGTTATTTGACCAATAACCTCAGCTCCGGCTGTATCGGCCAACAAAGCCAGTTCATCAATGTGCTCCATGACGGTTGATTCATCGATTCCACCATGGATTACACCCACCAGCAGCGCTTTTTCCTGAAAATCAATATTAGTTTTTTGCATCAGATTTTTTTCGTACTGACTTAGGATTAATTCGCCCGATTCCGGTTTCCAGCACCATTAAAACAATGGCGATAATAAGAAATACCCGCCACAAGGAACGGCCGAATCTGGTATCACGGAGAACCTTAGTAAGATTATCCTCAACCTCGATCATCCGTGCGCGATCCTCGGGTAATCTGCTAATAATCAACTGGCTGGTGGTGGAATTGGAAATAAACTCATGGGGCGCTAACAGCGCTGAAAATTCAGCGTACACTTCACCGTCAGCCAGTATCTGGTATTGTCCGATCTCATCGGTAGCATTAATAGAAAGGTTTTCTCTGGTATAATCAGGCAAAATAAATATCCGTTTTCCCGATGGCATTACCAGTTCCCATTCACTTTTCAACGATTCGCGATCCATGGGAATATTTTTTTCTTCGCCTACAAATACCGGCTGAAGATTTGATTCATCGGTGGCAATCAACATGAGCATGCGATGTAATAATGGCACTATCAATCCGCGCATGGCTAGGTCATTCCAGCGCAGATCCAGCAGCGAAGTGAAATAAAATATCCGGCCGCTGCCCGATTTAATGTCCAACAGCAAAGGACGCCCGTTATTCAGATTCAAGACTGATTGGTGAGCTTTACTGGCAGAGACATCCACATAACCGTATACCTGGGGAAGTTCGTTATCCAGATCGCGTAATTGCAGATCATCCAGCAAGGGATGCTGAGCGCTGACGGCATTTACCGAATAAAAGGCTTCACCCTCCAATAAATTGACATCTCGTGGATGCGGAAGATTCAGCTCCTGCTCAACCTGCAGGTTGGTATTTTTTTCTGTACGATCACCGGCAAACCAGATGATCCCACCTCCTCTGGCCAGAAAAGTTTTTAGTTCGTCGATGACAATGGGCGACAAATAACCGATGTTATAAAGACAGAGCACATCAATACCATCCAGAAATAAGGCTTGCGGTAATGAATCGATCAATGTTTCCACAAATAAATTGTTATTGATATCACTAATCGAACGTAATGCCGTCAAGGCCAAATGTATTTCCGATTGCCGGGCTCCTACTATTTTACAATTGATTTCCAGGGGAATACCCAAATTAAAATTCAAACGATTATCCAGATTGTAATCATCATCAGGGATAGTTAATTCACCGGCAATTAGTCCCCCGGCGGCGGCGTAAGCCTGAAACAGAAAATCGCGAGTCTGACCGCTGGTAAAGTCCGATATCACCTGCCCGACCCGTTCATTGTTCAAATATAATTCAATCGGCACGTTGGTAACATTTGACCGTCCCTGATTACTGATGCTGGAATTGATTCTTAATAAATAGTTGGGGATTCTGACCTTATTCAGAATTTCAACATCGGTCAAGGCCATATTATGCTCAGCGGTAGGCACTTTAAGGCAGTAAAAACGCCAGCCATTCTGCAAAGTATCCAGGCCATTTCGTGCCAGAAAGACCGTACCCGGCGGATCCTGAAAATCGCTGATAATAAAACATTCCAGATTGGGTTCGTCAAAATTACCTGCTGTTAAAACTGAGTCAATATTCTGCCAAAGATAATCCTGGTTGTGGGATTGTCTGATTTCATTTACGGCTTTGTTGATCTCGTTGGATTTTTCAATTCCACCGGAATAGATAATTTGAAAGGGATTGGTTTGGTATATATCGAAACTGGTGTTTGCTTCAAAAATTGAGATGATACCGGGAACCAGTTTCCGGGCTGTTTCAAGATTTGAGTATTCTCCTGATTTTACTGCCATGCTGGCGGAATTATCAACAACGATGGCAACCCGTGATTCAATCTCACCGGCCATCCAGCCAACCGCAAAACCCCTTTGAACCGGGCGGGCGAACATTAAAACCAGCATAATTATTATCAAGACGCGCAGAATTACTAGTAACCACTGTTTCAGTTTCAGCTTGCGGATGGTCTCATGTTCCAGTTCCTTGATAAACCTTAAAGTACTGAATTCCACTTCTTTGGTCTTTCGCATGCTGAATAGATGAATCAGAATTGGAATTCCTGCTGCAAATAATCCCCATAGAATGCTGGGCGTTATAAATGTCATGCGATGAAATATCCTATTGTTACCATCGAAAAACCGGCTGCTAGCGGTATTAGTAAATTATCATTCAGTGGCAGCGGTAATAATTCAACCAGCATTCCACCTACCGCCCCCGCTGTTAACAGTGTCACAGGAATCTTGAGAAACAGGATTCCGAAAAGAATGCAAACTGCTATTCCGGTAAGACTGCCTTCGATTGTTTTGCCATAGATCCGCAGTCTGCCAAAAGTCTGCCCGGCGAGGGCTGCTACCGGATCGCCCAGCGTCATAATTAACATGGCAAAAACGGCAATCGGTGGCGGAAAAATAATAATTGCAGTGAGCAAACCCAATATTGACCAGGTTGCGCCGGTAAAGGGTCCATCCAATTCGGATATTTTTAGCAATGGATTTAGCCAGCGTTTAAAAATTCGGTGAATTAGCGATCCGCTTTTTAATCTTAATCGCTCAATCATCAAACTGAGAATGAGGGCGATTATCAAGATTCCAATAAAGAAGTATCGATTGGGATTCAGATAATATCCGGCTGGTATTACTGAACATGAGAGGTGAATTGCTTTACGAAGTAAATCGTACCGGGAATACAATTACTTATCACCAGTCAACTGGTTATAAATATCCTGCAAATCACGTACACTGACCGTCAAATCAATAGCTGAAGCGCGTTCAAGCACGGTCTCAGCAGGAATTGACTGCCCCAATACGGTGTATGGGATTAAATCTTGATTTTGGTGGTATGAAATCTTGCCAACCTTCAACTTCGCGTTTTGTAACCTGATTCGTGCTTTAGACAGGCTAAGTCCAAACAGGTCAGGAACCTCGAAAAAATTTGGTGGCGTTCCCAGACTGACCGTGATCTGAACACCCAGTCCCTTTTGCATATTATCGCCGCCTTTAGGATATTGCCAGGCTACCGTCCCTTTGGGACAACCGGGATTATACTCTATCAATACTGTATCTATCTCCAAACCCACCTGCTGCAATTTGAGTTCAGCGCTGCGTTGTGAATGTCCCAATAACCTGGGAACGGAAACCATTTTCTCAGGTTCCGCGATTGTAAGACGGATGGTTCGTCCCGATTTTACTTTGGCATTTGGCAACGGATATTGCTCGAGTACAGTTCCCGGTTCAATTTCATTTGAGTAGCGACTATCGGTTACCACACCATCAAAACCTTCCAGTCTCAAGTGAACAATAGCGTCCTCAACCGTTCTGCCCCGCACGTCAACCAGGTATCGATTTTCACCTTTCTTCGTGTATTTTGGCATCAAAATAGAGTTAATCATGACCAGACCAAGGATCGAGAAAACCCCAAGAACGAAAATATAACGACCAAGTGATTTAATCATTCTGCATTAAGCCTTGCTGCGAAGATGCCATCAACTCCGTGCCGGTGGGGAATTGTTTCCATTGTATTGTTTGAAGTAATCCATTCTTTTGGAATTAAGCTGTCCAATTTATCAATTGAAAAACGAGGATTAAATTTAAGATATGACTCTACAACATTCCAATTTTCTTCCGGTTCCAAAGAACAAGTCGAATATATCAGTCGCCCACCCGGTTTCACCGCCCGACCGGCATTAGCAAGGATCCTCAATTGAATTTCTACCATTTCAGCAATATTTCCGGGACTACGTCGCCATTTGATATCAGGCTTGCGCCCAATTACTCCGGTACCGGTACAAGGAGCATCAACTAAAATTGCATCGGCGAGGGGTAGATCGACTGTAAATACATTACAGTTTTTCCAGATTATTTTTGAAAAACCATGACGCTTCACATCCTCCATAGCCTTGGCAATTCGTTCAGGGTCAGAATCGCAGGCAATAATCTCAGAAACGGAATCACCAGCAGTTCGCTCAGCTATATACACCGTTTTCGTACCTGGAGCTGCACATAAATCCAGAATTGTTTCCCCAGGCTGGGGATCCAATATATCGACTACGGAACCGGCAGCCCAGTCCTGCACGGACACCGAACCATTACGAAATAAATCGTTTTGAAACAGTGATGAGCTTCTGCCGGTTATTGAGAAAAACAAATCAGAACCTGGCCGCGGTTCGATCTTAAGACCAGCTCCTACGAGTGTTTCAATCAATTCTTTAGCCGAAATTTTAGTTGCATTGCGACGAATCGATAATACCGGAATTCGGTTTTGATATTCGCATAAGGCTTTAGTTTCTGCCACCCCAAATCGCGCTTCCCATCTTGTCCATAACCAGTCCGGTATCGAATTCCAGCTTGCCAGCAGTTCCGAGGTTGCGTCGTTGGCCGGAGCGGCAATAGGATCTATTTTAGCAATTTTACGTAGAATCGCATTGGTCAATCCTTTGACGTGTTGACCTACCCTCTTACCTGCCAAATCCACATAAGAATGAATAATAGCATAATCGGGATTAATGCGATCGATCAATAATTCATAAGTCGCCAATCGCAGTAATATCAATAATCGCGATTGCAATTTCCGAAGTGGTTTGTCAGATACCAACCCCAACCAGTAATCCAGCCGGCCCTGCCAGCGGGCAGTTTGTTGGATTAGATTGGTGACTTCGGCTCGAACCTGGGGCGTTAAGCGCTGCCTTGTAAAAATATTGTCGCGAACCGTATTAAGCCGCAAGTTTTTCCGGTCTGTTTCATCCAATATATCGACGGCAATATTCCGGGCATTTGAATCACTCACCTAAGATAATACCTCGTGCAATGCTGGTTCCATGTAAAAACTCTTTTACATCCAGGCGGCGTTTTCCTTCCAATTGGCAAGATTTTACGGCAATAATCCCGGAGCCTGTCTGGACCTGAAGTTCAGTGTCGGATACCAATACAATTTCACCGGGCACTGCTGACTGTTCGGAATCAGGAAGGCAAACTGACTTGAATAATTTTAACCGTTTACCAGTAATGGTAGTAAACGCTCCGGGAACCGGCGCCAGGCCGCGAATCAAATTAAATATTGCTGAACTGGGCTGATCCCAATCTATACGGCATATATCTTTGGTTATCTTAGGAGCCTTGGTTGCCCTGGAATTATCCTGAGTCTGAAAAACCGCCCGTCCCGCTATAAGATTTTGTATCGTGTTCACCATCAATTTCGCACCGGCCGGTTGCATTCGCTGGGATAAACTGCCGTAATCATCTTCAGGCTGAATTGGCAGCTCAACGAAATCAATGATATCGCCGGTATCAACCTTGGGTTTGATCAGGAAAGTAGTCAATCCGGTTTGCTTATCGCCATTTATCAATGCCCATTGGATTGGTGCTGCCCCGCGGTATCTGGGCAGCAACGATCCATGTAAATTTACAGAACCATGTTTGGGGATTTTTAATACCGACTGGGGTAAGATTCTAAATGCGACTACGACAAATAAATCCGGCTGTAGATTGCGTAATTCCGAATGAAAATTCGTATCATTCAGCGAATCCGGTTGGATCAATTTAAGATTTGCAGCTCGGGCAGCCAGCGCTACTGCTGAAGATCGCAGCTTCCGACCACGCCCCACCGCTTGATCCGGATTAGTTACCACGCCAACAACATCAGATTCGGAGTCTACTAAAGCCTGCAATGTGGGAACGGCAAATTCAGGATTGCCCATAAAAATAAGACGCATATATTTACCCTGGTAGCTGCCTACCCCTGGTAATTAAGGATAATTCCCAGGTATTAAACTGATGAAAATGAATTAGGCTTTTGGTGATTGTTTTTTCCCCATTTTTTCAATTTCATTCAGTTCCTGATTGAATTGCATTTTCACTAAAGGGCTGACTCGGTCGATCATTAAAACACCATTGAGATGGTCAATTTCGTGCTGGATTACCCGCGCCAGCATTCCATTAAATTCTTCAACTTTAGTTTCACCGGAAATTGTCTGGTATCTGAGGGTAATTTCTTCGGGACGTTTTACATCAAAACGAATACCTGGTAACGACAGGCATCCCTCTTCCATATTCAAATCACCGGTCCGATTGATAATTTCTCCATTGGTAATAACCAAGTGGCCATCCGTATCTTCGATATGACTGACATCGATAACCAACAAATGTAAATCAATTCCGATTTGATTGGCCGCCAGCCCGATGCCTTCTTCTTCATACATCGTGTCCAGCATATTATTAACCAGCGGCGCTAACGCTTTATAATCAGTAATCGTTTCGCATTTTTTCTTAAGAATCGGATTACCATATAAAGTAATCTCAAAAACTGCCATTATGCATTTGCCTGGATTGTATCCTCATCGGTTACGTTTTGAACCAGTCCGGCAATTCCAGTGCGAGTAACGGTAAACTCAACATTTTTATCAACTTTTAGGACAACTAGCTTGCCTTTATCTTTCAGTCCGGCGATTGTACCATGGATTCCGCCAATAGTCACAACTTTATCGCCTTTTTTAAGCCCATCGTGCATTTTTTGTTTCTCACGCTGGCGCTTGGATTGGGGTCTGATCATAAAAAAATAGATAATTGCAAATATTAAAATGAATGGTAAAAAGGCCGCGATTCCACTACCACCACCTTCAGTTGCGCCGCCACCGGCCATTGCATGCAAAATCTCCACAGAATACTCCTTATTTTAGATGGCTGAAATTAGAATGTACACTGAGGAATCACAAGGATTCAGGTGACAAGAAAAAGAGTGAGTTCTGAAGGAAATATACTTATTTTGCTATAGTGATTTCGATTTTGGTGCCCTGATTCAATTCCGATTGGACAACCCGGATTGTTCCTTTATGAATCTCGGCGATAATCCGGCGAGTGAGTGATAATCCCAATCCCCATCCTTTATCTTTAGTACTGAATCCCGGGCGGAAAATATTTTTCCAGTCCCGCTTTGGTATGCCTTTACCATTATCTGTAATGATTATTCTGGCCTGGTCGACATGATCGGCTAACCTAATGTTAATACTGCCATTTTCGCGGCTAATGGCATCGATGGCATTCTTGACAACATTTTCAATTGCCCAGGATAACAGAGGTCCATTACCATTGATAATAGAATTTGAGGGAATTTCATTCAAAATACTGATGTCTTTGCCCATCGATGGCAATCGTCGACGCAGGTAGATGGCAACTTCTTCTACAATCTCATACAAATCGATAGAAGTAAAAACAGAATCCGATCCCATTTTGCTGAACCGGTTGTTCACTTTCTGTAGCCGCCCCAGATCAATTTCCATGTCCGGTAAAATATCATAACATTTGTCAGGATGGGATTTTAGCCATTCAATCCAGCCCAATAGAGCTGAAACTGGCGTGCTGAGCTGATGAGCGGTCTCCCTTGCCATTCCAACCCAGATATTCCGCTTTTCACTATTACGTATCACAGTAAAACCGATGAATCCCAGCAGAATGAATAAAGCCATTGTCCCAATTTCAAGATACGGCAGCCACTGCAGTTTCCGAATTAAACGGGAATCCCCGTAATGAATATTGCCAATCAGGAATGCTTGATCGTTCCCGGAATCAGTAAAAAAAATAGGGATTGGCGGATTGGTCTTGTCCATTGTTTCCCGAATAGCGCTTAATTCCGGTTCACTCAAAACAGTATCTGGTAGATTGCGATAAAATGTTGGTTCAAGTTCGGCGTTGGAATAAATAATCGGAAACTGGACTTTTTTGATTATCTCTTCGAAGACAAAATCAAGATTAGTATCGGTCAGATCAGCAGCAGTTTTTGCAATTATCTCAGCATAGATTTTTACTATCTGGCGATTATCTTCGCGCAGCTCATTTACAATCTGCTGAGAATAAAGCAATAAAACCGCAGCAATTATAATACCGGTTATGAATAGTCCGGCTTTAATATTCCCGGAATGACGAAACCAATTCATTGTTTTCGCTTAATCAAACCCACGATCTGCACTCGATAAATATAAGCAATCGCAAGAAGTGTAAAAGCCAGAGATAGCCTGGAAAGCAGCCTAGTTATTTTCCATTTGTGGTCATTATAAAAGAACCGCACCGTATGCTTACCATCCGGCACAACCACCGAACGTAGAACGTGATTAGTTTGATAAATTGTTGTCTCAATTCCGTCCACAGATGCCAGCCAGCCCGGTTTGTAATAAATTTCCGATAGCACTAACAGGCCATTCCCATTGGATGTCACTGACAGTTCAATTTCATTATCAGAATATTCATTAACAACTACCTCACCCCCACCGGTGGGAGTAATGTCCTCATTTTTGAAATTAATGACAATTGCCTCCGACTCGGGTGAGAATTCCTTCGTCAGCACCTTCTGCAGTGATTCTTTCTGATCTGTCACTTTTGTCACCCGGTTTACAATCCAGGCTTTGGGAAGCACAGCGGTATTTTCAAAAACCCTCTTCCCACCCGGCAGCGCTAACCGCATACTAGGATGGGTAATATTTTTAGCTGTAATCAGGTATTTCACATTCAACATATTCAGTACCGACACATTATTGAATCCACCAGCATCCATTAAATCCTGATAATTGCGCAGCTTAACCGGGCGATAGCCGCCAATACTGGCTAATCCAAAATAGCCGTACCAATTAGTGTTCAATTCGTCAACCGGAAATATTCTGAATAAATCAGTGTCAGCGGTCAAAAATTCAGTTATTTTATTCGGCTGAAACTGTTGTTCCATCTGGCGTGCATTTTTCAGATAAAGGAATTCATTATCAACGACCCAGAGGTCAACTACCGTCAGAGCAATAATCGCAATACCCACGAATTGTGGTTTTACCTTTTGCTTTATTCCCAGCCAGATTGCGGCAAACCCACCAGTCGAAATCGCTAGCGCCAGAATGATGCCTTTCTGGAACAGATCCATGCGGACTGCCTTTATCTGCGGGATAATCCGCGGATCATACTGGTTTGCTTCGCCAGGTTTGAAAAAATTAACCAAACTGCCACCAAAAAGAAGGTAGATCAATGTTAGACCGATAAAACCACCGAAAATTATCACAACCTTTTTAATGACCTTCCGGTTTATTGCCGAATCTTCCTTTATGAGTTTTAAAATATTATCCAGTCCGAAAGCAGCCAAAACTCCAAAGGTAAACGGCAGTAGAGCATAAATCATGGAGGGAACACGAAATTTACTGAAAAAGGGGGCCAACTTGAACAGCGGTCCATATAATAGTGGTATATAATTACCAAAACCAACTAACAGAATTAGTCCGGATGTGACCCACAAAAATGTTTGAAATCGATCGGGGCGGTTTAAGACAGCGCCAAGAATGGCAATCAGTACTACCAGAATCCCAAAATAATGTGTCGATTGAGTAAAGGGCATCCCACCCCAGTAAGCGGCGCTTTTTATATCGCGCGTGGGATAGTTTTGCATACCAAAATAATAGGGGTAAATAAATGAGATGAGTTCTTTCGGTTGAAATGACCATTGGGTAGCATATTCCCATTTCACACCAGACTCGGTTTCATTGGACTGATCAAGGACTGATGGTGCACCACGGTTGGAATGACCCTGGAATTCATAGACAAAAGAATAGGGCATGGTAACAATAAATAATGTCAGGATTAATCCAGCTATTATTAATAAAGTTACTTTTCCTTCATTTGCAATCGACCAACGTTTCTCAAATAAAGCACAAGCCTGAAGCCATATCCACCAAAACGTTATAATCATCCAAGTATAATAAACAACTTGTGGATGATTGGCCCACAACTGCCACGATGCAGTAAGTGCAAGTAATAATACTCCCCTTTTATATCGTCGTGTAAGTATATAATCCGCCGCCATGAATACCCAGGGAGAAATCGATAATGCAATCAATTTTGATGAATGGCCGGCATTGATCAAACCAAACATGTAAGGAGTCAGGCTGAATATTATCCCACCAAAAAATGCCGCCAGTAAGCTTTGACCACGGCTACGTAAATATATAAATAACCCGAGGCCACCAATAGAGAAATAAAACCAGTATTTCAATCCACGATTAATTAGGAAAAAATTCAAGATTCCGTTGAGCGGATTACCGGGAGCTAAAATATTGCTACCTAATGTAGGTATTCCTCCAAACAGGTGCGGGTACCAAAACGCCTGATCGGAATTGTTTTCATCGTATTCCTTGGACCAATTGGCAATGGGCTTATGACTGATCGTATCACTTGCCAGAGGTATCTTGTTAAATAGGATCATCTGGTTTAAAAAAATTAAACAGATAATTGGAATAAGTGCCCACACATACCGTTTTAATTTGTCGGAATTGCTCATTTTACCCTGAATTTTTTAATTATTGATTTCAACCCATTGATTTCCCTGTGACCCAGTATCCCTGAAATTTTTAAAAAGATCACAAATACTACAATACTTAATAATGAAATCACCAGATTAATAGCATTATATAGTTCATTGAAGTAGTTGGCAGAGAAATATATTATTATGGTAACAGCTACAACAACTGCTACTCGGACTAATCTCCAGTTAAATTGTTCGATCCGATAAGAAATGAAATATATATACACTGACAGCACAAAATATGATAACAGTGTTGCCCATGCGGCTCCGAGTATTCCATACTGTCTGATTAAAAAATAATTTAGAACAAGATTGGTAACTATCGTCAATACTGATGCAGTAGCTATGCGGCCAGTCTTATTTTTTAATGCAGCACTGGCAGTAAAGAAATGCTGGAATCCAGCCAGGAAATAGGCAAATGCGACAATGGGAATTAAACCAGCCCCTGCCAGGTATTCAGGGCGCGTCACTATGCCCAGTACTGGTTTGATCAACAATGATACCGCCAAATAAAAAATCGAACCGATCACCGTATAATAAAATAACATATCCGGATAAATTGCTTTTGACTTATCATCGATTCCCATTTTATACATCAGCGGAATCAGCCCGCGCTGGATAGGGACGACCAGAAACATGTTCAACAGCATTCCGAATTTAAAACCGATAAAATATATTGCTATATCTTCCAGGGACATGAATATCCGCAGAAAAAAGCGGCTAGACAATGTCAGGATTGGTGCCACGAGAGCAAGGAAAATAAAGGGAGACCCATACTTCAGCAGTTTCATCAGCAAGCCTAGCGAAGGTGCTGAATAATAATGAATCGTAATAAGCACAATACTAAAGATAAATGAAACGGCCAATACGAAAGTCTTCCCCAGCAACAAACCCCATAATCCCATATCAAGAAAAATTACAAAAACAGTCGAAAGTATAAGAATACCCAGAAACTGACTCACGGTCAAAATCATGTAATTAGCAGCCTTTTGATCATATTGCCAGATGGATAACAGGAAATTGGTGCCCAATGCCAGCAATATATTCAATAATATTACCAGTACCATCAAAACTTGATCATCCCCCATTCCCAACAAAGGACCAATTTTTTTATAGAAAAGTCCTAATATCAGCATGGCGGCAATGTTAATAATCATGATACCGCTATAGGCCGATGAAAACACCTGCTTTAAATCATAATTTTTATCGGGGAAAAAACGCCACATTGCCCGGATAATCCCTAACGGAGCCAGGGTAATCAATAATTTTTCCGCCATTTCTATGAGGGCAAAAATACCAACATCACTAGTTGCCAGATACTTGGTATAGACCGGAATCAGTAAAAATGCCGCCAGTTTGTTCAGGAGGTTACCCAGCCCGTAGATAGTAGAGTTGGTGCCCAGCTGTTTAATCTGAGGTCTGATTGCCATTACTTGAGTTTAATTGCATTCATTATGTGAGTGTTGATGTCAAATAGATTCAGCTTGTGTCTTATCTTGATCCACAGATCAAACTGGGGTTGCAACCCAGCGTCCCGCATAACCTGAAAATGATCTACTTTTCGATTCTTTAGCTGGGTTTTACTTTCCAGGCGTGACTTCTTACCATGATGATGTAGAATTGATTTATCTTTTATGTGGTAAAAATACTGACCGATATTCCAGGCGCGGGCTGAATAAATGAATGGTGCCCCATTCCAAGGATAATTTTCATCGAAGTATCCCAATTTATCGATCAGGCTACGCCGAAACATTAAACAGCAGCCATCTATGGCGCCATAAGTAGGCTTGACGGGTAAAAAATTATAATGGGTTCCGGTAATTACGATGGAATTGTTTTCCAGCATCGGCTGCTGAAGTTTCTGCAACCAGTCGTCCGTATAAATTTCAATATCTGAATTTAGCAGCAGGCAGTACTCAATATCATCTGATATCACCTGCAAGCCCTGGTTAACCGCTGGTAGCCAGAGCAAATTTTCTGAATTTTTTATCAAATGAATTTTATTTGATTCCTCCAACTTGCCTAAATATTCTAGCATATCGGGCTGGGAGGCATTATCAATAACAATTACTTCATGTTGTGAGTCTGTATGTGCGAAGACAGAATCGATACATTTTTTTACATAATCCAGGGCATTATATGTAACAATAATTAGGGCTGTTTTCAATGGCTCAGGCTGATTCATTTACTTTGGATCCCCTGATAAAATTATCTTTGCGATAATTATTGTTCTTTTGATAAATGCACCTGATTTCGTAAATGCCGCCAATAGTGGCTGAAAATCGTTCTAGGTTTTGAAACCGATTAAGTACAGAATTAACAAAATTAATCAGCCAGGGAAAATTGCCAGTATATGGTTTTCGAAACCAATGGAAATCAATCCTGGAAATTTTATATCCTGTATGCTGAAATCGAGAAAATGTTTTTTTTGTAAAGAAACTTATGTGAGTCGGATCCTGGAATGCAGAAATACAACTTACATGAGGCGTAATAATTTCAAGTTCGCCATCATTCTTCAAAACGCGGTAACATTCTTGTAGAAGCAATTCAATTTCTTCATAATTGAAATGTTCAAAAAAATGTCGAGAATATATTCTGGCGATTGATGAATCATCAAAGGGTAAGTCAAATGCCGATATCTTCAGATCAGCATCTGAACCTTCCCAAAGATCCACCCCAATCACCTGATAATCGATACTGGACTGTTTTCTTTTTCCACAACCAATATCAAGCATGATTGGTTGATCAGTTATTTTAGGGGGATTATTCATGGTCTATTGATCCCAGTAACCATATTTTTTCCCAAGGGGTGTAATTGATATTAAATCCTCCTGATCAGCCGTGTCCCACTTATCAAAGGATGGATAATCGTTCTTGATCTGCTGGTTGACAGGCCGATCAATTATTTGAGTAATTTGATCCAAACTGGACGAATCTTCACCGATAAATCTACTGATTTGCTGCATTACAGCCGGATCCTTGAACAATTTTTCTGATTGGATTGTAAGCAGGCGATCATATTCAAAATCCTTTACAAAAGATTCAATAACTTTGTTTGTTTCATTCCATAACCAGCCATTTTTCTGAATTGGGGAATAACTATTCCATTTAGTCAAGGAAAGATCCGCTGGCACAATTCGACCATCGTCAAAATCGTGACCCTGGTAATAGCGCCGGCGAATTGCGCTGCGAACAAAAGCCCGGGGATCTCTTATCAGGTGTATAAAGCGGCTGTTAGGCAGTAATTGATAGAGGGCATCAGCAAAAAAGGTTAATTTATTATTCGTTTCAATATAGACTTTATTACGCAGGAAACATTCCTTGAAAAGATGATAGCGGCTGCTAGATATGCCCAGCCGCCGAGCTACAGTCCCACTGCTGCCAAGATCGTAGGCTTCGCGGGCTGCATACACTAAATCTGGTTCCGGCTCGTGTAAAACAAAATTTGACTTATTTAACTTGAACAACCGTGTCAGCAAATCAGTACCACTACGGCCAGTTGACAGCACGAAAACTGCCCGTAGATCACTAAAAATATCTTTAGGTAACCTCGAATAATCAGTAATGTTCTTTTCCAGATATTTTTTATTCTTAAAATATTTTACAGCATCATCGAATCGCGCGCTAATTTTACCCATTACCATTATGCTCCGTTTAGACACGGCCAAGTTTTTTTAAAGCCTGGTATTTAACCAGACTGGATCGTAAATAATTGAATAGATTAATCTGTTCATTCCAGCGAATAATGAATTTTACTAGAATTTCATGTGGTCGGAATTTATTCAATGTTTTTAACAATAATATATGCAGACGCTGATACTGAAGTCTAGCAGGATCTATTGTTGGGTAAAAATCTGCCTTGCAAAAATTATAGCGGGACCAGTAGCCAAGATCAAAATCCGGAAGACAGTTAATAATCGTATCATATCCTTCATTAATCAGGTTTTCGACGATATCATCGTCGGGGAAACAGCGCTGATAATCCAGCAAGCCAAATAAGGAAAATATATGACCGTTCAGCACCAATGTGGGAACAGCTGCAGTATATTCTTCAAAAAACATTCCCCACTCAGTTGATGATGTGACCCCACCATGTTCTACTGGTATTGAAAATGATTTCAGTGCTGATTTGGCACAGTCCGCGTATTCTGCTTTTCCTGTCAGCTGATAGGCACGCAGCAGTATTGAAATACCTCTGCTCTGCGAAAAAGCCGACTGCCATGGTCCCGGATTCTGATAGGCCGGCAGCTCAACTTCAGTCAGCCAGCGAACTCCTAAGTTATCCGAAAATTCACCATTCTCCAGAAACCAATCGGCAAACTTCAGGAAGCGCCGCCTGTCATCATCCGAGCCGGATTTCAGAAAAGTGTGGAATACTGCCAGACCCAGCTGGCCAATTGAAATCGGGAAATATACCATTTTCTTTTCGGCCACATCGATATAGGTGCTGTTCAGCGGAATCCCGTTTTCATCAATATTTTTTATTAGAGCCTGATCTTTGCCGCTGCTGACGCTGGCTTCATTGAATACAAAATAATATTCACCAAGAGTTTGAGAAGAAAAATCATCGGCAATTTTATAAAAACCATCACCGCGGCGGATATCCCACCACAATTTCCGGGCCATAAATATTTTCTTTTTCAGCGACATCTATAATTGATCATCAAATATTTTTGACAATTTATCTGTCAGAGCAACTCGATTATATTTTTCAATCCCCTCAGCTTCATATGTGAGACGCGCGCTAATATACTCGGCTAGTTCTATAGTGGAATTATAATCAAACACCTCACCACTGCCGGCGGCAGTAATAATATTTGCTGCATCACAATCAGGCGGTCCTATAAGTATTATGGCTGTTCCGGATTTCAGGTATTCAAAAATTTTACCGGGAATTATGCCTGTATTATTCGCTGTGTCTGGGACAACAGTTAATAAAAAATCCGCCTGCTGCATTTCCTGCACTGCCAAATCATGCTGTAAATAAGGGCCATATTCAACTAAATCGTCTAGACCATATTCAGTCACAGACCGCTGAATATTGGGATGAACGCTGCCAATTAGTTTTAATAGAAATTTATCAGGTGAATGATCTTTTTTCTCCTGCAAAACCTTTAAAAGCGATAACGGCAACTGGGAATTTGACAGATTTCCAATATGCAGGATTGTTGTCAACTGACTGTCAGCCCGTTCAGTTATTTCAATAAAATCGTCCTGATCGTAACCGTTTGTTATCACATGTCCTTTCTCAGTATTATCACATTTAGCCAATAATAAATCAATAAACCCGGGGCTGGCCGCTGTAATAGCAGTCGAATTATTCAATACTGACTTTTCCATGGCCAACTCAATATTATCTGCCAGTACTGACCGTTTGTTTTCCTCATAATAAAATCGTTCCGACCAGGGATCACGAAAATCCGCTACCCAGGGTAAAGATGATTGTTTTGCCAGTTTTCGGCCGATTAAATGAACCGAATGAGGTGGTCCGGAAGTGAATATAAGATCAATATTATTCTTTGCAATTATTTCTCGACCTTTCCGCACAGCAAAGGGGAACCAGCCAATACGACCGTCAGGTAGAATCAGGTTTAGTCGGACCCAGCGGCTCAAACGGGAAAACAGCGATTCTTCAGTGCTGCTGCTGAGCTGGTGGGTTGCAATTTCATTCTTACCAGCTATCAGCTTGAATAAACTATAAAGTCCAAATGCGGCAGTTTTATATACTTTTTGGTCCGATCTAATATCTTTGTTTAAGGAATTATCATGGGCCTGGTACTCCCCGGAATTGACAGTTAAGATAATTGGTTCCCAGCCGAATTCAGGCAGATATTTGGCAAATTTGAGAATGCGCTGTACACCGGGACCACCGGCTGGCGGCCAGTAGTAACTGATCATCAATACTTGTCGCTTGCGCATAAAACCAATTTTAGAGTTTGTCCATTAGTATTGGAATTACAGGGTGAAACTGCAAAGGAATCTTCCAATACAAACATTTTTTCAACGAAGTTAAGTATCATCTTGCTATATTATTCTTTTGCCATATTAATCGTTGACTGGTTTTTCCAATAGCAGGTTTACACCACTGGAGAGAAAATTGAAACCGCGTTTATTACTGAAAAAATGATTTCTAATCAACGGTAACGAAAACCTGAACTTATACTCCGGACGGAAAATAAAACTGTCGTACTTCCTAATCATGAAGCCAACCGACCGGCATAACTCTAAAAACTCCAAATCCTTGACTCTGGTTACTTTTATATTGGCCAGATACTTGATTTTATTATCTGACACACCTAGTATTCTCAAATAATTATGGTATAATTTATCAGGCAGGCAATGAATGTAAGGAATTTTTGCCAATAGTTTTCCTGAAGTCTGTTGGTGTCCGGCAAAGGGAGCGTGGTATGGTGGGTATGAAATAAATACTTTTCCACCTCCCTGAAGTAGCGAAAATACATTTTTCAGAGCTGATTGTTTATCATGAATATGTTCAATCACATCTCTTAAAATGATATAATCAATATCATTCAAATTATAGTCAATGAAAGTTTCTGTTGCAGTAATGTCACCGGCGATAAAGGTTATTTTGGAATTTCCAACTAGTTTGCTTGAATTATCAAACCGTTTCGGTGATAATTCCAGGCCAAAGCAAGTGGCGCCCAATTCTGTGAGATATTTTAGTACACCCCCTTCAGCCGCTCCAACTTCAAGAACACGTTTATCGGAATAATCAAGTTTTCCGAAATAATCTTGAATGAAAGTTTTTGCGAACCAATACTGCTCTTTATATGCTCGCAATGCTCTTGGACCAATTTCAGGAAATTTTTTCGCAAGGATGGGGATTTCTGCTCTGAGAGCTCTTATTTCTGAAAAAGCGTTGGTCAATTATAATACCTTTTGCTGAACCCACGCCATTCGCCTAAACCAAAAATATAGCGTTTGACAAAGGAAACGATAAAACCACTTCCATAACCAAAAATCTGAAATGGTATTGTCAACGATGCATACCCAAATACGCCGATGCTCTTCGAGCGAATTCCAGCCGAAGTGGCCAGTACTAATAAGCCCGCAAATCCTAAAAATATTAATGGTAGAAATACATTTGGACAGTAAATGCTGCCAACAAAAATTGAAATAGTAAGAATTGTCACCAATGCTGGCATGAAGTGAATCGGCTCCAGCATATCGGAACTGATTTTGCCCAGATTAACTCGGGCAACTCCCCAATTGAAAACCTGCTTAAAAAAACGTTTGAGGCTAGTGCGTCGGCGATGGTAAACAATTGCGTCAGGAATAAATTTAACTCGGGCACCAATGGACCGGATTCGGTGACTCAGTTCAATGTCCTGACCATGGCGTAGCGAACCAAAACCACCAACCTGATTATACAACTTTCGCGTCATTCCCATATTGTGCGAACGGGGATAGAATTTAGCCAGCATTTTTTCGCTGTGACCACGCATTCCACCGGTGGTAAAAAATGATGTCATAGCAAAATCAATCGCCTTCTGCAGTGGTGTAAAATCATCTTTAGCACCATCCGGACCACCACAGGCATCAAACTCATCATTCTTATATAATTTATAAATTTTCTCAATCCAGGTCGATTCTGCTTCACAATCCGAATCAATAAATAAATATAGTTCGCCCCTGGCTTCTACCAATCCATGATTCCGGGCAGCACCTGGACCTTGATTAGTTTGTTTGATGAAACGTAGATTAAAATCTACTTCCCGGGCTCGAGACTGAACATAATCCTTAGTGCAATCATTGGAGCCATCATCGGAAATTATTACTTCAAATAATTCTGGAGAAATTGTTTGACGTTGAAGGGAATCTATAAGATATTTTAATTCGGCCAAACGATTAAATGTTGGAGTTATTACAGAAATCAATAACTTAGTGGTCACCACAAATCTCTCGCTTTGCTCTATTTAATAATTTTTTTCACTCGGTCTTCCCGCCCCTGGGTAGACTGAGCTATCATTTCGCCCAATAGACCAAGTGATATAAACTGGATTCCAATAACAATCAGCATGACTCCAAACATCAATAATGCCATATGCTGCTGGAAGGCATGACCAACTATATATTTCAGATACAAAACATAGATTTCCGCTAGGAAACCGACAGCCAGACCCAGCATACCAATACTGCCAAATAAATGCAAAGGGTGTTGAGTAAACCGCGAAAGAAACATAATCGTAATTAAATCGAAAATACCATGGAAAAACCTGGCACCTCCGTATTTAGTCACTCCATGAATTCTTGGGCGATGATTGACGACAATTTCACCAACACGAAACTTCTTCTGTCCGGCCATTGCCGGGATATAACGGTGTCGCCCACCATAAATTTCCAAAGATTTAACGACCGCTTTACGATACATCTTTAAACCACAATTAAAATCATGGATTTTAACACCGGTTACCACGCGTGTCATAAAATTCCAGACTTTGGATGGAAAGGTTTTTGTGAACGGATCGTGACGTTCCTTTTTCCAGCCCGATACCAAATCAAAGCCTTCATCTATTTTGGAGTGGAGATTGGCAATCTCAGCCGGATCATCCTGTAAATCGGCATCCATTGTAACGACATATTCTCCTTCGGCATGCTTAAAGCCTTCAGCCAAAGCTGCTGATTTGCCATAATTACGATGGAATCGAATCAGAATAATATCGTCATTTTTTTGCGATATTTCTGTTAAATATTCAGCTGAGCCATCGGTGCTGCCGTCGTCAACAAATATTATTTCCCGCTTTTCATAAACAGCTAGTGGCGCTACTAATTGTTGAATCAATTCCGGTAAGGATTCCAATTCATTGTAAATTGGTATGACTACTGATATGGTTTTCATGAGTTACATCTGAATTTTATTAATTAATTAACCCGGGAATCTTTAAAAATCTCCCGGATGCCGCGTCTCCCCAGTATCGCTGAGAAAATTGTATTTCGATTTTTTGGTCATTATCTGGGGTGATCAGTACTTTTTCAACTAATAAACCTACGCCTGTTTCCTCATATGTAAAATCAATGTTTAGATAAGATTCACTTGCTACCGGACAGCCCCAGAAAATCATTCTAAGATCATCTGCAGTTAGCTGCCAGACTTTCATACTATCTTCCTGAAGGTCACCAGCAGAATGAATCCGATTATTCATGATATCCCAGAAGCGTACATCATCCCCAAATGCATTAATTACCAATACCCTTCGACCAAATATATCTTTGAATTGAATAGAAAGTGAATCCCAGGAGCTAAAAAAAATAAAGGTAGTGCGGTTTGATAATACCCCAGATTGGATTGTAAATCCCTGACCACTCACAAAATTATTTTCACTCATCAACTGCTGATACAAACCCGTCTCCGGAATTCCGGATTCGCTCACCGAAATTGCTGAAGCTATCCAGTGACTACAACCGATTAATGCAAAATAAATTCCTAATAGGAGGAATTTATAAATGATTATTCACCAGCCTTTGTTTTCAGCTCCAAATTATCAGGATCTAATTCATAGGCTTGCTTATAAATGTCACGAGCTTCTTGAATTTTATTTCTTTGGATCAGAATATCACCTAGATGTTCCAGCACTACGGCGTTTGTGTCATCTAATTTTACTGCCTTTTTAACATAATTATGTGCCTTACTCATATTCCCCAATTTGAAATGTATCCATCCGATTGTATCGAGATAGGCACCATTATCAGGTTCGATTGTGATCGCTTTTTCCGCCATCGATTTTGCCTTATTCAGCGAAACACCGCGCTCAGCCAGGCTATAAGCGTAATTATTCAGCGTCTGAGCATTAACCTGATCATTGTCAATAAGGAGCTCATATAATGAATCGGATTTCATCCATTCTTCTGTCGTATCATAAATTAATGCCAGAGTCTGTCGCCCATGGATTGAGTCGGGATAAATCTCCAACGCTTTCAATAGATACCGCTCAGCAGTACCATAATCCAATTTTAACTGATAACAGGTCCCTAGCAGATAATTTAATGTGAAATCATCGGTCGCCTTTTCTCTACCGTCCAGAAGTATCCGGATTGCCTCATCAACATTTTTATGTTGCAGCTCTACTAATGATAGGTTACCATAACCTCGTGGTTCATTAGGAAATCTGGAAATTGACTCCCTGGCATATTGTTCGGATTTGATTAAATCATCTTTTTCAGCCATCAAAGTTGCTAAAAAGTATAATACTAAAGGTTCGATATTATCTTCATCATAAAGCGATTCAAAAACCGCTAAGGCATCCTCTTTCTGATTATTTTCATAATATAGTGTCCCCAAACGCAATTTCATTTCAATGTTTTCGCTGTCTAATTCAATGAGTCTGACAAGTAAATCCATCCCTCTGGGGAAATTGCCGTTCAAAATAGATATATCGCTTAATGTTTTTAAATATTCTAAATTATTAGGATCAAGTTTTATCAGACTTTCAAACAAGGACTGCGCTTTTTGCATATCCTGCGTAGCTAATGCTATCTGTGCTGCATTTTCCAATGGAATGATCTGATCGGGAAATCTGACGCTAATTTTAATATAAGTATCCAACGCAGACTGGTATTTTTTCTGCACTTTTGCAATATTTGCTAAGGCATATCCATAATCAATTTCCTGGGGATGCTTTTCCCACAGAACCAAGTATATCTTTTCAGCATCAGTATACATTTTTCGAATGATATATTGATGGGCCAGCATTTTACTAGCTTCAACATCATCCGGATTTTTCAGCAGCGCCAATTTTAGCTGCTGTTCAGACCGTCCTTCTTTTCCTAATCGCCAGTATGCTTCAGCCAACGAGATGTGGATTGTGCTAATAGAGGAATCAGCCAATAGGGCATCCTGATATTCCAACACAGCCATGGCATAATCACCCTGATTGAAATACATCTGTCCATCCATGAAATGGCTCAGAGTTTCGCTGTCAATTTCTAATCTATCAGGAGTTGTTTCAACAGCAGGCATCTGTGGCTGGGGTTTCGGAATCTGAGTACAGGAAACAAGCACCAATACACTTAATACCAGCGCAGAAAATCTCACAACTGGTTTAGTACTAACAGTTACATTCATCTTTGTATTCCGCAAAATATTATCATTCCATAACAATGTAATCAATGAAACACTAAGAGTTCCCAAAGAAAATATGATTTAACTCTCATTAGGATTGTGCATCAAGGTCCCATTGCCACCCTTCCCTTTAACGCGATACATGGCGGCATCAGCGCGCGCAATCATATCTTTGATCCTGTCAGCATCTTCCGGAAATTGTGCTAATCCAACACTGATCGTCATTCTTGCATCTATATTATCTTTGTGAAATTTATGACCGGCTACTGACTTCACTATACGATCGGCAACAGCTTGGGCTTTTCGCTTATCGGTGTTTATAAGTAGAATGGCAAATTCCTCACCTCCATAACGAGCGATCACATCAATATTTCGAATACAAGATTTTAGAACGAGAGCAACAGTATACAGAACATAATCACCGTACAAATGGCCGTGATTATCATTGATACGTTTAAATTTATCCAGATCCATCATCAGTAAAACCAAATCCTGTTGAAAGCGCAATGAACGACTGATTTCCTCTTCAAAACGCTCAAGAAATGATTTGTGATTCAGCAGCTCTGTTAATCCGTCGTGAGTTGCGTGTTGGTATACGATTTGATATTTATCTGACCATTCCATCACTGCATAAATTGTCTGAGCCAGAGATTCCAGCAACCATTGATCCGATTCGCTATAGATCCGTGATGATAACCGCTCTAACACCAATGCACCTTGAGTATCCGTTCCATTCCCAATTGGAACTCCAACAACCGACATAAAATTGAATTGCTCGCTATCACCAGCAATAAACCGTCCGGTATCGTCATAATCCTTGTCCCAATAGGCAGTTCGAATCGGTTTTCCAGTTCGAACAGGTCGACCATGTAATGAATCCGATATCTTAAATTCTGCCTTCTCAGTAATATCTTCAGTAAATCCATCCACCAGTACTATCTTGGCTGTATCAGGATAGGTACTACGCATTGATATGGTAAGTTTATCATAAAAAAATAGCGAATGACACAATGTGCGTACGGCCTCAAAAATATCATTTCTGGTATTTTCAATATTTAATCGATTCAGCATATCAGTAATGCGAGTATGGTTTTCACGGTCCGAAACTAATTCTTCGGTACGTTCAAGATTTTCAATCCCCTCGGATACAAAAACTCCCAGACTACTAATAATTTCGCGATCACGTTCTTTAAACTTATTAAAATGATCGGAATATATCAGAAGCGTACCAACTGTCGAATTCCGAAATATGATTCGAGTACCAAGAATACATTCACTGCCTAACCATTCCTCAGACTTCAGTATATTGCTCCAGCTATCTCCCATTTCCTTTTGTTGGAACAACATGCTGTCCGGATTGGATAGTAAAACCTGATATAAGTCATTTTCCATACCCACAAAATCATAGAATAGATCATCCGTGGCTTTCTGCAGGGTATAGCCATTACTCAAGGGATCGATCATGTACACAGCACCGGAAAAATCACTATTCATTGCTTGAATAATGTCAAAAATATTTCCCAGTAGTTTATCATAATAATAACGACTCTGCCCAATACTGTGATTGCCATTGAATGAATCGGCAGAATTATCGCCCAGTGTTACGGTACTTGGACTGATCTTTTTAGTAATACCATTATTATAAAAAAGAGCAAATACGATTCCAAAAGCAATAATTATACGGGCCGCACTAAAAATTGCACCATCGGGCTTGGGGAAAACATATAGTAATACAAACAGTGTGACTATCAGCAGGTTATACCATAACCTGGTGGAATCAATTTTAAATTTGGGAAGTCTCATTTCCCAAAAATTACACAGACTATTTATCTATAAAAAGCTATGAATTAAATCAGTTATTCTAATCATTTACCAGAATCATTTGATCCTGAAAATCATGATCTGGTAATGTTTTTGGTGTCGCTGTGGAATCAGGAACCTCTGATTCACCCTTTGCCAGATGAGTGGTTGTAGTTGGCAATATTTGCTGTTGCTCGGTTTTGGCAATAACAGGTAGAGCATTGACTTGCCCGGATTGGTTTGGTATCAACTCAAAAGCCACAACAATAATAGCAATGAATACCACCCCGATCATCCCGGCATAAGCCGGAGTAAAGCCAAATAGGGTAGCCGGTATTTTTTTTTCTATAATGTCAGATCCTGGTTCTGCTATTTTGGCCGTTTCGACTCGCCGCATAAGGTTGGACATAAAGGTTGGCGAAGTATTTAGCTTGGGTAAGGAATTCAATGAAGATATGATTTGCTGCATGGATTCAACTTGCAGACGACAATCGTTATTTGCAGACATAAATTCTTCAAATTCGGTACGCCGCAATTGACTTAAACTACCTTCTAAATATTCAGAAATAAGATCCTCAAACTGATAACGATCCATCGATATAAGGTTCTCCTTATTTTAAATCTTTTAATGCTTTCTGCAATTGTAACCGGGCACGATTGATCCTAGATTTTACCGTGCCAAGTGGAACATCCACTATATTACTTATTTCTTCGTAAGAAAGTTCCTGAATATCACGTAAAATAATCACCGTTCTGAAATGCAGCGGCAGCATCTGTATAGCCTGTTGAATTTGCTTACCGGCATAGTGACCATCAACTTTTTGTCCGGTCTCCGCCTCGGTAGCTGGCAGCTCATACTCCTGTTCTTGCCGACCCATTTGACTAAGATTCGTTACCTTATGGCGCTTCCGTTTCCGTAATTCCGTTTTGGCAAGATTGCCGGCAATTGTGTATATCCAGGTCGAAAATTTGGCAATGTTACGATAATAATGTCGGTGTGTATATAGCTTCAGCAAAGTATCCTGAACTACATCCTCTGCTTGCTCTTCATCATTTACGAATCGATAAGCAAAATTCAAAAGCCGATCGCGATAACGGTTTACCAGCTCGACATAAGCCTGTTCATCACCTTTTTGAAAACGGGCAATCAATTCCTCGTCAGTATAAATGTAGGGACTATTCATTGAACCCGAACAAGTTAATGATAAAGAGTGATAATTCATTTTCATCATTGATGACATAATTTTTTATCCGGTAGTCAATCGCGCCCAATAATTCCAGCGCCTTTTCAATTTCAGCGTAGTTATAGCGTTGAGCAAATCCTGGTAATTTTTTTCTTACGCTGGTTGATAGTGGTATATAACCAGTTCGGGTTTGCGAAGTTCCTACTGTCATTTTGATAAACAACATCTCTTGGAACAAGGCCGAAAGCTGATATAACAATGCTATCAGAGAGATACCCTGTGCTAAAAGGGTTTTACCAAGTAAAATGGATTGGGATTCCTGCTTATTACCAATTGCAGTAATAAACTCCCATTGTCGGTGTTCACGACGCCAGCCGGAAAATTTCTTAACTAAATCAACAGTGATTTCTCCCTCGTTCACAAGGCCCAGACATATTTTTTCAACTTCATTGGCAGCATGATATACTGAATCACCAGCAATTTCCAGTACGGCAGAAATGACTTCTCCGGTCACCTGTTTTCCTCTTTCACTGAAAAAATATGCGATCCATTTTCGCAGTTCGGACTCAAAAGGTTTTGTCGTATTTATCGAGTTGATATTTTTTCCGATATCGCGAATAATGGCGTATTTACTTGAAAACTCGTCATCAATTATGACCAGACAATGATTTGAAACCGGATTTTGACAATATTCAACCAACCGTTTCTTAAACGGATCACGGATTTGATGGGCATTACGTAAAATAAACAATCGACGACTACTGAATAAATCGGTCTTTAATATCGATTCAATAATTTCACGGTTGCTAAGTTCATCCGGCATTAACAATTGTCGATCAACAACATCGGAACCAAAAAATGTCTGCTCAATTTCTTTGATGACAAACTGCTGCAGATAATGGTCATCACCCTTCAACAAGTAGACCGGGTCGACTTTCCCGTCCTTGATTCTTCTGACAGCAGTTTTCAATTCCACGTTATTTATTCCGATTTTTTATAAATTAAACTAACAAAAATTATTGATAACAATGCAATAATAAAACCCGGTACCAATGAATATAACACATTGCCAAGGGGAGAATTTTCCCAAATAATCACAGTAACAAAACCGCTGATCATTCCGGCTAATACACCTTCTCTGGTAACTTTATTCCACCACAGCGATAATAATAAGGCAGGTCCAAAAGCCGCCCCCAAACCACCCCAGGCAAACAATACTTTTTCAAAGATGGAATGCGGCAGGCGAGCCAGGAATATTGCTACAATTCCAATTAACAATGTTATTACACGGGAAATCAGCAACAAACGTTTTTGACTTATTTCAGGATTAAATGTCTGATGATAAACATCCTCTGAAATTGAAGATGTAGTAACCAGGAGTTGGGAATCAGCAGTTGACATCATGGCAGCTAAAGCACCACAAATCAGGATGCCAGCTAACCAAGCTGGAAAAATTTCCATTGCCAGAGCTGGCATCATTTTTTCAGGATCGGCGAATGAATCGGGACCAAAATAAGCCAATGCTACCAGCCCCATCAAAACGGCACCACTATAAGCTAGAATCGCCCACACTCCGGCAATTTTCTGTGCCACCTTAATTTCGCTTACCGATCTGATGCTCATATAACGTGCCAGTAAATGGGGCTGCCCCATATATCCCAGTCCTACGCCAAATCCGCCCAGAATTCCGCTGAGCAATTTCAGGCCGCTACGACCGCCGGTGATCGTTAAAAACTGCGGATTAATATCGTTGATACTGGCGGAAAGACCACTAAATCCACCAAGTACAGAAAGTGTAACCAGTGGCAGAATTACCAGCGTCACCAACATAATCCAACCCTGAATAAAATCTGTCCAGGCGACAGCAAAAAAACCGCCCATTAATGTGTAGAATACGATGATAGCTGCTCCGACCAGCACTCCCGAAAAATGAGGCCAGCCGAAAGCTGCTTCGAGTGATTTCCCGGCGGCATCAAATTGGGCAGCAATGTAAAATGCAAAACAAAAGGTTATGATGGCTGTGGAGACAAGGCGTAAAACAGGATCGGATTTTCTAAAGCGCAATTCAAAAAAGCGTGACAATGTTAAAGCACCCATTTTTTCACTTGCCACACGTAATTTTTTAGCAATCAGTAACCAGGATGCCCAGATACCGATTACACCACCAATCGCCGTCCAAATGGCAGGCTCCAGTTTTAGACCGGAAGGATCACCCAGACCGGTGGCAAATGCGAGACCGGTCAACCCAAGTAGCATCCAGCCACTTTCTCCAGAGGCTCGTTCGGAAAATGCCACAACCCAGGGACCCAACTTGCGTCCAGCCAGCAGGTAATCCGGAAGCGATTTAGTCATCCGGGAGGTTATGATACCAACAACCAATATTCCGGTCAGATAAACGATAAATCCAACTGCTACAGCCGACATTGATGCTCCTTAACAATCATGTATTGTAACCTAATAACTATAATAATCAGGTAACGTAATAACAAATTAAAGTTATTAAACCAATAGACAGGCAGTAAATACCAAACCAATGAAATTTGCCGGTTTTGAGGGTCTTTAAAAGCCATTTTAATGCAAAAACCCCGACAACCAGAGAAGTGAAAAAAGCACTGATATTTTCAATTGAAAAAATATTCGCATTTGCAGTTGAAACAATTTCCAGACCGGTCAACAAGCCGGCGCCAACAATAGCGGGAATTGCCAGTAAAAACGAAAACCGGGCTGCATCTTTGCTGCTGATACCCAAAATCAAACCGGCGGCTATTGTAGAACCGGAACGGGAAATTCCCGGTGTAATCGCCATCGATTGAGCAATACCGATGATTAAACCATTGAAGTAAGTCAATTCTGCATTTTTCGATTTAGCAAATCGAGTACTGATAAGAATAATACCGGTAAGCATCAAGGTCGCACCCACTAGGGCAATATTATCAAAAGCTGCAGCAAACCAGTCCTTGAACAATAGCCCTACCAGAACGGCTGGTATTGTGCCTACAACCAAAACCAGTATCAGGTGTCGAGTCGACCGATCATGCAGCGAAAGCAGAATTTCTTTAATATCCTGCCAGAAAACAATAAGAATGCTAATCAGCGAACCAAGATGAACGGTTACTTCAAAAACCAGTCCGGGAGTAGAAACACCGAGTAAATATTCGGCCAGTACCAGATGACCGGAGCTGCTAATTGGCAGGAATTCTGTAAAACCTTGCAGAATACCCAGTAAAATTGAATCAAGAATTGTCATAAGCGTCAAATTTTAATCGCTAATTTAAAAGCTGTGCCCTTCAGTAAAAAGGAGTAGGAACGACTATTGGCGCCACCCCAGTACCGCATATATCCGACCCGCATTAACTCCATCACGGCGGTAGGAATGAAATAGCACAGGGTTAGAATAAGTGTCCAGTTGGGTATTAAATAATTTATCAGGAGAAATCCCGCAGTTTTGCAATGCCCGGTAAGTAAAACGAGGCAGATCAAGATAGGAGCGATCAGCAGTCCCAGTCTGCAAAAATCGATTTGGAAAATGCGCGGCGACCTCGGGTCCAATTTCAAAATTTTCCTGGAGAATGCAGGGACCGATCAATGCCGTAATATCTTTCGGATTACTACCTAGTTTTTCCATTTTCGCTATCGCATTAGGCACGATACCAGCCGCGGCCCCACGCCAGCCAACGTGGATCAATCCCAGATTTTTCTGTACCGAATCTATTAAAAATAATGGGATGCAATCGGCCACTTGCAGGGATAATACAATGTCTGATGAGCTGGTCACCAGACCGTCGCATTTAATATATATGCCAGCCTGATCAACAATTTTTACCGTATTAGAATGGATCTGTTTGGGAATTGAAAGCCTGTCAGCGGTAAACCCCAATACTTTCGCCAGACCATTCCGATTCAATTCACGATTTCTAGAGCGCACCGAAATAGCTGCAGAAATCCGGTCTACTTTAATTTCACCGGAAAAATCTAAATAACGTGGATTGTTGCTAGTAACTTTGATTGCTGGCTAATTGGAATTATGGGATAGCAGGAATATTGACTATTATTGAATCACCATTAAAATAACCCAAATCAATCAATTCATGATCCCTGTACTCAAGCACCCGCAATGCAGTATTAATATTTTTAGCATGAGTATTGAAACTTATGATCTGGGTCAATACGCGGAATCGATCTAAACTGGCTAATTTCTCTTTAGCGCTTAATCTTGATTCAAGCTTGGTACCCGCTAGTTCCGCCAGCAGCATTCCACTGTCAAATCCATGATAAAAATATTTCAGATCTACATTTTCGTCCAGTGCTGGCAAGGAAATACTGGAATAATCTACGGGTGCGAAATAATTAGAAATATATACCATACCGTCAATATGGGGGCCGATAATTTCCTGAGTAAGCACCTCCAAATCAAGCCAGTTCTCATTCCCAATTAATTGGGTATTTAAATTGTATGATGGAAACTGGGTTCCCAGATATTGAATATGCCCGGGGTGAATCGGTATATACAAACCTTGAATGGTTTCCAGAACGATTTTTGCTGAATCTGATCCTGATAATGGTTTTTCATCCGATTCCGGAATATCAAAGAATATATCGTCTGGTATATCAAACATTGCATCCAGGCTATCGATTTCCATGCCCAGATATTGATCAAATTCACTCGATTCCTGCAAACTAAACGCGATTTTCCTTAATGACATAAATTGCCGGCGTAGATTTTCCGGAATGCCTGAATACCATTCCACTGCGACAACTGTTTTTCCAAGTGCATCTACCTCAGTCATGAAGGCATCAGCCAGCGAATGACCAAATTCATCGAACGGTGCAATAACCGCCAAGCTGTCCAAATCAAGTTCACCTGCCAGATAACGGCCAGCGAGCCTGCCACGCATGGTCAATGTCGAATTCATCTGAAATACAAAATCACCAATTTCGGTTAGATTATCCTCAGAACTTTCCGGTAATAGTATAGGAATCTTCATTTCCTGAGCTACCGCAGAAGCTGTGATTGAATTAGTACTTGTCAAGGGACCGATTATCAATTTGATATTAGAATTATTCACGCATTGACGAACTGCCAACAAGGATTCTACTGCATCACTATTATTATTAAATATGGATAAAACAATCATGCTGCTATCATTTTCAACTTGGTCCACTGCTTGATATAGTCCATTTAAAAAGGCCTGACCTAATCCGGCTCCATGACCAGTTAGTGGCAGAATTACTCCGATTGCCAGGGTATTTTGCGCAGGTTTATAAGTTTGTCGAATTATTGTCCCGCTGATTTCAGAATATATTTCAGGTAACAAATCTGAATCGATTTTATTCATTTCTGCGGCAGCTTCATCAGGTTCTCCGGCAAGAATGTGTGAAAAAGCTCGCGCCAAAAACAGAATATTTTTATTAACCAGATTACCTTCGGTCATTTCCAATGTATTGATATTGCCAATATTCAGACCGAGTGATACTAATTTGACCAACCTCTCATCTAAAAAATCTTTGTTGGCTGTCGTAATTGTTAGACGTCGAGAATTAAGGTACATGCCAAAAGCAAAATCCGGCAGACCTTCATTAACAAACATATCCCCAAAACAGAGATAAACATCTTTCAAATATGAACTCTGGGGATAACGATTGATAAAATCACCACCGACCAACTTTGCATTGGCGATGTTCCCGGCATGATATTCAGATTTCATCAGCATCATGGCTGATGCAGTGACCAGCTCGGTTGTATCAGAATGAGTCAATTTACGGAAAATACCTGCTGCACTGGTATAGCGGCCATCGTTGAAACTGGCTACTCCCCGGTCAAATTTTTCCTGATTGGTTCGACTGCCAAACACTGCAAATTGTCCCAGAACAGGATTGGCCAGAAATACTAAAACCAGGATAATATTTATGATTTTATTCAACCGTCACACTCTTCGCAAGATTCCGTGGCTGATCAACATTGCAGCCCCTTAAAACCGCCAGGTAATAGGCCAGAATCTGCAATGGAATTGTCGCCACCAAAGGGAAAATTATCGGATGCATCTCACCTACTTCAATAACAAAATCAGAAACTTCCTCAATCTGAGGGCAAATTTTATCGGTAACGATTATTAATCGTCCTTTGCGGGCTTTGACTTCTCGAATATTGGACATGATTTTTTCAAAGGTCGGGTCGTGGGGAGCAATTACTACCACTGGCATTTTCTCATCGATCAAAGCAATCGGTCCATGTTTCATTTCAGCAGCCGGGTAGCCTTCAGCATGGATGTAGGATATTTCTTTACATTTCAATGCTCCTTCGAGAGCGATTGGAAAATTCAACCCCCGACCCAAATACAAAAAATTATCAGCAGCCATGTTTTTACGGGCAACCTGTTTGATTGCACTAGCCTGCTTCAGGGTATTTTTAACAAGCTGATCAATGGAATTCATTGCACTAACCAGTTTCTGCCCGGCTTGTATAGAAAAGCCCCTTCGACGACCTAATAATAGAGCCAGCATTAATAGGACAGTCACCTGGGCAGTAAAAGCTTTAGTTGAAGCTACACCAATCTCGGGCCCCGCGTGGGTATAAACCCCACAATCGGTTTCTCGGGCAATCGAACTGCCGACAACATTACAAATTCCCAGGGTAAGTGCCCCTTGTTCGTGAGCTTTTTTAATGGCAGCCAAAGTATCAGCTGTTTCACCGGATTGGCTGATTGCAATTACAATGGTTTCACTATCAATGATTGTTTTCCGATAGCGGAATTCCGATGCATATTCGATATGAACCGGGATATTGGCAAATCTCTCCAGTAGATATTTCCCAATTTGACCGGCGTGCCAGGATGTACCGCAGGCAGTAATATAAAACCGTCTCGCTTTTTCAATGCGTGGTAAATACTCTCCAATCCCACCCAGATGGGCAGAGCCTTCAGTCATCAACAATCGGCCGCGCATCGTGTCTTTGATAGTCCGTTCCTGATCATATATCTCTTTAAGCATGAAATGAGGAAATTTCCCTTTCTCAATTTCCTCAATACTTAAATCAACCTGTGTCACATCTTTGGTTACGATGCGATCTTCGTGAATACTGCGAACAGTGTAACCAGCCTTGGTGATTGTCACCAATTCACCTTCATCAAGATAGATAACATTGCGGGTATGTTCAACAATCGGCGAAGCGTCACTGGCAATGAGATACTCCCCGTCCCCAACTCCCAGAACCAGGGGACTGCCCAATCTTGCGGCAACCATCAAATCAGGTTCATCTTCACAGATGGCAACAATTCCATAAGCCCCGACTACTTCCTGTAGGGCGGCTTGAACAGCTTTAGGAAAAGATAATTTCCCACCTTTATAAAAAGCAGCAATCAACTGGACAAGGACTTCTGTATCAGTATCGCTCTTAAAATTTATCTGCTGTTGTTTTAGGGCTACTTTAAGACTGTTATAATTCTCAATAATTCCATTGTGAATCAGCGCAATCTTGCCTGACTGATCAAGATGGGGGTGGGCATTGATGTCATTAGGTTCGCCATGAGTAGCCCAGCGGGTATGGGCGATCCCCAAATTACCCGATTGTCGTTTTTTAACTAAAGCAGCTTCTAATTCTGAGACTTTTCCGGTACATTTAATCGTATTTAAATGGGAATTGTTGATTGTCGCCATCCCAGCCGAGTCGTAGCCACGATACTCAAGTCGTTTCAGTCCTTTAAGCAAGATTGGGACTGAGTCCTTATTACCAAGATAGCCTACGATACCACACATAATTGCTCGTCCTTATTAATATATTTCCATCAATAATCGATTAACCAATTATTCCCATTCGATTGTACCGGGCGGCTTGGAGGTAACATCATATACCACACGGTTAATTCCCTTAACAGAATTTACAATTCGATTTGAAATCTTTGATAAAGTATCGTGAGGCATCCGGTACCAGTCTGCCGTCATTCCATCGGCACTCACAACGGCTCGTAATCCCAGCAGATTTTCATATGTACGGGCATCCCCCATTACACCAACTGTTTTTACCGGAATTAATACCGAGAAAGCCTGCCAGATTTCATCGTACAAACCATCTTCGTGCAAAATATTCAGGTAAATATCGTCCGCCTCGCGCAGGATAGCTAGTCGCTCGGGTGTTATTTCTCCGATTATTCTAACTGCTAACCCGGGACCCGGAAAAGGATGCCGACCGATTAGGGCTTCGGGTAATCCCAATTCACTTCCGACTCGTCGCACTTCATCTTTGAATAAATCCCGCAATGGTTCGATCAATTCAAAATCCATATCTGCCGGTAAACCACCCACATTATGATGTGATTTTATTACTGCTGCCGGACCTTTTTTTGTACTGCCACTTTCAATGATATCGGGATATAAGGTTCCCTGGGCCAGAAAGTCGGCGCTGCCAAGTTTTGTGGTGGCAGCTTCAAAAGTACGGATAAATTGCTCACCAATGATCTTTCGTTTCTGCTCCGGTTCGGTAATTCCGGCCAAACGAGTAAGGAAGCGGTCGGCTTCATCAAAAGTATGAATATTTACACCCAAGCCATTTTTCAAAGCCGCAACACATTGCCGGGCTTCATTTTTGCGCAATAAACCGTGATCAATCAAAACCGCGGTAACCTGGGAACCAAGGGCTTTATGCAATAAGGCGGCTACTACCGTCGAGTCAACGCCACCACTAACTCCACAAATCACCCGACCCTCTCCAACGGTATCCCGGATCGCGGTAATTTGCTCACGAATAAAATTACCCGGAGTCCAATCCGGTTTACAGCCAGCAATTTTGAAAAGAAAATTATTTATTATAGTGGCGCCTTCAACCGTGTGAACAACTTCCGGATGAAATTGTACGGCGAACCGCTTAATTGATTGATTCCCGATTGCAGCAACAATTTCATTGGAAGATTTTGCCAATATTTGCCAATCAAAGGGCAGGTCAATCACCTGATCTTGATGGCTCATCCAAACCTGAGAACCGGAAGCCACACCGGCAAATAAATCGCTTTGAGTAAATATTTCAATATTCGCAAAACCATATTCACCGGCACCTAATTTTTTTATCTGACCGCCATGATGATCCGATAACAGATGCAGTCCATAACAAATTCCTAAAATCGGTATCGACAGATCAAATATTCTTTTATCATATTCAGGTGCGGCAGAGTCATAAACACTTGATGGGCCACCGGATAAAATTAACGCCAGAGGATTTAACGCAATAATTTCTTCCAGAGGAGTATCGTGGGAAATTATCTCAGAGTAAACGTGTTGCTCACGAATGCGACGGGCAATCAATTGGGTATATTGTGAACCGAAATCAAGGATTAGCACCCCCGGGTGAGCAGTACTCATTCAAGACCCCAGTCAATTAATTCAGGCAGGAATTCCTCGTTGGTTAATTTATAGTGAATCGGAGTTACACTGACCCAATTCTGATTTAAAGCCTGGATATCGCTATCCGATGAGCCAGTAGGCTCTATTAATTGACCGGTCATCCAATAATAGGTACGCCCCCGGGGATCTTCGCGCTTATCAAATCCTTCCCGATAATGCGAATTGCCTTGCCGGGTTATTTTATATCCTTTAACCATTGATTCAGGTAGGGCCGGTACATTCACATTGAGCAAGGTGCCGGTGGGTAACCCTTTTTCGAGTATTTGATGTACCATATTGGCAGCAACTTTTCCCGCAAAACTAAAGTCTTTTACCGTCAGTGAATCTAGGCTAACTGCAATTGATGGAATATTAAGCAGGGTGCCCTCAGTTGCAGCCGAAACAGTACCTGAATACAACAGACTCGCACCAACATTCGCACCGGCATTTATGCCTGAGATGACTATATCCGGTGGTCTTTCCATCAATGCCCGAACAGCAATTTTTACACAATCGGCTGGTGTCCCTGCTACTGCATAACCGGAAAATCCATTTTTTCGGCTAATTTTCTCGACCCTGATAGGATCAGATATTGTTATGGCATGGCCCACAGCGCTTTTCTCGGTGTCCGGGGCAGCGATAAATATTTCACCGATTTCATGTATCGCTTTCCACAAAGCAAAGATTCCCGGAGCGAAAATTCCGTCGTCATTGGTAATTAATATCAATGGTTTATTTGGCATGCAGAATCGAAATGATTTTTAGAAGGGTTGATTTCATAGTGGATCGTGTGACGATATTATCGATAAAACCTTTTTCAAGCAGGAATTCAGCCCGCTGGAAACCGGGTGGCAGGTCCTGCCCAATAGTTTGCTTAATCACCCGTTGACCGGCGAATCCAACTAATGCTCCCGGTTCGGCTAAAATCACATCCCCAAGCATGGCAAAACTGGCGGTAACTCCACCCGTTGTAGGATCAGTGAGTACCGAAATGAACAACCCCTGATTGCTGGAGAATCTTGCTAACCGGGCGCTGGTCTTTGCCATTTGCATTAATGAATAACTGCCTTCCTGCATCCTTGCCCCCCCGGAAGCGCAGATGATTATTAACGGACAATTGTGTTCCTCAGCCAGACTGATACCACGTACTATTTTTTCCCCAACCACCGATCCCATACTGCCACCAATAAAGGCAAAATTCATTACACCCAAAACAATGGGATTACACTCGATATTTCCCGAATAAAACTGAATTGCATCCTGATTTCCCGATTTCTTATGGGCCGTATTCAATTGGGCTGAATAACGCTTTGTAGCTCTAAAATTCAACATATCATTTGATTTAAGATCGGTGAATAAAGTTTCAGCCGAACCTTCATCTAAAATTAATTTAACATAGATATCCGGTGAAATTCGGAAATGATGACCACATTTCCGACAGGTTGAGAGCAACCGCTCCAATTCCGGTTTGTATAATATCTCCGAACAGGTGGGGCATTTAATCCATAAGCCATCCGGAATGGCTTTTTTCTGTGCAGGATGAATTTTTTCTATTTTACGCCTGAACCAATCCATAATTCTCCAATTTTTTCTTCATTACCAGAGCATTCCCTCCGGTAGGATAATAATTTTTTCGAGGATCTATTTCCTCAAAACCAAATTTTTCATAAAATTTGATAGCGGCTTGATTAGCCTGATCGACTTCCAGAAAAATGCTGTACGGCTGGCGCTCAGGAAGATGTCTGTAAAATGATTCCATTAATAACCGCCCGACCCCCTTGCGTTGCCGGGTTGAATCTACTGCGATATTATTTATATGTACTACGTCATAAATCAAATGATACATCAAATAGCCAACGATTTCATTATCAATCAAAGCCACTGTGGTACCGGATACCGGCTTGTTGGTAATCTCAAACATCAATTGTGCTTCAGTCCAGGGATGTGGAAATACTCGCCGTTCAATGGCCGTGATCTGGGGAAGATCAGTGATCTTTGCCGTGCGGATGACTATTCTCGGTTTCATTTGCCAATTTCAAATGATGATATGTATTCCGGCACTAATTCAGCTGGATTAGATTGAACCCAGGCATCATAATTAATTCGAGCAAGCCGGGCTACCGCCACTGCCGACGGAATAACCGGTAGTAATTCAATGCTGGAAGTATTTAGTTCATCACAACCATGGTGAAAAATATTATCGTAATCCCTAAAATTATGCTGGATATCACTCCAACTTGCTGCGGTAGGTTCGGTAACCGGAGCAATTCCCATGCTATTATTGTTAAAATCCTGATGGAAAACAATGTCACGATGAGAATACAAAATTGTTTTAAAAATTCCAGTTGCTTGTGTCGCAGCAGATGCCAGTGCGAATAATGTTGGCACCGGAATCAATGGAAGTCCGCGACTAAAAGCTAATCCTTTCGCAAAACTCAGACCGATACGTAAACCGGTAAACGAGCCGGGACCGATTGAGAGTGCAATCCCATCCACACTACTCAATGGGCAATTTTTTGCTACATCCAGTAAAAATTCAGGTAAAAGTTCAGCATGCTTACGTGGAATCGTCGCTTCCTTCTTGTCGACCAGCTTATTATCTTTTAAACAGGCAACACTACAAATAGCGGTGGCCGTTTCAATTGCCAGGAAATTCATGCTAACCTAAGCCCTCGACCTGTATTTGTCGTTGATCAACAACTTCCCGGGAACGGGAAAACCGGATATAAATTGTATTTACCGGCAGAATTTCCTGAATTATATCGGCCCATTCAATCAGCGTTACCGCGCCAATAGGATTCAGCAGGGCTTCTCCACCGATATTTAAAAAATCGACTTCGCCGGATAGCCGATAACAATCCACATGAAACAATTTCTGCTTATCGCCAACATACTCACTCACAATTTTAAAAGTCGGAGATCCCACCTGCTCAACCACGCCAAGTCCCCGGGCAAAGCCCTGGGCGAAAGTCGTTTTTCCAGTGCCCAGATCGCCAATTAAAGCAACAACACGCCCCACAGAGATGCGCTTCGCAAGATCGGCGGCAAATTGCTGAGTTTCGCTGGGTGAATTGAATAAGTGATTTTCAATCATTTTCGAAAATCAGGTATTATCAGGATCACCCCCGACCCTTCATAGTAATAACCGGGACCATCAATTCTTCCATTGAGATTCCACCATGTTGAAAACTATTTTTATATAATGACAGATAGCGGTGGTAATGGGTCGGATAAAGAAAATAAATATCATCCTTGGCAATCAGGTAATTAGTTTGCGGTCCAAATTCCGGTAACCGATACTCGGCAGGATGCTTTATGACCAGTGAGCTTTTTTCTTTGCAGTTGAGATTGTGACCATATTTATAGCGCACCCCGGTGGAAGTTTCCCGGTCAGCTCCCACAATTGCTCCGCGCTGAACTCGCACTGACCCATGATCGCTGGTCATCACGATTGTGAAATCGCTTTTACTGAGTATTTTTAGGGATTGAAATAACCAGGAATTCTCAAACCAGGTTTTTACTGCAAAGCGATAGCCGGATTCATCAGGCATCATCTCCTGAAGAACATCTGACTCAGAGCGCTTATGAGCCAACATATCCACAAAATTAACAACAACAGCAAGACAGTTGACTTGCAAGTATTCCGCAACGTGGTTATTGAATCGTTGCCCTTCGTCAATGGTATGAATTTTATGATACATGACGCGATTCTGTTGGAGCTTCGACCGCTTTAATTGATCATTCAATAATAATTCCTCGAACAGATTCAGACTGGACCCGGCTTGTTTCATTTTTTCAGCTTGTTGGGGATATTTTTTCAATAATTCATCAGGATAAAGACCACTGAAAATGGCATTGCGGCTGAATGGTGTTGCTGACGGCAATAATGAAAGATGGTAGTCAATTTGATAGTCAAAATACTGTCCAACCTCCGGCAAAATGGTCATCCACTGATCCAACCGCATACCGTCAATTATAATAAAACACACTTTTTCACCATCATTCAAAATGGGACTTACCCAATTGGGTATTACATCAACGGACAGGGACGGCGGCGTATCTCTTTTCAACCAACTGGTATAATTTTCATTCACGAAATGGACAAATTCACGATTGCTATTCAGGATTTGTTCATCGAGGATATTCCCCAAACCAGTGTCTTTGTGTCGGTCAAAATTCAACTGCCATTTGACTAACCGATTATACAAATCCCACCAATCATCAATCTGAAGATCAGAATCCAGTTGGCTTTCAATCTCCTGGAATTCCTGCAAATAGCCAGTTGTGGCCTTATCCTCGGTGATTCGGGTTTCTTCCAGGATTTGCTTGCAGGCCATAAAAATTTGAGTTGGATTGACCGGTTTAATCAAATAATGGGCAATCTGCTCGGAAATGGCTTCATCCATCAGCCACTCTTCCTCACTCTTGGTAATCATGATGACTGGTAAATTGGGTCGGATCGTTTTCAATTGACGCAGCGTTTCAATACCATCCATTCCTGGCATAAAATGATCTAACAACACCAAATCATAATTCTGAGATTGGACCAATACTATTGCATCACCGCCGTTAGTGGCTGGCGTAATAATATATCCTTTTTCTTCCAGAAAAAGGATATGCGGTTTCAAATGATCAATTTCATCGTCAACCCAGATTATTTTTCCACGGGATTTATTCATTATTAAGTGTAAACCTGCTTGGTAAATAATTTATCAGGACGAAAATTCCTCCGGCAAGGTGGCCGAATTTACCTGATGTATATGAAATTATGCAGAAAATGATTCCAATTATTTCAGCAATATAAGCTTGCGAACCGCATTGAATGAATTAGTCTCCATTCTTAAAAAATACATGCCGCCACTCACCTGTGTACCCGTACTATTCAATCCATTCCAACTAACCGTTTTATAGCCGGCTGATTGCCAACCATCCACCAGACGGATAACTTCCTGGCCCAATATATTGTGAATTGTCAGACGGACAGAACCATCCAACGGTAGTTCATATTTTATAGTTGTTTCCGGATTAAATGGATTTGGATAATTTTGATGTAATGCATACTTTGTCGGAACCGGGGCATCGGTATCGAAATAATATTCTTTTTGCATAATCTGGACAGGTATGCCGGATTGATTCCTGATATCGGAATTGATGATTACACTCGTTTCGGTGGAAATTATTTTACTGAATTTGATCGAAAGCAGATTTAATACCATCTGATTGCGTGTACCACCTAAATCTGCAAGATTGATTGTAAGTTTTCCGGAATTATCGGTATAAAATAATTTCAGCCATTCCCGATCGATTCCATAATTGATCTCCTTAAAACTGATTATGGATGGATCATAGCTAAGTACTACTTCCATCGCCCCCATAGCCACCGCTGAATCTAATTTTACCGAAAGAACAATTAAATCTTCATCAGTAGACTGGGTTCTACCGGGATAAAATACGTCAACGCTCATTATATCATCATTCAAGATTGATCGTGCCAGAAAATTATAATTTTCGAATCCAGCCGACCAATTCCACATCTGTACAAATACCATCATATCTTCAAAATCAAAGCTGGAGTCAGGCTGAATATGGAGATTGGGCGGCAGGCCACTGGCTGGCCCCAGCTCCTCAGAGATTTGGCTCGAATCAGTCAGCCAATTATCACGGAATACTACCAAGTCATCGAATTCTACTTCCCCGGATTGATCATAGTCACCCAAAATATTTACATAAAGCGGGTACTCAACCCGATCAGCCGAGCCATCAGCTATGTCGTTGCTATTGCCATCGAAGGGATCACCGGTTTGGTCCAGCAGATTATCATTGATTTCCAGCCGTATGGTGTCATTTGCATGAAACCATTCTTGCGGAGATATTGAAATTACTTGATTTTGAGAATCATAATTGAAATCGAGGGGAATATTTCCCTGATTATCACCAATAAGGCGAATACCGCTGTTAAATGAAGTCGTATCGACTGGTAGGTCAAAACCTAACTGAAACTCAGTAAACCAGTTTACAGCATCAAAATCTGCGGCGCTGAAATTTGTCAGGGTTACCAAGTTCTGATTATCGATCAACAATTGTACTGTATCACCCGCTCCAGTCTGCCAGTCATCGCTTGGTAATAACGCAAATTGGGCATCAATATATAAATCAGGTAAGTCAGCATCTGAATCCCAGTTTAAACTTCCTGAGTAATTTGATGGATCAATTTGTGTTTGGAGTCCGGAAACGGTGGCAGCCCGCCAGCCCAGACCATCATCAATAATAAAAGCTGCCGTTAATGAGTAAATATCGTTAGTTGCATCGCTAATAAGATACGGTACGGTAACCTGTTCATTAAATTCCGTGGAAGTATTCAGATCAATTTCCAGGGAACCAATGTGATTATCGATGCTGAACGATGGAGAAACAACAGTGGTTGCATTACTCCCATCCGAGCCAATGGCTTTCAGCCAGACCTGGGGTTGGAAATCGTCCGGAAAATCTGCGGCAGAAGCCCAGGAATAAAAATCATTCCCTGACGATAGAATGGCAGGAATTACCCAGTTTATATTATCAATTGAGTACTCAAAAGAAACTGCCACCGAAGGAGTTTCCTCATCGGTGGCCTGCAGATTGAAAGTGAAATCACCGTGTTTTTCTGCAGCATCAATATCCAGTATTAATACCGGGTAATCATTTACCAGTTGAATTGTAACGCTTACATCGAGAGTGTCGGCGAGAATACCATCATCTGCGATAATCATAAAGGATGTGTCATTATTATAATAATCGGGGATTCCAAAAACACTATCGCTATTGGCAGTCAGCCAGGTCGGTAGATCAATGAAAGAATAATTCAGAACAGTATTATCCGGATCTTGGGCAGTAGCATGATAAACCATTAAATCATCTTCAATTGCAGTTATAGCATTGGCTGAAGTAATGCTTGGCGGATCGTTTACAGCCTCAACCAACAAAATGACATAAGCGGTATCTGACAGGTTTCCGTCACTGGCGATAATTCGAAAACTGGTATCCGCATCACCTTCCCGGGGATAGCCAAAGATGCTATCTGAATTAGCAGTCAACCAATTTGCAGCCATATCAAATGTCCAGGCTAACGTTGCACCTTCCGGATCACTACCAATGGCCTGGTAATAGAAATATTCATCTTCGACAGCATTCACCTGCAGAGGTGAAGTAATTACTGGTAGGTTATCAACATGATTGATGTTCAGGATAACATCCATCGAATCGGTCAGTTCACCGTCGGAAAGATGAATATGAAACAATGTATCCGGTGCGCTTTCGGGTGGAATTCCGAACAGACTGTCGGCGTCAGAATCAAGCCAGGAGGGCAAATCAGTGAAAGTCCAGATCAAAGTTGAATTTTCTATATCAGTACCAATGGCCTGGTAAACAAATCGATAGCCTTCCGTGGGGCTCTGTACGGCTGGAGAGATGATCACAGGTGGGTCATTCACCGGGATAACTGAAACGAAAAACGAATCCCGGGCTACTAATCCCATAGGATCGCTGGCGCTGATAATAAATTGCTCGGTGTAACCACTGGAATCCGGTAGTGAAACAAATTTTACTTGATAATTATCGGCATTATAGGAGCTGAAAATATCGCTGCCCGGACTAACCTGAATGACCAGTGTTGAATCATGATCGCTGTCATCAAATATCAGCGGGTCGAGGAGTATTCCCAGTGAATCGTCCTCATAAAAACTGGTGTCCGTCAAACCGGTCCAGGCAGGTGGTCCATTAGGAATGACAATATTAAAACCTGCTGTATCGCTGGAATTACCTGTGATATCGACCGCAGTTATCCAGTAATAATAGGATTTACCATTCTCCAGGCCTACGTTGATGTAGCCATTATCAGGATGCGGAACCTGATCAATGAATTGCGGGTTTGCAACCGAAGTATCCCGGAATATAGAGTAATAAGAAATATCATATTCCCGATTGATAGACCAGGTTAAATAAGCGCTTTGATCGCTGGAACTAGCGTTGAAATTCTGTGGTAATCCTGGTGGCAAATCCGGTTCAATAAAATGGACACTAGTGTCCCAGTCCACTCCATGTAGCTGGCCGTGATTTGCGAAATTGCCCTCATCGTGAATTGTATTAGCAATGCCTTCTACAAAATTCCAGTAACCGCTTAGATTATTTGCAGTGAGCGGATCAACTCCATTTTCCATAACGGAAATAATTTCAGCATTTGTAAGACCACGGTTCCAAATGCTTACATAATCTATTAATCCATTGAATGCATCTGCTTCAGGCGAACCAGAAGATTTTCGGCCGATAAATAATGGATCGGGATTGGGATCCAGAGGGCTGGAAATATCGGTAGAAGATTGTAAAATTCCATTACCATACAAATCCAAACTGTTATTCTTGAACACGGCGCTGATAAATGTCCAGGCTCCCAGCGGCGGCAGACTCATTGAAATCGGACCGGCACCGTTAATTTCAAATACAAATTGATTCGTATCGGCTCTCAGGGAATATTGATTACTACCACTCCCTTTGCTGACAATATGCCCGGTATTATTCCACAATTGGGGTTTGACCCAAGCGCAGATCGTTAACGCTGTATCAGGGTTCAGTTCGGGAGCATCAGGAATTTCAAGATAATCATCGATTCCATCGAATTTTAATGAAAAATCCCCATTGTAAAAATCTTCGCAATCAATCAGATCAATATCAGTATTTTCGGTCACCAGATCGGATGTGACTGTTATTAAGGTTGAATAACCCGACAAATCATGACCATAGTCACATGAATCAGTGCTTGAGTTATCTGAGCCGGTCTGGTCGATGAATGCCCGGATCGAATAACCTGTTCCCGGCAACAGGTTTGCGAATGAGTATAATAAAGAATCACCAGCATTAATATTGACCAGAAAAGATGGCTGTTCACGATCGGGGCTATGTATTTCCGGGTCACGGCCGGGAAACCATAATGAAAGATAAAGGGTACCACTGAATGTACGATTGGTGTGCAGATAACCCTGAATAGCGCCAGTTCCGGATTCGAATACAGTGAAATAGCCATCGCTTTGATCTTGTCCAACATTGCCATAATGATCCCTGGCAGCAACGCGAATCTGACCAAAATCCACCGGTCCCAGCGGAGCTGTTATAACCTCCAGGCCATCATTAAGTAAAAAATCGGCTTGATTTTCAAATATCCCACCAATTGTAGTAGACATGTAGATAGAAATCGGATCCGTATCCAGCAACTCATCGGTCGCGTCCCAGGCAACATTAAAATTAGTTTCCTCCAGGTACGTATCTCCGCCATTGGGCGTAAACAAGTTGACGATAGGATCGCTGGCATCAACCGTAATATTGGCTGAAATATTGGAAACGACGGTAGTTGAATCAATGGCACTACCAGGATTTCCAAAGGTCAGGTACTGGTCGCTGCCATCATAGGACACATTACCATATTCATCTTTTGCTATCACAAACACCCGGCCATACCAAGTTTCTACAGCTGGCAAAATAAAAGCTGCACTGCTTGAATTGTCGATATCACTCAAAAGCACAGAAATACTGTCGCCAATTTTGGTAGTAATCCCTATAGCAATAGGCGTAGCGCCGAAGCTGTTATCACTGGCAGTCCAAGTGCAGGGAACCGATTCACCCACGCCAAACGCTGCAGCGACATCTGGCGCTGTCAAAGTTACTGATGGCTCTTGTGTATCAATGGTAAAACCAACGGAAAGACCAGTTACGGTGGTGGTTGTGTCGCCAGTTCCCCCATCCCCGACGTTGATATAACCCTGAGTATAATCCCAGCCTGCATTTCCGAATTGATCCCTGACACGAATGGCGATGCGTAAAAATTCTGTAGCTGTAGCCGGCGCAGTTAAGGTTGTGGTAAAATTATTAAGTAAATCCTCCTCTACTATTGTAAAGATAGTGCCAATACCAATGCTATAGTAAATCGTAACAGGAGTAGCTGATAACTCTTCATCTGTCGCATCCCATGAACCAGTAAATTGTTCATTGACCTGGAAAGAATCGCCCATATCAGGGTTGAACCAGTCCACAAATGGATCACTTGCATCTGTAGTGAAAATTCCTGATTCACCTGAAACGACAACGGTAGTATCAGATTGTGCCCAAAGACAGCTTAAAAGAATAATCGATATAATCAGCAGATTCCGCATTGGCGCGATCTATCTAATTTGATCCACCAGACTTGTTCAATAAATAAGAGGCTCTGGTAGTGCTGATGGTGCGCACACAGCGGAAACCGGTCCCCCACCCGTAGCTGCTGGGATGCCACCAGTCACCAATCCAGCTACTGTTACATTCCCCGGTCCCCCATTCCCAGGAACCACCACGGAAAACTCTCCGGTCCTGAGGATTTGTTGACCAACTGTCAGTCCATTCCACAGCATTTCCGGCCATATCGTAAGCACCAAATGGCGATGGGCTATCAGTTGTTTGAAAACCATCATTAATATTCCCGTCAAAGAAACCAACCGGTGTTGTCCCATTGTCATAAGGATCACCACTGAATTGATAATTAGCATTTGTGCTGTCAATATTTTCACCCCAGGGATAATTAAATCCCGTATTTCCCCGGGCAGCTTTTTCCCATTCTTCCTGCGTAGGTAAACGCAATGCGTAGTATTCGGCAAATTTCCAGCTGCCAAACCACGATACGCCCGTTACCGGATGGTTCCCATAGCCTTCCTCAACCAGGAAAGTAGTCCCGTTCCAGTTGACCCGACTATTCCACATCGCCAGAAAATTATAATCACCTGGACCATTATGATTGTCACCTTCGTAAAAACCTCGGACTTCATCTCCACTCAGCCAAACAGAGCCATCATTGTAAGCATTAATCAGAAATTCGGCATAGTCAGCGTTGGTCACTTCATAGGTCATTATCTCGTAGTCGTAGGCAATATTCCTGATTTCATCATCGTAGTCGTAAGTATAATTCCCTGCAGTAACAACAACAAACGGGAATGACACTTCAATGAAATGACCGGTGGCGATAACACGAACCTGAGTTTGTGCACTATACGTTCCACCAAATTCCGTTCCCAGGTTCCATTCCAGATGATTATCTATGCCTGCTAAAACACCACTGCCGACATCTCCTGTAATATATTCGGAATTCTGGAAGTTATTACCGCTATCAAAGCTTACTTCAAGCTCCACCTGGAAATAAGTAAACAGTGTATCCTCTGCCAGGTCATAATAAATATCCACGATCTTTGATCCATCTGTTCGCTGAGCTGCGTCTACATTAGTTATACTGGCTGTTTGGCTAAATAGCATTCCACAGCTCACGAATATGATTAAAAACCTAATTATTTTTCCCATAACTAATCCTAAGATTGTTTCATTAATTTCGGGTTATTTGTAACAAACGGTAAATTATTATGATCAGCATTTTAATACCATATCACAACTCGTCCACCGCGTCTAACTTGAAGTAGTTCATCATTGTACACATTGCGTAGCGAACTGCCGGGAGAAATTTCGATATCTGTGCTACCGATGGTTCCAATATGCTTAAATCGGATGCGTGCCAAAATACCTGATCCGGTATTGCCAGTAACTGTTCCACCAGCGATAGCAACATTAGCTTCAAGCAATCCCTTCACACTGTCAATTTCAACATATTCAATTACTTCACCGGCACTAATTCCAAATATGTCAGATATTTCAGTCTTTATGCTGTAATCATCGATCGCTAGCATTTCACTATCGTAATCAAGAATCAGATGAGCACCTAGAAGATTCACAACATCGATCATTTTTACTGATATTATAAACGTTGCGCCGGAATCAGAATAGACATAACCTGGAGACACTATCAGGGCCGTGCCGTCATAAGTACTAATTGTATAATTCCGTTCCGGCCAATTGCTCTCCTCGATATCAGAAGGATATCTTGATCGAACTTCAAATGTATGATCCCCATCCTCTAATCTTGGTAATTGCAGTATATGTCGGCCTGTATTCTCATCGTATGTATGATTAGGCTTATCAAAACCGAGTAACATTTCCCCGGATATCCAATCAGACCAGGCGCTGATGTCCACGTGATAGGAATAGAATATTCTTCCTGGATAATCATAGGTAGCGGCCGTATCGGTCGTGTCTGGCCAATAATTGCTATTTGCATGCCGCCAGGCAAAAGTCACACCACTGGTATCCAGTGTGGCACCTTCAGCCGGTCCAATTTCAATTAAAGTCTGGGGAGGCGAAAAATCAGGACTATCGGGATCAAAGAGATTTTCTACATCGCCAAAAATATCCCCACAAGCTGCCAGAACCATAACTAGTGTCAGGAGGCTGCCAATCGGCAAAATACTATGTTTTATCTGACTCAGCATATTTAAATCAGTTGATATTATGAACCTAATTTAATACATCCAACCGAGTGGTGATTGACATCACAATAATCAGCTATTTTGCAGTAAGAGTCCAAGTTCCATCCCAATCCTTGCCGGGTGGGTTATTCTTCATATGTTCACAACGGGGAATATAAATGGCGGATGGATTGGTGTTGCGGCCCGGGAACATATCTTCCATTGCTTCAGCTTCCCGAAACGCTTTAATGGCTTTCTTCCAATCCTGGTCTAGATACAGACGCTGAGCGGCATGAAATGCTTCCACAGTAGCCGCCAGAGTCGGATCTATTTTGTCCTTCTCGGCCAGCAATTCATAAACTTTAACAGGTACACTTTTACCCTTGACCCGCACAAAGTCCAGGAAACGCCATTCAAACTGATCGGCCACAGCTTTCTGAGTTGCGTCCATAACCTGGATATAGACTCCGTATTGTTTGGCAGATGACTCAAGCCGTGAGGCGATGTTCACAGTATCACCCATCATTGTATAATTCATCCGCATGGTCGATCCCATATTACCGGTTACAATATTACCTGATCCCAACCCGATGCGGTGCTGCATATTGTGAACAATTTCAGGCCAGCCTTCTTCCGAATCCCACTTAGCCCGCAATACGGCCAGTTCCTGCTCCATCTCGAGGGCGGTCATGCAAGCCTGATATTCATGATTTTCAACCGGCATTGGCGAGCCGTAAAAAGCCACGATTGAATCACCAATGTATTTATCAAGAGTTCCCTGCCGATTAAGTAAAACTGTCGTCATTTCGGTAAGGTACTCATTCATCAGACTAACCATTTTTTTCGGTTCAAGTACTTCTGAAAAAGATGAGAAACTCTGAATATCAGAGAAAAATGCTGTGTGGTAACCAACATCACCGCCAAGTTTTGGCTCCTTTTTGTCTTCATACATCTGATCGATAAGTTCAGGAGAAATATAGGTTCCAAAAGTATTCTTGAGAAATTTCTTATCTTTTTGCTCATTGAGAAATTTGTAGATAACATTACTGGTATAGGTTAAAGCAAAAGCAGCGATTGGCAGCGCGATTGGCACCATCATACTTTCACCAATTCCCGGTAAACCAATCGAGAACCAATCCGGGTTATTCTGTATGAAAGACGTCGGTAAAATTTTTGAAAACAGTATCTTTACCAGCCAGAATTGATCAGCCACAAATAATCCACAAGCAATAGAAAAATAAACAATCGCTTCGATTAGTACCAGAATTCCGGCAATTACGGGGTTGACAAAAGCAATAGTAATAAATGTGAGGAAACAAATCAGGACTATCAACCAAATATGGCTCACAGGGTACCCAAAACCAAAGACATCTACTAAACGACTTCCCAAAACACTAATATAATTATTATGCAACATAGTTTGAATAGCATTGGCATGGGTTTCGACTCCCGGCATTAGCTGGGGAATTCCCAGATAATTATAAAATGGTGTGGATTTCACATCATGTACCGTTTCCACTGAAACACCAATCAGCACAATTTTATCATAAAATGGTGATTGCGTGATATCAAAATCACCGCCGAGTCCCATTACTTCCATCATCTCCTGCCGCTCAGTCGAATCCTCTATTGCTGTGATCCATTCAGGGATTTTACCCGGAAGAAATTGATCCATCCAATCGATATCCTCCATCGGTTCACGCAATGTTATCTCTTCCGTATCAATAATATAGGCCAAAGAATAATGTGCGTAAGTACCCCATTTTGGTATCTTACTATCCCGCAATTTATGGCCTGATGCCGGACCATAAAAATTGGTTAGAAAGGTATTGCTTCTGCTTAAGACTTTGATAGTTTTGGGGCCATAGCGCCAAATGTTATTTTCAAAGTCATGTACCGGTACTACCGAATCGGCAATTCCTTCAAATACTTTAACACATTTCAACCCTAAAGTCAGATAGGCTCGATTGGGCTCATGATCCAAATAACCGGCCAGTGAATAGCGCCGGGCAAAGCCATCCTCATCCAGAAAATCATTGATTAAACCGGTTTCCGGATTGCCTCTCAGCAATGCTTCCACCGGCATCGAAATATATTGCGGAGGGAAACGCGATGGCTCCGTTGCCATCTTAGCGTTAATCACGATTTCCGTCCCATTGGCAATTGCTTCGGCGATTGCAGCCCCAAACAATTCGTCACCATGCGCAGGGACTGGTACTTGATAGCCATGCTCCCTTAAATCAACGGCATAACCTTTTACATATTCCGATTTAGCCTCGGGTGCATCAAACTGAACATCAAATGCAATAACACGTGCGCCTGCCTGAGATAAATTCCTGACGACGTTAGCCCAGATTGTTCCTCTGGGATAAGGCCATTGTTCCGGCATCAACCGCCAGGCTTCATCATCAACGTCTACCAGGACTATATCGGTCCCCAGCTTGATAAAAGTGGAATCACGAGCTGCCCAACCGGTAAGGGGGCCACGTACGGAATGGAACCGGTAATCATATAACTTCAATTCAAGGGCGTCAAACGCACCCAACCAGTGTAAAAAAGCAACCACTATTATTGTACCGATAGTTATTAGAATTCCGGCTAAACTTTGTCCAAATATTTTTTTTAATTTATCAATCATGATTAAAACCGATAGTTAATTGCCAGGTTGAAAGTAGATGAATTTATCTCAATCGATTCCAGAAATTCGTCCGTTTTTCCGTTATTATCATTATCAATTCCATCAGTTTTCCAATCTGATGATTGTGACAATTGAATCAGCGTTGTACAGTTGAGCATCAAATTATCAAGTATTTTATAGTCAAATCCCAACTGATTATTATAGACATTGATCAAAGTATATCCGGAACTTTTTAAATAATTCAGGGCAACAGTCATTTGAGCTCTTTCTTCAAGCAGCGGATAAATAGCCTGGAATCCTATCACTGTCCAATTATTTACTGCATTGGAAGTTTGTACCTCAGTCTGGCTCAGATTGATGACGGTTTTCAGAGCAATATCAGTAAAATAAGAACTGAGGCTAAGCGATGTGGCTTGTGAATTCGTGCCACTGAAAACTGAAGTATACTGTCGTTCTTCTGCCAATAAATCAAAATTATTAACCTGATAACGATTAATTACCAGATTATTATTTACTGACTTGGTAATGAAGGGAAAATTGACCGAAAGCAGCGAGTTTCTGGTTAGCGTACTTTCCCGTGGGTCAATGAGTTGCCCATTAATAGTATCCAGATCGGTGGCAGAATTATTTTTAGTTATTGACTGAAAATTCATCGTAAACGAAGGAACCTGGGGACCTGGAGCCAGAGTAACATTAGCATGTAAAGTACCCGTTCGAACCGGATTCACAGTCGTCGCTAGAATATTATTGCTTTGGTATTTATAACTACTGTTAACCAGCAGTTTATTATCCAGCATAAGAATCCGGTCAGAAAGAATAAACTCACGGACATTATTCATCAGATACGGATTACCATAAGACTTGTAAACGGGTCCTGTCTGTCGATATTCGGCGCTGAGATTATTTTTGAAATAGTATCCTCTTACCCGGATATTATAGGCTGTTGATGGCATATTCATAATTGACCGAATTGGTCGTTTCTCAAATGCCGTATAATCCAGTGGTAACAGGGGAACCATATGAATATTAATGGTCAAAAACTGGCTGTATTTGAGTGGGTCCGGAATTTTGGATGTATCGATCATTATGGGTGATCCAACTACCAAACCATACTGATCATATGACACACCAATCAAACCATCCAGACTATCATCCAGCATGGTATCCATCTGGGTGCGACTCATAGTCCCATCCCAAATATCCTGGTTTTCCAGACTGAAATTCCAATTGGCGTTAATTCTCAATCGCTGATTATCATGGGAACTTGAATATTCAAAACCGACCACCAGATTTTCTCCTGGTTTATTGCCGCTCCAGTTTTTATCAGCGAATTCTAATGTACCACCATAGGTGGATAATGCCGATCTGAATTTATCGTATTGGTAGTTATCGTATGGAATGCTGGATAAGCCATCAGTATTTGAACTGTCGATAGTGAAAGTCGCGCCGGATACCAATCTATCAACACTCTTGATGACATCTTTTGACTTTAACAATGACAACCCAACTTGATATCGAGATAAAAATTTTACTGATAGCCTATAAGCGCTCAGTTTCCGTGCGAAAGTATATCCCGTCCGCTCTAACTGATAGGTGTAATGTCCGGTGGAATCTAATGTGACATCTGCTAAGTAATATCCTTCATCGATCCGATTGCGATGTTGCACGGCACGATTGATAACACCACTGGCTGCCTGAAATCGTAGCCAGGGTAAATTTAAATCGACACCAACACCACGTATTCTTTTGCCATCCAATACCATTGCTGCGTGGGTTGGAAAGAAATCGCCGGCATTGACCGTAAGATAATCACCGATTGAAATATCAGTCGAATATCGATTCATCGGTTGCAAATATTCAGATTCACGGCTAGTAATTCGCACCACTGCTTTAGCTTTCACCCAGCTCACGCCCGCTTCGGCTTTTGCCGTCAACTCACCAACATTCAGTGCCTGCCCTTCAATCCGGTCGCTGGATATGCGACTGGTTACTTCCCCGGAATAGGTAATCTGTTCATCAATATTAATATGTCCGGTGGTCGTTCCAAAACTCCAAATGACAGGTTTTACACTCATCCCATATACTGTCGACATTGTGATCGTGACAGAATGCAATCCCGGAAATATCTCCTCCGGATGGAGACTTATTATCTCTGGCGATATAAACGCTGATGCGGTGTAATCGTCACCATCGATAACAATCTTTACGCTGCCGGTGTCGATATTTGGAGCATTGAAAAGCGATAATGCCACTACAACGTCCTCAGGGTTCAGCAATTCTCCTGGTTGAGGGGAGAGTATCAATATATCGGCATCAACCATTTGTGTAGCAGCTATTTTAGTCGACCCCGGAAAATATCTACCACCCACCCCCGCCGGGATAACGGGAACGAAATGAGGCGTTTCAAAGGGATTTTCTGACGGAGTTGCATAATATTCAGTATTCAGGGATCTTAAAACAATAAGATACTCCAAACCTTCCGGTGATAGTTCCTGAGCCGGTATTATCCCTTTCCAAACCCCACCGCGGTAGTTCATCAATTTTTCATGATAACTACTGGAATGGGCAGTTCGATAAAACAAGGTTACATCTACAACCGAAATATCTTGTAATAAGCCGACGGTAATTTCCAGATCTTCATTATCTTTGGCTTCGATGGGAGGAACATGGTAGAGGATCGGGCTGGCGGATGGTTGCGCTGAAATTTCAGAAAGGAGTAATCCCAACAAAATTCCCAAGACAGGGCTTATCAGAATTTTATAACTGCTGATCACAACAATAAGTTTAGCAGTTTTGTTCGCTGAATAAAAGTTCTATTGATATTCAATAATCAGGGTTTTTATTGACCCATCCGGACCCTGAAATTGGATTTTCAACTCAGATTTTTCTGTTTTGTCGGTATCTTCATCGGGATCATCCGGGATGACATCCGGAATGGTAACATCTGAGTCAAGACTTCCATCAGTCAGCGATACGCCTGTGAATCCACCACCAATATCCATACTGATACCACTAATTAAATTAGCGAAAGAAACAACACCTTCCAATCCGATCAACTGGTCGCCGTTAATTGGATCAGAGATCATCCAGAAATCAGTTCCTTTTACCGAAGCAACAGATGTTGGAGTCTGAATAACAAAATCACTTTTCGTCTGTTTTGTTACTTGAGCTCTTAGCGTTCCCCGGTCCATATTTATCTTTTTTGAAATATTGGCATCCAGTCGCTTTCCTGTGATTTCAAGTTCAGTATTACCTTTGATTTTTAAGATCGATTTGTCATCAATAAAAATCAATGCTGTATACCCATTTGATCCGGTTTTTATCTTATCGCCGTCTTCCAGAACCGTCCCAGGTTTCAATTGGGTGGCGGCTTTTTTAGCACGTATTAATTCCACTTCGCCGGTTGCTTTTGTCGTCACTGCGACTCTTCCAGCAGCAATCAATAAATCGAAGATCAGGAACAATGCTACCAGTGTTGTGACCGGGAATGCGTTTTTCATTTTCATTCTATTCTCACCCCGGTTACGGTTACATTATTATTGGCAATTTGGGATAGAATATAATTGACACTGTTTTCATTGATGGTGTTATCATTCAACCAGTAAGGCCCTTCGGGAATAAATTCGTGCAATGCACCCCCAATTCCAAAGAAGGACTCGTACTGGGAATTGCTCAGTGAACCTGCCAGGGATTGTAGCAGCGGATGTAATGCTACCTGCATGCTGCTGGGTGCAGATACATCGCCAATTTTGAATGCATAGATTGACGATAGAATATCTTCGGTTCCCGCAGTGGTAAGGAAAGTCTTACGCGCTTGCCATACGTAAACCCGACCTGTTATCAGTGGTCTGGTTCCTGATGGAGGATATTGATAACTATTCGCAACATCTGTTGGAGCCCATTCCATCGATTGGACTAATGGCAACATGGTTTCATCTTCAATTGCTTCAGAAAGTGATGAATGCCGGCTACGGTCAAATTCAGCCACCCGGATAAAATATTGACAGGTATTACAATGATCGGTATTCCACATAAATAGGGGATAGGTTGTATAGATAACATTCTGGACCGTATCGGCCAGAGCCCCTCCCGGTGACTGGAGCTGAATTGAAGTGGGTGATTGAACCCGGATTGTTTTGGTAATTTCATGAATTGATGAAAGGGATGATCCGGGACTGCCTGATCGCACTTTTATGGTAAAAATATAATCTCCATCCACTATCTTGCCACTGGTAATAATTGAACTGATGTAGGCGTCCATTTTGGGTGCATCCATAAAAGTTGAAACATGTACCGGAATAGCGTTTGGTGGATTTGCTTGATCGTAGAGAAAAGATGTATTATTTGATAGATCGCGATTATTCAGTTGTATTGGATGGCTGGGCATTCTAAAGCGATTGGTTTCAACTCGCATGATTTGTTCCGCATTCGGAATCCCCAAAGATGGTGAGCGGGCTTGCAGGGTAAATTCAATTTGGACATCAGCCGGATACCTATTGGATACCAGACGATACTTAAAAAATTCAAAATTTGATGTACCTGCCTGTATATCAAAACCCGATAAATAATAGGCGACATATTCTATAAATCCCGAATCGTCCGGTGGATCCAGGCGAACTTCTACCTGCTGACCGAAACTGATTATCGGTAATAATATAAATAGCAGTAGTATTATTTTGGTTGTACCTGTTTTATGCTGACTTAATATCATTAAGCGTTTACCTCCAAGGTTCAATTTAGCTTAAGCACTAAGTATAATCAATATAAAGAATATATATATATTTGGCAAACACCCACATCACAAATAAATATTACAATTATAAGTGTATATAAATAAAAAAGGGCCATCAAATGATAGCCCTTTTGAAAGTTACCCGGCAATGACCTACTCTCCCACGCTGGTTTCCCGCGCAGTACCATCGGCGCAGTAGGGCTTAACTTCCGTGTTCGAAATGGAAACGGGTGTGTCCCCTACGCCATAATCACCGGGTGAAATCTTTGGGATTGATGAGGTAGAATTCGCTAAAAATAATATTTTGGTAAAGCCATTCGGCTTATTAGTACCACTCGGCTGAATACATTGCTGTACTTACACCTGTGGCCTATCAACGTTGTAGTCTACAACGAGCCTTATTACCTTACGGTAGGGAGATCTAATCTTGGAAAAGGTTTCGCGCTTATATGCTTTCAGCGCTTATCCTGACCGAACATAGCTACCCAGCGATGCCCTTGATAGGACAACTGGTGCACCAGAGGTTCGTCCACTTCGGTCCTCTCGTACTAGAAGCAGCCTTCCTCAAATCTCCTGTGCCCACGGCGGATAGAGACCGAACTGTCTCACGACGTTCTAAACCCAGCTCACGTACCACTTTAATGGGCGAACAGCCCAACCCTTGGGACCTTCTCCAGCCCCAGGATGTGATGAGCCGACATCGAGGTGCCAAACCTCCCCGTCGATATGAACTCTTGGGGGAGATAAGCCTGTTATCCCCGGAGTACCTTTTATCCGTTGAGTGATGGCCCTTCCATGCGGAACCACCAGATCACTAAGCCCTACTTTCGTACCTGCTCGGTCCGTCGACCTCACAGTCAAGCTCCCTTATGCCTTTGCGCTCTACGCACGATTACCGACCGTGCTGAGGGAACCTTTGGGCTCCTCCGTTACCTTTTAGGAGGAGACCGCCCCAGTCAAACTACCCACCTGACAATGTCTTCCGCCCTGATTCAAGGGTCGGAATTAGAATCCAAGCAATACAAGGGTGGTATTTCAAGATTGGCTCCACTCCGACTAGCGTCGAAGCTTCAAAGCCTCCCACCTATCCTACACATGCAGAACCAGAATCCAATACCAGGTTGTAGTAAAGGTTCACGGGGTCTTTTCGTCCTGCCGCGGGTAGCCGGCATCTTCA